>CATKZP010000001.1 GCA_949841355.1 uncultured Oscillospiraceae bacterium
CTCCTGCCAATTATTTGTGATCGAATTTATCAAGGGAATCCCAGGCCCCCAGCATATACATCACGCCCAGCGCCCGGTCGTACAGGCCGTAGCCCGGCCGCACCGTGCCGGGGCCCTCGGTCCACAGGTGCCGGCCGTGGTCGGGCCGGATATAGCCGTCGAAGCCGCCGTCGTGGTACGCCTTCAGGATGTCCAAAATACCGGTGTCCCCGTCGCAGTCCCGGTGAGACGCCTCGGAGAAGTCCCCATTGTCGAAGTGCTTCACGTTGCGGATGTGGGCGAAGGCGATGCGGTCGCAGTGCTTGCGCACGATGTCCGCCACGTTGTTCTTCGGGTCGGCGTTCAGCGAGCCGGAGCACAGGGTCAGGCAGTTGTAGGGATCGTCCACCATGGCCAGGAACTTGTCGATGGCCTCGCCGCTGGTGAGCAGACGGGGCAGGCCGAAGATGTCCCACGGGGGGTCGTCCATGTGGACGGCCATTTTGATGCCGGTCTCATGGCAGGTGGGCATGATGGCTTCCAGGAAGTATTTGAAGTTGTCCCACAGCTTCTCCTTGGTGACGGGGCGGTATTTCTCGAACAGCTCGTCCAGCTTGGCCATCCGCTCGGGCTCCCAGCCGGGGAAGGTCATATGGTACTTTTCCGTGAAGGACATGACGTAATCCGCCATTTCCTTTGGGTCCTGCTTGATTTTTGCCGCCTCGTAGTACAGCGCCGTGGAGCCGTCCCCCACCGGGTGGAACAGGTCGGTGCGGGTCCAGTCGAACACCGGCATGAAGTTGTAGCAGATCACCTTCACGCCGAAGGGCGCCAGGTTGCGGATGGTCTGCTTGTAGTTTTCGATATACTGGTCCCGGGTGGGCAGGCCGATTTTGATGTCGTCGTGGACGTTGACGGACTCCACCACGTCCATGTTGAAGCCGTACTCGTCCAGCTGCTGCTTGACGGCCGCGATCTCGTCGGGCTGCCACACCTCACCGGGCATTTTGTCGTGGAGCGCCCACACGATGCCCTCCACCCCGGGGATCTGCTTGATGTCGCTGAGCTTGATTTGGTCGTTCCCCTCGCCGTACCACCGCCACGTCATTTTCATGAGAAATTTCCTCCTTTTCCATCGCTGCTCGCATGCCTCGCGCCCGCCCCAAACCGGCAGGTCAGATCGGGGCGCGCCCTCGCCGCAGCGGCGGCCTCCCCGCCGCTGCATGATAAGTTTATCCTACCCCAGCACAATCATATTGTCAATGGAATTGTGATTTCCCTGAAATATCCAAAAAATTCTAAATAGCGGCGTCATCCGCCGGTATCACCCCCGATCTTCCCTGCGTAAAATGCTCGAACCCATTGACAACAGGGCTTCACAACTCATATAATAAGGGCTGACCGCTCTCCATGGCGCGCGGTCCAGATATCATGATTTGAGGTGCACAGATATGAATAGTATCCGCAAGAAAATCACGGTATGCCTGATGGCGACAGTTCTGACCGCGCTGGTGCTGGTGGGAGCCACCAGCATCTCCCTCAACTACCGAAGCACCATTGCCACGGTGGACCAGATGATGAGCGAGACCGCCGTGCTGGCTGCTGAGCGGGTGGAGCAGGAGCTCACCGCCTATAAAAACGTGGCCATGGATACCGGCTGCATCGCCCAGCTGTCCGACCCCGGAACGCCGGTGGACACCAAGCGGGCCATCATTGACGAGCGCTCGTCCATGCACGGCTTCCAGCGGGGCAATATCATCGGGGCCGACGGGCTGAGCATTTTCGACGGCAAGGACTACTCCGACCGGGAGTACGTGCGCCAGGCCATGCAGGGCGTGGTCTACGTGTCCGAGCCCCTGGTGAGCAAAATCACCGGCGAGCTGTCCATTATGGTGGCCGCCCCCCTCTACGCCGGCGGCAGCCAGGGTGCGGAGATTGTGGGCGTGGTCTACTTCGTGCCGCCGGAGACCTTTTTGAACGACATCGTGTCCTCCATCAAGGTGAGCAAAAACAGCCGGGCCTATATGATTAACAAAAACGGCGATACCATCGCTGATGTGACCTTGGACACCATCACCACCCAGAACGTGGAGCTGGAGGCCCAGAGCGACCGCTCGCTGAAGCAGCTGGCCGCCATCCACGCCGAGATGCGCCAGGGCCGCAACGGCTTCGGCAGCTTCCAGGCCGCCGACGGCCCCCGCTACGCCGCCTATGCCCCTGTGGGCGGCACCGACGGGTGGAGCGTGGCCGTCACCGCCATGAAGAAGGACTATCTCACCGATACATATGTGGGCATCCTCATCAACATCCTGGTGAGCGTGGCCGCCGCCCTGGCCTCCATCGTCGTGGCCCTGCGGCTTTCCACCAACATCAGCAAGCCCATGCGGGCGGTGTGCCAGCGCATGAAGCTGCTGGTGGAGGGCGATCTGAAATCCCCCGTCCCCCAGGCCACCGGCCGGGACGAGACGGCGGAGCTTACCTGCGCCACGGCGGAGATGGTGGCGGGGCTGAACACCATCATCAACGACATCAGCTACCTGCTCACTGAGATGGCCGGCAAGAATTTCGACATCCGCTCCTCCCACCGGGACACCTATGTGGGCGAGTTCCAGAACATCCTGCTGTCCATGCGCAATCTGAAGCAGGAGCTGAGCGGCACCATGCGGCAGATCGACGCCGCCGCCGGTCAGGTGTCCGCCGCCAGCGGCCACGTCTCCACCGGCGCCCAGACCTTGAGCCACGGCTCCATGGAGCAGGCCAGCGCGGTGGAGGAGCTGGCCGCCACCATCAGCGACATCTCCGCCAGCGCCCAAAAGACCGCCGCGGCGGCGGAGCAGGCGGGTCAGTTTGTCAACCAGGCCGGGGCTCAGCTGGGGGTCAGCGTGGGTCATGTGAAGGATCTGAACGCCGCTATGGAGAAGATCTCCAGCTCCTCCGAGGAGATCTCCAAGATCATCGCCGCCATTGAGAACATCGCCTTCCAGACCAATATTCTGGCCCTGAACGCCGCGGTGGAGGCCGCCCGGGCGGGCTCCGCCGGCAAGGGCTTCGCCGTGGTGGCCGACGAGGTGCGCAACCTGGCCCAGAAATCCGACGAGGCCGCCAAGGCCACCAAGGAGCTCATCAGCGGCTCCATCGCCGCCGTCAGCGAGGGCGGCCAGGCGGTGGAGCGGGTCACCGCCTCTCTGGAGCGGACCAGCACCATCGCCGGCAGCGTCACCACCCAGATGGACATTGTGGTGAAGGCCGTGGAAAACCAGACCAACGCCATCACCCAGGTCACCGACGGCATCGACCAGATCTCCAGCGTGGTGCAGACCAACTCCGCCACCGCCCAGGAGAGCGCCGCCGCCAGCCAGGAGCTGTCCGCCGAGGCCGCCGGACTCAAGCAGCTGGTGGACCGGTTCACCCTCGCCAAAGACTGACCTCGGGAAACGTCCCTCTGATCTCCTGATCGAGGGGCGTTTCGCCCCCCGCAATTGGTACGGAAACGCAACTGGCACTTGTTTTCCGTCCTCTTATATGGTAAGCTATTCTAGACTAGGCGCCGTTTGAAAATTGGCAATATGCTCAGCGGCGAGGGATTTTTTCGCCAGACAAGGCGATTTGACGCAGAAATACTTTGTGTATTTCAAGTCAAATCAACGACTGGGTATGTTGACAATTTTCAAACAAGCCCTAATTCCGGCTGAGAGAGGAGAGGCCCGCCATGCGTGATAGAACAGCACGGAACATTCAGGCGCTTGCCCTGGCGGCGCTGTGCCTGTGTCCCTTGGCGCTGGGCGGCTGCGAGCAAAACCCGCCCGCTCCGTCGGACCCCGCGGCGGCTCTGTCCGATCCCAGCGGCCTCCAGCAGGACCCGGCGGGAGCGGTCCGGTTTGACCGGGAGCTGGACGGCTACAGCCCGCAAAAGCGGGAATATAACTTCTACTTCACCTACAAAACCGTCCACCCCTGGTGGGACGCGGTGGCCCTGGGCATGGAGGACGCGGCCCGGCAGCTTGAGGAGCTGGGGGTCATCATCAACTACGAATATCTGGCCCCCGCCTCGGCCTCCGCGCAGGATCAGCTCCGGCGGCTGCGGGAGGCCTCCGGCCGGGACTTTGACGTCATCGGCGTAGACGTGGCGGACGTCGGCACCGTTACCCCCGCCATCAACGCGCTGATTGAGGAAGGCCACAAGGTCATGACCTTTTCCAGCTCCGACGCCTCCCGGGAAAACGGCTGCCGCCGCATCGCCTATGTGGGCAATACCCACAACTACGAGGACGGGGCCGACCTCACCCGGGCCCTGTGCGAGAAGCTGGGCGGCAAGGGCAAGGTGGCCATCCTGGTGGGCACCCCCGGCGCGCCCTGCCATGAGGACCGGGCTCTGGGCGCCCAGCGCGTCATCGGGCAGTACCCGGACATGGAGCTGGTGGCCATAGAATATGATGAGGATACGGTGGAAGGGGCCTACGAGTACACCAAGGAGTTTTTGGAGCGCTACAGCGACCTGGCCGGCATCATCTGCTGCAATATGAGCAATCCCGTGGGGGCGGCCCGGGCGGTGGTGGAGGCCGGACGGCAGGAGCAGGTGGTCATCGTGGGCATGGACCACGACCAGGAGGCTCTGGGCTACCTGCGGGACGGGATCATCTACGCTCTGGGCGTGCAGGACTGCTATTCCATCGGCTTTGACACCATCCAGGTGGCGGTGAAAATCGCGGATGGACTGCTGCCGGGGGACGCCTACCCGGAAAAAACGGAAGAAATCACCACAATCATCTATCAGGACGGCGCCGCGGCCATGCTGCGCACGCTGTACGGTGTAATTGACTGAGAATGGCGGGACGGAGAAACATGGACCAATCACAGCACAACGGCATCGATACAAACCAAAGACAGCGCACCGTCGCTTCCGCCATTTGGGGGGGCGCTGTTGTGGCGGTCATTCTGCTCATCACCACGATCTGGACGTCCACCGCCGCCCGGACCAGCACCAACCAGGCGGTGGCGCAGGTGAGCGAGTTCTACCTGGAGGAGCTGGCCGGACGCCGGGCCCAGGTGGTCTCTGAGGAGCTGAATAACCACTTCAACTATATAGACAACGCCCTGGCGGTGCTGGACGGCACCGACCTGGAATCTCAGGACGCCCTGCGCCGCTTTCTGGGCCGGGTGAAGCAGCTGTACGGCGTCAACAAATTCGCCCTGGTGGACGAAAACGGCATCGTCTACACCCAGCACAGCACCACCTCCGGGCTGAGCCGCTATCCCTTCCTGGCCCAGGAGGTCACTGAGCCGGTCATCACCATGTCCAGCCTCTACGGGGCCAGAAAGCAGGTCATTCTGGCCGTGCCGGTGGAGGGGGTTTTCTTCCAGGGCGCGAAAATTGAGGTGTGCTTTCTCCAGCTCAACATCAATGAAATGCTCAGCTCCCTCACCCTCCAAAGCGGAGGCAATGAGACCTACTGCAACCTGTACCACCGCAGCGGCGAAAGCCTCACCGGCAATAATTTCGGCTACCTCACCTCCGGCCACAACCTGCTCACCGCCCTGAAGGAGTCGGAGATGGACGCGGGCTACAGCTATGAGCAGCTGGAGGACGACTTCAACACCGGCCGCATGGGCCAGATCTCCTTCCGCTACCAGGGGCTTCACGAGGATCTGTGCTACGTCCCGGTGGAGGGCACCAGCTGGATGCTCACCATCCTGATCCGGGATAACGTCATCAACGACCAGATCAGCTCCATCAGCTCCAGCATGATGAGCCGCGGCGTCATTCAGATCGCCATTACCGTGGCGGCCATGCTGGGCGTGTCCATCGCCCTCATCGCCCAGTACCGGCGCAGCGCCCGGATTCTGCTGACCCGGGAGAAGGCGGACGGCGACCGCATCCGGGCCGCCTACGCCCAGATTGAGCGGGAGCAGACCGCCATGGACCTCATCCACGCCGCCATGGGCTCGGGCCACTGGACCATGGAGTTCGACGAGGATGCCAATATGGTGTCCTGCACCTGGTCGGACGTGTTCCGGAACATGCTGGGCTACGAGAGCGAGGAGGACTTCCCCAACCTGCTGGAATCCTGGTCGGAGCTGCTCCACGACGAGGACCGGGAGCGGGTGCTCCGGGCCTACTGGGCCGCCGTGGGGGATTACACCGGCGGCACCACCTACGACGTGGAGTACCGCCTGCTCACCCGTCACGCGGGCTGGCGGTGGTTCCACTCCGCCGGACGGCTGTCCCGGCGGGAGGACGGCTCCCCCATCACCTTCGTGGGCCTGTTTATGGACATCGACGACGCCAGAACCATGGCCATTCAGCTGGAGCGGCAGAAGGCCGACCTCCAGGACGCCCTGGCCGCCGCCCAGCACGCCAACCGGGCCAAGACCACCTTCCTCAACAATATGTCCCACGACATCCGCACGCCCATGAACGCCATCATCGGCTTCACCTCCCTGGCCGCCGCCCACATCGACAACACCGAGCAGGTCCAGGATTATCTGGCCAAAATCACCACCTCCAGCAACCATCTGCTCAGCCTCATCAACGACGTGCTGGACATGAGCCGCATCGAGAGCGGCAAAATGAAGATTGACGAGAAGGAGACCTCCCTGCCCGAGATCATGCACGATTTGAAAACCATCGTTCAGTCGGACATCTCCTCCAAGCAGCTGGAATTTTACATCGACACCGCAGACGTGGTGAACGAGCACGTGCTGTGCGACAAGCTGCGCCTCAATCAGGTGCTGCTCAACCTCTTGAGCAACGCCATGAAGTTCACCATGCCCGGCGGCATTGTCAGCGTCCGAGTCACCCAGATCGGCGCCGCGTCGGACGGCTGGGCCTCCTACGAGTTCCAGGTGAAGGACACCGGCATCGGCATGAGCGAGGACTTCCTGGCCCACGTCTTTGACCCCTTTGAGCGGGAGCGCACCAGCACCGTCAGCGGCATCCAGGGCACCGGGCTGGGCATGGCCATCACCAAAAACATCGTGGACATGATGGACGGCTCCATCTCTGTGACCAGCGAGGTGGGCAAGGGCTCCGTCTTTACCGTCTCCCTCCGGCTGCGCACCTGCTCCGGCCCGGTGCGGCAGGAGGAAATCCCCCAGCTCAAGGGCCTGCGGGCTCTGGTGGCGGACGACGACTTCAACACCTGCTCCAGCGTCACCAAGATGCTGTCCACCGTGGGCATGCGTCCGGACTGGACCACCTCCGGCAAGGAGGCCGTGCTGCGCACCAAACTGGCCTGGGACCAGGGGGACGAATACGCCGCCTTCATCATCGACTGGCTCATGCCCGACATGAACGGCGTGGAGGTGGTGCGCCGCATCCGCACCATCATCGGTGAGGAAAAGCCCATCATCATTCTCACCGCCTACGACTGGTCGGACATTGAGGAGGAGGCCCGGGCCGCGGGCGTCACCGCCTTCTGCTCCAAGCCCATCTTCCTGTCCGAGCTGCGGGAGCTGCTGGAGGCCCCCTTCGCCCCCCCTGTCCAGGATCAGGCCGCCTCCGCCGCCCCCATCTCCTTCGAGGGGAAGCGAATCCTGCTCACGGAGGACAACGAGCTCAACCAGGAGATCGCCGTGGAAATTC
Source organism: uncultured Oscillospiraceae bacterium (assembly GCA_949841355.1). GTDB lineage: Bacteria > Bacillota > Clostridia > Oscillospirales > Oscillospiraceae > Enterenecus. The sequence continues at coordinate 7,562 of CATKZP010000001.1, forward strand.
TGCAAAGCTCCGGCTTCATGGTGGATGTGGTGGACGACGGCAAGGCCGCCGTGGAGTGCATGGAGGCCGCTCGGCCAGGCCAGTACGATCTGATCCTGATGGACATTCAAATGCCCATCATGGACGGCTACCAGGCCGCCAGGCATATTCGGGCGCTGAACCGTCCGGGCGTCTCGGACATCCCCATCATCGCCATGACCGCCAACGCCTTTGACGAGGACCGGATGGCCGCCCTGGAGGCGGGGATGAACGGACACATCGCCAAGCCCATCGATGTACCCAAGCTGATGGAGGTTTTGCAGGAGCTGCTGGCGCCGGCGTAAGCGCCCTCTCCCCATTTTACCCTATGAACGGAGCCGCCCAGCGGGCGGCTCCGTTTTGTTTGGAGGAGCTTTGCCCGGCGCGGCATATCGCTTCTTCTCAGCTGCCCCCGGCGGAAAACGGGACGATTCGGCTTTTTCAGCTGAGTCGTCCCGTTTTTTGCTATAATTGGGATTCAGTACCTAATCGACCGCATCAAGAAAGGGGGCCTCACCATTTCACCGCAGACATACGGCTACATTCGGGTCAGCACCAAGGACCAAAACGAGGACCGGCAGCTCATCGCCATGCGCCAGCTGTCCATCCCGGAGGAGAACATCTTTTTGGACAAGCAGTCCGGCAAGGATTTTCAGCGCCCGCAGTACAGACGGCTGGTCAGACGGCTGAAGCCGGACGACGTGCTCTATGTCAAGAGCATCGACCGGCTGGGGCGCAACTACGAGGAAATCCTGGAGCAGTGGCGCGTGCTCACCAAGGAGCGGCGCGTGGACATCGCCGTGCTGGACATGCCCCTGCTGGACACCCGGCGGGGCAAGGACCTGCTGGGAACCTTCCTCAGCGATATCGTCCTACAGGTGCTGTCCTTCGTGTCCGAGAACGAACGGGCCAACATCCGCCAGCGCCAGGCGGAGGGAATCCACGCGGCGCGGCTCCGTGGGGTGCGCTTCGGCCGCCCCACCAAGCCTCTGCCGGAAAACTTTCACAGCGCCTACCAGCGCTGGAAGGGCGGGGCCATCAGCGGCGCCGCAGCCGCCAGGGAGTGCGGGATGCCTCTGTCCAGCTTCCGCTACCAGGCCAGGCTCTATGAGGCCGGGACGTCCCGCCAGTGACGCGCAGGGGCGGCGCGAGCGATGCTCGCGCCGCCCCTTGGCTGGGTCTGAATATGCCGATTCCTGACCAGATTGATTCCCCCGGGCGGCGGGGCGGGCTCAATTGTCCTCGGCCCGGGCCAGGGCCAGCCGGAAGTCCCGCTGGTCGGTGAAAATCTCGTTCTTGTACGGATTCTTTTTCTGCTCGATGGACCGCTTGATGATGAAGGCCAGCGCCACCACGTTCACCGCCAGGGCCAGGATGGCCACCACACCCTGCATGGTGGGGTCGGCGGCGGTGGGACGCACCGCGGGATTCATCACCCCGTCGGAGTACAGCGTGGGGATGACGGCAAACCGGCCCTCGTCCTGGAACAGGGGGAACACCTGGGCGAACATGCACCACAGAGCCAGGGTGTTGGCCCGGTTCTGAATCCAGCCGCCCTTGTTCCACAGCGCGTTGGCAAAGGTGGGCGCCAGCAGCAGAGCCAGGCCGCAGTACCAGGCGTGGGTGGGCAGGTTGTTGTAGGTGTACTCGAAATTCCACAGGTCGTAGGCCAGAATATACACGAAGGTCATGTCGGGCCAAAGCATGTCCCGCTTGTCCTTGGACGCGTAGATGCCCCACCAGCCGGTCATGCACAGGATGTTGATGATGCCCGCGATGCCGTTGACCCAGTTCCACCAGCCGCCGTACAGCCACACGTTCTCGCTGGACAGCCACCAGCGGTCGCCGTGCGCCTGGAGGGAGGCCAGGCCCTTAATGCCCGACTCAAAGTCGCTGGCCACGGCGATGAGGATGTTGATGGCCACGATGACAAAGGGGAACACCTTGAACCACTCTGTTCTGCCGATGCTCCACTTGTACTTGAGCATCATAAAGCCGATGCAGCCCGCGGTGGCGGCGTACAGCTTGGCGTAGTGGAACCAGCTGTTCATGTGGGTATAGGTCTGGTTGTTCAGCGCCCACTCCATGCCCATGCCGGCGCAGACGTAGATGGCGATAAAGTACACGGTCAGCACGGCCGGAACGGCCAAAAAGCAGATCATTCCGCCAATTTTGCTGCGGCGGGCGAACTCGTTGGCCAGTACCAGGCCGGCAAACACCAGCAGCCAGCCCAGCAGCTGCCAGCCCGCGCCGTCGCCGTAGATTTGAAACAGCATTGTTTTTTTCCTCCTTTTGCGGAACCTCGTCCCGCGTTCTCTCTCTTGGGTCCCGCCGGACCCTGGGGCGCGCCGGTCAGTACGCCTCGATTTCCTTGATATTGACCTCGTTCCCGGTCAGAAGCCAGGTGCTCCCGCTGCCGCAGCGGGGGCAGGTGCGGCCATGGGCCACGGTGGGGTAGTCCGCCCCGCAGCCGTCGCAGTGGGTGACGGCGGGGAGGGTCTCCACCCGAAGCTCCGAGCCGCTCATCAGCTCCGACTTGGCCGCCGCCCACTTCCAGCAGTCGGTGAGGTAGTCCGGCACCACGCCGGACACCTCCCCCAGCTCCAGCACCACAGCGGACACCTTTGCGAGCTGGTTTTCCGCCGCCACCCGCTCCACGCCGTCCATGATGTGGAACACAATACCCAGCTCGTGCATGGCTTATTTCCTGTTCTTCCTGGCGGCCCGCCTGATCTTGATTTCCCGCTTCACCAGGTTGGGCAGGATGGCCTTCATCTTGTCCTCGCTCTTGATCATGGTGGAGCACTCCGGGCGCTCCCGGTGGAGGCGGATGGCGTCGAACTCGCAGCGGGTGGTGCACAGTCCGCAGCCAATGCACTTGTTGGGGTCCACGATGGACGCGCCGCAGCCCAGGCACCGGGCGGTCTCCGCCTTGACCTGCTCCTCGGTGAAGGTGCGCTTGGCGTCCCGGAAGGAGCGCTTCCAGTCAAAGCTGTCGTCCATGCCGGGGATCTGGCGGGCGGCGTTGTCGTACTGCTCCACCTTGATGTTCTGCTTGTCCAGCTCCACGAAGTACCGGGGGTCCCGGCCGATGGTCATGCTGGTGTCCGGCTGCACAAAGCGGTGGAGGGACACGGCGGCCTCCTTGCCCGCGGCGATGGCGTCGATGGCAAACTTGGGGCCGGTGTATGCGTCGCCGCCCACGAACACGTCGGGCTGGGCGGTCTGGTAGGTCCTGGCGTCGGCCTTCGCCCAGCCGCCCCGGGCCAGCTCCACGCCGCTGCCCGCCAGCAGCTGGCCCCACTCCACGCTCTGGCCGATGGACAGCACCACGTGGCCGCAGGGGACGGTGATGGTGTCCTGCTCGTCGTACTGGGGGGCGAAGCGGCCCTGGCTGTCCCACACGCTGGTGCAGCGCATGAACACCACGCCGGACACCGCGCCGTTTTCGGTGAGAATCTCCTTGGGGCCCCAGCCGCACTGGATGGCAATGTCCTCCTCCTCGGCCTCAGCGATCTCCTCCAGGGAGGCGGGCATTTTGTCCCTCGGCTCCAGGCAGAACATCTGAACGGACTGCGCGCCGCAGCGGTGGGCGGTCCGGGCCGCGTCGATGGCCACATTGCCGCCGCCCACCACCACCGTATTGCCCGGCACCTGGAGGTCCCGGCCCTCCGCCGCCGCCCGCAGGAAATCCACGGCGGAGTACACGCCGGGGGCGGACTCGCCGGGGATGCCGGGCAGACGGCCCCGCTGGCAGCCGATGGCGATGTAAAACGCCTGGTAGCCCTGGGCGCGCAGGTCGTCCAGGGTCAGGTCCCGGCCCACCTCCACGCCGCAGCGGAAGTCCACCCCCAGGGCGCGGATCACGTCGATCTCCGCATCCAGCACGTCCTTCTCCAGCTTGAAGGAGGGGATGCCGTAGCGCAGCATACCGCCCAGCTCCGGATTTTTCTCGAACACGGTGGGCTCATAGCCCTTGAGGGCCAGGTAGAACGCGCAGGACAGCCCCGCCGGCCCGCCGCCGATGACGGCGATCTTCTGGGAGAAGGTCCCCTCCACCTTGGGGATAACCTTTTCCGGCACAAAGCGGTGCTCCGCCTTCAGGTCCTGCTGCGCGATGAACTTTTTCACCTCGTCGATGGCCACCGCCTGGTCGATGGTTCCGCGGGTGCAGGCATCCTCGCACCGGCGGTTACACACCCGGCCGCACACCGCGGGGAAGGGGTTCTCCTTTTTGATGAGCTCCAGCGCCTCGGCATACCTCCCCTGGGCGGCCAGCTTCAGGTAGCCCTGCACCGCGATGTGGGCGGGGCAGGCGGTCTTACAGGGGGCGGTGCCCGTCTCGTGGGTGTTGATGCGGTTCTTGTCCCGGTAATCCATGGACCACTTCTCCGGGCCCCACTTCACCTCGTCGGGCAGCTCCTGGCGGGGGTACTGGATGGGGGCGCCGTCCTTAGCGCACAGCTTCTGCCCCAGCTTGGCCGCTCCGGCGGGGCACACCTCCACGCAGCCGCCGCAGGCCACGCACTTGTCCTGCTCCACCTTGGCCACATAGGCCGACCGGCTCATGTTGGGGGTGTTGAACAGCTGAGAGGTGCGCAGGGCGTTACACACGTTCACATTGCAGTTGCAGATGGCGAAGATTTTCTGGTCGCCGTCGATGTTGGTGATCTGGTGGACATAGCCGTTGGCCTCCGCCTTTTTGAAGATGGCCAGGGCCTCCTCCTTGGTGATGTAGCGCCCGCCCTTGTCGGTCTCCACCACGTAGTCGGCCATATCGCCCACGGCGATGCACCAGTCGTCGGCGTCGTCGCCGCAGCCCTCCCCCAGCTTGGCCCGGCTCATCCGGCAGGAGCAGGGAGAGGCGGCGTATTTGCCCTCATACTTGTCCAGCCAGTGGGAGATGCGCTCGATGGAGATGGACTGGCTCTCCATGCCGATGGCCTGCTCCACGGGGATGACGTGCATACCGATGCCCGCCCCGCCGGGAGGCACCATGGGGGTGATCTTCTCCAGAGGCAGGAAGGTCATGCGCTCGAAGAAGGCGGCCACCTCGGGGTGCTCGTCGATCTGGGCGCGGCGCATGTTGAAAAACTCCGCGCTGCCCGGGACGAACATGGGCAGGACGTACCGCTTTTCGTGGTTGGGGTTTTTGCCGTCCAGGTTCTCCCAGTGGTACTCGATGAGGCCGATGAGGCTCATCTCGTCCAGCAGCTTTTGCAGCTTGTCCGGCTCCATGCCGGTGAGCTTTTGGATCTGCTCGAAGGTCTTGGGCTTGCGCACCTTCATCTTCACGGCCACGTCGGCCATCTCGTCGGTGACCAGCCCCGCCAGGCCCCAGTACTCCGGGTCCTCTCCGGTGACGCCGTGGAGCTTGGCGGGCACCCGGTCGGTAATCATCTTGCCCAGCTTGACGATCTTCTCCCGGGGCTGGTCTGTCTTGGGGATTTCAAAGGACAGCTTGCTCTCGTCCAGGGGGAAATTGGTTTTGCCCATGTTCTCTCTCCTCTCTCAATTCCGCCACGCGGCTATCTGCTCCCGCAGCCAATCGGCCCACGCGTCCACCCCTTCGCCGGTCTTGGCGCAGATGGGGATGACCACGGCGCTGGGATTGCGCATTTTGATGTGCTCCCTGCATTTGTCCAGGTCAAAGTCGAAATAGGGGGCCACATCCGTCTTGTTGATGAGCACCACGTCGCACACCTGGAACATCAGGGGATATTTCAGCGGCTTGTCGTCCCCCTCGGGCACCGACAGGATGGCGGCGTTTTTCACCGCCCCGGTGTCGAACTCCGCCGGGCACACCAGATTGCCCACGTTTTCCAGGATAGCCAGCTCCACGCCGCCCTCCGCCAGCAGCTCGTCCAGCCCCTGGCGGGTCATGTCGGCGTCCAGGTGGCACATGCCGCCGGTGTGGAGCTGAATGGACCGCACCCCCGCCGCCGCCATGGCCCGGGCGTCCACATCCGAGTCGATGTCCGCCTCCATCACGCCAATTTTGATCTCGTCCTTCAAAAGCTCCGCCGTGCGCCGCAGGGTGGTGGTCTTGCCCGAACCGGGGGCGCTCATCAGGTTGAGCAGAAAAACGCCCCGCTCCTTCAGCTCGCCGCGCAGCGCCGCCGCCCGCTTGTCATTGTCGGCAAAGACGCTCTGCTTCACCTCAATGACCCGGACCTGATTCATAGGAATCCTCTCCTCTCCAGCTTACCCAAATTTTGTCATAATTTTATCATTTTATCCGCTTTGCGTCAACCGTCCAAACATCTTTCCGCCGCATCCCACAGTTTTTTCCTCTATTTTTGTCGAACCTGCATGGTGCGTTCGTCCCGGCCCCAGGGTATGTCCGGCCGTCTGCGCGGCATCCTCACAGCTCTCTTGACAAGCGTACCGCTCTATTGTATACTAATTATCGTCAATTAGTTTACAATAGGAGGGTTTATCATGTCAGCAAAATCTTTGTCCAGCACCCGGCGGCTGACGCTGTGCGCCGTGATGGCGGCGGTGATGTGCGTGCTGGCCCCCATCTCCATCCCCATCGGCCCCATTTCCATCACCGGAGGGACGCTGGCCATCTACCTCACCGCCTGCCTGCTGGGCGGCCGGTGGGGCGCCGCCGCCACCCTGGTGTATCTGCTGCTGGGCTTTGTGGGCCTGCCGGTGTTCAGCAACTACATGGGGGGCGCGGAGCGGCTGGCCGGGCCTACAGGGGGCTATCTCATCGGCTATCTGCCCATGGTGTTCATCGCGGGCGGGACGGCCTCTTGGACCTTCCCCCGCTTCCGGGACCAGGGGCGGAGGGGAACGGCGCTCACCCTGGCCCTCCTGTCTCTGGGGATGGTGCTGTCCACCGCCGTGCTGTACGCCTTCGGCACCGCCTGGTACTGCGTCCAAGCGGGCGTGGACCTGCAAAAGGCGCTGGCGGCCTGCGTGCTCCCCTTCATCCCCTGGGACCTGATTAAGGTGGCCCTGGCGCTGCTGGTGGGCGTCCCGGTCCGGCGCAGGCTGGAGCGGGCGGGTATGCTGTGAGCGCCGGACAGACCACCCCCGAAATCCTGCGGAACCGCCCGGTATTTTGCGCCTCACGGGTTGCAAAGCCCCCCGCGCCTGTGCTATAATGCCATCAGAAGGATTCTGCCCCATTTCCCATCCATGAGGTGATCTGTATGATAAACGGTATTTCCGCCAGCCCCTGGTCCTCCTACGGCGTATACGGCGCGTCCTACGCCGGCCGCGCCGCCCAGGCCCAGGGCCCGGACAAGACCCAGTCCGTCCAGCGCCCCTCCGCCGTGTGGACCGCCCGCAAGGCCGCTCAGCCCGACACCCCCGTCCAGCCCGTCACCCCGGCCAGGGCGGTGAGCGGAAGCGAGGCCCGTACCGGCCCGTTCTCCCTGAACATCCGGGAGGGCGCTGACCCGGTGGAGATGGCGGTGCGCATGCGCATCAAGTACATCGGCGGCGACCCCGCCCAGGCGGCGGGCGCGGAAAAGGCCCAGGCGCCCCAGCTGGCCGGCCTGAAGAAGGCCGATGGCAGCTCCGCTCCGGAGGGCGCCAAAAGCCCGCAAGAGGTCATGGAGGAGGGCGAGTGCCAGACCTGCAAGGAGCGCAAATATCAGGACGGCTCCGACGACCCCGGCGTGTCCTTCAAAACCCCCACCAACGTGGCCCCCGACCAGGCGGCCGCCGCCGTCCGGGGCCATGAGAATGAGCACGTGGTCCGGGAGCAGGCCAAGGCCCGCCAGGAGGACCGCAAGGTGGTCAGCCAGTCGGTGACCTACCACACCGCCATCTGCCCCGAGTGCGGCGAAGCCTACGTCTCCGGCGGCACCACCCGCACCGTCACCAAGGCGGATAACAGCCAGCAGGCCCAGCAGCAAAGCCAGCAGCAGGACCCCCGCACCCCCTTCTCCGCTGTGGCGTAAGTGCAGATAAAAAGAGCTTCGGGAGGTTCCCGAAGCTCTTTTTTTACGCTTTCGCGGTCTTTTTCAGCATACGCCGGGAGAGGGTCTCCAGCGAGGCGGTGGGATTGCTCCGCCGCAGGTGGGCGACGCAGCCCAGACACGCGGGGATGAGGAACAGATCCGCGCAGATCCACGCCGCCGGGGAGGCAAAGCAGGCGGCCGTGTAGCCCATGCCGGGCACGAAGAAGTACCCCACTACGGTGCGGGCGATCATCTCCAGCACCCCTGCCAGGATGGCGAAGGCGCTGAAGCCCATGCCCTGAATGGAGAAGCGCAGGATGTTTACCAGGGCCAGGGGGAAGAAGAACGCGGTCTGGATGACGATATACTGGGTGGTCAGCCCCACCAGCAGGCCCAGCTGCGGGTCAGCGGAGCTGAGGAACAGCATGGCGCACTGGGGCGCAAAGAAGATCATGGCCAGCAGGGCGGCGGCGGAGTAGCCCAGCCCCAGCAGCGAGCACGCCCGCACCCCCTGGGGCAGGCGGTCCAGCTCTCCCGCGCCCACGTTCTGGCCGCAGTAGGTGGCCATGGCGGCCCCCATGGCGTCAAAGGGACAGGCCAGCAGCTGGTACACCTTGCCGGCGGTGGCCACGGCGGTCACGTAGACGCTGCCCAGGCCGTTTACGGCGGTCTGCATCACGATGGAGCCGATGGCGGTGATGGAGTATTGCAGGCCCATGGGCAGCCCCATGGCGCACAGCGCCTTGCAGGCATCCGCGTTGAGCCGCCGCTCCTCCCGGGTGATCTGGAGGATGGGGAATTTTTTCACCATATACACCAGGCACGCCACGCCGGACACCGCCTGCGACACCACCGTGGCGATGGCCGCTCCGGCCACCCCCCAGTTCAGCAGCAGAATGCACGCCAGGTCCAGCACGATGTTCAGCCCCGCGGACAGGGCCAGGAAGTACACCGGGGTGCGGCTGTCCCCCAGGGCGCGGATGATGGCCGCCAGCAGGTTGTAGAGGAACACCACCGGAATGCCCATAAAGATCACGAAGATATAGGCGTTGGCATCCTCAAACAGGTCGGCGGGGGTGTCCATGGCGGTGAGGATGTCCCGGCAGAGAAAGCCGGTGGCCACGGTGAGCACCAGGGCGATGGCGGCGGACAGATAGGCGGCATTGGCCACATACCGGCGCATCTGGGGGTAGTCCTTGGCGCCCATGCGCTGGGCCACGGGGATGGCGAAGCCGGAGCACACCCCCAGGCAGAAGCCGATGACGAAGAAGTTGATGGAGCCGGTGGAGCCCACCGCCCCCAGCGCCTGGGAGCCCAGCAGCTTGCCTACGATCATGGCGTCCACCATATTGTAGAGCTGCTGGAACAGCAGCCCCAGCAGAGTGGGCACGGTAAAGCCCAGGAGCAGCCGCATGGGGCTGCCCGAGGTGAGGTCTTTTGTCATAATAATTGCCTCCTTCCAAGGCGGGATACAGTGTAGTGCCTCCCTAGGGCGCGGCCGGCGCCCCAGCTTTCGCACTATTATAGTCGCTTCCCCCCAGAAAACAAGAGGTTTTTTTCACAAGATTTGCTCCGGTTTTTTGCCGTATATCGGAAGTTTACCAGTTCTGCAAGCGCTAACAGTCTAAAATCTCTCAACTCGTTGAAATCCTTTTGTGCAAAACGGCGAAAGCCCCCGCGCCTCCCTGGTGAGAGGCGCGGGGGCTTTCAGCAGCTGCGTGCCGGGTCAGATCTCGTCCCGGTCCTTTTGGTTTCTGATCTCCTCGCGCTGGACGATGAAGATGGCCCGCAGCAGGCGGTCCTGCTCCTTGGGCGAGAGGGATTCAAACTGGCAGCCGTAGCGGGCCACGCCCATATCGCGCTCCCCCGCCCTGCGCACCTGGCAGCTGAAGCTGAAGGGCTCCAGCCCCTCCGCCAGGTAGATGCCGGTGATGGACAGCCGGTCGTTTACCATATACTCCTCCCGGCTGGAGATGAGCATTCCGCCGGCGCTCACGTCCAGAACCTGACAGGGGGCGGCTTTCTTCGCAGGCCCGTTGATGCCCGCCCGGCGGGAGCACAGCGCCGCCGTGTCCGGGCTGATGCTCTGGCGGAAAAAGGCCCGCTGCTCCTTAGTGTACTTGCTTTCCAGCCGGTCCACCTTCCAGATCAGGTTGGTGCTGCCGCACACCCGGGCATTGACCACCACATTGCCCCGTTCGCCCTGAAAATAGCGCAGCTTGACCTCTTTGTTATACATCACCGGCGGCAGGCTGTCCCCTCTGGCCTCCCGGAGGACAACCGCGCCGTTGCGCACAGTCTCCACCTTTCCCACAAAGGTCAGGCGGTTTTCCATGGTCAGAACTTCCACCGTCATGTCGGGGCGCAGGCCGAAGATGGCGGTCACATTGGCCTGGGGGGACAGCTGTGTATCGGCTATCTGGTTCATATTCCCCGTCTCCTTTTCCTCTGGTTTGTGCCGGCGGTCACATGGTCATCACAAAGTGAAGAATCACCGCGATCTCCGCCCGGGTGATATCGCTGCGGGGATTGAGGCGGCTGCGCTCGTCGCCGTTCACCGCGCCCAGCCGCACCAGGGTGCCCACGGCGTCTCTGGCGTAGTTGGACACCTCCCGGCTGTCCACGAACCGGGACAGGTCCACAGACGAGCCGTCGCCCAGGCTCCAGCCCGCGGCGGTGAGGGCGTTCTTAATCATCACCATGGCGTCCTGCCGGGTCAGGGAGCTGTTGGGCATGAAGTTCGTCCCGTCCCCCTGGACGATGCCCATGCGCTTGGCCGTGGCCACCGCGTTGGCGTAATAGGCGTTGGTGGGCACGTCGGCAAAGCTGTAGCCGCTGCCGCCGGTGAAGCCGAAGGCCCGGCACAGCATCAGCACGAAGTCCCGGCGAAGCATCTTCTGGTTGGGCCCGTACTGCCCGGAGGCCACGCCGTTGGTCACCTCGTTCTCATAGAGGTAGTCCACCGCGGCGGCGGCCCAGCTGTGCTTGCCCATGTCGGTGAAGTAGCGGGACGTGCCGCTGCTGCTCAGGTTGAAGTTAATCCGGCCGCTCACCCGCTCGCCGGTGACGCTGTAGCCGTTGTAAGTCACCGTGGCCGTCCCCTGGACCCGGCCGCGGGGGACGAAATACAGCTGGTCGATGCTGGGGCTGCCCGAACAGTAATACCGCGCCCCCACGCTCACCAGGGTACCCGTGCCGAAGCCGCTGTAGTTGGCGTACAGCTGGCCGCTGGTGGCGGCGGGCAGTCCGGTGATCTCGATATAGGACAGCTCGCGGCTGAGCACCGGGCTGCACGCGTTGCGCATGGTGTTGACGTTCAGCCGGATGGGGCTGGAGCTGCTGGTGGTGTAGTTCACGTCGTTGGGCACCGGGTCGCTCACCTGGACCGTCACCGTGCCGGTGAAGCTCTGGCCGTTGGCGGCGTAGCCGGTATAGTTGAAGCGGGACGAGCCGCTGTAGCTGCTGTTGGCCACGAAGGAGATATTGCCCACCAGGTTCTGATAGCCGGTGCGGTAGTAGGACGTACCGGCGTAAACCCTGCTGCCATAATTCCCGCTGTCGCGGTAGTTATAGTACAGCGTCCCCTGGGTGGAGGCGGGCAGCTGGAACTGCACGTAGTTCAGCGCCGTTCCCGTGGCGGCTACGCAGGCGTTGTTGAAGTCGTTGGTCTGGAAGAGCACGGGCTTGCCCTTATAGGCGGTATACTGGATATTTTGGACCGCGCCCGTGCCATCCAGCCGGATGAACACCGTCCCGGCGAAGGAGGCCCCTCCGGTGCCGATGCCGGTGAAGGGAATGGAGACCGTGTCCCCCACCGTGGAGGCGGGGACAAAGCACACATTGCCCACTCCCGGCGTTCCGCTGCGGTAATAGTTGGTGGCGGCGCTCACCGGGTTATTATAGCTGCCATTGTAGTAATTGTAGTACAGCGTGCCCTGGCTGGAGGAGGGCAGGGTGAAGCGCACATAGTTCAGCGGCTGATTGGTGGCGTTATAGCAGGCCAAATTAAAGTCGTTGGCCTGGAAATACACCGGGGTTTTCTTCGTGCCCGTATAATTCACCGAGCCGTACCCCGCCTGGGAGGTAACGTCGATGGTGATTTGGCCGCTGAACGCCGTGCCGCCGGTGCTCACCCCCCGGTAGCTCACCGCCACCGGACCGGAATAGCCCGCCGCCGGGACAAAGCTCACGTTGTCCAGCCTCTCGCTGCCGCTGAGGCGGTACTGGGTGGTGGACTTCACCCGCTCGCCGTACCCGCCGGTGTAGTTATAGTACAACGTCCCGTAGGACTCGGAGGGCAGGTAGAAGGTGACGTAGCTCAAGCTCCGGCCCGTTCTGGCCCGGCACACCGCGTCAAAGTCCGAGGAGTTGAACCGGGCGGGCTCCCCCGCCTTGGCGGTGTAGGAAATCCCTCCGGAGGCGGAACCGCCCGAGCCGCTCACCGGCACTCGGATGGTGCCTGTGACGGACTTGCCATCCACCGTCCAGGCGATATAGCTGATGTCCGCGCTGCCGGTGAAGCCGGCCCGCGGCACAAAGGACACCTGGTTCAGCGCCAGCAGGCCCTGGGCTCCGCTGACATAATACGATTCCGTGCTGCCCACGCCGGCCCCCGGGTCCGCCTCGGACACGTAGCTGTAGTAAAGCACGCCCTGGGCGGTGGACACCGACAGATTGCTCACATAGCTCAGCGAGCTGTTGTGCTTGTACCTCACCAGGGAGTTGAGGATACTCACGATGCTGCCGCTGAACTGGGGCTGATCGGGGTTGTTCACGTCAAAGACGGTGGACGCGCTGGTGTTGGCCAGGTTCATGGGCGTGCCCGCGGCCACGGTGCCCGTCTGGATCAGGCCCATGGTGTCCTCCGACACCGTAACGACGCAGGAGGCGCTGTAGCCGTTGGCGGTGGTGGCGGTGATCTTGGCGGTGCCGGTCTGGTTCCGGGCGTTTACGACTCCGCCGGTCACGCTGGCAATGGCGGGATTCTCCGAGGTCCAGGTCACCGTCTGCCCCACCGCCTCGCCAAAGAAGGTGGGCGTGCCCAGGTTCAGCGTCTTGCCCATGGCCAGGCTGAGGGTGGTGCGGCTCAGGGTGATGCCGGACACCGTGAGGGTGAAGCTGTCGGAAAAGGTCTGCCCGCCGCTGGTGGCGGTCACCTTGATGGTGGTCTTGCCCGCCTGGGTCCCGCGGGTCACCAGGCCCCGCACCCCTGCGGCGGTGGTCTCCACGTGCTTCACGGTGGCCACGGAGGTGTCGGAGCTCTCCCACTTCACGTCGTCCAGGGTGGCGCCCTCCGGGGTCAGCTTGGCGGTGTATTCCCTGGTGTCGCCGTCGCTCTTGTTCAGCTGGGCGCTGTCGCCAAAGGTGAACTCCAAGCCGGTGGCGGAGACGATCTTTTTGGTAACGGTCACCACACACGCGGCCGTCTTATTTCCGTCCGCCGTGGTCACGGTGATGGTGGCGGAGCCTTCCTTGAGGGCGGTGACCGTGGCATCTCGGTTTGCGCCCGGGGTGACGGTGGCCACGGTCGAGTCGCTGCTCGTCCAGGTCACGTCCCTGTTGGTGGCGTTGGCGGGGGCCACGCTGGCTTGCAGCGCCCCGGTGTCGCCCACCTGAAGGGACATGGCGGTATTGTCCAGGGTCACGCCGGTGACGGGGACGTTCTGCGGGTATACATCATTGGTAACAACCACATTCATTTCGTCCGTCACCACGTCGGTCGGATCATTCTTATTGGTCAGCGTAGCGGTGACCACATAATTTCCCAACTCGCCGGGCGTGCTCATCACTGTCTCAAAGCTATCCGAGTTATTTACAGTAAAGGTGATCTTATTATCTGTGCTCGCCCAATGGAGCGTGCCGGTGCCTAAAATCCAATCCTGACCTGCGAACTCGATTTTCAGGCTTGCAGACGTATTGGGCTTTATATAAAGCGTTTCGGTCGTGTTCTCAAATCTTCCATCAGCGGCGTTCACTGTGGACACGATATCAATATTTGTGCCACCCTCGCCGCCCTGATCGGCGTCCCCCGGCGCCGCCCACGCGGGCGTGACCACCAGCGAAAGCGCCATCGCCAGAGACAATACCAAAGCGCCGAAGCGGCGCAAAAAATTTTGTTTCATAGCTCTAACTCCTTTGAGTCCTTTGAGTTCATGCTGGAAGCCGGGGGGCGGGGTACGCCCCCCGGCTGGGAAGGTTGCTTACTTTTCCCGGGCGTCCCAGGAGGCTGTCACGTTCAGGCTGGCCTCGTATTTCGCGGGGTCCGACCCGGCCACCTTCTTCACCTGCACGGTGACGGTGAGGGGGGTGCGGTTCACGCCGTTGCCGTCCTTGTCGCAGACGGTGCCGGCGAAGGAGATACCGAAGCCGTTCTGCACATTGGTCACGTCCAGCTCGATCACGGAGATGGGCGCCTTCGACACCGCCGTAGTGTGCGACGTCTCATAGTGCGCTTTCACGCCGGAAAGCTCCGTGGTGGTAATGATGCTGCCCAGCGAGGCGTATTTCTTCGCGTCATGGCCGGTTCCCAGCAGCGCGCACCCGTCCACGGGCAGGGTGGTCTGCTCGCTCCCGGACTTGGTGTTGGAATACAGGCCCTCGGTGAACACCAGGCTGATGGTGCCGCTCTTGATCTGGTCGGTGTCGTTATTGTTTGCGTCCTTCACCCATTCCTTCACCGCGATGATGGCGCTGGACACCATGGGCGGGTTCTTATCCACGGTCTGCACCGGGCGCACCGCCCGGAAGGCGTCGCCGGAGCCCAGGGCGCTCTTGCCCACCGCCAGGAAGGTGTAATAGTTCCCGTCCACCATGCCGGTGCAGGCGATGCGGTTGGCGGTCCCGCCGTTGCCCGCCACGGTGACGCGCTTGGGTCCGCCCGTCATGACCACGGTGGTGCCCGTCACCTCTTGGTTGCGGATCAGTCCGGCCACGGTGTCCTTGCCTCTGCTGCTGGCGTACTCGTCGAACACGCTGCCCATGTAAACGCCGTTGTTGTAAACGGGGGTGGTCAGGGCGTCCAGCACGGTCGTGACATTGGTGTAGCCGGCGGGGGCGGTGGCAGTATCCGTCATGGCCGAATTGCCCCAGAATCCGCCCCGCAGCTGCGCGTCCTCGCTGCCGCTGCGCACCAGGATATAGTGCAGGTCGGTGGTGCGGTCCACCTCAATGTTCACGTTGGTGCCGCTGATGCTGGCGTTGATGTCGGGCGTCACGGACTCCTGGGTGACAAAGCGGTAGCACTCGGCATACTGGGAATAGATGGCGGAAGTGCCCTTGGTCACCATATACACATAGTACAGGGTGTTGGGGTCCAGGTCCTGGAGGGTTATGGTGGCGGACACGTTGGCCTCCATCTGGGGGGTGACGCCAAAGCGCACCTTGCCGCTGAACTTGCCGTTGGTAATCGTGCTCACGCCGGGCGCGGACAGCATCAGACGTGTGGTGCCTGTCTCCGTCGCCTTTTTATCGCCCGCCCTAGGCACATCCGTGCTGGGCATGGGCTGGCCGGATTTGGGTATCTGGACCTGTTTCGTGTCATTGGGGTTCAGACCTATGCCCGCCATGGACGGCATCACCGGGCAGCTGTAGCTGGCGGCTTTCGCGATGTCGGTCTCTCCCAGCTGGCCGGAGGGAACGATATCCTTTCCGCTCGCGTCCTTCAGGGCCAGCGGAACCGCCACGTAGTAGACCTGGCCGGACCGGTCCAGCATGACCTCGATCTCCGCGCCGATGTCCCCCGCCTCGATCTGGGGATAGTTCTCCACCAGCTGGGGGGGCTCGGTGTCGCTGAACTGTTTGCGGATCACCCGGGGGTCAGGGTTGCCGATAGAGCTCACGTTTTCCTCACGCTGGCAGGTCTCCCAGTCGCTTTGGTAGCTGCCGTTGGCCAGGTTGCTCAGGCCTAGGGTAGGCCCGGCCACCACCATGATCTTCACCGTCACCCGCCGGTTCCAGGCGGTGTCGTCGGTGATGTCCCCGATGGCCGTCACCTGGATGGCGAATTCAATGTCCTGTGTCAGCTGGTTCAGCGGGGTAAAGGTCAGCTTGCCGTTCTCCCGCTGGAAGACGCTGCGCAGGCTCTGGTAGGCGAAGCCGTCTCCCCCCGCGCCGCTGACGTTGATGCTGCTGGAGCCCTCAAACTTCCAGTCAGTCGCGCCCTCCGCTCTGGAGTACAGGTCGTAGCTCATGGTGGTATCCGTCCAGATGAGCATATCCCAATACATGGAGGACTCCACCATGCTGGTCGTGCTGGCGGGGTCCAGCACGAAGTTGAAGTCGATGCGGTCCTTTTTGCCGATGGGTACGGGGCTGATGGCCGAAGAGGTGCCCATATTCACGTTCACCTGGGCAAACATCGTCTTGAAGTGCTCCAGCTCCACCTGGCGCTCTTCCTGGTTCTTGTCGTTGAGCAGCCGGTTGGGCTTGGTGGCGGTGTCATAGATGTCGTTCAGCCAGAAATAGTACTCCGCGCCGCTCTTCAAATGCAGAGCGCTCTTGTTCCCCTCCCGATCGTCGGTGGTGGGGAGGCATACCACTACGCTGCCGTTCTCCGTCTCCACCCGGGCGTAGCGGAAGTCGATGGTCCAGTTCTGGCCCACGGTGGCCTCATTGTCCCTGTTTCGGACCGTCGCCGTCTCATGGTTTCCGGTGGGGGACACATATCTGAGAATAATGTGCTGGCTGAGCACGTCGGCCATTTCATTGCGGGCCTTTTTCAGGTTTTCCGCCAGCTCCGGGGTCCTGCCGTTGTCCTCGTAGGCTTTCCGGGCCTCTTCCACCTTGGCGTACAGCTCCAAGAACACATTTTCGCCCGGGTTGGGCCCGCCCTTAACGGACTCGGAGAACACCAGCCTGATATCGGTGTCCGCCATAGGCTCGTTCTTCTTGTTGCCGTTATTCTTGGTGAACTCCTGCTTCACGGTGGGGTTCTCGGTGTCGGTGGTCTTGACCTCGTATTCCTTCACCGCCTCGGAGTAGTTCCCCGCCTTGTCCTTGGCCAGATAGTACAGGGTATAGTTGTTGGTGCCGGTGGTCTTGGAGTTCAGCCCGGAGATAGCGAATTTGATCTCCGTCTCCGCCTTGCTGGCGTTGCTGGAGCCCTTCTTCAAGGCGCCCACGCCCGACTCCACCTTGATCTTGGTCAGCTTGCCGGTCATGCCCTCTTCCTTCTCGGCCTTGGTGATGAAGGCCTCGTCGGTGGAGGGAACGATGGCCCAGTACAGGGTGGCCGGCTCGTTCACCGTGTAGGTGATTCCCGCGGAGGTGGCCTGGAAGTCGTGCTGCCACAGGCTGGTGACAATGGGCGGGGTATTGTCGTCGGTGGTAAAGGTGAGCTTCTTCACCGCGGAGCTCTTGGACCCGTCGTAATCAGTGAGCCACAGGTAGAGGTCGTACTTGGTAACCTCATCCAGCCTGACGGCATTTACCTGAATGGGATGGGTGACGTTCTTCACCACGTTCACCGAGCCATAGCCCAGATTGCCGCTGATGGCGCCGCTCTTGAACTCGTTGGGGGTGGGGGCGCTGCTGCCGGCGGGCAGCAGGGCGTAGTACATCCGGCAGCTCTTGTTGGTCATGACGGTGACCTGGGCCAGATCCACGCTGGTCTTGGTCATCACCGGGTAGCCGGAGGTGAACGCAGGCACCGTATTGTCAGGCGTGGTAAAGGCCGCGACCTTCACGGGGCTGCGGTTGTCCCGCCCGTCCACCAGGATGGCGGAGACGTAGTAGGAGCCGTCGGGCGTCAGCCCGTTCACCTGGGCGGTGAACTCCGTGTTGGAGGCGGTGACCTTCACGGTGCCCGCCTTGAGAATCTTGCCGCCGTAGACGGGAGGCTCCAGCAGGTCCTTTTCGCTCACAGAGCCGTCGGACACCGCGGAGACCGCCCAGTGGATGGTGCCCGCCTTGTTGGTGCTGAACACCATGGTGGCGGAATTGGGGGCCACGTTCTTCACCGCGGGGTAGCCCGCCAGCAGCTTGGGATCGGCGGAGGACTCAGCGCCGGTCACGCTGTCCATCTCAATGCCGTCGACGTTGGCGGTGATGCCGGGACGAATGTCGATCTTGTCGGGCAGCATCTCCACCTTGCAGCCCGGCGCGCCCACGTTGAGGTTTTTAATATCCCCGCCGCCGGTCACTTCGGTGGCCACGTCCAGGTTGAGCTCGCCCACCCGGGCGCCGTTGTCGATAATCACCTTGGACTCGGTGGCGTTCTCGTCCACGGTGACCTTTTCCGCGTAGCCCCGGGCGATCTGAAGGGTGGACTTGGGGGTGAAGTTTTTGATCTCCTGCAAATTGCCGGCCACCTGGAGCAGAGTGCCCTCCTCGCCGTCCTGCTGGATGAGGGCCAGGCCGTGGCCCTCGGAGGAGGCATCCTCCACGTAGGCGTTGGTACGCACGCTGGTGATGGGGATATCGGTGTGGCCCTCGGCGCGGACGCTGACAAACTGATTGGCGATGCTGTCCACCACCATCTCGTCGGCGGTCACGTTGCGCAGGATCACGCTGCTGTGGCTGGAATTGCTCTCACCCGCGCCGCTGACCACGATCTGGCCCAGCACCTCCACGTTTTCCAGCAGCACGTCTCCCAGGTCGATGCCGCCGGTGAGGTAGAGATTGCCCGCGATAACGGTGTTGCGCAGGGTGACGCCGGAGGTGTTGATGGTCACATTTCCGTACACGCTGCCCAGGGTGTGCTCGCCCTTCTCCTGAATGGGTGTGCCGATGGCCCGGGCCAGCATGGCGGCCACCTCGCCCCGGGTGATGTTGCGCATCGGCTTGAATGTGCCGTCCTCATAGCCGCTGATGACCCCCTGGGCCACCGCCGCGCCGATGAGCCCCCGGCTCCAGTCGCTGAGGGTGCGGCTGTCGGAGAAGCCCAATGTCTCGCCGGTGGTGCCCCGAAGCATCAGGTTCCGGGACAGCAGCACCGCGGCCTGCTCCCGGGTGAGGGGATCGTTGGGGGCGGCGGTAGTGGGGCTGGTCCCCTTGAAGTAGCCGATGTTATAGCCGATGTCGATGTCATCGTAGAACCAGTCCTTGGAGCGCACGTCGGTGAACGGCATCCCGTCCAGCTCGTCGTAGCCGTAGGCCCGGTTCATCATGGCGACGAACTCGGCGCGGGTGATACTGCTGTCCAGACGCAGCGCGCCGCTGGTGTCGCCCCGCATCACGCCCCAATCTATCAGCTTCTGCGCATAGGGCATGGCCCAGTTCTCAGCGGCCTGGGCCGGCAGAGTCAGCCCGGGCAGAAGGCCCAGGATCAGGGTAAGCACCAATATGCCGGCCACATGCCGGCGCAGACGGTGCCAGATGGTTTGATTGCTGCTGTTCTTTCTCATGAGTATGACCATTCCTTTCCGGCGCGCCCCGTGGAAGCGCCTGTCCGTTCCATAAACCGCTCGCCGCCGCTCAGGCGCCCGGCCCTGTGGGCTTGGGCCGCCCCCGCAGCTGTAAATTGAATACCGCTTCCCGGAGGATTGTCTCCTCATCATTGCAAAGATCCACAAACTTGGCCGCGTACAGCACGCTGGAGGCCCGCTCGGTGGGCCGGATGCCCAGCACCTGGCAGCACAGCACCAGCGGCTGGCTGGTGACGGGGACGATGATCTCCAGCTGCTCCTTCACCTGGAGAGAGTGGTCGGTAAAAAACGCAATCCCCCCGGCGCTCAGGTCGTTAGACTCCACCTCCCTGCGCCCGGCCCATCCTCCGCTCAGGGGATAGATCAGGCTTTTGAAGTGGACCACCACCCGCAGATTCTTGCGCATATCGTGGGCGTCCGTATTGATTTTGGTGACCTCCAGCTGGATCATATCGTTTCGGCTGCGCACGATAATCCCTTCGTAGGAGGGCCCGGTGTCCATAATGGACAGCAGCTTCAGCCTTTTATGGGCCAAAATCTCGTCGATTCTGCCGTCCTCCACCTGGATCTGCCAGTACTGGCCTCCGGTGCCCCCCTGGACCCGGCCGCGGGCGATGGGGGTTCCCTTGCTGTCCAGCATCAGATATAAGCTCTGCTCCATCCTCACTCCTCCTGTTCCGCCTGCGCCCCGCGGCCGCCGGCCGGGGCGGCCGTCTTGGGCTTCCCGTCCTCTTTCACTTTATTGGGGTCAAAGTGAAGAAAGTACACGTATATCTCCACAATGGCCTTATACAGCTCCTCGGGCACCTCCTGCCCCAGCTTCAGCTGGGTGAGGATGGTGGCCAGGGAGTTGTCCTCGTAAACGGGCACGCCGCTGTCGGAGGCCACCTCCACGATTTTTTCCGCCATATAGCCCATGCCGGAGGCCACGATCACCGGCGCGCTGTCCCCCGCCTCGTATTGGAGGGCCACCGCCTTTTTCGACGGGTTCCGCCTGCCATCAAACTTTGACATTGACGCTGTTCTTCCCTTCAAAGATTTTTGGGAACACCTCGGTGAGGGTCACCGGGCGCTCCATTTTCCGCACGCTCACCCCGGCGGAGTTGAGTTCGTTTCGGGTAAGTATTTTGGAAATGGTCTGCTCAATCTCCTTGGAGAAGGGGGCCACTCCCTCCGGGCAGGCCACCACGATGCTCACGTCCCGCTCCCGGTTGGTGAGAATCACATCGAACAGCCCCAGGCCCTGCACGTCCACCTTGAAGAGAAACTTCATGCACTTTTCGCCCTGGCCCTTGTCTCCCTTTTTCTCCTCCGCGTCGGCGTCCACCCACAGCTCGGAAAACAGCATCCTCCCGTCCAGCTCCATGGGCAGCAGGAAATGGGCCAGGGGCATGTAAACGCTCTCGTTGATGAGCATGGAGGACACCAGGTTGCGGAACGCCTCCTGCACCTCGGCGCTGCCCTCGCCCCGCAGGGCGCGGGCGGCGGCGGCGGCCAGGTGGTCGGCAAACTGCACCGCGCTCCCCGCCCGGCCGGGCAGGCTGCCCTGGAGCAGCTTGAGCAGGGACTTGTCGTCCACGCCGCCCAGCATCCCCTTTAGAGTACCATATCCGCTGAGCTGATGGAAGGTCTCCAGCAATTTTTCTTCCGAGCCGTTTTCATACCGGGCCACATCCAGGGCCAGCAGGCTCAGCAGCTCCCGGGGGGTGCCCATGTCGTGGGTCTGGCTCACGTAGGCGGACATCAGGGGGAACACCTTCTGCTGCAAAAGGCTGATATTTCCCTGCCGGTCCCCGGCGGCCACGCCGTTTTCCAGCAGTGCCAGCAGCTCCCGCAGCTTGTCTCCCCAGCTGGCGGGCATGGCGTTGGCCATCCCCGCCAGATTGCGCAGCAGATTGCCCTCGATGTGTCCGGTGGACGACCAGTCGCTGTAGCTTTTCAGAAATTGCAGGATATCTCCCCGGACCCCTGCGGAATCCGCCCGGGCGTAGGCGTTCCTGAGCATGGCAAACAGGGCCCCGCCGAAGCGGGTCCCCGCTCTCATCTGTCCGCTGAGGAATTCCAGGAGCTGGGCCTGATCCATTTTCAGCAGCTCCATGACCTGGGACATCTCGTCAGCGATGCCCTCGCTCATGCCGGAGGTGACCACCGTCCCCTCCCGGATCATCAGGCTGGACAGGGTCTGTCCCGCCCCCTGGCTCCGGCGCAGCTGCTGGATAAAGGTTTGGAAGTTGGAGTCGTAGCGGATCTTCTCCCCCGTCTGGCCGCTGTCCTGCTGCTCGGTGCGGTTGTCCGCCCCCGTCACCCGGTTCAGGTCCGGGACGTTCTGGACTTGGGAATTACTGGGCGAAATTGGAATATTGCGGTTGACGTTTGTATTGTCATAACCCGGTACCGGGTTGGTCGCTCCCAAAAGATCAGGCATTTTTTCACACCCCTGCGATAAAACTTGGAAAACCTACTTAATTTTCAACCGCTCCCTGCCGATAATAGTAAAGATAAAAGATATTTACTGAGGTGGTGCTTTTTATGGGCAGCGGAAACGAAATTCTGGATATGTACATCTACGAAACCGGCACTCTGCTGGAGCAGCTGGAAACCATCGTCCTGGAAGCGGAAAAGGTGGACACCTTCTCGCAGGAGAACGTGAACGAGATCTTCCGCATCATGCATACCATCAAGGGCTCTTCCGCCATGATGGAGTTCGACTCCCTGGCCACTGTGGCCCACCGGATTGAGGACATGTTCTTCATCATCCGGGAGGGCACTATGTCCGTGGTCTCTGAGGAGAACCGCCCGGCGCTGTTCGACGTGGTGTTCCAGTCCATCGATTTCTTCCGGGGCGAAGTGGAGAAGGTGGAGGCCGACGAGCCTCTTAGTAAGGATATCGACACCTTCCTTTCAAATATTAATACCCTGATCTCTAAAATTAAGGGAGAGGATGTCGCTGAGGAGGCGCCCGCTCCGGCTCCGGCGGCTCCTGCGGCCCCCGTCACCGCGGCCCCGCCCGCCGGCGGTGCAGGCTTCCCCTATGCCCTGCGGGTGAACTTCGAGGAGGGCTGCGGCATGGAAAGCCTGCGGGCCTTCATGGTGGTCACCGCAGTCAAGGACGTGTGCGGCGAGTCCGACTTCATTTTCGAGCCCGCCGACGTGGAGACCGACTCCTCCACCGCCGAGAGCATCATCGACAACGGCTTCCATCTGATGTTCAAAAACGCCGGGGACCGGGACAGCGCCATCAGCGTCATCAAGACGGTGGGCTCCGTCCAGGGCTATCAGCCCTACGACTGCCCCGCGCCGGAGGAGAAGCCCGCCGCCGCTCCCGTCCCCGCCGCCGCTGCGGCAGCCCCTGCCGCGGCCGCTCCCACCGCCCCCGCGCCTGCGGCGGCGCCCGCGGCCCAGCAGCAGCAACAGCATCCCAAGGAGACGCTCATCAGCGTCAATCTGAGCAAGCTGGACCAGCTGTCCGCCGTGGTGGGTGAAATCGTCATCACCGAGTCCATGGTCACCTCCTCCCCCGACCTGAAGGGGCTGGTGCTGGACGCCTTCTCCAAGTCCGCCCGGCAGCTGCGCAAGCTCACCGACGAGCTCCAGGACGTGTCCATGTCCCTGCGCATGGTGCCCGTGTCCAGCGTGTTCCAGAAGATGACCCGTATCGTGCGCGATATGACCAAGAAGCTCAACCGCCCGGCCAAGCTCACCCTCATCGGGGAGAATACCGAGGTGGATAAGACCATCGTGGACTCCATCGGAGACCCCATCATGCACATGATCCGCAACTCCATGGACCACGGCATTGAGGAGTCCCAGGAGGAGCGTATCGCCGCCGGCAAGGACCCCATGGGCGAGATCATCCTCTCCGCCCGGGACACCGGCAGCGAAGTCATCATCGAGATCATCGACGACGGCCGGGGCGTCAACGACGAGGCCGTTCTGGCCAAGGCCATCCGCCAGGGCATCGCCTCCCCCGACGTGGAGTACAGCCATAAGGAGATCCTCAACTTCCTGCTGGCCCCCGGCTTCTCCACCAACACCGAGGTCACGGAGTTCTCCGGCCGCGGCGTGGGCATGGACGTGGTGAAGCGGGGCGTGGAAGAGCTGGGCGGCACCGTGTCCATCTCCAGCGAGCTGGGCCGCGGCATGACCACCACCATCCGCATCCCCCTGACCATGGCCATCATGGACGGCATGGAGGTGGCGGTGGGCGACTCCATCTTCACCATCCCCATCAACAACATCCTGTCCACCATGAAGGTGGCCGCCAAAGATGTAATCCACGACTCCAGCAGCGGCGAGATCATCAAGTGCCAGGGCAATTTCTACCCCATCGTCCGCGCCAAGCATCTCTATCAGCTCCAGAACGGCTGCACCGATATCGAGGACGGCGTGCTCATCTGGCTGGAGGCCGGGGACCACTCCTACTGCCTGTTCGTGGATGAGCTGCTGGGCCAGCAGCAGGTGGTAGTCAAGCAGCTGCCCGCTTACGTAAACAGCTATAACATTAAAAACTACGGCATCAACGGCTGTACCCTGCGCAGCGACGGCAGCATCAGCATCATTCTGGACGTGGCCAACCTCTATTCCGCCGCCCGGGGTATGTGAGAAGGAGAGATGAATATGAACGACGAGATCCTGTTCGCCCGCGAGGACGAAATGGCAGCCCTGAACACCGTGGACGACACGGTGGACTCCCAAAAATACCTCATTTTCATGGCCGGGCACCTGAAGCTGGGCGTGGTGGCCGAGGATGTGGTGGAGATTCTGAACAACCAGCTCATCACCTACCTGCCCATGCTGCCCGAGTTCATCCGCGGCATCATTAACATGCGCGGCCAGATGATCCCCATTCTGGACATACGCGCCCGCCTGAACATGGAGCCCCAGGAGGGCGACAGCCTTGTGGTGGTCATCAATTTGGGCGACGTTCAGCTGGGCATCCTGGTGGATGCGGTGGATCAGATGCTGGACATTCCCAAGTCCAACCTCCTTCCCATGCCCGCCAACAGCACCCAGCTGCTGGTGAGCGGCATGTGCTCCCTGCCCGACGGCTCCGGCACCATGATGGTGCTCGACTGCGAGCAGCTGATGCCCAATGAGTAATGCTGGAATCGGAGCGGGCGGCTCTGGCTCTTTCTCCGCCCTGACCATCACCGACAACGACTTCAACCGTCTGGTCAAATTTGTCCAGTCCAACTACGGCATCGACCTGAGCCAGAAAAAGCAGCTGATTACCGGCCGGCTGTCCACCCCCCTTAAGCAGCGGGGCTACACCAGCTTCACCGACTTCGTCAACCACGTCCTCCAGACCAAGGACAACGATCTCATCACCCTGCTGCTGGATAAGCTGACCACCAACTACACCTTCTTCATGCGGGAGAAGGAGCACCTGGACCTCTTCTGCCAAAAGATCATCCCCGATATCGTCCAGCGCCACCAGAAGGACAAAACTCTGGCCATCTGGAGCGCGGGCTGCTCCACCGGGGAAGAGCCCTACAACATCACCATGTTCCTCTTTGACTACCTGGGCGCCCAGGCCAGCCAGTGGGACACCCGGCTGCTGGCCACGGATATCTCCAACCGGGCCATGACCGCCGCCAAAAAGGGTGTTTACGAGCTGCCTGACACCATCCCCCCGGACTGGAAGAAGAAATACTTCATTCCCCACTCCGGCTGTCAGTATCAGGTGGCCCCCAGGGTGCGGGATAACGTGATCTTCCAGCCTTTCAATTTGATGGATCCCATCAAATTCCGCCGGAAGTTCGACGTGATTTTCTGCCGGAACGTGATGATTTACTTCGACCAGCCCACCAAGGACGCTCTGGTTCGCCGGTTCTACGACGCCACCGCTCCCGGCGGCTATCTGCTGATCAGCAAGTCGGAGAATCTCAGCGCCAACATGCCCTACCGGCGGTTGGCTCCGTCCACGTTCCAGAAGTAACAATCACAACCGGGCCGATCCGCATTCGCCGGTCGGCCCGGTATTTCTTCAAATGCAGGGAGGTTTTCCTTTTTATGCCTATTCCCGTAACCGCGACCCCTTTAAAAAAGATCCGCGTCATGGTGGTGGACGACTCCATGCTGGCCCGCAGCCTCATCATCAAGGGCCTGTCCGCCCACCCCAGGATTGAGGTGGTGGGCTACGCCATCAACACCCTGGACGCCAAGAACAAGATCCCTCAGTATAAACCGGACGTCATCACCATGGACGTGGAGATGCCCGGGCAGAGCGGCATCGACTTCCTCAAGCAGTACCTGCCCACTCACCCCATCCCCGTCATTCTGGTGTCCTCCTTGAACTTAAAGGTATTCGACGCCCTGGCCGTGGGCGCGGTGGACTTCGTGCGCAAGCCCGACGACCATCAGAGCCCTGAGGCTTTCCTGGCCGCCCTGGCCCAAAAGGTGGTCATGGCCGCCAGCGCCCGTGTGCGCACCACAGCCCCTGCGGCCCCTGCCGCCGGCCTGCTGGCGGGGGCTCCCCCCGCCCTGGGCGGGACGGCCGCCAACGACCGGGTGATCGTGGGCCTGGGCGCCTCCACCGGCGGCACCGAGGCCACCCTGGCGGTGATGAAGCGCCTCCCTGCCGACATACCCCCCATGGTCATCGTGCAGCACATGCCTCCCGGATTCACCAAGATGTATGCCGAGCGCCTCAACCGCCTGTGCGCCATGGAGGTGCGGGAGGCCCAGAGCGGCGACGAGCTCCACCGGGGCCTGGCCCTTATCGCCCCCGCCGACCTCCAGTGCCGGGTGGTGCGCATCGGCACCCGGTACACGGTGAACTGCGCCCCCGGCGATAAGGTCAGCGGCCACCGCCCCTCGGTGGATGCCATGTTTTACTCCATGGCCGAGACCGTCACCTGCAAAATGGTGGGCATCATCATGACCGGTATGGGCCAGGACGGCGCTCACGGCCTGCTGGAAATGCGCAAAAAGGGTGCGTACACCATCGGCCAGGACAAGGAATCCTCCGTGGTCTACGGCATGCCCGGCGTGGCCCAGAACATCGGCGCGGTGATGGTTCAGGCCTCCTGCGACAACGTATCCACCGTTCTGCTGCGGCATCTGAAAAGCCTGGGATAACCGCCGCGCCCCAGAAATTGGAAAAGGAAAAATGCCCCAAACCGTTCACTTCCGCCCGGAGCCTTCCCCAAAAGGCTCCGGGCGGTCCTGTTTTTCGCAAAGAAATTTCCCGCTTTTTCTTATGTTCCCAGTAACTTTGCCGATATAAACATTAGTAGAGTTAGTAAACCTATCGGATGATCAAAAAGGATGTGAGTACTGTGCTGACCTCTTCCGGCTACGGCGCAATTACCCCAATCGCCCCGGCCAAGGTCTATCGGACCCGGTCCGGGCGCGACAGCCGCGCCCAGGTGAACCCGGGCAGCAATAATTACGACAGCGTTACCCTCTCCGCCCCCAACCAGGGCAGCCGCTTCCATATGGGTCTGGTCAGCCGCCTCTCTCAGGAGGTGCGCACCGCCACCACCACCGGCGACATCGCCGCCCTGCGCCAGCAGGTGGCCTCCGGAGAGTATACCCCCGATCCCATGGCCATCGCGGCCCGGATTCTGTTTCTGGGGGAGGGCCGGTGATGGGCGGCTCTTATGAATCCTATCTGGCCCTTCTGCGTGAGCTGAGCGGCAGCCTGGAGCAGCTGGCCCAGCTGGCGCAGGACAAGGCCGCCGCCGTCCGCCGGGACGACCTCATCGGCCTGGACCAGGTGCTCAAGCAGGAGCAGGCCATGGGCCTCAACCTGCGGGGGACGGAGCAGCGCCGGCAGAAGCTGGCCGCCCAGCTGGATCTGGGCTCCACGCCCCTGAACGACCTGCCCCGCCACTTTCCCCCAGAGCTGGAAATTCAGGCCGGGCAGACGGTGGAGCAGCTGCGTCAGAGCTACGCGATCTACCGCGGCTGCGCGGACATGGCCCGCAATCTTCTGGAGCTCAACCTCCACCAGATTGAAAAGACCATCACCGCCGCCGGCGTGGACCCCGCGAAGCCGGGCGCGGGCTACGAGCCCCCCGGCGTGGAACCCCCGCAAAACATGAAAACAGACTTCCGCGCGTGACTGCGCTTCGTGCTTAAAAGGAGTTATTGCTTATGGGTATGATCGGCACCTTTGACGCCTTCACCACCGCCCGGCTGGGTATCTATGCCGCCCAGCACGGCCTGCGGGTGACCGGCAACAACATTTCCAACATCAATACTGCGGGCTACACCCGTCAGCGCATCGACCAGGTGAGCTTCAAGTCCGGCGCCAGCGACATGTACCGCTCCGTCTATGACAATCACGTGGGCAACGGCGCGCTGGTCACCGGCATCAATCAGGTCCGGGACCCCTACCTGGATATCCGCTACCGCAACACCGCCTCCGACGTGGGGTATTACGACACCATGCTGGGCGGCCTGCAGCAAATCGCCTCCATCCTGGACGAGGTGGGCAAGGGCGAGAACGGCGGCGACGGCCTTCTGTACGCCCAGCTGCTGAAGCTGTCCGACTCCCTGCGCCTGCTGAGCAGCAACCCCAACAAGGATAACGACAACCTGACCCGCGCCTCCGCCGAGGCGCTGGCCAGCCTGTTCAGAACCTACGCCGACAAGCTGGAAACCCTGCGGAAAAACACGGAGGAAGCCTTTGATAAGGACCTCACCTCCGTCAACGAGATCCTCACCAACATCCGGGACCTGAACGAGTCCATCCGGGACAACGAGCTGTGCGGCGACAACGCCCTGGAGCTGCGGGACGAGCGCAACCGCCAGATCGACAAGCTATCCGAGTATATGCACATCAAAGTGGAGTATTCCATGGAGGACGTGGGCGCGGGCAAGCAGGTGGAGAAGCTCACCATCCGCCTGGGCAATTCCAACCCGGACCCCTCCGTCACCACCGACAGCTCGGTGCTGATCGACGGCCTGTACGGCACTCAGGTCTCCGTGCCGGAAAAGCTGCCCAAGACCAACCCCGCCTACGACCCCAACGAGACCAACCAGGCGGCGGTGGAGGCGTTCCGGTATATCAAGCCGGACGGCGGCTTTACCAACGATCCCGCCGAGGCCGAGCAGCTGGACAACGAGAATTACATTCTCCAGCTGGGCAAGCTGGTGGACCGGCGCAACCGGGAGTGGGAGGGGAAAACCTCCGCCTTCCAGACGCTCACCACCGAGGAGCTTGTCAAGGATTACGGCATGGTCCTGGGAGAGAAGGCCGTATTCAAGTATGAGGTGGGCGCCGGCACCGGCTGGCAAGAGGGCGATGTCATCAAGATCGGCGGGAAAGACATCACCATCGGCGCGAACGGCGATATCACCCTCACGGACATGGCCGACCCCGCAAAGGTGGCCGCCCTGGTGGCCAAAAACCTTAACGGCACTGTGGATGGCTACACCATCACCGCCAACGGCAGCACCTTGGTATATACCGCCAAAAAAACCGGCGCGGTGGACCCCGCCGCAAAGCCCGCGGGTCCCACCTTCACCCCCGGCACCGGCACCGGCAACATTCCGTTCACCGCCGGGGACGCGTCCTTCGGCGTGACCGCCGTGCCCCCCAAGTTCCCCGACCAGGCCGTCACCGATAACCCCGACGGCACCCAGACCATCGTCAGCTTTACGCAGAGCGGCGGTAAATATTATAAGGTGACCACCACGGTGGAGCATACCGCCGAAGTGACATTGGACGACAACGACATCCTCGGCTCCCTCCAGGCCACCCGGGAGCTGCTCACCGAGGCCGGTTCCTTCGCCACTAACGACACCGTGGCCAATGTGGACGAGAATGCCGCCACCAAGCGGGGCATCCCCTACTATCAAAAGACGCTGGACCTGCTGGCCAAGCAGTTTGCCGAGCAGTATAACAAGCTCAACCAAGGCGTCATGCTGGACCAGGACGGAAATCAGGTGGACTCCATCACCGGCACTGTGGAGGAGCTGAAAAATCTGGGCGTGCGCATCGACCAGGCCGCCAACACCGACGGCGGGTTCGGTGACGGCTATTTCGTTAAGGCGGACGGCACCTTTATGGGCACCACGGCGCATAATCCCGACTGCGCCCTTGACAAGGCGCAGATCAAGGTCACCGACACCGTGGACGAGGCCTACGCCAAGGCTGAGGCCAACGGCGCCACTCCGGGCGCCACCACCAAGGAGGAAAAAATCGCCGCCCTCAAGGACTTCATGACGGCGCACGGCGTCAACGACGACAACGCCGCGAAGGAAAACGTCACCCTGAACAAACCCATCCAGATGGGCGGGCCGCTGTTCAGCAACCGCAACGACGGCGACAATGTGGACGGCATCAACGCCTCCAACATCTCCGTCTCCCATAGCTGGTCCATCGGCAATGTGCGCGTGGTCCCCAAGTTTGAGGTGCTCTTCGACGGCGAGATCAATCACTCCACCCAGAACGTCAATGTGGACCACATGCTGTCCATGATCGACAAATCCCTGCTGTACGATCCCCGGGACCTGGTTCCCGACGCGGTGGGCACCAAGCTCTTCGAGGGCTCCTTCAACGACATGCTCTGCAATGCGTGCACTGTCCTGGGTAATGACCAGCGGGTGCAGAACATTGACCTCAACACCTCTTACACCTCGCTCATCGACCTGGATACCAGCCGTGAGGGCGTGTCCGGCGTGGACCTGAACGACGAGACCATGAATATGATGCAGTATCAGAAGGCGTATTCCGCAGCCTGCCGTCTGATGACCGCCATTGACGAGGCCATTGACCGCCTGATTAATAACACCGGCATCGCCGGACGCTGACGTTAGGAGGTATTCAACACTATGATTCGAGCCACGACCGGCGGTGTTTTGAAGAGTTACCGCCGCAACCTGATGAATTCCTTTATTGCCAGAAATAAAGCCCAGGACACGATGCTCAGCCAGCGTAATTTTAACTCCTACGCCGAGGACCCCGCCGCCGCCGCCCGGGCGTTCAAGCTGCGCAAGGCCCGCATGACTGTGGAGAGCCAGTACTCTATCTGTACCGACACTCAGAAAAAGTACGAGACCGGCTGGACCTGCCTGGAGGGCATTGACAAGCTCATCGACACGAAAAACGGCGAGGCCATGAACACCCTGAAGGGCACCACCCTGAAGATGCTCAACGACCCCACCGGCGACGCCCGGGAGCAGCTCACCAAGGCCCTGGACCAGATGTCTGAGACCATTATTCAGAATCTGAACCAGAAATATGGCGAGAACTTCATCTTTGCCGGCGCGGACGGCCATAACGTCCCCTTTGAGATTAAGGACAATAAGCTGTACTACCGGGGCGTTCCCGTGGACGCCGCCGTGCCCAAAGTGTTCGACGCCGACAAAAACGGCGCCCAGGTCACGCTGAACGCCAATGGCGAGGTGGACCCCGCCGGCGACAGAATCCTGCTGGCCACCGGCGCCGAGACCATCAGCAAAGACGCCTATGACAAGGCTGTCCAGGACTATCAGAACGACCCCACCGGGACGCCGCCCCCCGATGTACTGTGCGACCCCCCGGTTCCCCCCGCCACCACGGGAGCGCCCCACCTGTTCACGGACAAGGACGGCAATGAGTACTATATTCTAAAGGACGGCACCCAGTCCATGACCCAGGACGAGATCGACACCGCCACCAAGGATGCCGAAAAGCTCAAGTACCTGATGAACGAAAAGCAGTTCGTGGACATCGGCCTGGGCTTCCAGGAGAACGAGGACGGCAAGCTCATCGAGACCAGCGCCTATAACGCCGCTCTCAACGGCCTGACCTTCATTGGCTACGGTTTGGACGCCGACGGCGATCCTAAAAACATCTACTCCCTGGTGCAGAAGATGAAGGAGATCGGCGCGAAGGTAAAGGATGGGGAGAACTGGTCCGACGCGGACTACAACGAGTTCTATGGCCTGGTGCAGAAGCTGGAGAAGGCTTCCTCCGAGTTCAAAACGGAGTTCACCAATATGGGCGCGGGCACCCAGAAGCTGAAGAACAATTCAGACCTGTTGGAGGAAAACTTCTACAATCTCCAGGAGCAGTACGCCGACATCGAGGACGTGGACATGGCCGACGCTATCACCTCCTTCGTCTGGGCTCAGTATTGTTACAACGCCGCCCTGAAGGTGGGTAACAGCGTGCTGTCTGAGAGCCTGATGGACTATCTGAAGTGATGCAAGCTGCATTTTAGTTGTTCATAAGAGAGGAGCGGAAATTGAGATTATGTATCCCCTGATTGAAATTAAAACCGTCCCTATTGAGATCGAGATGAAGGTGTCCCACGCTAAGCTGGAATATACCCGTGGGACCGCCGATCTGGAGATCTCCCGCGGCGACGGCGGGCTGAGCATCAAGAGCAGGCCCATCAAGCTGAACATCGACACGTTCGAGGCACGCAATTCTGTGGTGCCTACCGCTGTGCGCTCCATTGAGCAGTACGCACAGAAGGGACAGCAGGCTTCCTACACCGCAACCGCGACCTACGCCCAGCAGGGCCAAATGCTTTTGGAGGCAAAAATCGGGCAGGACATGATCACGCAGTTTGCCGCCGACGCCACAATGAAGAACTACAAGCCCAATGTGGGGATCGAATTTCTGCCCTCCGTCCCCCCGGAGATCACCTGGGACCCGGGCGAAATGCACATTCGCTACGAGATGGATAAGCTGAACTTCGACTGGCGGATGAACGACCCCCAGTTTGAGTTCACCCCCGGCGACATCGAGCTGACCGTCAAGCAGCAGCCCGACGTCATCATCAAGTACGTGGGCGGCCCCATTTACGTGCCCCCGTCCTCTGACCCCAACTATACGCCCGTGGACGTGGAGGCGTAAGCCTCCCCGCCCGCCCCGCGCCCATCGCGCATGGAGGTTTTCGTGAAGCTGCATACCAAATATTTCGGTGAGCTGGAATACGCGCAGGAGGATCTCCTCCACTTCACCGCCGGCCCCTTCGGCTTTGAGGAGGAGCGGGAGTTCCTGCTTCTGCCCTTCGAGGGCAGCTCCGGCACTCTGCTGTGCTTCCAGAGCACCCACACGCCCGCCCTGGCCTTCGTGGCCATGGACCCCTTCGCCCTCCTGCCCGAATACACCCCCGTCCTTCAGCCCCAAGAGCTGGAGGAGCTGGGCGTGTCCGACAGTCAGGACCTGGGCTTCTACGTGCTGTGCGTGGTGAAAAAGCCCGTGTCTGACAGCACCGTCAATCTGAAATGCCCCGTGGCCATCAATCCGGACACCCGGACCGCCCGGCAGGTCATTTTGGAGACGGACGCCTATGAGATGCGCCACTCCCTGGCTCAATTCGGCACAGAGGAGGGCGCGCCATGCTGATCCTGCAACGCAAAGCCGGCGAGTCCCTGGTCATCGGTGAGGATATCACCATCCGGGTCGTCTCGGTGGACGGAACGCGGGTGCGCCTTGCCATCTCCGCGCCGGACGATGTTCCGATCCTGCGCAGTGAGCTGGTCATCGCCGCCACTGCCAACCGGGATTCCGCCATGGAGGAGAGCAGTCCCGCCGACCTCCTGGACCTGCTGGGCGGCGTGCTGGACCATAGGCGGGGGGAGCCCAGCGCTCCGCCTGCCCAACCCACCGCACAAACCCCGGTTCCACCGGAGGGAAAGGAGAACTGACCTATGATGGAGTCCATCGCCGGCATGGCCATGGGCATGAGCGCGGCTTCCTTTGCCACCAACTACTCCATGGCCGTCACCAAAAAGATGATGGATACCCAGGAGCTGGCTGGTCAGGAGCTGATGAAGATGCTCGAGGCCGTCCCTACCCCTGCCAAAGGGCAGTACATTGACGTGTACGCCTAAACCCGAAAAGCCGGCCTGCGGGCCGGCTTTTTTATGCCCATTTGCGGTTGAGCCTCCCCTTTTGTGGCTATAATTGCAGAAAACTCTGCATTCGGAGGCCGACCATGAACTTTTCCCAATTCTGCGCCTGCGTCTCCTCGGGGAGCGCCCAGCTGAAGCGGCGGGTGGACGCCTGCGCCGGGCTGGGCCGCAGCTATGAGTTCTCCCCCTGCGAGATGCCCCCCGGCTGCCGCCCCGGCCGGACGGGGCTGGGCTTCTGGCGGGAGGGGGGCGACTATCTGCTCTACTTCCGCCCCGCCGTGTCCTACGCCGGGGACGACCCCCGGCTGCGCCGCTTTTTCACCCAGGGCAGCGTCCAGCGCTTCCCCGGCTTTCAGCCCATGGCGGACTGCCTCCAGGCCCTGGGGGCCTCCAGCCCCGCGCCAGCCTCCTTTCAGACGCTGAATCAGTATCTCCAGGCCCGCGTGATGGGGCAGGAGCGGGCGGTGATGGCCGCCGCCTTTAAGCTCTGGGCCCACGCCTGCAAGCGGGAGCCCCTGCGCCCCCTCTCCCTCATCTTTTACGGCCCCACCGGAGTGGGCAAATCGGAGCTGGGCAAGGCCATCGCCCCCGCCCTCAATCGCTGCGCGGGTAAGGAGCGCTACCGCCTGGTGTGGACCGAGCTGAACACCTTCACGCGGCCTCACTCGGCCTACCGGCTCACCGGCGCGCCCCCCGGCTATGTGGGCTACGACGATCCGCCGGTGCTGGAGGCGGTGCGCCGCTGCCCCCACACCGTGTTCATGTTCGACGAGCTGGACAAGGCCCATCCGGAGGTGCTCAAAATCTTCATGTCCATCCTGGACGAGGGCCGCTGCACCGCCCGGCAGGAGGACGCCCAGGGCAGCCGGGAGCTGGACTTTCGCCGCTGCGTCTTTCTCTTCACCACCAACACCGACCTGTCCGGGGCCCAGCGACTGGGCTTTGTCCCCGCCCAGCCTCCGCCCCCCGTCCCCCGGCAGGAGGACGGTCCCGCCGGTTCCCCCGCCGCCCTGGCCCGGCAGCTGTTCCAGGCGGACGAGACCGCCCGGCGGGCGCTGGCCCGCTCCGGCGTCCTCCGGGAGATCACCGGGCGGTTCAGCGGCCTCATCGGCTTTCAGCCCCTGGATCAGGCCGCCCGGGTGTCCATCACCGCCAAGCAGATCGCCGCCCTGGCCCGGGAGTACGGCCTCAACCTGGTCCAGGTCGCCCCAGAGCTCGCCCGGGCCCTCACCCCCGGAGAGGCCCTCTCCCCCCGCTCCGCCGTGCCCATGCTGGAGGGGACTCTCTCCCCCGTCTTTCTCGCCCACGCCGCGCTGGTCTGGGGGCAGACGCCCCTCCGGCTGTCCGGCACTGTGGCGCACATGTCCCTCACTTCGGTGCGGGAGTGAAAAAACCGCTGAGAAAGCTATACTTTCTCAGCGGTTTTTGCTTTGGTTCAAGGGGTCACTTCAAAATTTCGATCTCATCGCCGCTGGGGTCCTGGCGGTACAGGTGCAGCCCGTCCGTGCTCATCAGGTAGCCGCCCATAAACTCATTGCTGCCGTCGGCGGCGTTATAGACGTTGATGCGGATACAGGCCACGTCGTTCACCATCTCCACCCCGTCCAGCGGGAACACCACGTACTGATCCATGGACTCGCCCGGCAGCCCCAGCTCCGCCGGGGTCATGCTTTCGATCCGGTCCTTTGCCCCCTGCTGGCCGATGGGGCGCTGCGCGCTGCCGCCGGCGTTTTCCTCCCGGGGAGGCGCGGTAATCTTGCCCAGCATCTCGTCCGCCGTGACCACGCACTGCCCCGGCGTCCAGGCGATGCGCACCGTAATCACCATATCCGGCGCTTCCTCCACCGGCGCCGACGGTTCCTCCGGCGGCGCAGACGCAGGCGCGTCGGAGCTCTCCGGCTCGCCGCTCTCCTCGGGGGGGGCGCTCTCCGGCGTCTCTGGCTCGGGCTTGGGCAGAGGCCGGGCCATCAGCACCAGTCCCTCTGCGGCGGAATAGTCCGGCTCCTCCCGCTGGCGGACAAGCTCCTCGTCCACCACGTAGTACCTGGGGTCCGCGGTCTTGAGCTGCTTCACATAGGTCTCCGCCGCCTTGCCCGCGTCCACCAGGTCGGTGTAGGTGTAGGTGATGGTCTTGGCCAGCACCGCCTGGGCGGCGAACTCATCCGCCTCCAGCACCATGCCGGGGACGATTTCCTCCCCCACCGGCAGCTCCGTGGGCAGCACCGGCGGCACCGGCTCCACCGACGGAGTGACCTCCGGGTCCTTGTCCGCATTGCGCCCCGGCAGCACGAACACGAAAATAATCACTGCCGCGGCCAAAATGACCACCGCCGGAATCAGCATCAAAATCGGGAACTTTTTCTTTTTTTCCTGGCCGGTCTCGTCCACTTCCTCCGGCACATCCTTGCCCTTTTTGACCTTTTTCTCCTTGGGCGGCTTTTCCTTTTTAGGTTTCTTCTCCTTGGGCGCTTTGGGCGCCTTTGCTTTACCTATCGGCATAGAAACAACACCTCTTGCGTCTATCCCATCAAATCAGGGAGATGGTTACAGAGTCCTGCCCCTTCACCGCATACTGGAAGCCCCGCTCCACGCCATTGACCTCCAGGCGCACCGCCCTGTCCAGATGCTCAAAGTCGATCCCGGAGTGCTCCAGCAGATCCATCAGGTGGTACGGGCTTCTGTCCTCCTTGGCCGGGAGGACCAGCGGCTTTCCGTTCAGGATAATGCGCAGCTCGCCGCTCGGCACGGGCCTCACCGGGGCCGCCGCCTGGGGAGCAGACGGTACGTCCGGGCGGACCGGGGCTGCGGGCGCGGGCGGGACCTCCCGCCGGGGCGCCGGGCGCGTCTGGCGCAGGGTGAGCACCACGTCCCCCTGGCCCAGCTGGGTATCCATGGAGGCCGGGGCGTTGTTCACCAAAACCTGGCCGTAGAAATCCGGGCCCAGCAGCTCCGCCACAGTGCGGCTGGCCGCTTCTCCGTGCCGCGCGGGCACGAAATGGATATGGTCCCCCGCGTGGATCACGGTGGACAGGGAGGCCTCCTCCTCGTTCACCCGCAGCGCCGCAGGGATGGCGGGCTCGCCCCGGAACACCAGCCGCTTTCCGTCCAGCGTGACGGTGAGGCTCTTGCCCGTCTTGCCCACCATATCGCCGTAGCCGTAGCCGTTCATCAGCAGGATATCCCGCAGGGTGAGCACGCCGTTGCGGAAGAGCTTGGCGCTCTGCCCGTTGAGCGTGACCACATAGCTGTCGTTGAGCAGCCCCAGCCCCGCCGAGATGGCGATGCCCAGCGGCGTGGCGTACTCCGGCTTTTCCAGCTCGATGCTCTCGGAGAAAGCGCTCAGCGCGAAGTTGTTCCCCGCGATGGCCACCCGTCGCTCGTCCATATCCAGCTTTTCCGCCACCTTTTCCCGCAGGCCGGTCAGCTTGCTGCCGCCGCCCGCCAGGAACACAGCGGAGGGCACGGTGTCGTTGACGCTCAGGATCTGCTTGGCGATGGCGTCCGCCAGCCGGTCTATGGGCTCCTGAATCGTCTGGACCACCTCGCTCACGGCGATGCGCTCCTCCTGGCCCAGAATATTCCGGCAGCGGATGAGGTCATCGCTCTCCCCGATGGCCCGCTTCACCTGCTCGGCGGTTTTGAAGTCCACCAGGTAGGCGCGCATAATGGCCTCCGTGACCTCGTCTCCGGCCACAGTGGCCATGGTGTAGCCCACCACGCTGCCGTCCCGGCACAGGGCGATGTCGGTGGTGCCCGCGCCAATATCCACCATCGCCAGGTTCAGCAGCCGCAGCTCGGCGGGGATGGCGGCGTTCATGGCCGCGATCGGCTCCAGCGTCATGCTGGACACCTGGAACCCGGCGGCGCGCATGGCGGCGTACAGGCTTTCCACCACCTCCCCCGGGAGGAACGTGGCCACCACATCCGCCTCCATCCGGCGGCCGGTGTGGAATTGCAGGTTGTTCATGGGATAATTGTCCAGCCGGTACTGGGCCACGGTGTAGCCCACCAGGAACATCTGACGGCGGTCGCCGCCGTCGCTCTGGAGGGCCTCCTCCGCGGCGGACACCGCTCCGGCCTCCAAAGCGCCGATCTGCTCGGCGTCGATAAATTGCTCTTCGGGCAGCTCCAGGGCGAACGAGCCCTTCTGGGTGCGCAGGGCACGCCCTGCGGCGGCCACGCTCACCCGCTCCAGATGCACCCCCAGCCGGCTTTGCAGCCGCTGGGCCACCGTCCGGGCCAGGTCCCCCACCTGCCTGATGTCGTCAATCTGGCCGTCCATCATGGCCCGCTTGCTGTGCTCGGCCAGCTCCACGTCCAGCACCTTCAGCCGGTCGCCCACCGGGCGGCCGACCACGCCCACCACGCTGCGGGTGCCGATATCCAAGGCAAAGATCAGGTCCTTATCCTGCGCCTTCATGTCTGCCATAGGTCCGCTCCTCTCTACGGGAGTTTTAGGGCTTGTGAAAAAATGCTGCAAAAAGGGGCCAGGAGGCGGCATCCCGCCGCCTCCTGGCAGCCCGTTGGTTCTTAGTACTTGCTGAACACGCTGGCGGCGGAGCCGCTGGAAGCGGGCTCATAGCTGTCCTCATAGGAGGAAGCGGGGGCGCTGTAGGCGGGCTGAGCCTTGGGCATGAAGCCGTCCTGGCGAAGCTTGAAACGGCTGAGCAGCTCCTTCATCAGAGCGGCCTGGCTGGACAGCTGCTCGCTGGCGGCGGCGGACTCCTCGCTGGTGGCGGAGTTGGTCTGCACCACAGAGCTGATCTGGTCGATGCCCTCGGTCACCTGGGCGATGGCCTCGGACTCCTCCTCGGCGGCCTTGGCGATCTGCTGGACGGAGGACATCACCAGGCCGGCGCGCTCGTTGGTGGCCAGGAGCGCCGCGGACACCTTTTGGACGATCTCGCTGCCGTCCTTGACGGACACGATGGAGTGGTCAATGAGCTCCTTGGTGGCCTTGGCGGCCTCGTCGGACTTGGCGGACAGGTTGCGCACCTCATCGGCCACCACGGCGAAGCCCTTACCGGCGCTGCCCGCACGGGCGGCCTCCACGGCGGCGTTCAGGGCCAGAATGTTGGTCTGGAAGGCGATGTTTTCGATGGTGGCGATGATCTTGCCGATCTCGGAGGAGGACTCGGAAATCTTCTCCATGGCCTGAACCATCTGCTGCATGTAGTCGGAGCTCTCGTTCAGGCACTGGCTGGCGTCGTTGGCGTGAGCCATGGCCTGCTCGCTGCTCTGGGCGTTCTTCCGGGAATTGTTGGAGATCTCCGCGATGGTGGCGGACAGCTCCTCCACGGCGCTGGCCTGCTCGGTGGCGCCCTGAGCCAGGGACTGGGCGCCGGTGGACACCTGCTCGGCGCCGGCGGACACCTGCTCGGCGCTCTGGTTGATCTGGGACAGAGCGTCGGTCAGGCTGCGGTTGATGGCCCGCACGGAGGAAAGAATGCTGCTCAGCGCGCCCACATACATCTTCTCGTCCTTGGTGCGCACGTCGAAGTTACCGTTGCCCATTTCCTCCAACAGGCGGCAGGTATCGCCAATGCACTCGCTGAGCACGGTCTGGCTGGTGCGCAGGGCGTCGCACATCTCGCCCAGCTCGCTGGTGCTGTGGTAGTCCACAGGAATGTCCAGCTTGCCCTCGCTGAAGCCGCTGAGGGCCACGTGGACCTGCTCGGCGGGCACCACGATGCTCTTAATGATAATCAGGGCAATGCGCAGCACCACGATGGTGGCGATAAACATGGCGGCGATGATGGTGAAGATAGCGATGTTGGAGATCATAGACTGATTGTCAATGATTACAGTCTGTTCCTTCTGGAGCTTATCAGCCAGGGCGTCACCGGCGGTGGCGGCCTGCTTCAGCTTGGGGGAGCATTCGCTGGCGATCATACCGGCGGCAGATTCGCGGTCCACCCGCGCCTCCGCCACGATCTTCTCGGCCTCCACCTCCCACTGCTCAACCGTGTTCACGAAGTTGTTCAGCTCGGTCTTGTCGTCCAGAGGGTAGATCTCCTTCAGCTCATTCAGCCGCTCCTTCAGCTCGCTCACCTTGGTGGTGGCGGTGTCCAGATTGGAGAGGTCGCCGCCCAGCACCGCGTCGCGCAGGCTGCGCCCGGCGATGTTGTAGTCAATGCGGCATTCAGAGACGATGTCATTGGCGCCGACATAGTCTTTAATAATATCATTGTACTGGTTTTTCTGCATGGTCA
Source organism: uncultured Oscillospiraceae bacterium (assembly GCA_949841355.1). Classification (GTDB taxonomy): domain Bacteria; phylum Bacillota; class Clostridia; order Oscillospirales; family Oscillospiraceae; genus Enterenecus. The sequence goes on from CATKZP010000001.1 coordinate 46,877, forward strand.
TCAGGACGATGGACGCGATGATGATGATGACAGAGACAATGATTGTGACTCCGAACCCCATGATCAGGCTTTTCTTGATTTTCATGTTTTTAATCATGAACTCTTTCCTCCTAATTTTCTTGACTGTGGATTTCTATATCAAATCGGTTCTGAGCTTGGGAAGAAGCGCAATTTTGCGATCCCTCTCCAGCACATCGCCGTATTTTCCCTTCTGAACATCATCCAGAACATGTCCGTCGTTCATCGTAATCACCCTGCGCCGCAGAATATTGACGTACTGGCTGTCATGGGTGGCCATGATGACCGTCGTGCCTTTTTGATTGATGTCATTGAGCAGATGGAGCGTGTCCCAAATGCAGTCGTCGTCCAGGTTGGCGGTGATCTCGTCCAGCACCAGGATGGGCGGACTGCCGATCATGGCCCGGGCCAGCTCCACGCGCCGGCACTGGCCAATGGACAGCTCCACGGGGTATTTCTTTTCCGCGCCCCGCATCCCCACCAGGCCCAGCACCTTTTTAATGCGTATCTCCACCAGCCTGGGGTTTTCCTTCCCCAGCGCGATCTGGGAGGCCAGAGCGAGATTTTCCTCCACCGTTTTCTTGCGGATCAGGGTGGGGTCCTGCCAGATCTTGCCGAACAGGATGGCGGCCCGGTTCCGGCTCAGCCGCATCACGCCGTTCAGGTCCTTATTGTCCACGTAGACCTTTCCCCGGCTGGGCTTGGTCTGCCCGGTAATCAGGCGCAGCAGGGTGCTCTTTCCCGCTCCGCTGCCCCCGACCACAAAGACAAACTCCCCCTGCCGGATGGTCAGCTCCACATTTTCCACACCCTTGTCCTGGTGCACATTGCTGCGCCTCCGGCGGATGGGCTTATAAAATTTTGAAACCTTTTCAAGTTCAATGGTGGGCATAGGCTTCTCCTGGCAATGCTTGCAAAATTAATCTTTCCATTGAAAACGGCCCGTTTTCTGTTATAATAGGGCATACGACAAATTCCGGAAGGAGGTGGGCAGATGCGAAAAGACAGCGGTTCCAGGCGTCCGGCCTGGAATCTGGTCCTCATTGCGCTGCTGGCGGCGCTGTGTATCGGCGCGGCGGAGCTGGCGGCGTGCCGTCACTTCGCCCCGGAGACCTACGAGCGCATCGTCGCCCCCGCCCGTCAGGCGGCCGCCGCGGTGGCGGACGTTGGCCGCGCCGGGCTGAACGCCATCGGCCAGTTCTGCCGGGACACCGCCGATCTGGCCGGCCGGACGGCCCAGCAGGCGGCGGCCTTCTGGGAAGAGCTCACCGCGCCGGACCCCGAGGTGCCGGAGACCCAGCCCCCGTCCGCTCCGCCCTTGGAGGAGTCCCTTCCCCCCGCCACCGAGCCGCCTCTCACCGAGGTGCTGGAGACGGACAGCGGGCAGGTGCTCACCGGCGGCACGGTTCCTGTTACTTACTTCTGTCAGTCAGACGAGACCTGGGCCGAGCAGCCCTATGGCACCGACACCATCGGCCCCTACGGCTGCGGCCCCACGGCCATGGCCATGGCCGTGGCCAGCCTGACGGACACCGACACCGACCCGGTGAAAATGGCCGCCTGGGCGGTGGACCACGGCTATTGGGCCCGCCGGAGCGGCTCCTACCACTCCATCGTCCAGGGCATCGCCCGGGACTTCGGCTTAGAGGCGGAGCCCTTCACCGGCCGCACCCCCAGCGAACTGCGCCGCGCCCTGCGTTCCAAGGATCTTCTGGTGGCTCTGATGGGAAAAGGCCACTTCACCACCGGCGGGCACTTCATCCTCATCCGGGGGGTGACGCTCAGCGGGGAAGTGCTGGTGGCCGACCCCAACAGCTTGGAGCGCAGCCTCCAGACCTGGGACCCGCAGATCATTCTGGACGAGCTGTCCTCCGCCCGGGATCACGGCGCGCCGCTCTGGATTCTGTCCGCCCCCGCTGACTGACTCTTGTTTTCACGGAATATCGGCCCGGTGGTTCACCGGGCCGATATTTTATTGTGTTTTGCTATTGATATACGGATTTTTCCCGTCCCATCCGCTGGTTCAGCACCCGGTCCAGGTCCATCACCTGCTTGAGCCTGCGCCGGTTTTGGGCCACCTGATCGCTCAGCATTTTCAGGGCGCCCCCTTCTCCGTCCGCAAGCGGCCCGCCGTTGAGCACTGCGGCCAGCTGCCCGGCCTCCTCCCGGTCGGGCAGAGCCTCCAGCTGCTCCCGCAGGGCCTGGTCCGCCGCCTGGAGCTTGGCCAGCGGTTCCTCCCGCATGGCAATAATCAGCTGAATGCTCACCTGGTCGTTGCGGTCGATGGACTGCCCCAGCTGCTGCGTCAGATCGGCCAGCTCATTGAGCAGGTTTCCGGTCCGCTTCATCTGGACCAGAGCATCCATCACCGTTTTCTCTTCCATAGCGCTCAGCCCTCCGATACGGTGCCTTCCGGCGCCTCTTCGGCGGCGGCCAGCTCCTGTTCGGCGGTCTTGTTGGCCTCCCGGAAGGTATCCCGCAGCTCATTGGCCATCGCTCGGACCCGTTCCAGCTCGGTCTTGTTCCGCCCGGCCTTCACCCGGTTGAGCTCAAAGCTGAAGTAGTCGTACAGGCGGTTTAAATTCCGGCTGATGGGGTAACGCATGTCCAGGGTATCATCCAGGTAGCGGATGATGTCCAGGCTTCGGTCTACGCTCGCCTCAAACAGCGAGTAGTCCTTCTTATCCATGGCCAGGCCCGCCCGGAGCAGACGCTTAATCAGCTCATCGTACAGCAGCAGCAGCAGCTCGCCCTGGGACATCTCGTTGATTCCCTGCTCCTTATAGCCCTGGTACCCCTGGTAGCCTTTGAAATCCATTCTTGACTCCTTCTTGGTTGATGGCATTAGTAGCCGCCGGAACCGCCCATCAGGCCGGCCATGCTGGACGCCTGAGAGTTCATCTCAGCGATCAGCTGCTCCAAGCGGCTGAACTTCGTGGTGTAGCGGTCGATCTGGTCGGCCATCTTATCCGTCCAGCGGTCGATCTGGCTGTCGAGGTTGTCGATCTGGCTCTTCAGGCTGTTGCTGTTCAGCGAGGTGGGAGCCTTGACGGAGCCCGCCCGGTTAATCAGCACGCCCTTGGGCTCGCCGGTGGTCTTGACGTAGGTGTTCAGGGTGTTCTGCATGGTCTGCATCAGCCCGTCGCTGGAGGAACCGCCCTCCTTGGTCTTGGTGAACGCGGTGCGCACCTTGTCCGGGTCGCTCTCCAGGGCGGCGCGCAGCTTATCCTCATCCAGGCTGATGGTGGTCATGCCGTTGTTGTAGGAGGTGCCAATGCCGATCTCACGCAGGGTCTGGCCGTCCGCGCCGCCGGGGGTGATGGCGGAGAGCAGCTTGCCGTACATGCTGGACAGGGTGGAGTCACCGAACAGGATGCCCTGCTTGGCCTTCTCGTTGTAGGCCTTCAGCTCGCTCTCGGAATACTGGTCCTCCTGCTCGGCGGTGAGGGGCTCGTAGCGCGCGCCGTTGGAGTTCTGGGCCGGCATGGTGGAGTACGCGTTCTTGAGCTCGGTGGCCATCTCGTTGTAGTCCTCCACAAAGCTGCGGATGGCGTCCATGATCTTGTCCGTGTCGGTGGTGGTGGTGAAGGTGACGGCCTCATAGTCGTTGCCGTCCTTATCGGGGGCGTTGGCCCCATCCGCGTTGAAGGTGCCCTTCACGTTGATGGTCAGCCCGTCGATGTCGAAGCTGTTGCTGGAGCGGGTGAAGTCCTCAAACCGCTTGCCGTTGATTTCCACGTCCATGATGGCGTCCTGGCCGGCGGTGTACTTGACGGCAGGCTCAATCACGCGGTCGTGCACATCATCAAAAAAAGTATCCCTAATTTTGAATTCCTGCTTCTCACCTTTTAGATTAGTCACGGTAAACTGGCCTGTCTTTTCATCGTAGGAAGCAATCATCTGCCCCCCGTTCCCCTTTTCTATTTCCTCGGCAAAATCCTGCATGGTCATATTTTCATCGACAGTAAACTCCCATGTGTGCTTATCAAACTCAATGATTACACGGGTAGAGTTGCCATTTTGGACCAAATTACTGAGACCATAGTTATCCGCAAAATTATGGTTGATCTCCTGATCGCTGGGGGGGCCGAACAGGTCCTCCGCCAGCCCGCCGAACTCGACCTTGCTGTTGGCGCCGGTCTCGGTGGCGGTGAACTTGAACTCGTTGGTCAGCTTGGAGTAGCTCACCTTCACCCCCGCCTGGACGTTGGAGTTGATGGAGTTCATCAGGCTCTCCAGGGTGGTGTCCTCGGTGACGTTGATGTGGGCCCCATTGACCTCGAAGTCATACAGCGCCTTGCCGTCGTTGTCCACCCGGTAGCCGTCCTTATCCACCCGGTTTCCGGCCTTGTCCAGGTAATAGGAGGTGCCGTCGGCGCGCTTGTGCTCGGTGGCGCCGCCCGCGCCCTTCAGCCGGTTCTTCTCGCTGAAGATGGACGAGCTCTTGTCGCCCAGAATGTCGGACAGCTTCTTGCCGGGGTTGACGAAGTTGGAATCGCCCTCGGACAGGCCCAGGGCCTCCGCGGCGGAGCCGCCCAGGCTCAGGGTGGAGCCTTCGGCGGTCTGGAAGGACAGCTTGCCGCCGTCATTGCCCACGGTGATCTTGCCCTTGCCGAAGGCGTCGTCGATCTCTCCCTGGAGGGCGTTCTTAAAGGCGGCGTTCTGCTGCTCGGCGGTGGCGTTGGGGGTGTCCTTGAGCAGCTCCTCGGCCTTCTCCATCACCGTGGACATATTGATCCGCTTGGTGGTGCCGTTGAAGGTGATGCCCAGCTCCTTGCCGCCGGACCATGTGCCGTCCTCGGCCCGCTTGCCGCCCAGGTAGTCGCTGGTTTTGACCTTCTCGGTCAGCTCTTTGGGGACCACCAGGACGTTTTCCCCGGCATACTCTTCCATCTTGCCGGAGGAGGAGCTGATCTTCACCGTATTGCCGTTGTCCAGGCCGTCGGAGAAGGTAATCCTGCCGTCCTCGTTGACGGTGACCTTAACCGCCTTATCGGCGGTGGTGCTCTCCTGGAAGCCGTTTTTGGTGTAATTGTAGGTAACCTCGCTCAGCTTGTTCTGGATCGCCTGCGCCAGCTTCTCGGCGTTGGTGGCATCCTCCTTCACATTTCCATCGGCGTCCAGCACCTCCACCTCGTTGAGGTTCTCCAGCTCGTCGAACTTGATGTCGAAGGTGGCGCCGTTGCTGCCGCCGTACTGGAAGCTCAGGGTGCCGGAGAGGGTGCTCACATCCAGATCCTTGGTGACGTCAAACTCCTTGCCGGTGATGGAGGACATATCTCCCAGGCCGGCCAGGCCGGACACGGTATAGGTTGCCGACGTAGCCAGCTGCTTGACGCCGTTGATCTTGATGTCGCTGCTGCTCTTGCCGCTGGCGGTGATCTTGTCCTTAAACGTACCGGCGGTGGTGGTGTTCACCGCGCTGGTGAAGAAGCTCTGGCTGAGCAGGTTGGTTTTGGAGGAGTAGGAGGTGTACTTGTTGTTGAAGTTCACCGCCTTGTCGATGATGCTGCGGTACGCCTCCTGCTGCCACTCGATCTTGGTGCGCTTCTTCTGCAGGTTCTGAATCTTCATCTTGATTCCGGCCACCGCATTTTCAATCATGGACTCGGTGTCCATGCCGCTGGCCAGGCCGCTGAGCACGTTCCGATTGCCATAAATGCTGCTGGTGTTATAGCTGCTGTTGCTTAAACTGGTAATAGATGCCATGTTGAGCCGCTCCTTTCCAAATCCCTATGGGCAGATTGCCCTGTCCATAGCATGTTTACAGGAGAAAATTTTGAAAAATTTTTTGCAGTTTTTTCGCTGTACCTCTGTTCTTTTTTATCGACCTGTAGTATATTAAACTTAAGACTTTTCTCCAAGTTTTTGTAAAGGGGAGGGAATCATCCTTGACTCAAATCATCGCTGTCACCAACCAAAAAGGCGGTGTGGGTAAGACCACCACCGCCGCCGCCCTGGTCTGCGGCCTGCATCAGCGCGGGGCCAAGGTTCTGGGCGTAGATCTGGACCCCCAGGGGAACCTGGGCTTCAACCTGGGCCTGGACATCGGCGCAGGCAATACGGTCTACGACGTACTCAAGGGGAGCTGTTCCATGGAGCAGGCCATCGTGTCCACCGACTATGGCGATGTGCTGCCCTCGGACATTATGCTGTCCGCCGCCGAGGTGGAGTTCACCGTGCCCCGGCGGGAGTTCATGCTCAGCGACCAGCTGGCTTCCGTCCGCTCCCGGTACGACTTCGTCATCATCGACACGCCGCCGGCCTTGAATATTCTCACCGTCAACGCCTACGTGGCCTCCGACGGACTCATCGTCCCCATGGAGGCGGAGGTGCTCAGCCTTGTGGGCATCACCCAGCTTCAGGAGACCATTGAAACCGTCCGTTCCACCTACAATCCCCACCTGAAGGTGCTGGGCATTCTGCTCAACAAGTTCAACTCCCGGCTCACCCTGTCCAAGGACATTTTGGAGCTGGCCGGAGAGGTGGCCGGGCAGCTGGGCAGCCAGGTGTTCCAGACCCGCATTCACCGCGGGGTGGGCGTGGCCATGGCTCCCGCCCATGGGCAGACGGTGCTCACCTATCAGCCCGACTCCCGTCCCGCCCAGGACTTCCTGGACATCGTGGACGCGGTGGCCGGCGACCGGTTCCCGCGGCCAAAGCCCAAGTCCAAGCTCAAGTATATCTCTAAATTTTTCAACTAAGTAAGGAGTAATCATCATTATGGCCAAACATGACAAGACCAGCAAAACCGCGCGGGTGATGAATCTGCTCAGCAAGAAAGCGGACCCCACCGTTTCCACGGAGGAGGCGCCCGCTCCCGCCGCCGCTGTCCCCCCCATCGTCACCTCCATGGCCCCCGACGCCGCGGTGTCGGTGCAGATCAAGAACGCCCTGGAAAACGCGCTGGAGGGAGAGCTAGGGCCCCAGCAGTCCGCGCCCGCCGCCCCGGCCGAACAGCCCGCTCCCGAGCCCCAGCCTGAGCCCGAGCCGGTCCAAGCCGCGCCCCAGCCCGAGCCCGCTCCCGCCCCCGAGGAGCCGGCGGCCCCGCCCCAGGCGGACGAGCCCGCCCCCGCGCCTGTGGCCGAGGAGCCCGCCCATCAGTTCCTGGAGCCGGAAAATCCCGGCTACATCAATGTGATGCAGGTCCTCGTGGAGGAGAAGGCCCCCAAGTACGTGGAGATGTTCGGCCTGTGCACCTGCAAGCGGTGCATGGAGGACGTAAAGGCTTTCACCCTCAACCATCTCCCCCCCAAATACGTGGTGCTGGAGCCGGGCGACCGGGTCCCTCGCCTGACGGTGTACGAGGGCAAGTTCAGCAGCGACATCACCGCCCAGCTGCTCCAGGCGTGCAAGGTGATCCACGAAACTCCCCACCACAGCCGGACCTGACTGCGGTGAAATGGAAAATCTCTGGCGGATGGGTGCCATCCGCCAGAGATTTTTTTCTCGGGTATCTCTCTTAGTCCTCAGGGCTCTCCTGCTCCTCTTCCAGCGGAGGCAGCTGCTGGGGGTAGGGATTTGTGAGCTGTTCCCAGAGGGTATTCACATTTTCCATGCAGATGAAGTACACGCTGGTCATCATATTGTCCGGAATGCCCAGCTCCTCCGCCAAAGCGGTGATTTTCTCCCAGTCGGCGGACTCGTAGCTCAGCACCAGGTCATAGAGCATACCGCACCGGCCCTCGTGGGTGAGCAGGGCGGCCTTGATCTCGTCGGCCACCGGAACCTCCGCCAGAATATCCTCCAGGGGAGCGTCGATGAGGTAGTTCAGGGTGGAGAACATACCCATCAAATAGCCCTCCGACTTGGAGATCGGCATATTTTTGGCGTGGTTCATCAGCTCGCTGCAAAAATTAGCCCGCATGAAAGAGCGCTTCAGGAATTCCTCCGAACCCGCGTCCACCTCATTGTCCGCATTGCTGGCGCTGAGCAGATAGATCCACTGCTTCAGCTGCCCCAGTCCCAGGGTCATAATGGCCTGGCGGATGGTGGTGGCCCGGTGGCGCAGGGCGAAATAGGCGGAGTTGACCATTTTCAGCAGGCCGTAGGACAGGCTGGCGTCCGCGGCGATCATCTGCTCGATCTCCTCCACATTGGGCTCATCCCGGGTGACCGCAACCATGAGCTGGAAGAAATTGCTCTGGATGTAGGCGCTGCTGTGGGCCTTGGTGGTGAGCTTGCCCGCCACATAGGACCCTTCCAGCCCATCCGCCCCCAGGGACACCGCCCGCTCATAGGTCCGGGCATCCTCAATGTTGGTGACGATGCACTTGATGTTCATACTGTGGGCCACCTCTACGGTGTTGCGGATGGTGACCTCAGTGGCGGTTTTGGCACTGATTTTGATGAAGTGGATATCATCCAGCAGCGCCAGATACCGGGGGGTGAACTGGAAATCGTTCACCGCCACGCGATAGCCCTCCCGGACGTACTGCTGCACCAGATGCATGGACAGCGGATGGATAATCACCGCGTCGTCGATCTGGATGACCAAATCGCCCTTGTCAAAAAGCCGGGGCGTCTTTTTCATCAGCAGCATGGTGGTGAAGGTCATAAAATTCAGTGCTCCCTTCAGCACCTTGGGGCTGTTCTGTGTCAAAAAGCTGTAAATGGTGTTTGCGGCGGCAAATTCCGCGCTGGAGGTAGAGTTGTCGCTGCTGAAAGCCTGATTCGCACCATGGTACAGGATTTCATGTCCAATCGTATTCCCCTCAGCGTCCTTAATGGGCTGCCGCACGATATATTTGCCGCTCATAGCTGCCTCCTGTCCTTATCCTCTGGTCTGCTTATCCTGGCGCACGAGAAGGTGGTCCATCACATCCACCAAGTGCCCGATCTCCGGCTTGGTGAGCTGCTCGTCCGCGCCCAAATCCCTGCCCTTACGGCGCATTTCCTCACTGATCAGGGAGGAGAAAATGATGAGGGGGATCTCTTTGAATCTGCTGCTGTCCTTTACCAGCTTGGTCAGCCGGTGCCCGTCCATCTGCGGCATTTCAATGTCGGTGATGATAAGGGCCACATCCCTGGTCAGGTCACCGCCCTGAGGCAGGGCGGTGAGGGCCTCCCACAGCTCCAGGCCGTTGGAGAACATGTGCAGGTTGACATAGTTGGCCCGGCGCAAAGAGTCCCCAATCATCTTGCTGAGCAGGATGGAGTCCTCCGCCACCCAGATGGGCTTGTCGTTGCGGTCGCGGGGCCCCAGCTGCTCCACCTCGGACATCTGGATGGAGGTCTCCGGGGCGATTTCCGCCACGATGCGCTCAAAATCCAGAATGGTGACCAGCTCGCCGTCGCACTGGGCGATGCCGGTGGCCACGCTCTCCGCCCCGCCGGATACGGTCTTGTCCGGCTTCTGGATGTCGGTCCAGGAGATGCGGCTGATGCGGTCCACCGTGTGCACGCGGAAGGCAATGAACATCTTGTTGAAATTGGTGACGATGAAAATATCCTTGGGGTCCTTTTCCCGTTCGTCCCCCAGGTATTTGGGCAGGTCCACCACCGTCAAAACGGCGTCGCGGGGCTTGAATATACCCTCCACCGCCGGGTGGGCGTGGGGCATGGGCTTCACCGGGGCGGAAATCATGATCTCGCGCACCTTGGCCACGTTGATGCCGTACAGATTGCCCCCGATGGTGAACTTCATGATTTCGATTTCGTTGGTGCCGGACTCCAGCAGGATCTCATGCTTGCTTTCTTCCCTCATTCCAATGCACTCCCTTTCATCATGTGCGTGTCAAATAATCAGCTCCGCACGGCCGTAGCTGCGCACACAGCCCAGGCCGCTGTTCACATCGAAGAGCAGAGTCCGGGCCACCGAGCCACCCACATCCTCCTTCAGCAGGCGGATGCCCTCTTTCTTCAGGTTCATGTGGACGCTCTCGATATTTCTCTGTCCGATATTGCCCAGGGACGAGCTGCCCACCTCGAACATCTTGGCCCCGCCCGCGATCTTGGCTGTGATTCTGGTGCGGCGGGCCCCCATAGCTTCCATCTGTTTCAGTGTCTCTCTGATTCCCGTATCCGCGTACTTCATCGGGTTCTTCCGCCCTGCCTCCATGTTCACCGGCAGCATGATATGCACCAGGGCTCCCAATTTAATCGCCGGGTCGTGCAGGCAGATGCCGATGCAGGACCCCAGCGCGTAGGTGACCAACATACCCTCCCCTTTGGCCACCTTCATGTCCGCGATTCCGATTACCAGCTTGTCACTCATCGCTTACGCCCAGCTTCCTTAATAGAGCATTCAAGGACCGAAGGTCCGGAGACATCAGCAGGCGGCAGGGAACCTGCTTGTTGTCGAACACAAAATTTCCGCCGATGGTCATGATGTAGTCGGACTGTCCGCCGTACTCCGCCATGGGCACGGCCAGGATGGCCCCCTGCATATCCACCGTAAACGCGGGCACCGTGAGGCTCACATCCATCCCCGCCAGCCCGCTCAGGGCGTTGATGAAGGTGGAGATCATGATATTCCCCACCTCGATGAGGCAGGAATTCTCCATGTCCGCCAGCTGGCTGTAGTCGTCGATGCGCTGCTGCAAAACGCTTTCCAGCACCAGGTTGACGAACTCCAGCTGCTGGCAGGAGAGCATAATGCCGTTGATCTGCCCGCCCATCTTTACCAGCACGCCTGCGGTGATCTCCTCCGGGCCGCCGATCCACTCGATGGCCTCGTTATAACCCATGATGCGCACCTCGGGCAGCGTGATGCGCACCTCTCTGCCCAGCATCTGGGACAGGGCGGTGGCGGCGTTGCCGGTGCCCATGCTGCCGATCTCTCGGAGGGTATCCAGCTCCAGAGAGCTCAGCTCATCGTAGTTTTTGATCGCCATTATTTTCTCTCCTATCAATTGCGCAGGTTGTTGATGGTGGTCTCAATCTCGTCGGAGGTCTGCACCATTTTCAGCGCCATGCCGTAAGCCCGCTGGGACTCGATGACCTTGGTGAGCTCCTCCGCCAGATCGGCGTTGGACCGCTCCAGGTACCCCTGAACGGGTTTTCCCGTGCCCAGCCACAAATCCCCGTTTTTGTCCACCGGCAGGTAGCCGGTGTCCAGCACCTGCTCCATGCCGTTGTAATTGCTGTAGTCGAACACGCCGATGGGAAGCGCCTCCGAGGTGTCGTCCACCTCGATGAGGCCGCCCTGCTGGCTGAGCACGAAGCGCCCGGTGCCGTCCCCCAGGCAGTAGACCGACTCCATGATGGGCTCGCCCTCTTCGTCCACCTCGCCGCTCTCCCGCACCAGCTCGGACTTGTAGAAGGCCCCGTTGCGGGTGAAGGTGACCTCACCCGTGACCAGATCCACCACGCCGAAGAATCCGTCCCCGTCGATGTAGTAGTCCAATGTGCGGCCGGTGTCCGCCGGCCCGCCCTGGGAGAAGTCGGTGGAGGTCATGAGCAGGCTGGCTCCCACGCCCATGGGCAGGTCCTCCTCCACGCCCCGGTGGTCCTGGTAGATCAGCGCGGCGAAGTGGGACCGGTTGGCCTTGAAGCCGTTGGTGTTCACGTTGGCGATGTTGTCGCCGTGGATGTTCAGACGCTGGAGCTGCTGCTGGGCGCCTACCGCGCCGATGTAAAAGGATTGATTCATCTGGCTTTGTCACCTCTCTCACATGCGGCCGATGTCGCTGGCGGAATGGCCCATCAGCTCATCGTATATTTTGGCCACCTGGGCGGCGCTCTGCAGGGAGCGCTGGCAGGTGAGCATCTCGGTCATCTGGCGGATCATGTCCACGTTGGAGCGCTCCAGGTACTTCCAATACACGGTCTGGGTGGCGGACGCCTGGGCGCCCTCGCCGGTGAACATGCCCCGCCCGTCGTACTCCACCTGCTCCATATCCGGGAAGGTGTAAACCCCCAGCTGGCCCAGGAAGTTCCCGCCCTGGGTGAAGATATTCCCCTGCTCATCCACGTCCAGCTTGTCGGTGTTCAGCTGGATGGTCTGGCCCCGGGGGTCCAGCACCCGGCCCACGCCAGGGAAGCACAGGTACCCCTCGTCGTCCAGGGAGAAATTGCCCGCCCGGGTGTAGGCCACCCCATCCTCGGTCTGAACGGCGAAGAAGCCCTCCCCCATGATGGCGAAGTCCAGCGGGATGCCGGTGGGCTCGGGAATGCCCTGGTCGTAGAGCACCTTGATTTCACTGTTGGCCCGGATGTAGCTCTGCCGGCCGATGTCGGTGTAAATCTTCTCCTTGTTCCCCACCCGGGCGTACATCACGTCGTCAAAGGTGGTGGCGGCATAGCGGCTTTCCTTGAAGCCTGCGGTGGAGATGTTCACCATGTTATTGCCCACCACGTTGAGGTGCTGCTGCTGGGTGACCATGCCGGAGGTCAGGTTGTAAAAGCCTTTAAACATCTTTCATCATGCCTTCTTCCGCTTTTTAGAGGATTTTGGGGACGGCCCGCTGTTCATATACGCGCCCATGTGGTCCCGGAGCTTTTGGATGGCCCGGGAGTGGATCTGGGAGATGCGCGGCTCGCTCACTCCCATCACCTGGGCGATTTCCTTCATGTGGAGGTTTTTCTCGTAGTAGAGGGACAGAACGATCTGTTCGTTCTCCTGCAGCTCCGAAATGCCCTGAGCCAGGGTTTCCTGAAGCTCCTGCTCCTCCAGCACGGTCTCCGGCTGGACGGTGGGGTCCTCGGTGGACACCTCGAACCGGTGCCCCTCCAGGTCCCTGGCGTCCATCAGCGCGTCCAGCGACAGGGTGTTGGACAGCGCCACCCGGGCGGCCTCCTTCTGATACTTGTCGGTGGGGATCCCCAGATGGCCCGCCACCTCCTGGTCGGTGGGGAAGCGCCCCAGCTCGTTGGCCAGATGGGACACGGCGGAGTCGATCTCCTTGGCCCGCTGCCGGATGTTTCGGGGCAGCCAGTCCTGCTTCCGGGCCAGGTCGATGACCATTCCCCGGATGCGCTTGGCCACGTATGTCTCAAACTTGATGCCCTTCTCCGGGTCGAACTTGTCGATGGAGCTGAGCAGGGTGAGGATGCCCTCGCTGACGATATCGTCCACCTGGGCGAAGCTGCTGTATACCCCCCGGATCTGGAGGGCAGCGCTTTTGATCAGCCCCTCGTAGCGCAGCACCAGGGGCCATTTCAGCTCCTCGTCCCCGGTCTGCTTGTAGAGCGCGAGCAGGTCGGCGGTGGCCATGGCCTCGATCTCCGCCTCGGTATACCGCCGCTGGAGGGTGGAGGCGCTCATGAGCCCACCGCCCTTCTCTCCGCCCGCAGGGGGGCCTCGGCGGTGATATTGCCCAGGGCCTGAATCTGTACGCTGCTGGTGATCTCATTGAAGGACAGCACGTACACGTTGGGGTAAAATTGGGTAATCATTTTGCTGAAATAGCCGCGAATGACCTGGCTGACCAAAATCACCGGTGTCTGGGCCAGATCGCCAAACTTTTTCAGGTGCTCGGCCATCTGGGAGATGATGGTCTGCATCAGATCGGGGCCCATGGCCAGGTACACGCCCTGCTCGTTGCGGGTGAGGGAGGAGATGATCTTCTTCTCCACCTCGGCGTCCAGGGTGATGACCCGCAGCTGCCCGTCCTCGCAGAACCTTCTGGTGATGGTGCGGGCCAGCGCGCCGCGGACCTGTTCGGTGGTCATATCCATGTCCCTGCCCTGGCTGACGGCCTCGGCGGCGGTCTCCAGAATGGTGCCCAGGTCCTTGATGGGCACCCCCTCCTGGAGAAGGTTGCGCAGCAGCTTCTCCAGCTTGGCGTAGGGCAGGATATTGGGCACGATCTCCTCCACCAGCTCGGGGGCGGACTGCTTCAAGTTTTCCACCAGGCGGATGGTCTCGGCGCGGTTGAGCAGCTCGTAGGCGTGCTTTTTCACCGTCTCGGCCAGGTGGGTGAGCATAACCGACAGCGGGTCGATGACGTTGTAGCCGTAGATCTCCGCCATCTCCTTGTTCTCGGGGAGAATCCACCGGGAGGGGATGCCGTAGGCCGGCTCGATGGTCTCGATGCCGTCGATCTCTCCCAGGGGGTTGGGGGGCTCCAGCGCTAAGTAGTAGTCCACCAGGATCTCGCCCTCGGCCACCACCTCGCCCTTGATGCGGATGGAGTACTGGTTGGTGCCCAGGGTGGAGCCGTCGTGCAGCCGGATGGAGGGGATGACGAAGCCCATATCCTGGGCGTACTGCCGCCGGAAGATGACGATGCGGCTGATGAGCTTGCCGCCGTGGCTCTCGTCCACCAGGGGGATGAGGCTGTAGCCAAACTCCATCTCCACCGGTTCCACCGACAGCAGGGAATAGACGTTGTTGATATCCTTGTAGTAGTCGCTCTCGCTGGGGGCCGCCGCCTCGGGGGGCGCCTCGGGGACCTGGGCCGCCGCCACGTCGGCCTGACGCTGGGCGTCCATCCGCCGGGTGAGGAAAAATCCTCCCGCCAGCAGCGCCGCGCCGCCCACAAACAGCGGGACCGTGGGCGTGCCGGGGATGAGGGCCAGAATCACCAGAATGACGCCCGTGGTCATAATGGCCCGGGGCTGGGCGGTGAACTGGCCCATCACGTCGGTGTTCAGGCTGCCGTCGGACACGGAGCGGGTGACGATCATGCCCGTGGCGGTGGAGATCATCAGAGACGGGATCTGTGACACCAGGCCGTCACCGATGGTGAGGATGCAGTAGTTGTTCATCACGTCCATGATGTCGCCGCCGTTCACCACCACGCCGATGATGATGCCGCCCACTAGGTTGATGATGGTGATGACGATGGACATGGTGGAGTCGCCCTTGACGATCTTGGTGGCGCCGTCCATAGCGCCATAGAAGTCGGCTTCCTTCTGGATCTTCTCCCGGCGCGCCCGAGCCTGCTGCTCGTCGATGAGGCCGGAGGACAGGTCCGCGTCAATGGCCATCTGCTTGCCGGGCATGGCGTCCAGGGTGAAGCGGGCGGCCACCTCGGATACGCGCTCGGCGCCCTTGGTGATGACGATGAGCTGGACCAGCACAATGATAAAGAAGATGACGAAGCCGACTACCACATTGCCGCCGGTGACCAGCTGGCCGAAGTTTTGGATGACTATGCCGGGGTCGCCGGTGGTGAGAATCATCCGGGTACTGGACACGTTCATGCCCAGCCGGAACAGGGTTGTGATGAGCAGCAGCGAGGGGAAAATAGAGAACTCCAGCGCGTCGGAGATATTCATGGTAATCATCAGGATCATGATGGACAGTCCGATGTTCACCACCAGCAGAATATCCAGGATGGCGGGGTTCAGGGGGATAAACAGGAACATGACCACGACCACCACAAACAGCGCTATGACATTGTTCAAAATACGTTTGAGCACGTGTGGTCTCACCTCCTGGTGGGTCGTCCCGGTCGTTTACTTTACGATCTGCTTCTTGTCGTTCAGCTTGAAGATATACACCAGCACCTCCGCCACCGCGCCGTACAGCTCCGGCGGAATCATCTGGTTCAGCTCCGTCTGCGCGTACAGTGCCCGGGCCAGGGGCACGTTTTCAATGACGGCCACCTTGTTCTCCTCGGCAATCTGAACGATGCGCAGCGCCACGTTATCCTGGCCCTTGGCCAGCACAATGGGGGCGTCGTCCTGGTCCGGCTTATAGCGCAGGGCCACGGCGAAGTGGGTGGGGTTACGGATGACCACGTCCGCCCCGGGCACCTGCTGCATCATGCGCTGCTGGGCCCGCCGGCGCTGGATCTCCTTAATCTTCCCCTTCACCTGGGGGTCGCCTTCCATCTGTTTGTATTCCTCTTTGACCTCCTGCTTGGTCATCATCATGTTCTTCTCGTAATCCCACCACTGGTAGAAGAAGTCCATGGCGGCCACCGCCACAAAGGCAATGCAGATACGCACCACCATTCCCCCCGCCATCTCCACCAAATGGGCCACGGCGGCGGGCAGCTCGGTATACAGGTAGTTGGAGCTTTCCAGGAACATATCCCGGATGCTCAGCGAGATGATCGCCATTAAAATGACGATCTTGATGAGGTTTTTCAGGGTTTCCACCAAGCTCTTCAGGGAGAAGAGCCGTTTGAAGCCCTGAAGGGGGCTGAGCCGGCTGAATTTCGGCTTCATGGACTCGGTGCTCACCAGGAACTGGGTCTGGGCGAAGGTGGCCGCCACGGCGCACAAAATGGCCACCGCCGCCACAATTCCCACCGTTTTCAGCGCCAGCACAATTCCCTGGACCGCCAGCTCGGCGCACACGCCGCCCACATCCCGGGATTCCTCCCCCGCGGTGGTGAGGCACAGCGTCATGAACCCGCCGATCTGCTGGGCGAAGGAACCGGTGAGCAGCCACAGCGTGCCGAAGGTGCCCAGCAGGCTGGCCACCGCCACGGCGTCCTGGCTTTTAAAGACGTTACCCTTTTTTCGTTCGTCCCGTCGCTTTTTTGGTGTCGCTTTTTCTGTTTTATTTCCCTCGGGCAACGTCTGTCCCCCCTTAGATCCCGCGAACCCCTGTCCTCAGAAGGGAGGAGGAAGAGGAATGTCAAAAACTATCTGTTGTTTTTTGGAAAATCATGACGAAAAGAAATCACCCGCTCAGGGTCAGCACGTCATGAAGCGCATTGAGCATCGCCGCCTCCGCCTGGAGGAGGAACTCGCTGAAGGGGACGGTGAGCACCAGCAGCAGCGCCAGCCCCACGATGACCTTCAGCTCGATGTTGATGGCGAACACGTTGATCTGCGGAATGACCTTCATCAGCACCCCCATGCCTACCTGAGCGATGAGCTCGGCGGCCAGTATGGGCATACTCAGCTTGATTCCCAGCACCGTGCACTCCACGAACAGCTCCAGCAGCAGCTCATAGGCCGGCAGGCCGATGGCCACCTGCCCATAGGGGACCAGCTCCCCGGAGGTGAGGAAAATGCGCAGCAGGGTCAGATGCCCCCCCGCCGCGAAAAACAGCAGGGTCATCAGCGCGTTGAGGATCTGACCGGTGACGGACATGTTGGCCGAGGTTCCCGGGTCATACATCTGATTCATGGTCATACCCATCTGGGTGTCGATGATGGAGCCGGCCAGCTGAGGGATGTAGAAGAAGATGTTGGCCACCATGCCCAGCAGGAAGCCCACCGCCAGCTCCAGCAGCATCCGCACCGCCAGCTCCACAATCCCCACGGGAACGCTCACCGTCTGGACGGTCAGGGACGCGGTGAATACTGACAGCACCAGCGTCATGCCCACCCGGAAGGGGTCGGGGATGTTCCGGCGGCCCAGCAGGGGATTGAAGAGGATGAACCCACTGATGCGGGCCATGATATAGAGAAATGCGGTCAGTTCCGCCCAGTCGATCATGGCTGTCTCTCCCGTTTAGCTGCTGATCAGCGAAAAGATCTCCAGCGTATAGTCCTTGAGGGTGTCCAGCATCCAGCCGCCGCCCAGCAGCAGCACGCCGATCACCACGATCAGCTTGAGCACGAAGGAGATGGTCTGCTCGTGAATCTGGGTGACTGCCTGAAAGATGGCCACCACCACGCCCACCAGCATACTCAGCAGCAGCATGGGGCTGGCCAGCTTGATGGCCACGCCCACCGCATCCCGCACCAGGTCCATTACCAGCGTGGTGTTCACCTCTCACCCTCCTTCCAGGAAATCACTTGACGCTCTGCACCAGCGCGGAGAACAGCACCTGCCAGCCGTTGACCGACACAAACAGCAGCAGCTTGAAGGGCGTGGAGATCATGGCCGGCGGCAGCATAATCATACCCATGGACATCAGCGTGGAGGACACCACCACGTCGATGAGCAGGAAGGGGATATACAGCAAAAAGCCGATATAGAACGCTTTTTGCAGCTCCTGGGTCATGAAGGAGGGCACGATGACCCGCAGGGGCAGCTCCTGCACGGCCTGCTCCCCCTCCGCCGGTACGTCGATGTGGGCCAGATTGCAGTACATCTCCACCGTGCGCCACTCGGTGTTGGCCATCATGAATTCCTTCAGCGGCACGCTGGCCCGGTCCACGAATTCCTCCGCCCCGATCTCCTGCTCCCTGTACGGCTCCCAAGCCTCCGTCTGGATGCGGGTGAGCACCGGGTTCATGGTGATCAGGGTGAGGAACAAGGCAATGCCCACCAGCACCGTGTTGGGCGGCGTCTGCTGGGTGCCCATGGCGTTGCGCAGAAAGGACAGCGAAATGATGTACCTCGTAAACGAGGTCATCATCACCATCATGGAGGGCAGCAGGGCGATCATGGTGGTGAGGAACAGGACCTCCAGAGTCTGGACGCTGTCACCGTTAATGTTAATCAGGCCATCGGTCGGCATCCCATCCTCACCTCGGTTTCTTTTGCTTGAGTACGGCGCGCAGTGCCTCCCCAAAGCTGGGGGGTGCCGGCTGGTCGGGAGGCGTGGCGTACAGCGCCTGGGCCTCTTCCTGGGTGAGCTCCGCCAGCATGGTCACGCCGGAGGGCGCCACCCCCAGCAGGAGATACCGCTCTCCCGCCTGGACGAGCACCGCGCTCTGCTCCCGCCCCAGCGGCAGCCGGGCCAGCGCCTTGAAACGGCCTGTCCCTCCAGACGCGCCCAGCCCGCCAAAGCCCCTTCTGCCCGCCACGTACCTGGTGAACAGGTACGCCAGCACGATGATGACCACCACGCACAGCAGCATCCACATCAGGGACAGCAGGCTGTCCAGCGCCGTGGCCTCCAGGGCCAGAACGGGCACGCGCGGGGAGACTGTCATCAGGGCGCGCCCAGGATCGAGGTGACGGTCTTGAGCACCCGGTCGGGCTTAAAGGGCTTGACGATGAAGTCCTTGGCGCCAGAGCGCACGGCGTCCATAACCATGGACTCCTGGCCCATGGCGGAGCACATGACCACGTTGGCGCTGCCGTCCTTGGCACGGATGGCCTTCAGGGCCTCCAGGCCGTCCATGTTGGGCATGGTGATGTCCATGACCACCAGGTCGGGACCGATCTCACCGAACTTCTCCACCGCGTCGGCGCCGTCAACGGCCTCAAACACCTCAGTGTAACCGTTCTTCACCAGCGTGTCCTTGATCATCTTGCGCATGAAAGCAGCGTCGTCCACTAACAGAATCTTCTTAGCCATGGTTGATCCATCCTTTTCCATTATATGTTGTGTACCCCGCCGTTGTAAACGTGCCGGGGCCGGGTATGCCTTTCTGGCCCTTACTTACCGCCCGCCAGCATCTCAATGCCGGGAGCCTGGACGATCTCGGTGATGCGGACGCCGAAATTGTCCTCAATGACCACCACTTCGCCCCGGGCAATGCACTTGCCGTTGACGAACAGGTCCACCTGATCGCCCGCCAGCTTATCCAGCACCACCAGGGAGCCCTTGGCAAACTCCAGGATGTCCTGCACCTTTCGCTTGGCCCGGCCGATCTCCACCGTCACCTGGAGGGGCACCTCCATGATGAGGTCCAGATTCTGGGCCTGCTCCTTACCCAGCCGCTCGGCGGGGTCCATCTCCTCCATATGCACCGGCTTGGTGGCGATGACCTTGGGCTCGGGCGCGGCCTTCTGGACGTGGGCCTCCTGCTGGGGGGGATAGGGGTAGGGATAGGGCGGATAATACATGGGAGGATATCCCATATACCCGTTGGGGAAGTTCCCATCCGGCCCGGGCATGGGGAAGGATGGCATCTGTCCGGGCTGGCCCATCTGGGGCGGCATGCCGGGCATGGGAGCCTGGGCCGCCGGGGCCTGGGGCTGGGGAGCGGGCGCGGGAGCAGGCTGAGGCGCAGGGGCCGGAGCGGGCGCAGGAGCGGGCTCGCTGTTCATTCCGGCCAGCATCTTCTCAATGTCGTCCTGGCTCATCTTCTTGTCCCCGCCCGAGGGCTCCGAAGCAGGCGCGGGAGCGGATGCCCCTCCCGACATCATGGCCTCAATCTCCTCCTGGCTCATCATGCGGTTGCTGGGCTCGGGCGCGGGGGGCTCCGCGGGCGCCGCCGCGCCGGGACCGCCGCCGGCCAGCATGGCCTCGATCTCCTCCTGGCTGAGGGGCCGGTTGCTGGCCTCGGGCGCCTGCTGGGCGGGAGGCGGCGCGGCCGCGCCGGATTCCGTGCCGGACACCTCGTCCTCCAGCCCCAGGCTTTTGAGCAGCTCCTTGGCCAGAGCCACCGACATAACGTTCATGAACTCGCTTTCCAGGGCGTCCTCAATCTTCAGGAAGAACTTGACCACCACAATCTGGTCCGCGCCCTGGGGCAGATGGTTCTGCTTGAACTGCTCCAGGTTTTCCAGTTCAAAGGATACCGGAGTGGAGATGTCCACCCGGAAGCCCAGGAAGTCGGACATGGCGGTGGCGGCGGACCCCATCATCTGGTTCATGACCTCGCACACACAGCTGATGGTCAGCTCATTGAGTTCAAACTCCTCGTCGGCAGTCTCCATTCCCATGAGAATGTCCACGATGACTTTGATGTCGCTGCGCTTGAGCAGCATGATGTTGCTGCCCTCCAGGCCCTCGACGTATTTGATCTCCACACCGATGGCCGGTTCCAGATTGCCCAGGGAAAAGTCCTTCACATCCACCACTGAGACCGTGGGCGTGGTAATGTCCACCCGATGGTCCAGCATGTTCGACACGGCGGTGGCCGAGGAGCCCAGGCTGATATTCATCATCTCGCCCAAGGCGTCTATCGCCATTGGGCTGAACATTTCCTTCTCCATCCCTTACTCGCTCCTTTGTTCGGCCGAATAGCATACCTCGTCTATCTTGATGGCCATGTTTTTCTTGTGGGTTCCGATTCGCCCGGTAAACCATTGGTAGCCGCCGATTTCGAGGAATACCGGCGAGTCCTTCGACCGTCCCAGGTCCACCACGTCGCCCACGTTAAGATGATAAATGTCGCTCAGGGACAGCTGAGTGTCTCCCAGCTGGGCGATGATCTCCAGGCTGGAATCCCGCAGTTCGTCAAAGATCTGCTGCGAGTTGTCCTCGCTGGCCACCTTACGGCCCATGCTCTCCCGGTTGACCTCGCCAAAGATGCTCATGAGCACATTGCCCGGCAGCACGACGCTCATGCGCCCCTCGCTGCCGCCGAAGGTGAGCTTCATGTCCACCAGCACCACCGTCTCGTCCAGGTTCAGCAGCGTGACCAGGGTGGGATTCACCTGCGTTCGCTCGTACTCGAAGCTGACCGGCACATAGTTCTCCCAGCTGCTCCCCATCAGCGCCACGATGTCCTTCAGAAGCAGCTCGTAAAGCTGGAGCTCCAGGTCGGTATAGGCATAGCCCATGGGAATCTCCCGGTCCGTGTCCCCTTCGCTGCCCATCATCCGGTCCATCATGCCCAGCGCCGTCTGGGTGGACAGGTAGATCATCACCGGGTCCTCCGCCTGTGTGGGCTGTCCTCCCTCCGTCCGGGGGTGGATGGTCACGTCCACTATGGCCAGCACGTCCCCTTCCATCAGGGCGTTGTTGAACTCATAGAACTTCTGCTCCTCAATGCTCTCCACCGTGATCTCGCAGTTGGTGCGCAGCTGGGCGTTAAGCCGGGAGCTGATGACCCGGGTGTAATTCTCGAAGATGCCGTGGAGCATCTTGATACGATCCTTGGTAAATTTGCGCGGGGTGGTGAAGTCGTATTTCCGATACTTTTTTTCCGGCTTTTTCTCCTCCGCCTGATCTGGGCTGCCACCAGTGCGCATGGAGTTTAGGAGCGCGTCAATTTGACTTTGTGACAAAACCTCAGACATGGAATCACCTCACCTGCTCTGCTGTATTCTCAAAACGGATTTTAGGAATTTTCCTGCGAATCTGCGCCTGTCTCGCTGGTATCGAAATGGGTCAGCGACTCTCCCAGCTTATCCGCCTCCAGGTTGCGCCCGCTGATGATCATTTCCACCCGGCGGTTGCTGCGCCGGCCCTCCAGGGTCTCGTTGCTGTCCACGGGGCGCCACTGGCCGCACCCCTCGCTCACCAGCCGCGCGGGGAAAATGGAGCTGTTGTCCTGGATGAACACCAGCACCTCCGTAGCGCGGTTGCTGGCCAGGAAGCGGTCGCCCTCCGTCTCATTAGGCTGATCGGCAAACTGCTGGGCGGTGTGGCCCTGAATGCGGATCTCCTCGATGGCGGGGGCCGCCTCGTCCAGCACATCGCACAGCTGGGAGAGGACCACCTTCGCCTCATCCCGCAGCACAAAGCTGTTTCCGCCGAAGAAAACGGTGTCGGTAAACTTGACGTATACCTTGCCGCCGTTCATATCCACCTGGATGGCGTCGTCCATGCCGTTGTCGGCGGCCACGGCCTGGATGCGGTAGACCAGGTCCTCTATGATCTCATTGATCTCCTCCTGGGCCGCCACGTCCGGGATGGAGGGATAGCCGCCCTGGGATTCGTCCTCCGGGTCGGCTATCGGGCCGTCATTGCCCTCCGGGTCGGTGGCGGTCAGGTCCGCGAAGGGGTTAAAGCTGGTGACAATGGCCCGCCACTTCTCCTCGCTGATGGTGGACATGGAGTACAGAAGGACGAAGAAGCACAAAAGCAGCGTGACCATATCGCCGTATGTATCCATCCAGTTGGCGCCACCGCCGCCGCCTTTTTTCTTTTTCACGCTCACGACGTTTTCAACTCCTTACACCGTGACTCTGGGAGCGTTCGCCTTACTCTCCGCCGCCGGCGGCCTTGGCGCCCTCCTCGCGCTTGCCCTGGGGAATGTAGGTCAGCAGCTTTTCCCGCAGCGCCTTGGGGTTCTCGCCGGACTGGATGGACATGATGCCCTCCACGATGATCTGCTTGCACAGCACTTCCTCGCTGTCCCGAATACGCAGGTTGTTGGCGATGGGACCGAAGATCATATGGGCCAGAATACAGCCGTACAGGGTGGTAATCAAGGCCGTGCCCATGTCCTTACCGATGGAGGAGCCTCCGTCTCCGCTCAGCTCCATGTTGTTCAGCATATTAATCAGGCCCACCAGCGTACCCACCATGCCGAAGGCCGGGGCCACGGCGCCCGCCTTGTCGTAAAGGGCGGCGGCGTCCTCGTGCCGGGCGGACATGCACTCGATGTCGTTCTCCAGAATGGCGCGCACCTTATCCGGGTCGTTGGCGTCCACGATGAGCATGATGGCCATTTTGAAGAAGGGGTCCTCCTGCTCGTTGGCCTTGCCTTCCAGGGCCAGCAGACCGTTTTTACGGGCGGTCTGAGCCAGGTCCACCAGCTGGTCGATGTACTTCATGGGGTTGAACTTGCCGGCGTTGAGCATGATGCCGAAGTGCTTGGGGATGGCCGACAGCGTGCTGCCCGGGAAGCTGGCCACCACGATGGCCACCGTACATCCGATGACGATGAAGATACTGGCCGCGTCGAAGAAGTTCCACAGGTTTTGGGGGTTGAAGGTGATGGGGTCCAGGCCCGCCGCCTTGGGACCGATGTTGATGCCCAGCACACAGCCCAGAAGGAACACGACTAACGCCAGCACAAGGCCGATGATATACGTAATATTCATTACAATGCTCTACCTCCAGAGTCCGGGCGCAGCTCACCGCCCGAAAGGCCGTTCAGGCCGTTTTATCTGTCTCGCCGGTTATCGGTTGTCCACCACGGTGATCTGCCGGTGAATGTCCATCACCTTGGCGTTATACTTGGCGATCCTATCAATGATCTCATCCACACTTTCGCGGACAAGGTAGAAGTCGTGGTTCATCATGACGATCTTGGATTCCGGAATGGTTTCAATATACTCGATTTGCAGATGATTGACAAGGAATTTTTCATGGTTGCGCTTGGTCAGGACGATCATGGTGATACCTCCTTTTTCCTATTCATAGGACTACAGGGGGATAGCCCGGGGAGAGATCGGCTCTCCCCGGGCCGTTTTCGAGCTTATCAGCGCTTCATGTTGACCAGTTCCTCCAGCATGGAGTCGGTCACGGTGATGATGCGGGTGTTGGCCTGATAGCCGCGCTGGGTCAGGATCATCTGGGAAATCTCCTGGGCCAGGTCGGTCTTGGACATCTCCAGGCCGTTGGAGATAATGGAGGCGTTCTTCGCGCCCTTGCGCAGGCGCAGGCCGTCCACGGGCTCGGCGTCATCGCCGCCATTCGCGTCGCCCTGGGCCAGAGACTGGTTCACATAAGTGATGTTCATGTCGTCGCCCGCGCCGCCGAACAGGGCCACGGACAGGTCGCCCGAACCCTCGCCGGCCTTGTAGTAGTTGTTGCCGATGCTGGTCACGCCGTTGGGGTTGGTCACCAGGCCGATGGCCACCGCGCCGATGACCACCTGCTCGCTGGTATCAGAGCAGATGCCGCTGATGACGCCGGTTTTCCCATCCACGGTGATACTGCTGAACTTGGCCTTGGGATAGGGCTCGGCCTCAGTTCCCGCGGGGGCGTCGTCAGCCACGGGCTTCATCGCGTCGTGGAGACGGCCGACCGCGCCTGCGTCGGCCCCGTCGCCCGCTACTGCGGTGGTGGGCCATTTCAGCTCCAGCGCTCCATCAGCATCACCGGCCTTGGCTCCCACACCAGGAAAACGGATGGGCACCAGCTGATCGCTGAAGATAGCCTTGCCGGTAGCCGCATCGATCCCGGTGCACAGGAAGCCGTAGACCACCTGGCCGTCGTTGTTGGTGAGGTAGCCGTCCGCCTTGAACTCGAAATTGCCCACCCGAGTCAGGTTCAGCGCGGTGAATGCGTTCATATCGTTGGCGCTGCCGTCAAACGTGTCCGCGATGGTCTTGTCGCCCACCATGAAGAAGCCGTCGCCGTCGATCATCATGTCGGTGGCCTTGCCGGTGACAGCGTAGTTGCCCGTGCTCATGTCGATGTCCACCGAGCCAAGGTTGGAGCCGTAGCCGATCTGGGAGGGGTTCTTGCCGCCCACGGTATTGGTGCCGTCGGAGCCGCCGGACAGAGTGGTGTAGATGGAGGTGCGGAACACCGAACGGCTGGCCTTATAGCCATAGGTGTTCACGTTGGCCACGTTGTTGCCGATGACGTTCAGATTCTGCATATGGGTCCGCAGACCCGCGATTGCCGCATACATTGCACCAGTCATAGTAAGATAATTAACTCCTTTCGGTGTGGCGCCGCCCGGCCCGCGTCAATCGGACGCAGGCCGAAGGCATCCGAAATTGGTCCTGCCTTCTGTATATCATATTACAGGAACACGGCGCCGTCAATGTTCGTAAATATATTTTGTTTCATTTCCTCTTGTGTAATGGCTGTGATGACCCTGGCATTGGGCACATTGATGATAAAAGCCTTCTCGGTGTCCATGGCCAGGATATTGGTAGCCCCTTTTGCCTGAGCCCGGATGACGCTGCCCGCCAACTGATCCATCAGATCGGGCGTCACCTCAATGCCCCGCTCCTGCGCCCGGGAGATGGCGTGCTTGGAAAACTCCACGCCCTGCGGCTGCTGTTCCTGCCGGGCCAGCTCCTGCTGGAGCATGGCGCCGAAGCCGCCTGCCGGTCCACGCTGCGGTACCCGGGCCTGCGGCGCGTCCCTGCGCTCTAGTCCTGATACACGCTGGATCATCTCATGTCACCTCATTTTTCTCAGTCGGTGGGTGCGCCCTGCTCTCCCTGGTACTGGGGGTTGGTTTCGGTCTCGCCGGAACCCTCTGCGGGGGGAGTGGGTTCGCCGCCGTCGGGCTTATCAACGCCATCGCCGCCGTCGGGCTTGTCGGTGCCGTCCACGCCGCCGTCGCCTTCGCCCTCGCCGGGCTTCTCGGTGTCCTCCTCCTTGTCCAGGGGGGGAAGCTGGCCCACAGCCATGATCTGATTCAGCCCATAGGTCTCGATATTGCCCTTGCTGTCCTTGCCGAAGATCACCTGCTGGCCGTTCATCACGCCGGTGCCCGTGACCAGAACCTCCCGCTCCTCCAGGCCCTTCTCCGTCACGATGCCGATGGTGACCACCTTGCCCACCAGGGAGCTGGCATAGCTCTGCACGCTGGTTTCCGTCATGTTGGAGATGGCGGTGATCATCTGCATCTGCACCATCTGATTCATCATCTCGCTGGTGTCCATGGCGTTGTCGATGGTCTGGTTCTGAAGCTGCACGATCATCAGCTGGAGGAAGTCCTCCATATTCAGCTCGGTGTTCCCCTTGCGGCTGGTGCTGTTTTCCGGACGCAGTCCCGCGCCGGCGCCCAGCAAGCCCGCAATGTCTGCCATAGAATTGCTGCTCATGGTTTTACTCCTTTCCGCGTTACTCGTCTCCCGGGATCAGACCCAGGCGGAGCTGCTGCATAAAGTCCTGGGAATTGGTGTGCTCCCGGCGCTGGCGGCGCTCCTGGCCGTCCTGGGCGTGGCCGTTGTGGCCGTCGTAGTTCTGCTGCTGCTGATTCTGCTGGGTCTCCTGCTGGCGCTGGACCTCCACCTGGACGTCCTGCCCGCGGCTGTTCAGCATGCCCTGTAGCTCGCCGGCGTGCCGCTCCAGCAGTCCCCGGGTCTCGGCGCTGTGGGCGGTGAGGGCCACCCGCAGAATGCCGTCGGCGCTCTGGCTGATCTCCACGGTGACGCTGCCCAGATGCTCGGGGGTGAGCTGGATGCGCACGGTAGACTCGCCCTTCTGCAAGGCCTGGGCCAGCTGTGTGTCGATCTGCTTGGCTACGTCGGGCTCCTGAGCCTGCTGGACGTCATACGCCTCGCCCACCTTCACCGGGGCCGCCTCCACGTCGCCAAAGAGCTGCCGGGGGGCCTGCTGGACGTCCACGATCTCCACCTCGGCGTCCTCTTCCCCGTTCTCAAGCAGCTGGGGCGCGTTCTCCTCCACGCCGGCCACTTCGTCCGCCAGCTTCTCCAGCATCTGGGCGGGTCCGTGCTCCACAGTGGGGTCGGTGGCCTCCAAAATCGCGTCGGCCTCCGGGTCGGACACGTCGTACAGCGCGGGGTCAACCACCGGCTTGCCGTACATCTTCTCCGCCGTGTCGGCGCCCACCAGAATGGGGATCTGCTCACCGTTCTCACCGGCGCGCACGCCGATGCACACGATAGGCTCGCCCTCCTGCACCTGGGGCAGCCACTCGGCGGGGTACTGGGCCAGCACACTGGGGTCCACCGGGGCGAGGTACCCCTGCATCCGCTTGGACGTCTCCACCGGGTCCTCCTGCTTCTGGACAGGGGCCTTCTCCGCCGGTTTTTTGACCGGGGTCTCCGCCTTGGGAGGCTGTTCCAGCAGGGGGTCCTTCTCCTGGGCCTTCTCCTCCAGCAGCTTCTGGAACTCGTCCGTCTCGCTGCCGCCGGTCTTAGGCAGCTGGGTCTGGCCCGCGATGGTCTGAAGCAGCGCCAGGCCGATGCCATTTGCCTGTTCCATGTTCGTTACACCTCCTTGATATTGGGATATTTATTTCCAAACGGCGCAAGCGCCGAATTGGACGCTGTATAGTTTACGCGCCGACGCCGGCCCGCGCCCGGGCGGAGCTGACAAACTCGTCGATCAAGGTCTCCTCCGCCTTCTGCACGGCCTTGTTATAGTCCTCCAGCTTGTGCTCCTTCAGCTTCTCGATGGAGGAGGTGTCGATCTTGGCGTCCACCACCTGCTGGCGCTTCTTTTCTTCCTTCCTGCGCAGCTCCTCCAGCTTGGCGGTCTCCCGTTCGATCTCCCGCTCCAGCGCCCGCAGGCCGTTCTGGTAGAGCATGGCGTCGGTCACGGTGAGCCCCTCCATTTTACGCTGGCGGTACTCCTCATTGCAGTCCCGGTAATCCTGCCAGACCGCCTCCAGCACGCCCTCCTGCTCCCGGACCTGGGCCAGAATGGCGGCGTGCTCACCCTTGAGGGAGTCCAGCACCTGCTGCTTGTAGGACAGCACCGAGTCCAGAGAGAACTTGAATTTCTTCATCTATCTGTGCACCTCGCTGGTTTATTTTAAGATCCTGCCCATCTCTTCTACGCAGCGTTCGTAGGAAAAGGCCTCGTCCACGTCCTGGGTGAGAAAGTCGTTCACCGCGTCGATCTTGGACATGGCGAAGTCCAGCTTCCGGTTGGTGCCCGGCTTATAGGCTGCGATGGCCACCAGGTGGGCGTTCTTCTCATAGACTCTCATAATATCTCGTATGCGGGAGGCCAGCTGCCGGTGCTCGGGGGAGACGATCTCCACCATCAGTCGGGAGATGCTGGCGCTCACGTCGATGGCCGGGTAGTGGTTGGAGTTGGCCAGCTGGCGGGAGAGGACGATGTGCCCGTCCAAAATGCCGCGCACGGTGTCCGCGATGGGCTCGTTGGTGTCGTCGCCCTCCACCAGCACGGTGTAAACGCCGGTGATGGAGCCATGGCTGAAATTGCCGCTGCGCTCCAGCAGCTTGGGCATCTCCGCGTACATGGACGGGGTATAGCCCCGGCTCACCGGAGGCTCCCCGATAGCCAGCCCGATCTCCCGCTGGGCCATGGCGAAGCGGGTGAGGGAGTCCATCATCAGCAGCACGTCGTATCCCTGGTCCCGGAAGTATTCCGCGATGCCGGTGGCCACGCTGGGGCAGCGCATACGCAGCATGGCGGGCTGATCGGAGGTGGCCACCACTAGAATGGAGCGCTTCATGCCCTCGGGCCCCAGGTCCTTTTCCACGAACTCCAGCACCTCGCGGCCGCGCTCGCCCACCAGGGCGATGACGTTGATGTCCGCGGTGACGTTCTTGGCGATCATGCCCATCAGGGTGGACTTGCCCACGCCGGAGCCGGCGAATATGCCGATACGCTGGCCCTTGCCGATGGTGATGAGCCCGTCGATGGCCTTCACGCCGAACTGGATGCGCTCCCGGATGGGAGGGCGCTGGAGGGGGTTGATGTAATTGCCGCCCACGCAGTAGGAGGTGCCCCCCTCAAAGGGGCCCTTGCCGTCGATGGGCTGGCCCAGGGCGTTGATGATGCGTCCCCGGAGGAACTCGCCCACCTGAAGGGTGAGCTGCCGCCCGGTGTTGCGCACGAAGTTCCCCGCCGAGATGCCGCTCATGTCCGAGTAGGGCATGAGCAGGATGTGGTCGTTTTTGAAGCCCACCACCTCGGCGGTGACCTGTCCGCCGGAGTCGCCGTTATAAATGCGGCAGATGTCGCCCACGGCCGCCCGGCCGCCGGAGGCCTCGATGGACATGCCCACGATATTTTCGATTTTTCCCGTCAGGCTGTAGGGCTCCGCGTTGTAGACCTGACGGGTCATTTGTTGAAATACGGAAGGCATAATCTACTCCACCGGCCTGTGCCTCACGGCCCCGTTCCCGGCCTGGGAGAAGAGGGGCCTCGTCATATTCTAATGAAACAGGTTCATGCCCGACGCGCTGTTGGCTGTGTCCATCAAGATGGTCCGCAGGTTGTTCAGCTGGGTGGCCGCGCTGGCGTCCACGATCTCGTCGGGCATTTCGATGATGCAGGTGCCCGACTCGTCGTCGGACATGGGGATGAGCCGCACCCGGTCGGACAGCGCCGTCAGCGCGGCGGACAGGGAGGCGGGGATCTGGGTGAGCCGTTTGGCGTCGCACTCGGATATGTATATGTGCACCCATTCCTTTTTCTTCCGCTTGTCGATGGCGGTTTGGATCATCCGGCTGATGACGTCGCCGCTGCTCTTCAGGCTGACGCACACCACCTTTTCCGCCACCGCCAGGGCCAGGTCTCGTAGATCGTCCACGCTCTGGTCCATCTGCCGGTCCAGCGCGGCCCCGGCCTGCTCCAGAAAGCGGTGGACCTCCTCCTCCAGGCGCCGGGCCTGTTCCTCCCGCAGCTGCCTGGACTCCTCGCCCGCCTGGGCCATTCCCTGCACATACCCCTCCTGGCGCCCCTCCGTCCGGGCCTTGGCGAAAACCTCCTCCGCCTCGCTCTGGGCGTCCGCCCTGGCCTTGGCCATCAAAGCCTCCGCCTCCCGGCGGGCGTCGGCCAGGATCTCCTCCGCCTGAATCTGGGCGAAGCTGATGAGGTTTTCCGCCGGGTCCGGCTCCGGCTCTGGCTCAGCTTCCGGCTCCGGGTCCGCCAGGAGGATGTCCAGCCCCTCCGCCGGCTCCGGCGGAGGGCTGTCCTCGGGGACGGGCGGCTCCTCCTCTGGCTCCGGCTCTACCACCAGCTCCGACGCGTCGGGAAACAGGTAGGGCTCGGCCTTTGCCTTAGAGAAGGCTTTGAATATATTAGGCAATGATATCGTCCTTTCCGCCCTTCGCTATGATGATCTCGTTCTTCTCTTCCAGGTCGCGGATGATATCCACAATGCGCTGCTGGGCGTCCTCCACGTCCTTCAGCTTGACGTTGGTTGTAATCTCCAGGTCGTCCCGGATGTTCTGCGCCATACGGGTGGACATGTTGCTGAGCAGCTTCTTGGAGACCTCTTCGTTGGCGGTCTTGAGGGCCAGCACCAGGTCCCGCGGGTCGCAGTCCCGGACGAAGCGCTGCACGGAGCGGTCGTCCATGGTGATGATGTCCTCGAACACGAACATTCTCTTGCGGATCTCGTCGGCCAGCTCCTGGTCGTAGGCGGCCAGGCCGTCGAAGATGTTTTTCTCGCTGGCGCGGTCGATGTTGTTCATCACGTCGGCCACGTAGTCGATGCCGCCCACCTTGACGTTTGCGTTGGTGACGATGTTGGAGAACTTCTTGCGCATCTCCGCCTCGATGATCTTGACGGCCACGGGGGACACGCTCTCGATCTTGGCCATGCTCTCCACCACCTGGATCTGGCGCTTCTCGTCCAGCTGGGAGATGACGCCGGCGGCCTTGTCCGGCTCCACGTAGGACAGCACCAGCGCGATGGTCTGGGGCCGCTCGTTCTGCAGCGCGGAGTACAGCGACTTGTCGTCCGCCTTCTCCATAAAGGAGAAGTTGCGGTTTTGCAGCGACTTCGTCACCTTGCCCAGCAGCTCGTCGGCCGTCTGGGGTCCGTAGGCCTTTTCCAGCACCGTGCGGGCGTATTCCAGACCGCCCTCGGTCACCGCCCGGTTGGTGCGGCACAGCTGGTAGAACTCATACAAAATTTCCTCGGTCTGCTCCGAGCCCAAGAAGCCCAGCTTCGCGACCTCCAGGGTGAGCTGCTCCACGTCCTCCGGCTCCATGTGCTTGTATAGGGCGGACGCCCGCTCCACGCCCAGGGAGATGATGACGGTGGCGGCCCGCTGGGCGCCGGTGAGGGGGACTTCATTGGCGATCTTCTTGCGCGCCGGAGGGGCTTTCGCCTCTGCGGGCGCGGCAGCTTTCTGTTCCGCCACAGCGGCCTCAGCCATTGTCTCCATCCTCCTTCAGCCAGCTCTTGATCAGCAGCGCCGCGACCTCCATGTTCTCGTCCACATAATCCCGGATGCTCTGGCGCAGCTCCATGCTCCGTTCGGTGTGCAGGTCCATCACGTCCGCGCCCACAGGCTCGCCGTTCTCGTCCAGCTGCACGCCGTCCTCCGTCTGCTGGGGCATTGCCGTCGCCAGCAGCTCCTCCACGGCCCGCTGCTCGGCCTCCTGCTTCTTGCGCTTCTTGCCCCGCAGCAGCAGGATGATGGTCAGCACGATGGCGAACAGCAGCAGGCCGGCGCCCGCGGCGATGACCACCCACAGCGGAATGCCCAGGGCCTCCCAGCCGGAGGGCGCGGGCGGAAGCGGCTCGGGCTCGTTGAACTCGTCGTGGATGACGGTGATGTACCGGGACAGGTATTGCAGCTCGGTCATCCCGTCGTCCAGTTCCAGCGGGGCCACCAGGCCGATGGCGCTGGCCGCCCCCTTCAGAATCGTGTCCACATCGGCGTTGGGGCAGTCCTTGGCGTCGATGCCGATGGTGGCGGTGACCTTAGAGATGGTGCCCGCCGTAATAATCATCTGGGTCTGGGTCTTGGAATTGTCGTACTCGGTCTGGTGCTGCTCCTCCAGAATGCCCTGAAGCTCCGCCTCGGCGTCCTCCGGCTCCACATAGGTGGGAAGCTCCGAGTTGGAGGGGGTGCCCACCACCCCGCCCACGGCGGCCTCGTCGGGGGTGAGGAACTGGTATGTATAGAACTGCTTGCCGATGATGCCGCGGCCGCCGGTCTCTCCGTCCAGGGCGAAGTCGGGCAGGGTGACCTTGTAGTCGTTGATGGTCTTGTCGCCCAGCTCCACCTCCACGTTGACGATGACGGACACATTGTCCTCACCGTAAATGGGCACATAGCCCTGGAGAATCTTCTTTTCGAAATCCGCCCCGATCTGCCGCTCCAGCTGGAGCTTCAGCGCGGAGCTGGCCGCCGCGACGCCGGCGCTGTCCACCTGGCCGGAGTAGTCGTTCCCTTCGGTGTCCCCGATGCTGACGGACTCCACATCCAGCCCCGCCACGCTGTTGGCCACATAGTTGCGGATGGCGTTGGCCTGTCCGCTGGTGAGGGTCTTGCCCTTCTGCATGGTGAGGAGCACACTGGCGGTCGCCTCCACCCTTTTGCTGCTGTCCAGCACATAGAGCTGGTCCTCGCCCAGGTCGAGGTCCACCGTGACGCTGCGCACGCCGGGGAACTGACTGATGGTCCGCTCCATCCGGCTTCGCGCGTCCACCAGCCAGGCCCGATCCCGGTCCGCCTGGGTGGACAGGGCGCTGACCTGTTCAAAGTATCCGGTGGGGCTGGCGTTGGCCTGGGAGTACTGGTCCACCAGCAGCCGGGCCTTCAGCCCGCTGACCTGGCTCTCCGGCACCTTGACCGTCCCTGAGCCCTCCACCCGGTAGTCGGTGAACCCCTGCTCCTGGAGCCAGCTGAGCACGGCCCCGGCCTCCTCCTCAGTGGCTCCGGAAATCAGGGGAGCGTAGGGCCTGGTGTTCAAGAAAATGACGATGCCGATAATCAGCGCGGCCAACGTGACACCAATGATGATCCATATTTTTTTGGAAACTTTTCCGAGGGCTTCCTTTACTTTTTCAAAGTAGCCCATCAGCTTTTCCTTATTCAAGCCCTATCAACTCCGCTCTCCGCGTTCTCTGCCCCTGGCACTCTGCATTAGACGCTCATATTTTTCAGCTCATTGTAGGCGTCCAGCGCCTTGTTGCGCATCTGGATCAGCAGATCCACCGCGATTTCGTTCTTATAGGCGGCAATGCCCAGCTGGACAGGATTGTCCAGCTGGCCGGTAGACAGCAGATATTGGGCCTGGGTAAACTCCGCGTCGGTGTCCTTCACGTTCTGGATGAGGTCGGTGAACAGGGAGCCGAATGCGCTGTCCTTCACCTCGCTCAGCTCGGTGGCGCTCTCCTCCTGTCCGGGCAGGGCGGGAGGAGTGATCTTCTGCATGGTGTTGGCAATGCCGGGAATGCCGGTGATGCCGCTCATTGCCCCGGGGGCGGCGATGCCGCTGATGCCGGTGATGCCGTCGGTCATGGAGCTCATGGCTGAATCTCTCCTTTATATATCCAAATCTGCGTACTTACCGGCCGATCTCCAGCCCGCTGGAAATGACGGATTTCAAGGTGTTGAAGGCGGTGACGTTGGAGGCGAAGGCCCGGCTGGCCGCCATGGCGTCCGCCATCTCCTTCACCATGTCCACGTTGGGCAGCTCCAAATAGCCGTCCTCGTCGGCGTCGGGGTGGGTGGGGTCATAGACGATCTTCATGGGGGACTCGTCCTCCACGATCTCCGTCACCCGCACGCCGCCGGCGGTGGGGTTCACCCCGGTGTTGGGCACGGCGGCGCTCACCGCCCGGGCCATCACGTCCCGGAAGGTGTCCCGGCCGCTCACCGCCTCGAACACCACCATTTTCCGGCGGTAGGCGCCTTCCCCGTTCTCCACCCGGGTAGTCTGAGAGTTGGTCACGTTCTCCGCCACGATGTCCAGCCGCAGCTGCTGGGCGGTCAGGCCGGAGCCCACGATATTAATGGTATTCATGAAACCCATGCGATGTACCCCCTAAATTATCTCATATTCCGCCGCCGCAGTCCTGGGCGGCCCGAATCCCGTTACTGGCCCCTGACGGCCATGCGCAGGATGGAATAGTGCTTGTTGATGGCCTGATACACATACTGCTGCTGATAGGCGTTGCGGATGAGCTCCACCATCTCCTCGGTGGTGTCCACCCCGTTGTCATCCATGCGCTCCTGCTCCTGCGCCTCGAACACAGTGACCTCCGGGTCCTCCAGCACGTCCCGCACGCTGCGGCCCGCGCCCTCGGGCAGAGCCGCAGCCTTTTCCAGCTTCTGGCGGATGCTCTCCTCGAAGGTAACCACCTTAGCCTTGTAGTTGGGCGTCTCCGCATTGGCGATATTGTCCAGGATCGCCGCCTGCTTCGTCCATAAAAAGCCGATGGACTTTTCCAGCAAAAGGGCGGAATTGCTCGTTAAAATATCCATACCTGACCCTCCAGAGTCTGCGGCCACAGTCCCCCATGGCGCACATCATGAATACTATGAACCGGCGTTTCGGAACATGCAAAAAGAAGGGGACTATTTGGACAAACCCCTGTCCGCCCGGGAACGCCGCATTCCGAATAAGGCGCAAACCGGCAAGTTTCTTCCCCTCCACCGCTGCGGACACTTTCACACACCACAGCATAGCGGCATTTCATTATAGCACGGCGCAAAAAAAAACGCAATACATTTTTCCCCTAAGGAGGTGGAATCCCGGGGCTTTCTGGCTGGTAAAATTTCCCCTCCCTCCTTTGTTTTTCCATGTTTTTCTAATTTTCCTGTTGTATAAAGATGATTCTACCCCTTTCTGGCATGAGGCGCGCGCCAACGCGCCCCCGGCGGAGACCGCCCGCATAGCAAAGCCGGGCTCCCTCAAGGGAGCCCGGCTGAGTCCGCCGGCACAGGCGCGGATGCCCGCGCTCAGAGCACAACGCCATCTTTAAATATAGAAATCTCCCGGAATCCCTGCTCCTCGGTGCGGGTCAGCCGGCCTCCGGCCACCTCCAGCACGAAGTCCAGCAGGCGCTCCCCGGCGGCGTCCAGGCTCTCCCCCTGGGCCACCGTTCCGGCATTGAAGTCGATCCAGTTCCCCTTCTTCTCGAACAGGGCAGTGTTGGTGGAGATCTTCACCGTGGGGGCGGGAGCCCCGAAGGGGGTGCCCCGGCCGGTGGTGAAGAGGATCAGGTGAGCTCCCGCGGCAGTGAGGGCCGTGGCGGACACCAAGTCGTTCCCCGGCCCGCTGAGCAGGTTGAGGCCCTTTTTTGTCACTGCGTCTCCGTAGCCCAGCACGTCCACAATCTGGGCGCTGCCTCCCTTCTGGACGCAGCCGCAGGACTTGTCCTCCAGGGTGGTGATGCCCCCCGCCTTATTGCCGGGGCTGGGGTTCTCATAGACCACCTGGTTGTGGGAGGTGAAGTAGCCCTTGAAGTCCTCGATCATCTTCACCGCCTTGCCGAACACGTCCTCGCTCTGGCACCGCTCGAAGAGGATGGACTCCGCGCCGAACATCTCGGGCACCTCGGTGAGCACCGTGCACCCTCCCAGGGCGATGAGCCGGTCGGAGAACCGGCCCACGGTGGGGTTGGCGGTGATACCGGACAGGCCGTCCGACCCGCCGCACTTCATGCCCACCACCAGCTCGGCGGCGGGGATGTCCTGGCGCTGGAAGCCCCCGGCGTAGTCCGCCAGCTCCTTCAGCAGCGCGCCGCCCGCCGCGATTTCGTCGGGGACGTCCTGGCACACCAGGAACTTCACCCGATTTTCGTCATAGGGCCCCAGCTCCGCCTTGAACTGCTCCATGGTCAGGTTCTCGCACCCCAGGCCCAGCACCAGCACGCCCCCGGCGTTGGGATGGCGCGCCAGCGCGGCCAGCAGCCTGCGGGTCTGGGCGTGGTCGTCCCCCATCTGGCTGCACCCGAAGGGGTGGGGGAATGTGTAAAGCCCTTCCACCGTACCACTGACCAAATGCTGGTTCTCCCGCACCAGCCGCTGGGCGATGGAGTTGACGCACCCCACGGTGGGGACGATCCACAGCTCGTTGCGGATGGCCGCCCGGCCGTCCGCCCGGCGGTAGCCCCGGAAGGTCCGGGGCTTTACACTGGGCAGGTCGTAGGTTTTGTGGTCATAGCGGTATTCCCCGCTCTCGGACAACCCCGTGCGCACGTTGTGCACGTGGACCCAGGCGCCCTGGGGGATGTCCTCCTTGGCCGTGCCGATGGCGCAGCCGTATTTCATGACGCTCTCCCCGGTGGAAATGGGGGCCAGGGCGATCTTGTGCCCCCGCCGGACGTCCTCGGCAGCGGTCAGCTCCAGGCCGTCAAGGGACAGTACTTCCCCCCCGGCCACGTCCTCCAGGGCCACCGCCACGTTGTCCCGGGGGTGGAGGCGGATGACTTTCATCGCCGCGCCCCCCTTACAGACAGGAGGCGTAAGCGGCCTTGGCCCCCTGCTCCCGGATGAGCTTCAGCCCCGAGATCACAGCGGCCTCAAAGCCCGCCACCTGCGTCAGGTCCTGGCCCCACATGCGCTCGTTGGTCATGACGGCGCGGACCAGCTCCTCCGGGCTGTCGTCCCGGTGGTCGTAGTAGAATTCCAGCGCCCAGCGGTCGTCGGAGCAGACGTAGTCGTTCCCCTTGGGGCGGCGGCACACCAGCCCCTTGCCGTCCAGCGCCTGGATGCCGCTGGAGAAGAAGGCGATATAGGCGGCAAAGCTCATGGTGAGGCAGGGGGGCAGCTGGCCGGTCTTTTCCACGTATTCCAGGAAGGAGGGCATGTTCCGGGCGCGCCACTTGGAGGTGGAGTTGAGGGAAATGCTCATCAGCTCGTGGTCCACGAAGGGGTTGTTGAACCGGTCCTGGACGGCGCTGGCGAAGTCCTCCAGGTCCTTCTTGTCCAGGGGCAGGGTGGGGATGACCTCCTCGTGGAGCATCTTGTTCATGAAGCTGCGCACCGTGTCGTCCTGCATGCAGTCCCGCACGATGTCGAAGCCCGCCAGATAGGCCCCCAGCACAAAACCGGTGTGGGCGCCGTTCAAGATGCGCACCTTGCGCTTTTTATAGGGGGTCACGTCGGGCACCACGGGGCAGTTCAGCCCCGCCTTTTTGAAGGGCAGCTTCTCCTCCAGCCACTCCGGCCCCTCGATGTTCCACACCCCGAAGATCTCGCCCACGTCGATCAGCTCGTCGTGGTAGCCGTTCTCGGCTTCCATCTTCGCCGCCTCGTCCGGGTCCTTCACCCGGCCGGGGACGATGCGGTCCACCAGCGTGGAGCAGAAGGTGCAGTCCTCGTTCACATACTTCTTAAAGCCGTCCTCCAGCTCCCACTGGTCCACGTACTGGTTGACGCACTTCAAAAGCTCCCTGCCGTTGTTGTCGATGAGCTCGCAGGACAGGATGACCAGCCCGCCCTTCCCCGCCTGCCAGCGCTTGTAGAGCACCTGGGTGAGCTTGCCGGGGAAGGAGGCGGCGGGGGTGTCGGCAAGCCGGCAGGCACTGTCGTAGACGATGCCCGCCTCGGTGGTGTTGGACACCACGTACTCCAGATCGTCGGACACCGCCACCTCCATCATGGCGTCGAACCCCGCCTGCTCATAGGGGTTGAGGCACCGGGACACCGAGGAGATGAGCCGCTTTTTGTCCACCTTCTCGCCATTCTCCCGGCCCCGGAGGTAGAGGGTATACAGCCCCTCCTGGTCGTTGATGAGCCCCGCCAGGCCCGGGG
The DNA here is from genome assembly GCA_949841355.1 of uncultured Oscillospiraceae bacterium. Classification (GTDB taxonomy): domain Bacteria; phylum Bacillota; class Clostridia; order Oscillospirales; family Oscillospiraceae; genus Enterenecus. Next base: position 84,342 of record CATKZP010000001.1, read on the forward strand.
CGATGGGCTGCACCAGCACGCACTTGCCGTTCCAACCGGCTTTTTCGTTGGACACGTCGAACCAGTAATTGACGAAGGCCCGCAGGAAATTGCCCTCACCGAACTGGAGCACCTTCTCCGGCGCGTCCTTCAGCAGGTAACCGTCATAGCCCAGCTGTTCCAGGGTCTGATAGCATAGTTTTTCCATCATTCGGTCTCCCTTTCGGTCAATTGATTTTGTTTTCCCGGGCGGCCATCCGCTTCACGCTGGCCACGCTGAGCACAATGCTCAGCAGCAGCAGGGCGGTGAGCACGGCCACAAGGCCCATCCCCGCCTGGATGCCGGCCCGCTCGGCCACCTGCCCCACCAGGAAGGGGGTGACGATGCCGCCCACGCTGCCGGTGAAGATCATCACGCTGCACCCCAGGTCATTGCCCCGGATGCAGTCGCTGCCGAAGGCGAAGGCGGTGGGATAGATGGTGGCCATGAACAGTCCCACCCCGATGAGGCCCAGCACAATGGGCGCCGGAGTGCGGCTGAAGAACATCAGCAGGAAGCAGGCGAAAAAGCCCACCCCGTCCAGCAGCAGCAGCTTGTTCCGGGACACTTTGCCGGTGACGGCCGCTCCGATCATCCGCCCGATGAAGATGACCAGCCACAACAGGCTGTTCATCAGCTGGGACCAGCTGGCATCCAGGATTCCCGTGTCCTGGAAGTAGGTGACCAGCCAGCCCACGATGGCGTACTCCGTGGAGATATAGAACAGCAGCATGGCGCTGCCCAGCCAGAACTGCTTCACCTTGAGGAAGCTGCGGTCCGCCGAGCGCACCCCCTTCCGGGGCGGCTCGGCCGGCAGGGGCATCCTGGCGTATACGACGAGCTGGCTCAGGCACACCAGGCACAAAAGCCCGGCCATCAGCCGCCAGCCCGCCGCGGGCCACCGCCCCGCGCAGAACACCAGCAGCAGCGGCGAGAGCAGCGCCCCCACCGCGAAGCAGCCGTGGAGCAGGTTATACCCCCGGGTGGCCTTGTCCCCGGGCAGGGTGGAGATCATGGTGTTGGCGAAATTGGAGTTCCCGCCCCGGGCCACCCCCGTCATGAGGAAGGCGGCCACCAGCAGCGGCGCGGCCCCCAGTCCGGCGGCAAAGATGAGGTAGGCCACCATCATCCACACCGCCGTCACCAGCACCGCCCGCCGCCGCCCCAGCCACAGCGGCAGAAAGCCCGCCAGCAGCACCGAGATCAGATTGCCCACCGATTGGCAGCTGAGCAGCACGCCGGACAGGTCGTAGCTGAAGCCGTAGGTCTCCCGCAGGAAGGGGATGAAAGACCCCAGGGGCTGGGAGGCCGCCCCGCTGACGAAGAAGGCGAACAGGACGCAGTACAGCAGCTGGTCCTGCCGCCGCTCCGCCGGGGTCTTTCCGGCGGCCGCGCTCACAACGCGAAGTAGCGGGCGGCGTTGTTGTAGCAGACGCCCTCCACAATCTTCTTCAGGGACGCCTCATGGCTGGGATACTCGCCGTTCTCCACCCAATCTCCGATGAGATTGCAGAGGATGCGGCGGAAGTAGTCGTGACGGGCGTAGGACAGGAAGGAGCGGGAGTCGGTGAGCATACCCACGAAATTGCCCAGCAGCCCTAAGTTGGCCAGCGACCTCATCTGCTCCTCCATGCCGGACTTGGTGTCGTTGAACCACCAGGCGGAGCCGTGCTGGATCTTGCCGGGCAGCTCATCGGACTGGAAGCAGCCCAGCAGGGTGTCCAGCTGCTCGTTGTCGGCGGGGTTCAGGGAGTAGAGGATGGTCTTGGGGCACTGATTCCCGGCGTCCAGGGCGGACAGCAGCCGGGCGATGTCCCCGCCGCAGGTGTTCTGGGCGATCATGTCGAAGCCGGTGTCCGGGCCCATCTTGGCGAACATCCGCTCGTTCATGTTGCGCACGCAGGAGTAATGCAGCTGCATGGCGATCTCCAGGCGGTGGTACTCCCGGCCCAGGTGGAGCAGAATGGCGGTCTGATAGCGCTCGGCCTCCTTGGCGCTGATCTCCTCCCCGGCCATAGCCTTCTGGAACGCCTCGTTGGCCTTCTTGGGGGAGCAGGGGCGGAAGGGGATATAGTCCAGCCCGTGGTCGCTGGCCCGGCAGCCCAGCTTCTTGAAAAACTCCAGGCGCTGGGTCAGGGCGGCGCACACGTCCTCCACGCTGTCCAGGCTGTCCTTGCCCACGCTGGCGGCCAGACTGCCGATATACTCCACAAAGCCGGGCTTATTGATGTTGATGGCCTTGTCGGGGCGGAAGGAGGGGCACACCTTCACGGTGATGGTGGGGTCGGCGGCGATTTTCTCGTGCCACTCCAGGGAGTCGACGGGGTCGTCGGTGGTGCCGATCATGGCCACGTTGGCCTTTTTGATGATGCCGCGCACGGTGAGGTCGGGGTCATGGCGCAGCTTCTCATTGCAGAAATCCCAGCACTCCCGGGCGGTCTCGGGGGTGAGGGGCTTGCCGTAGCCAAAGAACTGCCGCAGCTCCAGGTTACACCAGTGGTACATGGGGTTGCCAATGGCCATCTCCAGGGTTTCTGCGAACTTCACGAAGCGCTCGAAGGCGGGCTTGCCGCCGGACACGTATTCCTCGCTCACGCCGTTGGAGCGCATGAGACGCCATTTATAGTGGTCGCCAAAGTAGGTGCCGTCGGGGTTCTCGCCCCCCAGCCACACCTCCGCCAGGTTGTCGAACCGGCGGTCCTCATAGATCTCCTTGGGGGAGATATGGCAGTGGTAGTCCACCAGGGGCATGGTCTCGGCATAGTCGTGGAACAGGCGCCGGGCGGTCTCGGTGCCCAGCAGGAAATCCTTATCCATAAATTCTTTCATGACGTTTCCTCCCATGATAAAATGCGGCGGCCGCCCGCCCTGTCCGGAACGGGCGGCCGCCTGTTTTGGTTTAAGAACCTGTATGCGCAGCCGAATATGCCGGCTGTGAGGGATTTTTTCGCCAGATAAAGACGCGCTTCCGCAGTCCGGACAGGGCCACTCGGCCCTGTCCTCCCCGCTCGCTCCGGTCCACCCGCAGCGGCGCGCCTGCGCTCGGCTTCGCTCCGGTCCATCCGGGCCTGTGTGCCTGCGCTCACGCTTCTTTAGCGCTGAATTCTGCCGGAGCCGTCGCCGCCGGCCAGCTTTTCCACCTCGGCCACCGTCACCATATTATAGTCGCCCTCGATGGAGTGCTTCAGCGCGGACGCCGCCACGGCGAACTCCACCGCCGCCTGGGTATTCTTCCCCGTCAGCAGGGAGTAAATCAGCCCGCCACCGAAGCTGTCGCCGCCGCCCACGCGGTCGATGATGTGCAGCTCGTACTTTTTGGAAAAGGCGTACTCGCCGGACGCCACGTCGTACAGCATGGCGGACCAACCGTTGTCAAAGGCGGAATGGCTCTCCCGCAGGGTGATGGCCACCTTTTCAAAGCCGAACTTGTCCGCCAGCTGCTTGGCCACGGACTTATAGCCCTCGTGGTTGATCTCACCGCCGTAGATGTCGGTGTTCTCCGCCTCGATGCCGAACACGTCCTTGGCGTCCTCCTCGTTGGAGATGCACACGTCCACGTACTGGCACAGGTCGGTCATGGCCTCGCGGGCCTGGTCCCGGGTCCACAGCTTGCCCCGGTAGTTCAGGTCGCAGGAGATCTTCACGCCGTGGACCTTGGCGGCCTTGCAGGCTTCCTTGCAGATTTCCACCACGTTGGGACCCAGGGCCGGGGTGATGCCGGTGAAGTGAAACCAGTCCACGCCCTCGAAGATAGCGTCCCAGTCGAAGTCGGCGGTGGACGCCTCCTGGATGGCGGAGTGGGCACGGTCGTAGATGCACACGCTGCCCCGCTGGGAGGCGCCCTTCTCGTTAAAGTAGATGCCCACACGGTCGCCGCCGCGGACAATCATAGAGGTGTCCACGCCGTAGCGGCGCAGGGAGTTCACCGCCGCCTGGCCGATGGCATGGGCGGGCAGCTTGGTCACAAAGGCCGCGTCCAGGCCGTAGTTGGCCAGGGAGACGGCCACGTTGGCCTCGCCGCCGCCGAAGGAGAACTCCAGGTGGTCGGCCTGGACAAAGCGCTCGTAATTGTAGGGCTGGAGCCGGATCATCAGCTCACCGAAGGTGACTACTTTAGACATTTTTGTTTCCTCCTAAAATTTGTAATGGGGGCTTGTCACGCTGCGCTTTTGGCGCATGGCCGGGTCACTTTCCCTCCGTCTCGGGCTGGTCTGCGGGTGGCTGCGCCACCCTGCGCTCGCCCTCGCTCCGGTCCAAGCTCCCCTATGCGCCTAAGCTCCGCGCTTCTTATTTTTGAACGAGGTGGATGGCGAACCCGGACAGCTCGTCTTTGATATAGATGGCCTTGGTCTTGCCCTTGGCGTCGGTCACGCGGCTGTCCTCGATGAACTCCACCCCCTGGCGGCCCAGGTGGTAGACCGCCCGCTCCACGTTGTTGGTGGCGATGGCGATGTGGCCGTTTGCGCCCCGGCCGGGCTTCTTCATGCACTCCACCGCCTTCCCGGCGAAAATGGAGGAATTGCCCGCCTTGTACTCCAGGCCGAACAGGGCGCACAGGGCCTTGGCGGTGCGCTCCGCCTCCCCCTCGTCGGCGCAGTTCACGCCGATGTGGGCCAGCTGGAAGCCCAGCATGGTCTTGACGGCCTCCTTGCAGATGGCGGTGATCTCGTCCCACTTCTCCCCCCGGATCAGGTCGCTCTTACACATCCAGGTGCCGCCCACCGCCGCGATCTGCTCGTAGCCCAGGTAGTCGTTGACGTTTTTGGCATTGACGCCGCCGGTGCACATCCACTTGGCGCTCTTCAGGGCCGCGCCGATGTTTTTCAGCATGGACACGCCGCCGTTGGCCTCGGCGGGGAAGAACTTGAGCATCTCGCAGCCCTGGTTCATGGCCTGCTGCATCTCTCCGGCGGTGGCGGTACCCGGCATCATGATGCCGCCCTTGTCCATGACGTGCTGGGTGACGTTGGGGTCGTACCCGGGGGCCACAATAAAGGTGGCGCCGGCGGCCATGGCCCGGTCGGCCTGCTCGCAGGTGAGTACCGTGCCCGCCCCCACCAGCATCTCCGGCACCTCCTTGACGATGGCGCGGATGGCGTCCTCGGCGGCGGCGGTGCGGAAGGTGACCTCGGCGGCGGGCAGGCCGCCGGCGGCCAGGGCTTTGGCCAGGGGCACCGCGTGGGCGGCGTCCTCAATGGCAATGACGGGAATAATGCCGATCTCATAGACCTTTTGAAGCGTGCTGTTCATAGCTGCATCCCTCCATAAAATATGGTTCATCCGGTGGATTTCTGCGCGTTTGCGGCGCGCATCCCCTCTCGGGGCCTTTCTGAGTTCTATTATACATCTTGTATACTAGAATGCAATTAGAAGAAGTATAAAAAAACCACCCACTTTTTTGTGCAATACTCCTATTGCAGGCCCGAACAGCCCTCAATTCTCTGTTTTGCCGGGCAGGTGGGCGGTGAGGAAGGCCCACAGCCGCTCCTCCTCCTCCCCGTCCCTGGGGGGGAGCAAAAACGCCCGCCGGGGCTCCACATAGACGCACAGGCAGCGCTTCAGACGGCAGGCCAGCGCCGTCTGCTCCCAGGGGTATCGCTCCTCCTGCTCCCCCTGGCGGACCCGCAGCCCGTCCTCCTCCAGCCGGAGCTGGTAAGCCACGGGGTTCCCCGCCGCCTTCAGGGCCTTCTCCCGGCGGCGCACCGAGAGGAAAAAGGACAGCACGTAGGCCGCAGGCAGACCCAGCCCCACCACCAGCAGCACCGCGCCGATGAGCGCCGCCTGCTCTCTGCTCCCCCGCAGGGCGAAGCACACCCCGGCAAAGCCCCCCATGATGAGGGCGAACAGCGCCGGACCCTTCCAGCGCTTCTGGCGGCGGAATGTGTCGAAAAAGGCGAACTCCCGAAAGACCTCCGGGGTGATTCTGGCGTCCAGCCAAACCGGGCCTGACTTCATGGCGCGCTCCTCCTTACGATAAAACGGCCCCGCCGGGGCCTTGAGACGGGCACTCTTATACATCTTTACCATTTAGCTGTTGTTTTTGCAAGATGCTGCCATAATTTTTGGCGTTATGCACAAAAATCAACGCATATTTTTTACTGGTGCACTAGTGGACAAAGCCTTTTCTTTGTGGTACATTGAGTATCGGAACACAAAACCGTTCCAATTGCCACAACGATTTAAGGAGGATGTTACAATGAAGATGAAGAAGCTCTTGTCCGCCGTTCTGGCGCTGCTCATGATCATGAGCCTGGCCGCCTGCGGCGGCCAGCCCGCCGGCCAGCCCGACGGCGACGCCAGCAAGGCCCCGGACGGTAATACCGGCGACGTGGCCAACGACCCCAAGGTGACCCTGGTGTACGCCGAGGTCAATCCCGAGGACACCATCGTGGGCCAGACCGGCGCTGAGTTCAAGCGCCTGGTGGAGGAGCTGTCCGGCGGCTCCATCGAGATCGACTTCCGCCCCGCCGGCGTGCTGGGCTCCGAGAACGACGTGCTGGACGCCATCATCGGCGGCGACGACTCCATCGACATGAGCCGTATTTCCGCCTTCGCCCTGACCAGCTACGAGGCTCAGAAGTCCGTGCTGCTCTCCCTCCCCTTCACCTTTGAGAGCCGCGACCACTGGTGGGCCTTCGCCAACAGCGACCTGGCCTCCGAGTTCCTCAACGAGCCCCAGGAGATCGGCCTGCCCCTGCGGGGCGTGTTCTACGGTGAGGAGGGCTTCCGCCACTTCTTCGCCAACAAGCCCGTCAACTCCATCGAGGACCTGAAGGGCATGAAGATCCGCGTGTCCAACGACCCCATCATGAACGGCATGGTGGAGAGCCTGGGCGCCTCCCCCACGGTGGTGTCCTTCGGTGAGCTGTACTCCGCTCTGAACACCGGCGTGTGCGACGCCGCCGAGCAGCCCATCGCCAACTACAAGTCCAACGCCTTCCCCGAGGTGGCCAACAACCTGATCCTGGACGGCCACACCCTGGGCGCCATCCAGGTGGTCATCACCGACACCGCCTGGGACAAGCTGACCGAGGCCCAGCAGGCCGTCATCATGGAGGCCGGCAAGCGGGTGCAGAAGTTCAACCAGGAGCTGTCCCAGTCCGCTGAGGACGAGGTCCTCCAGCAGCTGAAGGACGAGGGCTGCAACGTGGTGGACGTCACCGACAAGGGCCCCTGGCAGGAAGCCTGCTCCAGCGCTCCCGCCATCAAGGAAGCCATCGACAAGCAGGCCGACCTGTACCAGAAGATTCTGGACATGAAGCCCTGACAACACACACCGTCCAATCAAAGCGGGGACGCGGGTTAGTCCCGCGTCCCCGCTTGTTAAATGAGAGGGAGGGAACCCCATGCCAAAAATTTTCACAACTCTGGACAAGATCCGCCCCGCCTACGACATGACCTATAAAATCGTCATGTTCCTGTGCAAGCTGCTGCTCATCGCGGACATCCTCATCACCTCCTACGCGGTGCTGGGCCGCTACTGCCAGCAGCTTGCCAAGGATTACCCCGACATGCTCAGCTGGCTGGCCATGGTCAAGGACCCGGCCTGGACCGAGCAGATCGTGCTGACGTGCATGAGCTACATGGCGGTGCTGTCCGCCGCCCTGGCCATCCGCACCGGAGCCCACATCCGCATGACCGCCTTCGACGCCTACCTGCCCAAGGTCGTGGTGAAGGTGTCCAACGTCATTGCCGACATCGGCGTGATGGCGCTGGCCGTCATCATGCTGGTGGTGGGCTGGGGGTACGCCAGCACCCTGGGCAGCAAGGGCTTCTATGAGTCCATCCCCTGGCTGAGCCGGTTCTGGATGTACTTCCCCGTTCCCCTGGCGGGCATCGCCATGATTGTGTTTGAGCTGGAAGCGCTCTATGAGCACATCAAGGCATTCTTTATCAAGGAAGAGGAGGCGACGGCGTAATGGACCCCAATACTCTTGCTATCATCGTTCTGCTGGGCAGCTTCGCCCTCATGATCGTTCTACGTTTCCCCATTGCCTACGCCGTGGGCCTGTCCTCCGTGTTCTGCCTGCTCACCATGGGCAACAGCTTGAGCGCTATCTGCCGCCTGATGGTGAAGGGCATCTCCTCCTTCCCGCTGATGGCGGTGCCCTTCTTCATCACCATGGGCGTGCTCATGGGCAAGGGCGGCATCTCGGATAAGCTCATCGCCCTGGCCAACGCCTGCGTGGGCTGGATGCGGGGCGGCCTGGCCATGGTGAATATTGTGGCCTCCTACTTCTTCGGCGGCATATCCGGCTCCGCCGCGGCGGACACCGCCTCCATCGGCTCCATCATGATCCCCATGATGGTGGACCAGGGCTATGACGCCGACTTCTCCACCGCCGTCACCATCACCTCCTCCTGCGAGGGCCTGCTGGTGCCTCCCAGCCACAACATGGTCATCTACGCCACCACCGCCGGCGGCATCTCCGTGGGCTCCCTGTTCCTGGCGGGCTACCTGCCCGGCGCCCTGCTGGCCCTGTCGCTGATGATCGGCTCCTACATCATCTCCGTCAAGCGCAACTACCCCAAGGGCGAGCCCTTCCACATCCTCAACTTCCTCAAGCAGCTGTGGGTCTCCATCTGGGCGCTGCTGGCCATCGTCATCGTAGTGGTCGGCGTGGTGGGCGGCGCGTTCACCGCCACCGAGTCCGCCGCCATCGCCGTCATCTACTCCCTGATCGTGTCCGTGTTCGTCTACAAGGGCGTGAACTGGAAGGGCGTGTGGAAGGCCCTGGACGAGTGCGTCGGCACCCTGGCCATCGTAATGATCCTCATTGCCACCTCCGCAGTGTTCGGAGACTGCCTCACCAAGCTCCACGTGCCCGACCTGGCCGCCCAGGCCATCGTGGGCATCACCGACAACAAGATCATCCTCATCCTGCTGCTCAACGTGATCCTGCTGGTGCTGGGCATGATTATGGACATGGCCCCCATCATCCTCATCGCCACCCCCATCCTGCTGCCGGTGGCCACCCAGTTCTGTGGGCTGGACCCCATCCAGTTCGGCATTATGGTGGTGCTCAACTGCGGCATCGGCCTGCTCACTCCCCCGGTGGGCGCGGTTCTGTTCATCGGCTCCGCAGTGGCCAAGCGTCCCATGGAAAAGGTGGTCAAGGCCACGCTGCCCTTCTATGTGTGCATGATTATCACCCTGCTGCTGGTGTCCTACTGGCAGGACGTGTCCCTCATCATCCCCAAAATTTTTGACGACTATCAGCCCGTTGTGGCCGGTCTGGCAAGCGGTTTCTTGCGATAACATCCACTCAGCAGGGCGCGCCGCCGTGTTACGGTCCGGCGCGCCCTGTCCTGAAAGGCAGGAGGGCATACTATGAAATTGAACTATGCCGGCATACAGGACCGGACCGCCTGGGAACAGGCGGGCGTCCGTCTGCCCGGCTTCCGCTGGGACGAGATGCGCGCCGAGACGGAGCGGGCTCCCGCCTGGGTCCATTTCGGCGCGGGGAACATCTTCCGGGGCTTCATCGCCAAGCTCCAGCAGGACCTGCTGGAGCAGGGGCTGGTGAAAGGCGGCATTGTGGCCGCGGACACCTTCGACTACGACATCATCGACAAAATTTACGCGCCCTGCGACAATATGACCCTGATGGTGTCCCTGCTGCCCGACGGGAGCATGGACAAGCAGGTGGTCGCCTCCATCGCCCAGGGCCTGCGGGCCGGGCCGGCCTACCCCCAGGACATGGAGCGCCTGCGGGCCATCTTCCGCAGCCCCTCCCTCCAGATGGTGAGCTACACCATCACCGAGAAGGGCTACGCCCTGACCAGCATGGACGGGGAGTTCTTCCCCTTCGTCCAGGCCGATTTCGAAAACGGCCCCGGCCGCTGCTCCCACGCCATGTGCATGACCGCCGCCCTGCTGTGGGAGCGGTTCCAGGCCGGGGGCGCCCCCATCGCCGTGGTGAGCATGGACAACTGCTCCCACAACGGGGAAAAGCTGCGCGCCGGCGTGATGACAGTGGTGGAGCACTGGCTGGACCGGGGCCATATCACCCCCGAGTTCGCCGTATGGGTGGCCAATGAAAACAAGGTCTCCTTCCCCTGGTCCATGATCGACAAGATCACCCCCCGCCCCGCCAAGGTGGTGGAGGACGCCCTGACCGCCGCCGGGATCGAGGATATGGCCCCCATCGTCACCAGCAAAAACACCTTCATCGCCCCCTTTGTCAACGCCGAGCGGCCCCAGTACCTGGTGGTGGAGGACCGCTTCCCCAACGGCCGCCCCCCGCTGGAGCAGGCGGGCGTTTACATGAGCGACCGGGACACGGTGAACAAGACGGAGAAAATGAAGGTCACCACCTGCCTCAACCCCCTGCACACCGCCCTGGCGGTATACGGGTGCCTTCTGGGCTACGACTCCATCGCCGCCGAGATGAAGGACCCCCAGCTCAAGGCCCTGGTGGAGAAGATCGGCTACGGCGAGGGCATACCCGTGGTGGTGGACCCAAAAATCCTCAGCCCCATGGACTTCATCCACGAGGTCATCCACCAGCGCCTGCCCAACCCCTTCATCCCCGACATGCCCCAGCGCATCGCCACCGACACCAGCCAGAAGGTGCCCATCCGCTTCGGGGAGACCATCAAGAGCTACGCGGCCCGGCCCGACCTAGACGTGACCGGCCTGACCTATATCCCCCTGGCCATCGCCGGGTGGCTGCGCTACCTTCTGGCGGTGGACGACAATGGTAAGCCAATGGAGTGCAGCAGCGACCCCATGCTGGAAACGCTGCAAAAACAGCTCGCCGGCGTGAAGCTGGGCGACCCGGACAGCGCCTCCCGCGAGGCGCTCGCCCCCATCCTGTCCAATATGGCCCTGTTCGCGGAGGATCTCTGCCGCATCGGCCTGGCGGACAAAATCAGCGGAATGCTTCGGGAGATGCTCACCGGCCCCGGCGCGGTGCGCTCCACGCTGGAACAATATTTGGGCCGCTGAGGCGGTCCGCCCTGCCATAGAATTTGTATCCTCCGGTATACAAGTCTCGGCGCCTGGGCAAATATCCTGACATACTGGAGATACAATGGAGGCGAGGCCAATGAAATTGCTGGAGCGGCTTCCCCGGGAATCCGGCGGAGACTATGCCCTGCGCACCATCAAGGAGAACATCATCAGCCTGGAGCTGCCCCCCGGCAGCCAGATCAGCGAAAACGAGCTGGCCGCCGAGATGGGCTTGTCCCGCACCCCCGTGCGGGAGGCGCTCATCGAGCTGTCCAAGGTGAAGATCGTGGACATCCAGCCCCAGAAAAAGAGCACCATCCCCCTCATCGACTACGACATGGTGGACGAGTCCCGCTTCATGCGCAGCCTTTTGGAGTGCGCGGTGGTGGAGCTGGACTGCGAAATGGCCACCTCCCTGGACCTGGAGCGGCTAAACGAAAACATCCGCCTCCAGGACTTCTACCTGGACAATTTCTACTCCGGCCAGCTCATGGAGCTGGACAACCAGTTTCACGGCATCCTGTTCGAAATCGCCAAGAAATCCCAGATCTACGGGCTGATGCAGAACATTTCCATCCACTTCGACCGGGTGCGCAGCATGGCCCTCTCGTCGGTGAAGAACCTGAAAATCGTCCAGGACCACAAGCAGATCACCGCCGCCATCGCCCGCCGGGACCCCAAATCCGCCCGGATTCTGATGGAGGAGCACCTCAACCGCTACAAAATCGACGCGGCCGCCATCCGCGCCGCCTACCCCCAATACTTCAAATAACCGCCCAAGGAGGCCACCCTATGTTCACCAAACAGGACCAGCGCTGGGTCTTTCACAAGGACGCCCTGGCGCAGAGCGCAGGCGAGGGCGTCACCCGCCGGGTGCTGGCCTACAACGACCAGCTGATGTGCGTGGAAAACCGCTTTGAGCAGGGCGCCGTAGGCCCCGCCCACAGCCACCCGCACACCCAGATCACTTACGTGGTCAGCGGCCGCTTTTCCTTCACCATCGACGGGGAGACCCATGAGGTCGGCCCCGGCGACACTCTGCTGAAAACCGACGGCGTGATCCACGGCTGCACCTGCCTGGAGGCGGGGACGCTGCTGGATATCTTCAACCCCATGCGGGAGGATTTTCTCCCCGGAGCGTGAAAAAGCGCAATTGCGGCGGAAATCGCCGCGGAACATAAGGCAGGGGGCTTGGAACGTGTTGTTCCAAGCCCCCTGCTTTGCTGTTGATTAGTTTTTTATGGTGCACTTCCCGTCAAGGTAATCCACAAAGTTGACCGTCACATTGGGGTCGTCCGGCATCTCAAAGGGCGGGATCTTGCCGCTCTCGATGTCGGCCATGATCTGCCGCCACTCCTCCTCGGTGCGCTCGGGAGCGCGGGTCACGTCCCAGTCGTCCAGCGGCACGCCCGTCTTGTCCATGACGACGCTGCCCTCCGGCAGCGGGGCGGAGCCGTCAGAGAAAACGAAGGCGGTTCGAACCTGGCTCGGGTCGATCGGCGCCATCGTGCCGTCCTCTCCCTTGACAAAGATGCTGCCTGCGCTGGGCTCCATGTTTTTTTCCATATCGGCCGGGTTATAGCTCATCATCAGGTTCTCATCCCCGTCAACGGACTTCGAGTACATCATGCCCTCCTTGATGTCCTGGAGGATGCCCTCGTACATGGCGATGGTCTCGTCGATGATCTCCTGGGTCCAGACGAACTCGCCCCGGCCGCCGGTGGAGCCCGTCTCCCCCAGCATGGACTGGAGATTCACTTTTTCCTGCTCCAGCCACGCGGCGTACTCCTCATAGGTCCACCACTCCACATTGGGCGTGGGGAAACGCCGCTGGAACTCCTCGTCGGTCAGGGGCTCAAAGGTTTTCCCGCCGTCAAAGCTGTAGTAGGTTTTGCCATCGTCAGGGTTGACGTAGGACATCAGGGTGCCCTCGTCGACGAGGGATTCCGCATTCAGCTGGCGGTCCCGCTGTTCATTGGAAACAGGGCTCGCGGAGGCCGCAAAGGCGGTGGTCGCGCCAATCACCAGGGCGGCGGCCAGGCCCAGCGCCAGCACAGACGCTTTCTTATACTTCATAATCGCTTCGATCCTTTCTTCAATTGCCAGTTTGCTGAAATGGCTGTAGGGGGAGAAGTACCCGCTCCGGGCCTCCTCCATGTTAATGAGGGTCAGGGCATAGGCGGCTTTTTTCCTGCCGCCCAGAAGGTCCATCACCCGCTGGTCGCAGGACAGCTCCAAATCCCGGTTGGCCAGGACGTACAGCACCCAGACCAGGGGGTTGAACCAGTGGACGCACAGCGCGGCGGCAAACACCAGCTTCGTCACGGCGTCAAAGCGCCGAACGTGCGTCAGCTCGTGGGTGAGAATATAGGTCAGGGCGGCCTCGTCCTCCCGTTCCATGGATTCCGGGAGCAGAATGACCGGGCGCAGAACGCCGTAGGTCAGCGGAGAGGACACCAGGGCCGACTGCCGCACCTCCAGCGGCCTGCGCAGCTTCTGGCCCGCCAGCCACCGGCGGACGGCGGGGGAGTCGTCCGGGACGGAGGCGCGGAACCGCCGCCGGGCCCGCCCGTAGGACACCGTAAAATACGCCGCCATCAGCACCGCGGCCACCAGCCACACCAGGGGCAGGGCTGAGCCGGAGGCCGTGCCGGCCATTGCCGGTGCGCCGGCGGGGATATCCGCCGGCGGTGTTCCCGACGGGGCGGCTCCGCCCACCGCCAGATATTCCCCCACCGCGGTTAGAGGCTCCGGGGGAGCGAACAGACCGAAGGGCAGCGGGATGCTAAAGGGCAGGAGCAGCCGCAGCGCCGCCATCTCCCACAGGGCCAGAAACGCCCCCTTGGGCAGGCGGTGGAGGGCCAGCGCCCGAACTACCACGATGAACAGGATAAACGCCCCGCCGGACAGCGTCATTTGCACCAGGCTCATTCGCTCTCCTCCTGGGCTTGCAGCTCCGAAACCATGTGCCGCAGGTTGTCGATCTGGGTTTTTGACAGCCTTTGATGGCCCAGCAGGGACGCAAACAGCAGGTCGGGGGAGCTGTCAAACAGCTTGTGAAGCAGCTCCTCCGTCTCCGCCGCCTGGACCACATCCCGGGCGATCAGGGCGTGGCACAGGAAATTTGGCTCCCTGCGCTCAATGGCTCCCTTGGCGATGCACTTTTTGATGACGGTGTAGGTGGTGTTCATGTTCCAGCCGGTGGTCTCCTTGAGCACGTCCGAAATTTGTTTTGCCGGCATATCTCCTTCTTTCCACAGCACATCCATGACTTTCAGCTCCGAGTCAAAGAGCTTGACGGCCATTTCCATCACTTCCTTTCAAACTATTGCAATAGTTTACGCTATACACACTATCACAGTCGTGTGGATTTGTCAACACGATTCCAGTAGTTTATAAAAAGTTCAAAATTGGCAAAAGGACGGCGGCTCAGAGGCCCACCCAGCAAAAGGCGGACGGCATGGCCCCGCCATGCCGTCCCAGCCGGACAATATTCCCCTGCGGGCCCTGCCGCTTTCCTCATCGCTCCATCTCCTGAACGATGTCCTCCAAATTCTCCCGGTTCACCTGACGGTAGGGCAGCCATACATAGTGGTCCTCCTGAAGCTCCACCACCTGGTCCGGCTTCCCGCCGTCCGCCAGGGTCAGCGCCAGCTCCACCATGGCCCTGGCCTGCCCCTGGGCGTCGTTGAGCACGGTGCCGGTCATATTGCCCTTCTCCACCTCGTTCAGGGCGGCGTCCAGCGCGTCCACGCCCACCAGGTAGATGTCCTTATTCACGGTGCGGCCCGCGGCCTGGATGGACTGCAGGGCGCCGATGGCCATGTCGTCGTTGTTGCAGAACACGACCTCAATCTGATCGCCAAACTTGGCCAGATCGTTCTGGGCGATCTCCTGGCCCTTATTGCGGTCCCAGTCGCCGCGCTGCAGGTCCAGCTCCTCGACCTCGATGCCGGCGTCCTTCAGAGCCTTGACGGAGTACTCGGTGCGCAGCTGGGCGTCGATGTTCTCGGGGTCGCCCTGGATCATGATGTAGGAGACCTTGCCGTCGCCGTTGATGTCGCCCTTGTTCTCAGTGTCCAGAATCAGCTCGCCCTGGAAGGTGCCGGACTGAGCGGCGTCGCAGCCCACGTAGACCAGCTTGTTGTAAGCGGACATCTGCTCGGCGGTGGGCTCACGGTTGATGAGCACGGTGGGGATGTCGGCGTTCTTCACCTTGTCAATGATGGAGTCCGCCGCGGAAGTCATCACGGGGTTGATGATGAGGGCCTTCACGCCCTAAGTGATGAAGGTGTCGATCTGCTCGTTCTGCTTGTTCTGGTCGTTGTTGCCGTCCACCACGGAGACCTTGTAGCCCTTCTCTTCCAGAATGGTCTGCAGGTTGTTCCGGTAGGTGGTCATGAACGCGTCGTCGAACTTGTAGATGCACACGCCGATGGTGCCCTTGTCGCCGTCGCCGCCCTTATTGCCTTCGTCAGCAGGCTCGCTGGTGCAGCCGGCGAACAGGGCCATAACCATCATGGCGGAGAGAAGGAGCGCAATAAACTTTTTCATCCTAAAATTCCTCCTGTTGAAATCGGGCGCCGTCCCCGTCCTCCTCTGGGCGGGCCCAGCGGCGCCGTTTGAATTTTACCGCAGGTCTCCCTGACGGCACATCTATTTTCTTCCTTTTCCCTTGGAAAGTCGATAGAAAATTCTTTGCACATCTATGAAAAAACTTCGCTCTTTTCCTCTGGAGCTCCCCCTCCCGGCGCGCAAAGCGGCCCCGCCCTTCCAGGAAGGAAAGGCGGGGCCGTTTTCACAGGGTATTTTCTCACAGCAGGCCGAACATCCAGCACACCAGCAGGCACAGCCCGATGAGCACCAGCAGGCAGGGGAGCAGAATCACCACGTAGGCGCTCAGCGTCATCACCAGGCGCTCCCAGAAGCTGACGCGGATCTTCTCCCGCTCTTCTTCCGGGGGCGGCTTTTGCTCCTGTCCGCCGGCATATTTCTTCAGCCGTCTCCAAATCATGGCCGGCTCCCGCGGATCACTCCGCCGCCTCGCCGGAGCCGCGGCTGGACTTGCGCTCCATTTTGGGCAGCTCGAAGAGGTAATTGCCCTCGGCGTCCAGCTTGGCCTCGGGGAAGTGGCAGGCCAGGAAGTGGCCGGGCTCAACCTCCCGCAGGGGCGGCGGCACCCGCTTGCACTTGTCGCAGGCCATATAGCACCGGGTGTGGAACTTGCAGCCGGCGGGGGGCCTGATGGGGCTGGGGATATTGCCCTCCAGCAGGATGCGCTCCTTCTCCAGGCTCTCCGGGTCGGTGGTGGGGATGGAGGACAGCAGCGCCACGGTGTAGGGGTGCCGGGGGTCCTTGAAGATGGTCTCCGCGTCGGCCAGCTCCACCACATTGCCCAGGTACATCACGCAGATCCGGTCAGAGATGTAGCGCACCACCGACAAGTCGTGGGAGATAAACATATAGGTCAGATTCTGCTTTTCCTTCAGCTCCTGGAGCAGGTTGATGATCTGGGACTGGATCGACACGTCCAGGGCGGACACGCACTCGTCGCACACGATGAACTTGGGCTTCACCGCCAGCGCCCGGGCAATGGCCACGCGCTGGCGCTGGCCGCCGGAGAACTGGTGGGGATAGCGGTGGAGCATATACTCCTGGAGGCCGCACTCCTTCATGGTATTCACGATATGCTCCCGCATCTGCTCGGAGCCATGCCGGTAGAACTTGTGGGTGAGCAGGCCCTCCTCAATGATCTGGCCGATGGTCATGCGGGGATTCAGGCTGGAATAGGGGTCCTGGAAAATGATTTGCAGGTCCTTGCGCAGCAGCCGCATTTCGCTGTATTCCAGGCGGGCCAGGTCGATTCCGCTGTCGCGCATGGCTTCATACTTGGCGAACTCCGGGTCCCCGGCGTTTTGGGCGCGCAGGTCGTCCAGCTCCTTCTGGCAGGCGGCGGCGCTCTTGTCGCACGCGGCAATCTGAGCCCCCACCTCGTCCAGCTTGGCCTTCAGCCCCTCCGCCTTCTTCGCCCCCTTGCTCTCTTTCTGGAGGCAGAGGTCGTATTCAATGCGCAGATCTGTCTGCTTTTCCAGCAGCTTATTGCGCTGCACGTTCTCGTAATAAACCTTTTCCATCAGCTCCCGGCCCTTGCCGCCCTCGTCCTTGGCGAAAAAGCCGCCCAGGATGGTGACGATATGCTTCAAGCAGGTCTGCTCGTCGCACGCAGCCAGGTTGCGCTCCTGGAGCAGGTAGAAGTCCGCGTTCTCTTCCCCGCCCGCGTCGATCACCTTTTTGCTCAGCTCGGCCGCCCTCTCGCTGGCCTTTTGCAGCTTGGCCTTGTAGCGGTCCAGATGGCGCAGGGTGTCGATGACATATTTGGGGGTGGTGGAGTCCAGAGTGGCGCCGTAGTACATGGTGGTGCCGGCGGTCTGGGGATAGAGCTGGAGGAGCACGCGGCCCAGGGTGGACTTGCCGCAGCCGCTCTCGCCCACCACGCCCACCGTCTCTCCCTCGAATATGTCGATGGAGATGTCCTCGTTGGCCCGGACATACAGCTGCTCTTTCTGGAAAAAGGAGGATTTCGCCACTGGGAAATACTTCTTCAGATTACTGATTGACAGTAATTTTTTGGTGTTCTGCACTGCGCCTTACCTCCTTTTCGGGATAGAAGCAACGGATGAGCTGGCCGTCCCCGGCGTCTACCAGGGCCGGCTCCTCCTCCAAACACTTCTGGGTGCAGTATTTGCACCGCGGGGCGAACTTGCAGCCCTTGGGCAGGGCCAGCGGATGGGGAACCACCCCGGGGATCGGCTCGATTTTGCTGTGGACCGCATCCAGCCGGGGGATGGAGAACATCAGCCCCTCGGTATAGGGGTGGCTCATTTTGCAGTCCGCAAAGATCACGCGGGCGGACGCCTTTTCCACCACCTGGCCGCAGTACATGACGGCCACATCGTCCGCCATCTCGTTGATGACGCCCAGGTCATGGGTGATAAAGATGATGGAGGTCCCCTTCTCCTGCTGCAGGTCGTTCATCAGCCGGAGGATCTGGGCCTGAATGGTCACATCCAGCGCGGTGGTGGGCTCGTCGGCAATCAGAATCCTGGGCCGGCAGGCCAGCGCCATGGCGATCATCACGCGCTGGCGCATACCGCCGGACAGCTGGTGGGGATACTGCCGGATGACGGCCTCCGGATTGGGGATCTGCACGTCATACAGCATCTTCAGCGCGTTATCCCACGCCTCTTTCTTATTCATCCCCTGGTGGATGATAAAGGGCTCGCTGAGCTGCCTGCCAACGGTAAAGACCGGGTTCAGGCTGGTCATCGGCTCCTGGAAGATGACGGAGATGGCGTTTCCGCGGATGTGGTACATCTCCTCCTGGGACAGCTTGGTCAGCTCCTTGCCCTCGAAGAGGATCTCGCCGGACTCAATATAGCCATTGTCGTCCAGCAGGCGCAGTATGCTCATGGCGGAGACGGACTTCCCCGAGCCGGACTCTCCTACGATGCCGATGGTCTTGCCGGGTTCGAGGGAATAAGACACGTCGTTGACGGCCTTCACGATTCCTTTTTTGGTCTTGAAAAAGGTTCGCAGATGTTTGATTTCAAGCAGCGGCATATCTTCCCCTCCTTACTTTTCCACGCTGGATTTGGGGTCCATCACGTCCCGCAGAGCGTCGCCCACAATATTGATGCAGATGGTGGTCACCGCCAGGAATGCGGAGGTGAACACCCATTCCCACCAGTAGGCGTTGATGATGGTGGCGTTATTTGCGCCGTTGAGCATATTGCCCCAGGTGGGCCGGGGGTACTGCACGCCGAAACCCAGGTAGCTCAAGGTGGACTCGGTGAGCATGCAGGTGCCGAAGTCCAGCATCAGCGTCACCAGAATGACCGACATCACGTTGGGCAGGATGTGCTTAAACGCGATTTTGCTCTCCTTCACGCCCATGGCCTTGGCCGCGGTGACGTACTCGCTCTCCCGGGCCACCAGCACCTGGCCGCGCACCAGCCGGGCCAGTCCCGGCCAGCTCAACACGCCCAAAATGACCATGATGATAAAGATACGCATGCTTTCGCTCAGCGTCATGCGGCCCATAACGGCCGAAAGAATCATGGCCAGGGGCAGGAACGGAATGGCGGTAAAGACCTCCGCAATACGCATGAGCAAAATGTCCAGCTTGCCGCCAAAGTACCCGGACAGGCAGCCGATAATGATGCCGATGATGCTGGAGATGATAACGGCAACCGCGCCAATGGTCATCGTCATCTTTCCGCCGTTAATGATGCGCTGGAAAATATCCGCGCCGTGGGCCTCGGTGCCGAACACATAGCCCTTCAGGCCCCACTTTGCGATGAGCTTGCCGCTATCGTCGGCCGCATAGGTCTGGAAGGAGCCGTTATAGATCTCCGACACGCCGCTGGTGTTTTTGGGCACATTGGTCTGGTCCAGCACGTTGCTGCCCCAGCTATACACATTGCCCTTGTCCGTCAGGCCGGAGTAGTGGTAGCTGCCGCCCACCAGCTGGACGAATTTCTCATCTGCGGGCAGCTCCGGAGCGGGCACCACATTGGTGGCGAAATCGCCCACAAAGGCCACCGAGCCGTCGCTGAGCAGCAGGCCCACGCTGGAGCTGGTGGCGGTCAGCGAGGTAATGGTCCGCCCGTCCAGGTAATCCCGAATCTTCACGGCCTTGCCGCTTACGTTGGGACGCACCATGTCGTACAGGCCCCGGGTCCCGGTGGTCACGCCGCTGCGCAGCTTGTTCAGGCCCACCACGTAGTTCAGCGTAAAGTCAATGTCCACCAGGTCCTTATTGACCAGGAAGCTCTCAATATTGGCGTAGGTCAGCTTATTGCCCCACAGGTAGAGCGTGCCGTCCTCCATGAGAATGGCGCTGCACTGGTAGCCGCAGGTAAAACGGCGGATCTTGGACACGTCCACCCCGTTCTCAGCCAGCTCCTCGGGCATATAGGCGATATTGGGGTTCAGATCCTCCCCCCTGGCCAGCGCCTCGGAGGCGGTGCCGTATTGGCCCAGCTTGCTATAGCCCCAGCAATAGACCTTGCCATCCTCACCGATGGCCACAATATGGTCGATGCCGGCGGCCACCATGGCGATTTTTGCGTCCTGCACCTCCTGGGGGATGATGCTCACATCCACCCCGGTGGTGCTGATCTTGGTGGAGCCCCACACGTACACCTTGCCCGCGTTGGACAGGCCCACGGTGAAGGAGCCAAACCCGTCGATCATCTTGATGTCGTTTTTCAGCTCCTGGGGAATGGCCATCATATTCATTCCGGGCGGGACGTTCTGCTGGGTGGTTTCGGTGTAGGCATCATAGTATTTCGGCATGAACAGCGGCCCCACGAACATCACCACGAACATGAGGATGAGCACGATCAGCGCGCCCACCGCCAGCTTGCGCTCCATGAAGTTGCGCACGATCTGCTGGCCGGGGCTGATGATCTCCTCCACGTCGCTGGCCGCGGCGGCCCGGCCCTGCTGGTCCTCCATCTCCGCCGCCAGGTGGTTGCCGCCGCCGAAAAAGATTCTGCCGAACCAATTGCCCACGTTGGAACCCTTCTTGGGGGAGCCTCCGGTATTCTTTTTACTCATAGTGTCTCCTCCCCCCTGCTCACTTACTCACGCGGACACGCGGGTCCACGAAGCCGTACACGATGTCGATGATGAGGTTGCCCAGCAGAGACATCGCAACGTAGAACATCTGCATCAGCAGCACCACGTCGAAGTCCGAGCTGCGCAGGGCGTTAATCATAATCTTGCCCATGCCGTTGATGGCAAACATCTGCTCAATGACGATGGAGCCGGCAAAAATCCCCAAGAACCAGCCCACCACCAGGGTCACGATGGGAATAAGCGCGTTGCGCCAGGCGTGGGAGTAGATGACCACCTTTTCCCGCAGGCCCTTGGCCCGGGCGGTGCGGATGCAGTCCAGGGACAGGGACTCGATCATGGACGCGCGCACATACCGCGTCATGCCGCCCAGGCTGCAGAAGGTCATGGTAATCAGGGGCAGGGCCATGTAGTACATATAATCCGTCCAGTACTTCAGGCCCGTGAAATTGGAGCCGGGCGTTTTCATTCCGCTGGGCGGGAACCATCCCAGCCTAGTGGCAAAGACCCAGATGAACAAAATGGAGATCAGGAACGTGGGCAGGCTGTAGCCCACGATGGTCACCACCTGCATCCCCTGGTCCAGCACGCTGCCCCGCTTCACGGCGCAGCGGATGCCCAGCGGTATGGTGATTCCCAGGGCCAGTATGGTCGCGAATATATTGAGCCGGATGGTCACCCACATGGGGGTCTTGACCATCTCCACCACCGGCTGCTGATAGTCGTAGGACCAGCCCAGATTCCCCTGGAGGATGCCGTCGTAGCTGCCGTCATACAGCGGCGCCAGCCCCACCCAGCGCAGGTAACGCACCACCTTATTGTCGGTATCGGTGCCGTACTTGCGCTGATATTGCAGGTACAGCTCCTCAAACTTGGTTTTGCGCTCCTCCGGCGACAGGTTCTTCATCGTTTTAATCTCACTGTTGGCGTCGGTGAACGCCCGGTTGCTGGGCACCATGCTGTAAATCATGAACATGATGAAGGACAGCAGGATCAGCACCACCAGCATGTACGCGACACGTTTGACAATATACTTTCCCATAAGCGATTCCTCGTTTCCTGCCGGGAAGTGCCGCCGGGGGCGGCGCGGCAATTGTTGGGCGCGGCGGACTGGCCGCGGGAAGGCAGCTGCCTGAGCCTTCCCCTCGCGGGACGGCCCGGCCTTTCGGGCTTCGGACTCGGCCGGATATTCCCGCAAGGGGAAGCCTCTCTTCAGAAAGGGCAGCCAAAGAGAGCGCTTCCTCGTTGGGTGATGGCGGAAAGGAAAACCGCCGCAGGGCAGGGGCGGGGCCCCCGCCCCACGGCGGTCCACAACCGCGGGGGCGATTCGCCCCCGCGGCTTGGCTTGTTTGCAAGTTTTCCGGAAAATCTTACTTCAGCCAGTACACGTCGGCCAGATCCTTCACGTAGCAGCCGTTCCAGCCGTCCGCAAACATACCGGGATCAAGCGTCCAGTTGTAAGCGTAGTCATAGGCGGCGCTGGTGAAGCCGGTGGCGTAGTTGAAGCAGGTATACATGGGGGGGCCCTGGTAGCTGCCGGTCACGGGAGCCTGGTACAGCTCATCCAGCATGGGGTTGAAGTCGCCCACGGTGTTCTGCACCACGAAGCCGGCGCTCGCCATGTTCTCGCTCTGCATAAAGCCGGTCACCAGCAGGTCGGTGAAGTCGTTGTCGGCGGTGCCGTACCAGTTCAGGACCAGGGGCATATAATAGTCGTCGCCCACCTTGGTGGTCTTATAGGCGCCGTCCTTGGACTGGAAGGTGATGTCGCGCTCGTCCATGTGGTCGGCGGCGATCTTCTTATAGCGGACGCCGGACTCATAGGGATTGCCCTCGGCGTCGTAGATCCAGCCGCCCTCCTCCAGGGCCGCGATGGCGCTGTCCACGGAGGTGGCGTAGGCGTCCAGGATCATGCCGTGCTCCACGGCGTGCTTATACATCCAGGAACCGGTGTAGTAGGGGCCGTCGGACACGCCGCCGAAGCCGCCGGTGAAGTCCTTGGCGAAGCCGGCGCGGTCCATGCAGTAGGCGATGGCGCGGCGGACCTCAACGAACTGGACGGGGCCGAAGTCGCCACGGAAGCCCAGCTTGCCGTAGCCGGCACGGCTGTAGTGGGTGGCCACATACTTGTCGGGCTCTTTCTCCACCAGGGCCAGGGCCTCGTTGGTGGCGTCGCCGCCGGTGATGCCCTTCAGCACGTCAACGCCGCCGGTCTGCAGGTCGGTGAGCTGGGTCTTGGTCACCACGTACTTATACACCACGGTCTCAATCGTGGGCTTGACGCCCTCGAAGTTGCCGGGGAAGTTGGGGTTGATCTTCAGCACGGCGGACTTGTCGGCCACGTCGTAGCTCTCCAGCATATAGGGGCCGCTGTACGGATAGGTGTTGTCAGTGTTCTGGGAGGTGGCGTAGATGTGGGCGGCGGTCACGTACTTGTCGTCGCCGTCCTTGGCGTAGAAGTCGTCGCTGAAATAGCAGCCATTGCCGTCGTCCAGGATCTGGGCGTCGCCGATCCACTGCTTGGCGGCGTAGGCGCGGAACGCGCCGTAGGTGATGTCATAGAAGTAGGGCAGGTGCTTGGCGTCGATGGTGACGGAGAAGGTGTGGTCGTCGATCAGCCGCAGGCCCTTGATCTCCTTGGTGCCTTTCTCGGAGCCGGGGCCGGTGTAGGCGTTGAAGTCATCAAAGCCCACCAGGGGACGCAGGGACTGATGGTCCTTGCCGGCGGCCTCAGCGGCCACGGGGGTGGAGAACGCCATGGCAAAGGCCAGGTAGTCCTTGGAGGTGACATCGCTGCCGTCGGAGAACTTCAGGCCCTCTTTGATCTTGATGGTGAAGGTCTTGGAGCCGTCCTCGTTCACCACGTCGGAGTGCTCGGCCACCACGCTGTCGTTCCACACAAAGCCGCCCTCTTTGGTGCTGGAGACGGTCTCCATGCCCACGCACATATTCTGCACGGCCAGGTCGGCGGCGCCGGGGTCGGTGGCGCCAAAGGTGGCATAGCGGATCTTGCCGGACAGCTCGGTGGTATCGCCGATGAAGATGCTGTTGTCGGCCTTCTCGCTGGTCCAGTCGATCAGGGCCTGCTCAGCGCTCCAGTAGGGGTTGGTGGGGTACTCGGCAACGCCCTTGATCTGGGCGTTGTAGAGATCGTAGTACTCGTTGGAGTACAGGGGAATCTCGGGCAGCAGAGAGTTCCAGCGCTGGATATACAGCTTCCACCAGTTGGCGTACACGTCGTCCTCGGTGGGCCAGTCAGCCTCGCGGCCCTCGGGAATGGCGGTGTTGTATACCATGCACATGGACAGGAAGTCCATGCCCAGCTCATACTGCTGGCCGTCCACCTCGATGTAGGACAGACCGGTGTCGGTGTCCTCAATCACGTCGGCAATGGTGATCTGCTTGCCGAACTGGGTATACAGGTCGGTGTAGTCGACACCGTACTCCTTACCGGCCAGCAGGCCGACGCCGGTGTACTCGGGCTCAGTGGGGCCCTCGGACTCCACAGGCGCGCTGGGGTCGCTGGAGCCGGCAGGGGGAGCGCTGGGGTCGCTCGCCTGCGGCGTGCAGGCGAACAGGCCGAGGCACATCACAGCCGCCAGCAGAAGCGCAAGAAACTTCTTCATATTTACTCTTCCTCCTTGAATAATTTATCTCTAACCGCCGTCCGGCCTTCCCGATTGGAAAGGACTGCGGCGGCTATCGACCGATAAGCCAGCGGGCGGCGGTGCTTTCACACTTTGCTGGAATAAACCTCCGCCGCCTGGAAAAAGGGAGCCCCGCCTCCTGTCGGAAAATGAAGCGTGCTCCCTTTTGGGAGAACCAAAAGGGGGCGCAAGGGCCGGCCCTTGCGCCCGACCGATTTTGCTGTTGGAGCGCGGACGCCGGAATTGTTCCGGCCTCGTCTGCGGCCGCCCTCCGGCGCCCGCCCGGGAGCGGTAAGCCCCCGGTTGAACTTACCGTTTATTTTAGTATACTCCGCGCAACTTTTCAACGATAAGCCTGCATTTTTTCTTTTTTCTGTAAAAACGCTAAAAAGCATCGCGGTTTTTCGGGTCATAATTAGTGAAGTTGTTTGCTTTTCCTCCCTCCCTGCCAATTTTAAAAGACTCGAGTGCCCTCCCGGCGCATACGTTTGTTTCCTCGTGGTGGCCTTTTGTTCTGGCGAGGCGCGGGAAAGCCGCCGGAGCGCGCGCCCCGGCGGTTCCGGCTCCTCAGACGCGCCTTTTGGCGGCCGCGTCTGAAAGCGCAAAAATTTTAAATTCATTTTTCCCGCGGCCCGCCCGGTTATTCTGCAAGCAGGCTGTCTGCCGATATTTCCCTGATCTGGAAACCGCTGCCGGTGAAGTCCAGGTCCACGCTGATGTAGTATACCTCATGCAGGTCCGCGCCGCTCAACTCAAGCTCCACCCAGCAGAGCACACCGCCGTCCTGGACACCATAGCGCACGTGCTCCCCCACGCTGACGGCCTCGACCTCTCCCCCCGCCTTTCTAATCCTCGTCTGCCCCTGCACGCCGGGCCCCTCCAGATAGAAGCAGGTCTCGTCCTCGGTGCATTCGTACCGGCCCACCACGCTCTGCCTAAGCCCCGACAGGTCGTACTCCTCCAGCGCCTGGGCGTCAAAGACGTGCAGCTCCTGATCGTCCGCCCCGGCGGTGTCCGTGTAGTGGAATATGCACACGATCTCGTCCCTGCCGTCGCCGTTCAGGTCCAGCACCTGGGGCTTCGCCTCCTCGGGCGGCTGGAGAGAGGAATCCCAGTTGGCGGAGAAATCCGCCGTCCTGTCCTGATACCGCAGGCGCACCACCCGCAGGCGGCCGCTGCCCGCCTCCCGCACGTCCAGCACCTCGGGGTCTCCGGCGTACCACTGCGTCTCCATGGCCCGCTGGTAGTCCCGCAGATTTTCCAGCAGGGTCTTAGCCGGGTCGCGGGTAAAGCCTTCCTCATCTCCCATGTCCAGCCACCACAGGCTGTCGTACAGCCGCCCCTCCTTTTCAAAGGTGTCCGCCAGATACTCGTCGGTGTTGAGCAGCGGAACGCTGTTGTCCAGCAGGGCGTTCACCTCCTCCATCAAGGCGGCGATGGCCTCCGGGTCGAAGCTCTCATGCAGCTGGGGCTGGAAGTTGATGTCAAACTCCAAGCTGTTTTCCCGGATCACCGTCTCCCGGCCGTTTTCCAGGGTGAACAGCTGGTAATTGTAGGAGCACCTGCCCTGGTACATGGTGGGGTGGTAGCGCAGCAGGTAATCCTCCCCGTCCAGCGTGCACAGGAACAGGGCGTTATAGCCCGCATGGGCGAAGTAGCCCTCCTCGGAGAAGAGCAGCCTCTCCCCCTCCCAGATCTCCACCCGGCGGCCCTGCGCCTGGCCGTCCGTCACGATGTCGCAGGTCTGGACCCGCCCCGGCATGCCGTCCCGGTCCAGGTCCACATCCCGGCCCACGCCGCCGGCGTTCTCATAGCGTTCGCCGGAGCTCATCCCCGCCCCTTGAAGGGCGCCCAGCAGGTCGTTGCGGAAACCCACCGAGGTGGAATCGGCCTGGGATAAGAAGGGCGTAACCGTCCTGTCCTTTCCCGCGCCGGTGACTGCCAGATAGTTGAAGCCTCCGGTAAAGTTCATCCAGCCCTCGTCGTCCAGGGTCATCCCTCCGGCCAGCAGGTTCACCGCGAATTCCGGCACGGTAGTGTGGTACTCGTAGAGCACCTTCCACAGCTCCACCTCCACGTCCTCCCCACCGGCCTGTAAGGTGTAAAGGTCCGGGCCTCTCATGCTCTTGATGCGCACCCGGTCAAAGGGCACCGCCTTGGCCAGCAGGACCGGCTCCCACGCCCCCGTCTCATCGTTATAGCTCTCGCCCCAGGTGGTGAGCACGCCCCCCGGCACATCGGTCTGGAACTGGGCGGCCACATGGGATTTGGCGGCGTTCAGCACGTCCGCCGGGACGGCGAAGCCGGAGGCCGGATTGTTTCCCGTGTACTGGAAGGCGATCTCCACCACCGGGGTCTTGTGGTTGTGATACCACTCCTCCGCCGCGGTCAGCAGCCGGGCCAGGGCGCGGGCCATGTCCAGCATCTCCTGGTCGGTGAGTTCAATGGTCTTGTCCCCCAGCTCAGACGTGAACTCCTTTCGGGTGAACGTATCGCTGCTCAAGTCCACGGTGAAGTCGATGACGAAGCCGTTGACAGTTCCATCCTCAATGCGTTCATCTTCCACGCTCAGGCGCACGTGCAGGACGCTTTTGCCCGCGTCCTCCCAGAACGCCCCGCCCTCGGCCCTCTCATCCGCCAGCTTCGGGCAGAAGCAGGACAAGTCCCCGGCGAGATAGAGCGCGCCGCCGTCGGTGCCCCGGGACCACTCCACATAGGCGCCCAACCCTTCGATCAGGACGTTCCTGTCCCCGTTCATGGAAAAACGCGCCTCATCCCCCCGGCGGGAGAACCGCTCCCCGTCCTCCACGTCCAAGTACATAAACGCCGCAGACCCCTCCGCCCGGAAGATCAGATCGCCGTCCTCCAGCGTGAAATAGTGGCTCCGTATCCCTGCGCTGTCCTGCAGCACCTTGTCGGTCAGACAGATCACGCCGTCCTCCTGGGTCCAGGTCCCACTGCCGATATGGCTGCTCAGAAGGCCCTCGTAGTATTCGAAGCCGCCGTCCTGCCGCAGCGTGATGGTGAAGTCTCCGCCAAAGCCGCCCGCGTCCCGGACGAACACGATCTCACTCGCGCCATAGGGCCAGAGCAGCCCGTCCAGATCCCCCGCCTTCTCCGGCTCCGCCTGCCCGAAAGCGCACAGGCAGGCCAGCGCCGTAGCCAGCACCACGGCCACCGCCGCCCACAGCCAGCGTCTGGGGGCCTGGGCGATGCGGGCGATTCGCTCCTTGAGGCATTTCTTGTCCCCCGCCATGGTGGTGGCGCACCGGAACAGGTCGCCGGGGCCGGGCTTGGCGGTGACCAGGGCCAGCAGGGTATTGCCGTACCCCGCCCGCTCGCCGTCGCCCAGCCGCCTGAGCGCTCCCTCGTCGCAGGCCAGCTCGCCGTCCCTCCGGCTCAGCCCCGCCGCCAGCCACACCAGCGGGTTCCACCAGTGGACGGCCAGCGCTCCGCACCGCAGCAGGCTCCAAATGTGGTCGCCCTGGCGGAAATGGGTGTACTCGTGGGCCAGCACGTGGCGGAGCATGGCGGGGTCCGCCGCCGCCTCGGGGGTGACGTAGACGGCGGGCCGCACCAGCCCGAACAGGCACGGCGAGGGCAGGCCCACCGCCGCGTACACCCGCAGGGGGCAGTCCGTCCCCTCCATCGGGATGCGGCCCCGCCGCAGCCGCCCGTAAAAGCGCAGGTTGGACGCCAGCAGCACCAGCGCCGCCGCCGCGCCGCCTGCCAGCCACACCCAGCCCAGCCACGGGGCCAGCTTGGTCAGATCGGGGGCGGCGGGGGGCTCCGGCGCGGCGGGCATGGCGGGCGGGTCGGGAAAGGCGGGCACGGTCCCCGGCTCCGCCTCCGTCTCCGGCAGGCCGCTGAAGCCGCCCGCCGGAGCGCTGGGCGCGGCGGCCGCCGGAGGCAGGTCCGCCACAGTTCGCTCGGTGCGCGTTTCCGTCAGCACCCACCGCCCGGCGATGGGGGAGGCGAACAGCTGCACCGGCACCAGCAGCCGCAGCAGCACCACCGCCCACAGGGCGTAGCGCAGTCCGGCGCTGATGCGCTTCCCCAGCGCCGCCCGCAGCGCCAGCACCACCAGGATCAGAAAAATAGAAGTTGCGATCCACTCCAGCAGCATCATGGTCATGCTTTCCCGCCCCCTTCGATTTGGTCCAGAATCGCGCGCAGCTCGGCCACCTCTTCGCTGGACAGCTCCTGGCGCTGGGCCATGGCGCTCATCATCAGCCCCACGCTGCCCTGATACACCCGGTCCAGAAAGCTGTGAGTCTCGGCGGTGACCGCCTGCTCCCGCTCCACCGCCGGAGAATACAGCTTGCCCCGGGCGCCCTGCTCCGCCCGCACCAGGCCCTTCTCCTCCATCCGGCGCAGGGTGGTGATGGTGGTGCTCTTGGCCCAGCCAACCTGCGCTCCCAGCGCCGCCACCAGCTGCATCACCGTGCGGGGGCTGTCCTCCCACAGGCAGGTGAGCACGCTCCACTCGCTGGCGGTGAGTTTGACGCCGCCCGGCTCCTGTTTCATATCCACATCCGTTTCCTCCCGTCTGGTTTACTTTGTAGTCCTATCATAGCACGTCAGGTTTACACTGTCAACCTTTTGAGATTACAAAAAAGCCGAAAAAATCCCGCCCAGGCGGGCGGGATCTTTTGTCATAGACTGTCCCCTTGGCATCGCTCCAGCAGCCCTTGGCACCCGGCCAGCACATCCCGCCAGGTGGTCTCGAAATCGTTTGTATACCAAGGGTCGGCCACTTCGCCGGGGCGGTCGGAAAAATCCATCAGCAGGTGCAGCTTCCCGCCGGCGTCGCCGCCGCAGATGCGGCGCATATTGCGCAAATTGGCCCGGTCCATCCCGATCAGCAGGTCGTACCGGCCGTAATCGGTATTGGTGAGCTGCCGGGCCGTCTTGCCTGTGCAGTCGATGCCGTGCTCCGCCAGCTTGCGCCGCGCCGGGGGATACACCGGGTTGCCGATCTCCTCGGTGCTGGTGGCAGCGGACTCGATGTGGAATTGGCTCTCCAGCCCAGCTTTCTTTACCAAATCCTTCATCACGAACTCAGCCATGGGGCTGCGGCAGATATTGCCGTGGCAGACGAAAAGTATCCTTGTCATATTCTGAAACCTCTTGAATGAATTGATATTTCGGGCCTCGCGGGTGTTTTATTTTACCATAGTCCAGGCCCGGTTTCCATATTAATTTGAATCTCTTACCAGCTTTTTGACAAGTTACAGATGCCGCAGATTCACGCGGTATTCCCGCAAATCCGCTTCCTTTACAGTTCCAATGATCTTATCAAGCGCCGCAGCAAGGGCCCCTTTGTCCTCCGGCAGGGCTCCCTGGAACTGAAACGCATTTGACGCGCCTAACGCGGCAAATTGGGTGGGTATTTCCAAACTCTCCAGCAGCGTGCGGATTTCCTGGTATTTTTCAATCTCGCTTTCCTCTTTCCAGTTTCCCCGCTGAATTTCCCGAAAAAGCTCCGAGTCCGGGTAAATGGTCAGCATATTGACGCCAATGAGCTGCGGATGCAGCTGATTGCAGACATCGGCGGTGGCGTTCGCGCCAATCTCCCCCCGGCCTGCGCCGGAAATACCCACCAGGTAGAAGAAGCTGTAATGGATGCCGGCCCGGTCTAAACGCCAGCACTGTTCCACAATATCAGCGGCGGCATAGCCCTTATTCATAAATTCCAGGGCTTCATCGTCGCCGGTTTCAATCCCGATTGTCAGGCCGTCATATCCGGCCCCATGAAGGGCCGTCAGGTCCTCGTCCGACTTTCGCGTGACATCTGTAATCCGGGCAAAGCATCCAATGGTTTTTATCGAGGGAATATACTCCCGGATCAAGTCAGCCACCGCCATAAGCCGTTCAGCCTTCAATACAAAAGGATTGGCTCCGGTCAAAAAGGCCCGCTGAATGCGTTCCGGCCTGGGCGTTCCCTGCAAGCGGGCCGTCAGCATCGAAACAGGGTCGGTACTCCAAAGCTGAACCTCCTGCAAATCGCTCCTAATGTCCTCCAGCGGCGACATTCTGAATTGGAAGGGCAAATCATTGTAAAGCGTACAAAACTTGCATTTGTGGTGGGTGCATCCCGCCGTTACCTCAAGCAGCAGCGAGGACGCCTCATAAGGCGGCCTCCATATCGTTCCGGTGTAGTGCATTGCGTAACCCTCCTTGTTTTTGGGGCATTATATCATGCTGCGGCGAAAATAAAAGTACGGTACTTTTTTGCAGTACCTTGCTTTTTTCTTTGCGCGGGCGGTATAATGCCGTCAGGAGGTTGGGCGCTATGAGGAAAACAGAAGCAGCAATCCAACGCTGCAAAACGATGTCGGCACTTCAAAAAATCCTGGGCGGCAAGTGGAAGCTCGAAATTCTCTACTATATCGCCTTTTGTGGTATCCATAGATTTGGAGCACTGCGCCGCCAGCTGGGTGGAATCACGGAATCCTCCCTGACAAAGCAGCTCAGAGAATTAG
Organism: uncultured Oscillospiraceae bacterium; assembly: GCA_949841355.1. Taxonomy (GTDB): domain Bacteria; phylum Bacillota; class Clostridia; order Oscillospirales; family Oscillospiraceae; genus Enterenecus. The sequence continues at coordinate 115,086 of CATKZP010000001.1, forward strand.
AGGCCGACGGCTTCTTAATCCGGCACGATTTCAAGGAAATTCCGCCGCGGGTGGAGTATACCCTGTCCGATCTGGGCCAGAGCTTTATGGACGTAATCGCCTATATGAAGGCCTGGGGAGATCAGAATTTGCCGCAGGAAGCATTCATTTCCGACGGACGTTGAAACGAAAAAGGAAAGACACCCAAAGGGTGTCTTCCTTTTTGGTGCGGATGACGGGACTCGAACCCGTACGGCCGTGGGCCACTAGCACCTCAAGCTAGCCAGTCTACCAGTTCCAGCACATCCGCATATGGACGCCGGACGAACTTCCCCTCCGGCGAGAACAAGCAAATTATAATGCCGAAAAACTTTTTTGTCAAGAGAAAAAAAACTGTTGACAATTGGCACGTATCATGGTAGTATTTATTTCGCGCTGAACGTCAGTTGCAAGATGCGCGAGTGGTGGAATTGGTAGACTCGCTGGCTTCAGGTGCCAGTGCTCGCAAGGGCGTGCGGGTTCGACTCCCGCCTCGCGCACCAAAAAGAGAGACACGCTTACAGCGTGCCTCTCTTTTTTGATTTTATGGCGAGCCGCTCCGCCGGCCGCCTATTTCTTGAGATACAGAGGATAGCGCAATGGAGAAACAGACCATTACCATCGGCCTTCCCCGGGCCCTGCTGTACTACCGCTATTACGCGCTGTGGCGCACCTTCTTCCAGGAGCTGGGCATGGAGGTGGCCGTCAGCGGCCCCACCGACCGGGACATCCTGGAGCGGGGCACCGCCCTGGCCATCGACGAGGCGTGCCTGTCCCTGAAAATCTACCTGGGCCACGTGGCGGCTCTGGTGGGGCGGTGCGACTATATCCTGGTGCCCCGGGTGAGCAACTTCGGGCGGCACCGAAGCATGTGCACCCGCTTTGAGTCCACCCCCGACCTGGTGCGCAGCGTGTTCCGCAATTCGGGACAGGAATTTTTGTCCTATGAGGTGGACGAGGAGCAAAAGAAGGATGAGGCCGCCGCCTTTTTGGAGCTGGGCCGCGCCCTGGGGCGCTCCCCGAAGGACGTACGGCGGGCCTATAAGCTGGCCAAGAAGGCCCAGGCCGCCCACTACAAGGCCCGGGTGCAGAAGTATGAGCAGCAGTACCGGCGCAGCGGCCTCAAGGTGCTCATCGCCGCCCACAGCTATGTCATCGAGGACCCGTATATGGGCAGGCCGGTCACCGATTACCTCAAGCGGGTGGGGGTTATCCCCCTGCGGGCGGACATGGTGGACCGGGACGGGGCGCTCAAGCACAGCCGGGAGCTGTCCTCCACCTGCAAGTGGGAGATCAGCCGGGAGATTCTGGGCGGCATCGCCATGCACCGCGGCGACGTGGACGGCGTCATCCTGCTCAGCGCCTTCCCCTGCGGCCCCGACGCCATGGTCAACGAGCTCATCGCCCGCCGGGTCAAGGGCGTGCCCATGCTCAACCTGGTGCTGGACAGCCAGAGCGGCACCGCCGGGGTGGAGACCCGGCTGGAGAGCTTCATCGACATCATCCGCTTTCAGGAGGGCAAGCTGTAATGTCAGAGATTAAAACGAGAAACGTCTCCTTCCCCCGGTACGCGGAGTATAACTGCGCCTTTAAATACATCGTGGAGCAGGCCCTGGGCTGCAAGTATGTCATGCCTCCCGCCCTCACCAAGCACACCATGGAGCTGGGCACCAAATACAGCCCCGACTTCGTGTGCACGCCCTTCAAGACCATGCTGGGCAGCATGATCGAGGCGCTGGAGGCCGGGGCGGACACCCTGCTGATGACCCACGGCCTGTGCCGCCTGGGGTACTACGGGGAGCTGCTGGAGCAGATCCTGCGGGATCTGGGCTACCAGTTCGAGTTCATCAACCTGTCGGAATACGACATGTCCAAGAAAAAGGAGTATATCCGCATCGTGCGCCGCTTCAACCCCAGGGTGAATTACGCCCGCTTCCTGGTCCAGTTCATGGAGGGGCTGCGGATGACGGAGTACGTGGACGAGATCACCTGCGAGTACTACAAAAACTGCGGCTTCGGCCCCTCCGACGGCCAGTACCGGCGGGCCTATCAGGACTTCCTCACCGCCATGTATACCGCCCAGGGCCGCGCCGACGTGGAGGCGGGCTACCGCGCCGCCAAGCGCGCGCTCCAATCCATCCCCCTCAGCAAGCCCCAGCGGCCCCTGCGGGTGGGCATCGTGGGGGAGTTCTACACCGCTATGGACGCCTTCTCCAACCTGGAGGTGGAGCAGAAGCTGGCGGACATGGGGGTGGAGGTCCACCGCTGGATGAACGTCACCAACCAGTTCCTGCGCTACGGCAGCGGCCAGAAGAACCTGCGGGTGAAGGTGCGGGATCTGTGCCAATACGAAATGGGCCCCACCTCCACCGCCAACATCTGGTACGCCCGGGAGTGCGCCGAGCGGGGCTACGACGGGCTGGTGCACATCAAGTCCGCCGGCTGCACCCCGGAGATCGACGTGATGCCCGTGCTGCAAAACATCAGCGCGGACTACAAAATCCCGGTGCTCTACCTCACCTATGACGCCCAGACCAGCGACGTGGGGCTCATGACCCGGCTGGAAGCGTTTTACGACATGATCGACATGAGAAAGAAGGTACTCTGATTTGGAACACGCGTATTTAGGCGTCGATGTGGGCTCCATCTCCACCAAGGGCGTCATCATCGACAAGAAGAACAACGTTCTGGCCAGCCAGTATATCTGGACCCAGGGGGACCCCATCGGCGCGGTGAAGGAGCTGGTGCGCCTGCTGGAGGGCCAGTTCGACAAGGACCGCTATCAGATCGTGGCCACCGGCACCACCGGCTCCGCCCGGAAGCTGGTGGGGGTCATCCTGGGGGCCACCATGGTGAAAAACGAGATCACCGCCCACGCCGTGGGCACCACCACCTTCTACCCCGACGTGCGCACCATTCTGGAGATCGGCGGGCAGGACTCCAAGATCATCCTGGTGGAAAACGGCGTGGCCGTGGATTACGCCATGAACACCCTGTGCGCCGCGGGCACCGGGGCCTTCCTGTCCAGCCAGGCCAAGCGCCTGGGCATTGAGGTGGAGGAGATTGGCGACTACGCCCTGCGCTCCACCCACCCCACCCCCATCGCCGCCCGGTGCACCGTGTTCGCGGAGTCGGACCTGGTGCACAAGATCCAGATGGGCCACCCCCGGGAGGACATCATCGCCGGCGTCTGCAACGCGGTGGCGGCCAACTACCTCAACAACGTGGGCAAGGGCAAGAAGATCGTCTCCCCGGTGGTGTTCCAGGGCGGCGTGAGCAAAAACAAGGGCGTGGTAGCCGCCTTTGAGCGCGCCCTGGGCTGTCCGGTAATCGTGGACCCCAACGGCCACCTGATGGGGGCGCTGGGCGTGGCCATCCTGGCCCGGCGGGGCAGCGGACGGCAGAACTTTGACTTCGCCGTGGAGAACATGGAGTTCCGCACCCGGGAGGCCGGCTGCGGCGGCTGCTCCAACAACTGTGAGATCATCTGCGTGTACCGGGGCTCGGAGCTCATCGACGCCTGGGGCAACCGCTGCGAGCGGGGCGCGCGGACGCACTGAAAAAAGAGGGCCGGACGCTTTCGCGTCCGGCCCTCTCGCCGGTTTAGGTCTTTACCGCGCCGGGTCAGGCCGCCTCGTTCTCAGAGGGAGCGGCGTACTCCTCCCCGAAGAACTCAGCCAGCACCTCGTCGCAGTTGAGCACGGCCTCGTCATCATCGCCGCTCAGGCTGGCCAGGCCGGCCGCCGCCACGGCGTTGGTGCCGAACGCCTGGGCGAAGTTGTTCAGGAACTCCCGCACCGCGCCCACGGTGACCAGCTCGTCGGGCTGGAAGGTACCGTCCTCATTGGCGAAGGCGATGCCATTCTGCTCGGCCCAGGCCAGGGCCAGGATGAAGGGATGGTCCTCGGGCACATCCTCAAAGGCGCACACGCCGTCGCTCTCAGGCTCGCCCTCGTGCCGCCACAGGTAGTCCAGGAACTCCGCGCGGGTCACAGGGCCGGCGGCCAGAGGCACGGCGGGCTCGTCGATCTCAGTGCCGGTACCGGTGTCGCCGCCGTCGGGGATTTCCACCGCGGGGATCGCCTCCCAACGGGCCACCAGGATGAGCGTACCGGTGACGGTGCCGGTCTCAGGGTCAAAGTTCTCGCCGTCCACCTGCCAGCCCACGAAGTTATAGCCGGGACGCGCGGGGATTTCGCCCTCGAACATGGGGACAGCGCTCTTATTCTCCACCTCGTACTTCTGGCTGTCAAACAGAGAGCCGTCCGCGCCGTCGGTGTACTCCACGTTGAAATACTTGTCATGGGCGGCCTTCAGCAGCAACTGGCCAGCGTATACACCATCTGCAAACGAACTTACATCTGAATACGGAGAATTTCCCGTTTCATTGCTCCAGCGCTGGCTGTTATCCCAATACCAGCCCGTGATGGGTTTGCCGTCCGCTCCCACCACGTTCATCAGCGCAGCCCCGGACAGCTTGAGGGTCGTTCCCTTCACTTTATAGATGTCATCAGCATAGCTTGCAGCGGAGTTGTTATAGAACTCTCCGCCTGTCATCGTGAATTTTGCCTGATTGTTCAGGCAAAGACCGCCGCCACCTAGGTTGGCATTGTTGCCGGTAACGCTGCCGCCTGTCATCGTGGCTTCGCTTCCGCCAGTAATAAACATACCGGCACCATTACGTCCTGCGGTATTGCCCGAAATCTCAGTGCCGTTCAGGTTCAGGGTGCCGTTGGTGATAAACACGCCGCCGCCATCAGTCGCTGTGTGATTGTCTTTGATGGCGCCACCATTCAGCGTCGCAAAGTTCCGATCCGCCGGAACATCCTGCTTATCCACTGGAGAGGTCGGAAGGACGTTGACAAATATGCCCGCGCCGCCCTGGCCGCTCTCATTGTTGGAAATCGTGCCATCGTTCATCGTAAAGCTCGACACAACATCAGAAGCAGTCGCACCCGCGTTCACCGACACGCCGCCGCCGGAATGTCCAGCGTAGTTGTCGTCGATCAGGCCGCCATTCATGGTAACAGTGCCGCCGGCAACATACACGCCGCCGCCGCTCTCCTCGGCATGATTGCCCTTGACCGCGCCGCTCTCTATGGTGAGGGAGCCGCCGCCGGTGACGGACACACCGCCGCCATGCCCGGGAGCGCCGCCAGGGACTTTTTCATGGTTTCCGCCAGTGACAGCGCCGGATGTGTAAACATCATTGCCTTCAGCGTCCGTCTCAGTTTTGGCCGTGCTGTCCTTGATGGTCAGGTCGCCGCCTTTTACCTCAACTACAGCGTGCTCGGACTCCTTGTCATCGCCGTCGATGTTTTTGCCGTTCAGGTCGATGGTGACCTTACCGTCCTCGGCGTCAATGACGATGCTTTTGTTGGTTTCGTCTTCCCCGCGGACGACGTCACCCAAGAGCGTAACATTGCGGTTTCCCTGCTCGTCTGTGCTGGCGGAAATATCCTGCTTTTCACCAAACAGCCCATTTTCTGTGCTGTCAATCGCACCCTGCAGCTCGGTGAAGCTGGCCGCAAACGCGGGCGCGATCATCCCAAGGCACAGCACCAGCGACAGCGCAACCGCCAACATTTTGTTTAACTTCTTCATTTTTCTACTCCCTTTCTTTGCTTTTTCGGACGCAAAGGGTCCGGCAGCCGAACGAGCATAGCGCGGCACCACGCGTACCGCACCGCAGCCTCTGGCTTTGCGTCTCAGCGTTTCCGCTGATTTGCGTTGCAGCCGAACGAGCGTGGGGTATCCCCCGGCGCCTCTGGCTTTGCGTCCCATCGTTTCCAATGGTTTGCCAAAATCGCAACCCGGCCAACGTAGCATCGGAAAGGATTTCCGTTACCTTAGTCCCGTAGCTTTGCAGTCCCACAGTTTCCCGTGGTTTGCCAAGCGCCGCTTTCCGTTCACCCCGCCGCCGTCGGCTTTCCGGCGGCAGGTCCCTTCTCGGGAGGCTTATCGCCCATATCCGCCCCTCCTTTTTTGTAATCGCGGATCATTTGTGCCGGAACGGCACAAATGGAAAGACACATGTGTCTTTCCCGTTTTATTCTAGCACGCCCAGCAAGTAAAATCAACCAAAAAATGAGTTCTTCAAAAAGAGCCGCGCCCCACCGCCCTCCTTGCATTTCCCCCGCTCTCCTGCTATAATATGGGTGTAGCGAACCATACGCGGGCGGCTCCGGCCGTCCGGCGGAAAAGGAGGGCTGTACCATGAGCAAGCAGATCATCACCATCAGCCGGGAGTTCGGCTCCGGCGGCCGGTCCGTGGGCAAGCGGGTGGCCGAGCTGCTGAATGTGCCCTATTACGACAAAAAATTGGTGGAGCAGGTGGCGGTGGAGACCGGCTTCGACGAAAAATTCATTGAGCAAGAGGGGGAATACGCCTCCCCCTGGCAGTCCCTGCTGTCCTACGCCTTCCCCGGCGCGCGGCTGCGCCATCCCGTGAACAGCGGGCTGTCCACCGCCGACTTCCTGTGGGTCATTCAATGCCGGGTGATCCTGGACCTGGCGGAAAAGGGCCCGTGCGTCATCGTGGGCCGCTGCGCCGACTACATCCTGCGGGACCATCAGGACGTGCTCAACGTGTTCATCCACGCCCCCATCCCCTACCGGGCGGACCGGGTGGTGCGGCTGTACGGCGAGTCCGACCTGTCCCCGGAAAAGCGCCTGGAGGAAAAGGACAAGCGCCGCCGGGCCTATTACAAGCACTACGCCAACCGGGACTGGGGGATGAGCCAGAACTACCACCTGTCCCTGGATTCCAGCCTGGTGGGGGTGGAGCGCTGCGCTCAGCTCATCCTGGACGTGGCCCAGAACCCCGAGCGCTGACAAGGCAAAAAACGCCGCCCCGTCCAAACGGACGGGGCGGCTTCCTTTACACCGGGGCGGGGCCCAGGTACTTTTCCTTGTAAAAAGCCAGCCAGCGGCGGAACTCCGGCTGATCGCCCTTACGCACATCCCGGGCGTAGTCGTGGAACTGCAAATCGGCGTACCGCAGCTCCAGCACCGCCAGGGCCACGTTGGAGCAGTGCCCGGCCACGCGCTCGAAGTTATTGATGCAGTCGTTGAGGATGAAGCCCATCTCCAGCGTGCACAGGCCGTTTTGCAGCCGCCGGATATGGCGCAGCTTCATCCCCTCCAGCATGGTGCTGATGACCTCCTCCAGGGGCTCCACCTGCCGGGCCAGGCCGGTGTCCTCCTGTTCCAGCGCCTGCTGGGCCAGGGCGACGATCTCCAGCACCGCGCTGCTGGCCCGGGCCATGTCCTCCAGCCCGTCGGGGGAGAAGGCGATGCCCTTGCTGTCCATCTCCCGGGCCAGCTCGGCCAGGTTCACCGCGTGGTCGGAGATACGCTCCAAATCGGTAAGGCAGTGCAGGTAGTGGGACGTCACCAGGGTCTCCCGCTCGTTGAGTCCGTGGCTGTTCAGATGGAACAGGTAATTGCCCAGCTTGTCCTCGTAGCGGTCCACCGCGTTCTCCCGGCTCATGATCTTCTCATACTTCTCCTGGCTGAAGCGGGTGAACAGCTCAATGGAGCGGTTCAGGTTCTTCACGGCGGCGGCGGTCATGCGCTCCACGGTGCGCCCGCTCTGCTCCAGGGCCAGGGGCGGGTAGGCCAGAAAGCGTTCGTCCAGCAGGTTCTCTTCCAGCTCCTCGTCCTCGGTGTCCTTCTCCGTATCCTTGACCGTGGCGCGCAGCAGCTTTTCCAGCCGGTCCATCATGGGGAATTCCGCCGCGGCGGCGGCCACGTTGAAAGCCGTGTTAATCACAGCGATGCCAAAGGCGGAGGCGGGCAGGGTCAAAAATTCCAAATTCAAAAAGTGATTCACCAGATAGAACGGGATGAGCAGCAGCGACCCCAGGATATTGAAGTACGGGTAAATGAAGGCCGCCCGCTTGCCGTTGGCGTTGGCCCCGATGGCGGAGAGCAGCACCGGCACGCACGCGCCTATGGAAATACCCACCACCATGGGCACCGCCACCTCGTAGCTGATGGCCCCCGTGGCGGACAGCGCCTGCAAAATGCCGATGGAGGCGGAGGAGGACTGGATCACCGCCGTCACCCCCAGGCCGATGAGCAGCGACACCACCGGGTTGGAGGCGGCGGAGATGAATTGGAGAAACGCTTCGCTCCGCTTCAGCGGGTCCATGGCGGAGCTCATGGTCTGCATCCCGCTCATAAGCACCGAGAAGGCCAGCAGAATAAGCCCCACGTTTTTCTGCCCCTGCTTGCGGCAGAAGAAATACAGGATGATGCCGATAAAGGCGATAAACGCGAATACGGTGGCGGAGGAAAAGCCGCCCTTCCCCCCCATGCCGGCCAGGGTGAGCAGCCAGCCGGTGGCGGTGGTGCCGATGTTGGCCCCCATAATAATGGCCACCGCGCTCTTCAGCTGCATGATGCCCGAGTTGACGAAGCCCACCACCATGACGGTGGTGGCGGAGGAGGACTGGATCACCGCCGTCACCAGCGCGCCCAGCAGCACGCCCTTGACGGGGTTGGAGGTGAGCCTGCCCAGCACGGTTTCCAGCTTGCTGCCGGCCACCTTTTTCAGCCCGTCCCCCAGCAGAGTCATGCCGAACAGGAAGAAGGCCAGCCCGCCCAGCAGTGAGATAATGTCCGCAATACCCATGGTCATTCGTCCCTTCTCGCGGGTCCGTCCCGCGGTTGCTGACTGCACACGAACATGGATATTATATCATACCTTTATGGGGATTTCTCTCCTTTTTTCAAGTTCTCTATAGTTGTCGAATTTTGGAGCCGGGAGGGTCAAATTTTTGACAAAATAGAACAGCGGGAGACGAGTCCAAATCCGTCTCCCGCTGTATAGGAACATGCCGCGTGGCTTGAGGTCCGGCCGCTCAGCGCCGCCCTCCGCCCCGTCCGCCCCCGAAGGAGCCTCCGGAGCGCCCACCCCCGCCAAAGGAGCGTCCGCCGCCGAACGACCCGCCGGGGCGGCCTCCGCCGCCGAAGGAGCGCCCTCCCCCGAAGGACCCGCCGGGCCGCGGGCCGCTCATGGGCCGTCCGCCGCCGCCCGCGGGACGCCCGCCGCCGAAGGGTCCGCCCGGCCTGGGGCTGGGACGGCGCCCCGCGCCGGGGCGCGGCCCGGGACCAAAACCTACGCCGGGACCAGGTCCGGGGCCAAAGCCCATGCCGGGACCCGGACCGAATCCGGGACCTCTGGGCGGCCTGGGGGGGCGGGGAGGCCGGGGCCGGAAGATATAGAAGGGCCGGTACACATAGGTGGGCCCATACCAGCCGCAGCGCCAGCGCCGCCGGTGGGAGCCCTCCATCACGCACAGCAGAATCACCGCCAGCACGATGATGAGGATGAGATCAGAAAAACCGTCCATTGCAGGGCCTCCTTTCCGGGGTCAGTCAAAGTAGTTGTCATACCAGTCCTCCAGCGCCTGGGTGAGCTTGAGCACCGCCTTGTCGTAGTCCCCCTTCGCAAAGGGCTGTTCCATCCAGTCATAGGCAAAGTCGGAGCAGTCCTGATCGGTGAAGTCCCGGCGCAGGTCGTTTCCCTGGATCAGCCAGTAATTCTCGCCCGCGATGTCCAGCGCCACGATGAAGTCATAGCCGCCCAGGCCCATCACCTCGGAGCACTTCATGGCGTACTCGCCCAGGTCCTCCGCGTTGTCGCAGGTGACCACGCCGATGGACACGCTGTGGCTGTTCCACAGCCGCTCATTGCGCTTATACAGCTCCCGCTCGGTCTGGGCGGACAGCGCGTTGGCGTCGTCCCACACATAGTTGAGGTCCGGGACGGCGGCGCTGCCGGGCCGGTTGGGCTCCGGGACTGGCCGGTTGACGGGGGCATTGGCATAACCAATGCCAATGGCGGCGAAGATCATCAAGGCTGTCAGCCCCCAGGCCACTCCCTGCTTTTTGAATACACCGACCCCCCGCTTGCTTGCCGCAGCCAGCACCGCCGCCGCAATGACCACCGGGAGGGCCAGCATCAAAATCAATTTAATTGGAAATACAGGCATGATAAGAAGTCCTTTCTAAACACGGACGCTTTGATTTGGTGCGCCAAAGGCTTTCCCCTGTGGGAGGAAGGTGGCGCGGCGAAGCCGTGACAGATGAGGGCGCGGCATTGTCACGCTCCGATTGGCCGCGCGTCCGGGTCGCTTTCCCTCCGACTCGGCCTGGTCTCCGGGGCGCTGTGCGTCCCTGCGCTCGGCCTCGCTCCGGTCCAAGCTCCCCTGCGCGGCTATCGTCGCGCTCAGCCCCGCAGCTCCAGCAGCTTCTGCTTCAGCTCGCCCTCGATGCGGCCCAGCTCCAGCTCGGCCTCCTTGCGCTTCTGGGCGCCGTCCTTCTGAATCTGCATCACCTCGTCCAGCGTAGAGATCAGCTGCTGATTGGTGTGCTGGAGGGTCTCGATGTCCACCACGCTGCGCTCCGCCTCCTTGGCGGTCTCGATGGTGCCCATCTTGAGCATTTCGGCGTTCTTCTTCAAAAGCTCGTTGGTCATGTTGGTGACGGCGGACTGGGCGGCGGTGGCCTGGCGGGAGTGCTCCAGCCCCAGGGCCAGCACCATCTGGCTCTTCCACAGCGGGATGGTGTTCACCAGGGAGGACTGGATCTTTTCCAGCATCAGCGTGTCGTTATTTTGGATCATCCGGGTCTGAGGACCCATCTGAATGGAGATCATCCGGGTCAGCTCCAAGTCGTGGAGCTTCTTCTCAAAGCGGTTGCAGAGGTTGGCGAAGTCGTTATACTTCTGGGCGTCCTCCTGGGAGCCGCTCTCCGCCGCCTTTTTGCGCAGCTCCTCCAGCGTCTCGCCCCGGGCCTTCATCAGCGCCTTCTTGCCCGCCAGAATATACATGGTCAGCTCTTTATAATACTTGGTATTGAGCTCATACATCTGGTCCAGCATGGCGATGTCCTTCATCAGCGTGACCTGGTGGCCCTCCAGGATGGAGGCGATCTTGTCCACGTTGACCTCCGCCTTGTCATAGCTGGCCTTCATGGCGATGACCTCGTTCCTCTTCTTCTGGAAGAAGCCGGCGATGCCCTTTTTCTCCGGCTGGCCGAAGGTTTTCAGCTCCACCACCAGGGAGGACAGGGCCTGTCCCACCTCTCCCAGGTCCTTGGTGCGCACGTTGTTCAGCGCGTTCTCCGAGAAGCCGGCGATATTCTTCTGGGCCGCCGCGCCGTACTGAAGCACCTGCGTGGAGTCGGTGATGTCGATTTTCTGGGCGAAGTCGTTGACCACCTTGCGCTCCGCCTCGGACAGCTGGCTCTCGTCCAGCTGGATGGCCTGGGCGTCGCGGGCGGCCTGGACGGCGGCCGCGTCGTCGGGACTGATGGTGTTCTCCAAGGTCAGGCTGGGGGCCTCCGGCGCCTTGGGGGCCGCGGCGGCCTGGGCCTCCTGAGCGGCCTGGGCCGCAGCGGCGGAGCCGGTGGGGTCCAGGGTCAGCTCGGGCATCATGTTCAGCTCGTCACTCATGCGTATTCTCCTCCGAATTTTTGTTGAATGGTTTGGTATGGGGGTCGGGGATGTCGTCAAACAGCACCGGGTTGTCGGAAAATCTGGGCGGGGCGGAGAACAGGTCCGGGACCGTCTCCTCCGGCGTCCTGCGGAAGCTCTGCCAGAAGTTGGCCGCGATGAGCACGCTCAGCGCCGCCAGCAGAAACAGCGGCAGGCTGAACTGCGGCAGCCGCCGCACAAACGCCACCGCCATGGACGCGGCGGCCAAGGCCCACACAACGGCCAGCACCCGGTACCCTTTTTTGGTGATTTTTTTCTTCATGGCCGCCCTCACGAGCCGCCCAGGGTCATGCCGCCCAGCCCCTCCTGCGCCAGCATCTGCTCCATCACGGTGATCTCGGCGGAGATGTCCATGGCCTCCTCGCCGTACAGGTCGTCCAGCAGGCGGGTGAAGGCGGTGCAGATGGTGTCCAGCATGTCCTCGATCCTGCCCTTGGTGCCGTCGATGTTGGCCCCCGACACCCCGGCGGAGTCCATCCGGTCATAGGCGTTGAGCAGCTTCAGCGTGGTGGGCAGGTAGTAGTTCATGAACTTGCGGATCTGGGGCAGCTTGCCGGGGCTGGCGGCCACGGTGTCGATGATCTTGCCCGTGGTGGTCTCCAACAGGCTGATCTGGGCGGAGATTCTGGGGTCCTCGATGGCGTCGTTGAGCCGGCGCATCTCGCTCACCGCCCGGTCCCGCTCCGCCAGCAGCGCGTCGATCTCGGGATTGCCGGTGGATTTGGGCTTCTGCTCCTGCTTGGGCTGGGGCCGGGGCTGGGCCTGCTGGGCGGACGGCGGGGCGTCCTGCACCTCATACCCCCGGTCGGGGAAGAGCATCTTGCCCACGTAGTAGGCGATGAGGGAGGCCAGCGCCGCCATGATATAGTGGCTGGGCCGGTACAGGGGGGCCCGCAGCAGCCACGCCCACACAAGCCAGGTCCCTCCGATGAAATAGATGGGCAGCACGCTTCGCTTTTTCACATAGGCCACGGCCCTTTGCCCCCTTTCCAAGTCTGCTTTTCATTTTACTCCCCGGACAAGCCCCCTGTCAAGAAGAAGGGGGGCGGAGCGGTTGACTTTAACAATTTCTTCATGTAAAATGGGGCGATATCCTCACATCAATAAGGGAGCCTGCTCACCATGATGACATTAGACGATTTTCGCGCCGCCCGCAGGGCGCTGGACGGCGTGCTCCACCGCACCGACCTGATCTACAGCCCCTTCTTCACCAAAACCACCGGCAGCCACGTGTATATCAAGCCGGAGAACATGCAGGTCACCGGGGCCTACAAAATCCGGGGGGCCTATTTCAAGTGCTCCTCCCTGTCCGAGGAGGAGCAGGCGCGGGGGCTGGTCACCGCCTCGGCGGGCAATCACGCCCAGGGCGTGGCCTACGCCGCCCAGAAGGCGGGGGTAGCGGCCACCATCGTCATGCCCACCACCACCCCCCTGGTGAAGGTGAACAACACCAAGGACTACGGCGCCAAGGTGGTGCTCCACGGCGAGACCTTTGACGACGCGGCCGCCCTGGCCGCCCAGCTCAGCCAGGAGGAGGGCCTCACCTACGTCCATCCCTTCAACGACCTCACGGTGTCCACCGGTCAGGGCACCATCGCCTACGAGATCTTCAAGGACCTGCCCGATGTGGACGTGATTTTGGTGCCCGTGGGGGGCGGCGGGCTGGCGGCGGGCGTGTCCACCCTGGCCAAGCTGCTCAACCCCTCGGTGCGGGTCGTCGGCGTGGAGCCCACCGGGGCGGCATCCATGAAGGCCAGCCTGGAGGCGGGCCATGTGGCGACGCTGGACAAGGTGACCACCATAGCCGACGGCGTGGCCGTCAAAACCCCCGGGGACCAGGTATTCCCCTACATCCAGAAAAACCTGGACGGCATCCTCACCATCGACGACGACGAGCTGGTGGACGCCTTCCTGGACGTGATGGAAAAGCACAAGATGATCGTGGAGAACGCCGGGCTGCTCACCATCGCCGCCCTCAAGCACCTGGACTGTCCGGGGCAGAACGTGGTGAGCGTGCTGTCCGGCGGCAATATGGACGTGATTACCATTTCGTCCCTGGTGCAGCACGGGCTCATCAACCGGGGGCGGATCTTCACCTTCTCGGTGCAGCTGCCCGACCGGCCCGGCGAGCTGCTGCGCATCGCTGATCTGGTGGCCGGGCTCAGCGGGAACATCATCAAGCTGGACCACAACCAGTTCGTCAACATCAACCGCCAGGCGGGGGTGGAGCTGAAGGTGACGCTGGAGGCCTTCGGCCTGAGCCATAAGCAGTCGATCATGGACGCGCTGAAGCGGGAGGGCTACGACGTGCGGGAGGTGGCCGCCAGCGGGACCATCACCGGGTGAGGCCTGTCCCCCTCCGGCGGGTTCACAATCCCCCCGCCTCCACAGATTGCGGCGGCGGGGGGTATTCAGGTGCGGCGCGCCGGCCAGAGCAGCAGCCGGACGCGAGCGGGGGCATGGGGGAACCGCCCAGCCTGCCCTGGCGGCGACCTCCGCGTGCTCTATCCTATGCGCGGGGACGGCGGTTGCGCCGCCTCCCGGCGGGGCGCGGGGGCTGTCCCCCGGCGTAACTTTCAGAAAACGAGGGAGAAAATCATGGTCAAGATCGCCCCTTCCATCCTCTCGGCGGACTTTTGCAATTTGGAGCGGGACATCAGCCGCGTGTCCGCCGCCGACTGGCTCCACGTGGACGTGATGGACGGCATGTTCGTCCCCAACATCACCATCGGCGTGCCCGTAGTGGCGTCCATCCGGAAGCACACGGAGATGTTCCTGGACGTCCACCTGATGATCGACAAGCCGGATCGCTTCATCGACGCCTTCTGCCAGGCCGGAGCGGACCTGCTCAGCGTCCACCTGGAGGCCTGCCACCCAACCCGCATCGCCGCCGCCCTGCGGGCCATGGAGGCCAACGGAGTGAAGAAGGCGGTGGCCCTGCGGCCCATCACGTCGGCCAAGGCCGTCCTGCCCTACATCGAGCAGCTGGACATGGTGCTGGTGATGACGGTGGAACCGGGCTTCGGCGGACAGGAATTCATGGAGTCCCAGCTGGATACCATCCGGGAGGTGCGCGCCCTCATCGACCGCTATAACCCTGCCTGCCAGCTGGAGGTGGACGGCGGCATCGCCCCCGGCACCGCCCGGCAGGTCATCGAGGCCGGGGCCACGGTGCTGGTGGCGGGGTCGGCAGTGTACGGCGCGGCCGACCCGGCGGCGGCCATTGAAACGCTGCGGAGAGCAGCGGAATGACGTACAAACTGGAAGAACCGTGGTCGGACGTTGGCCTCCTGGAGCGGATACTTGCCTATGAGGAACAGGCCGTCCGGGTGCTGACCCGGCAGGTCCAAGCTGTCCCTGGCCTGCATACCCTCCCTGGTATCAGCCTTGAAACGAGACTGTGTCAGACCAAAAGCCGCTGGAACGGCCCCAGCGTCCCGATCCGGCTGGCGGAGCAGAAAAAGGTGCCCCGGGGCTATTTCAGCTTCTTTGAGCTGGATGTCCTCTTTCAGGGCAAACAGCTGGCGGAAGCCTGCCCCGATGGAATCATGAGCCTGTTTTCCGCATTTGCCCCACTGGTCTGCACCACTGTGGACGAGGTGCTCTGGTATGATTACGAGACTGATTTTCTCCCGAAGCTGGCCGAATTGAGCCGGCGCATTGCCGGTACCTCTCCCAACGCGGTCATCTGAACCCGGACTACCCTTGCTATTGGAGGTTTTCCCATGGACTATTTCCCCGCCGCCTTAGAAAATCTAGTGGAGCAGTTCGCCAAGCTCCCCGGCGTGGGCCGCAAGAGCGCCCAGCGCCTGGCCTTCTACATTCTGGACCAGCCGGAGCAGACCGCCCAGGACTTCGCCGCCGCCCTGCTGGACGCGAAAAAGAGCATTGGCTGCTGCCCCGTGTGCCAGAACCTCACCGACGGGGAGGGAGAGTGCCCCCTGTGCGCCTCCGCCAAGCGGGACCACAGCGTGGTGTGCGTGGTGGCCGACCCCAAGGACGTGGTGGCCATGGAGCGCTCCCGGGAGTACCAGGGGGTGTACCACGTGCTCCACGGCGTCATCTCCCCCATGAACCACGTGGGGCCGGACGACCTGCGCATCCAGCAGCTGGTGGAGCGGGCGGCCTCCGGCGGGGTTGAGGAGGTCATCATGGCCACCAACCCGGACACCGAGGGCGAGACCACCGCCATGTACCTCAGCCGTTTGCTCAAGCCCTTCGGGGTGCGCACCACCCGCCTGGCCTACGGCATCCCGGTGGGCAGCCACTTGGAGTTTGCCGATGACGCCACTTTAATGCGGGCGCTGGAAGGCCGGAGGGAAATATAGGGGCCCCCGCAAAGCCGTCCTTCAGGCTTTGTGGGGAGAGGAGGCGCAAGGGAGCGATTGCAGCTTTCGCCGCAGGCGGAAGCGGAGCACAGCGGACTTTGCGCCGACGAGCGGGCGCTGGAGGGGCGGCGGGAAATTTGACATTCTGAAAGGAGAATGGCCCATGGAACAATGGCTGTACGTGATGTTTATTGAGAAAACCAAAACCTATAACCGGCTGACCAAGGCCGCCGTGGAGCGCCACGTGGCCAACATCAGGGCGCTGGACGACGAGGGGCGGTTGGAGCTGTGCGGGGTGTTCAAGGGCTACCCCGGCGTGGCCGGCATGTATATCCTGCGGGCGGACAGCTATGAGGAGGCGGATGAGCTGTGCAAGCGGGAGCCCCTGGTGACGGAGGGCTTCGCCACCTATAAGCTCAAAGCCCTGCAAGTGGCCTGCCGGGAAAACAGCTACCTGCTGTGAGGCCCGCAGAAGCCATTGACTTGACACATTTTTAACAAGAACAAGGCGCAGAAACGGAAAAATTTTCGTTTCTGCGCCTTTTCCTCTTCCATTTTTCTCCGATCTGTGGCATAATAGGGACACACGAAATTATCCCACAAAGGAGGCCGCCCCATGAAGCCAACCGTCACCTTTTCCCCCGAGCGGCTGGAATACCTGAAGCTGCTGGCCCGGCACTACCCCAATGTCCAGGCCGCCTGCACCGAGATCATCAACCTGCGCGCCATCCAGAACCTGCCCAAGGGCACCGAGCATTTCCTGTCCGACGTCCACGGGGAGTTCGAAGCCTTTCAGCACATCCTCAACTCCGCCTCCGGCGTGGTGCGGGTGAAGATCGACGAGCTGCTGGGCTCCACCGTCCCCCGGTCCGACCGGGACCAGCTGGCCACCCTCATCTACTACCCCGAGGAAAAGCTGGAGGAGATCGAGCGGGAGACCCAGGACATGCGGGAGTGGTACCGCATCACCTTCCACCGGCTCATCGACCTGTGCTGCCTGGTCAGCGCCAAGTACACCCGCTCGAAGGTGCGCAAGGCCATGCCCCCCGAGTACGCCTATATCATCGACGAGCTGATCCACACCCACTACGAGAAGAACGAGGCGGACAAGCGGGACTATTACGAGAACATCATCAACACCATCATCGACCTGGACCGGGCGTCCAATTTCCTCATCCAGCTGTGCGAGCTCATCAAGCGCCTGGCGGTGGACCATCTGCACCTGGTGGGGGACATCTTCGACCGGGGCCCCGGGGCCGACGTCATCATGGACAGCCTAATGCAGTACCACAGCGTGGACATACAGTGGGGCAATCACGACATCCTGTGGATGGGGGCCGCCTCCGGCTCCCGCACCCTGGTGGCCACGGTGCTGGTCAACTCCCTGCGCTATAACAACCTGGAGGTCATCGAGACGGGCTACGGCATCTCCCTGCGGCCCCTGTCCGTGTTTGCCGACGAGTTTTACCGCAAGAGCGACATCAGCTGCTTCGAGGTGAAGGTGGCCAAGGAGGACGAGGATAAGATCAGCGACCGGGACCGGGTGCTTTGCGCCCGGATGAACAAGGCCATCTCCATGATCCTTTTCAAGCTGGAGGGGCAGAAGATCCGCCGCAACCCCGCCTTCCGCATGGACGACCGGCTGCTGCTGGACAAGGTGGACTACGACGCCAAAACCATCACCATCGACGGCGCGGTCTACCCCATGCTGGACACCGACTTCCCCACCGTGGACCCCGCCGACCCCTATGCCCTCACCCCCGAGGAGGACACCCTCATCAACACCCTCACCCGCTCCTTCCGCCACAGCGAGAAGCTCCAGCGCCATGTCCGCTTCCTCTACTCCAAGGGCAGCCTGTACCGCATCTGCAACGGCAATCTCCTCTTCCACGGCTGCATCCCCATGGAGGCGGACGGCACCTTCATGCGCTTCTCCATCGGCCACGGCTGCGACGGGCTGAGCGGCAAGGCCTTCCTGGACTACGCCGACCGGGTGGCCCGCCGGGCCTATTACAACAAGCCCGGCTCCCCGGACCGGCAGCAGGGGATGGATTTCCTGTGGTGGCTGTGGGCGGGGCGCAATTCCCCCATCTTCGGCCGGGACCGCATGACCACCTTCGAGCGCCGCTTCATCGCGGACGAGTCCACCCATGTGGAGGCCAAAAACGCCTACTACACCCTGTATAACGACCCCGCGGTGTGCGAGGACATCCTCAAGGAGTTCGGCCTGGAGGGCCCCCACTGCCACATCATCAACGGCCACGTCCCCGTGAAGTCCAAGAAGGGGGAGAGCCCCGTGAAGGGCGGCGGAAAGCTGGTGGTCATCGACGGCGGCTTCTGCAAGGCGTACCAAAAAACCACCGGCATCGCCGGGTACACCCTCATCTACAACTCCGCCTGTTTCCGCCTGGTGGCCCACGAGCCCTTTGTGGGCCGGGCCGCCGCCATCCGCAAAAATTACGACATCGCCTCCACCACCCAGGTGTTCGAGCGCCTGGAGAGCCGCGCCATGATCCTCCAAACCGACATCGGCCGCAAGCTCCAGGGCCAGATCGACGAGCTCATCGACCTGGTGGCCGCCTTCCGCTCCGGCGCCATCGTGGAGAGCCACAAGGGCTGACGCCCGCCCCTAACGCCGCCGAAAAGCCGCCTGTCGCACCGTTGACAGGCGGCTTTTCCCACAAATTTCGGCCTTCTCCACACTTTTCCACAGCTTTGACACCAAATTGTAACCTTTTTTCTGCATACTTTTCCTTGCTCAATTCACGATATAGTGGTACAATGTTTTAGATTGTGTTCGTAGGAGGTTTTCTGCTTTATGGAACAGTCTACTCCCAAAAAACCCATTCCCGTGGCGCTGATCGCCGGCATCGCGGCGGCCGCCCTGCTGGCCGTGGCCGCGGGCGGCTGGTTCGGTCTGTGCGCCTGGGTGCAGGATAACGGCCAGCTGCTGCCCGGCGCGGTGGCGGTGGACGACAAGGGCGAGACGGTGGCCGACCTGGGCAAGCTCACCCGGGAGGACGCCCTGGCCGTGGTCAGCCACGAGATGGACCAGCGGCTGGATACCCGCAGGCTCACCCTCCTCTACGGCGACGGCCAGCGGCTGGAGCTCACCGGCGAGCTGCTGGCCTGCTCCCCCGAGGCCGCGGTGGACGTGGGCTTCGCCGCCAAGCAGAGCGCCCCCTTCTGGAAGCTGGCCGCCCTTTGGCTGGGGCTGGCGCAGGAGCCCACCGACCTGTCCCTCTCCGCCGCCGCCTTCACCCCCGAGGGGGAGGAGCAGGTCCGGCGGATGATCCAGATTATCGCCAGCGAGCTCTACGTCCCCCCGGTGGACTTCACCTATGAGCTGGGAGAGGAATCGGTGAGCGTCACCCCCGGCACCGACGGGCAGGAGCTGGACGCCGACGCCCTGCTGGCCCAGGTAGAGGAGGCCCTTGCCCAGGGCAAGAGCGAGCTGCAGGTGGAGCCCCAGGTGCTGCCCGGCGCGGAGCTCAGCGGGCAGGTGCTCCATGAGCTGGTCCACGTGGAGCCCAAGGCCCCCGGCGTGGACGAAGCGGGCAATCTCACCCCGGCGGTGATCGGCCTGTCCGTCAACGCGGAGGAGGCCCAGGCCATCCTGGACGCCGCCGCCCCCGGCGAGACCGTCACCATCCCCCTGGAATACACCCCGCCGGGCACCAACCCCGACGAGTCCATGTTCTATAAAGACCTGCTGGCCTCCGTCACCACCAACATGGACGGGGTGGCCAACCGCTCCTTCAACGTGAACCGGGCCGCCGAGTCCTGCAACGGCAAGGTCATCCAGCCCGGGGAGGTCTTTTCCTATATCGACACCATTGGCGACCCCAGCGCCCGCAACGGCTACAAGACCAGCACCGGCTATCAGAACGGCGAGACCGTGGCCATGGACGGCGGCGGCGTATGCCAGGTGTCCTCCTCCCTGTACTACTGCGCGGTGTACTCCAACCTGGAGATCGTAAAGCGGGCCTGCCACGCCTTTTCCACCGGCTACATCGCCAACGGCCTGGACGCCACCATTTTCTACCCCTCCCTGGACTTCAAGTTCCGCAACAACACCGGCTTCCCCATCAAGATCGTGGCCTACTGCGAGGGAGGCGCCTGGGGCAAGCTCACCGTCCAGTTTTACGGCAGCAACCCCGAGGGCATTTATGTGGAGACCCAGCGCTACACCCTATCCTCCACCCCCTGGACCACCGTGTACGAGCCGGATGAGACCATCGAGCGGGGCACCACCAAGGTGGACGTGACCCCCTACACCGGCTACGAGGTGGACGTGTACCGCTGTGTGTACGACGCCGACGGCAACCTGCTCTCCCGCACCTATGAAAACCACAGCCGCTACGCCAAGCGGGACAAGAAGATCCTCTACAACCCCGCCGACGAGGGTCCCTGGGGTCCAGGGACCCAGCCCAGCCCGGAGCCCTCCGCGCCCGAGCCGCCCCCCACTATAGCGCCTCTGCCCACGCCGGACCCGTGGCCCAGCGCTGATCTCTGGCCCACCCCCGATCCGTGGCCCAGCACCGATCCCTGGCCTACTCCCGACCCGTGGCCCAGCACCGATCCCGGCCCCATCGACCCCTGGGCCACCCCCAGCCCGGCCCCCGATCCCATAGAGACCATGCCGGATTGGCTGCGCCCCAGCGGCACGGAGGGCTGAGCCATGTTTGAAGGCTTTTCACAGGAGACGGTGGACTTCATGTGGGGCATCCGCTTCAACAACGAGCGGCCCTGGTTCGAGGCCCACAAGTCCGACTATCAGACCTATTTCCTCACCCCCATGAAGGAGCTGGGCGGGCAGGTCCAGGCTCAGCTGCTGGACCGCTTCCCCAAGAGCGGGCTGAATTTAAAGGTCTCCCGCATCTACCGGGACGCCCGGCGGCTATTCGGCCGGGGGCCCTACAAGGACCACCTCTGGCTGTCCCTGTTCCGCTTCGGCAGCGAGTCCGGCGGCGATCACCCGGTGTTCTGGTTCGAACTGGCCCCGGAAAGCTGGAGCTACGGCATGGGCTTCTGGTGCGCCCAGGCGTCGGTGATGGAGAAGCACCGCGCCCGCATCGACCGCGACCCCAATCCCCTGCTCAAGCTCCACGGCAGGCTGGCCAAGCAGGAGGAATTCACCCTGGACGGCCCGGAGTACAGCCGCAAAAAGCCCTGCGCCCAGCCCGGCCTGGAGGGGTGGTACAATAAGAAGTCCCTGTCCCTGGGCCACGAGGAGGAGCTGAGCGAGCTGCTCTACACCCCCGCCCTGGCCGGCCGGCTGGTGGAGGGCTTCTCCTTCCTTATGCCGTACTACGACTACTTTTCCACCCTCTGGGCGGATCAGGACCCCCGCAAACCCATCTGAACGAAGCCCTCCGGTTTTCCGGAGGGCTTTTTTTGCGCCGCCCCGCAATTCCCTCTTGCGCGTCGGCTTCCATTGTGCTACAGTATTATTGTTAATATAATATAGGTTAATCATCTATATTATCAGCATCCTCTTGGGGCGTCTCCGGCGCAGCTTTGAAAGAAAGGTGATTGTCATGAAAAAACGCGCTCTGGTATCCCTATTCCTGGCGCTGGTCCTGCTGGCGGGCTGTGCCCCGGCGGCGGAGCCTCCCGCAGCCCCCACCTCTCCGCCTCCTACCGCCAGTCCCACGCCTGAACCCACCCCCACCCCGGAGCCGGTGGACTTCCGCGAATTCCTGGACGGGGTGAACGCCGCGCGGAGGGCAATCATCACGCAGGAGGAACCCCCGGACATTTCCCCATTTACCCCGGATTTCCACGAGCAGAACCAGACCTTTACCGAGGCGGAGATAGAGCTGCTCTCCACAAAGCATGGCCCGGAGGAGAACCTGACCAAAGACGGCCTGCTGGCTGACGCGGACACCTTTTTCCTGCTCCTCCAGACCACCTACGGGGCTTACCACTACTTCGGCGGGGACGATACCTTTTTCCCCATCCGGGACGCGGTGAAGGAGGAGCTGGCCGCCATGGAGGCCCCCACCGTCCAGGATTTAAACGACGTGCTCTACCGGCACCTCTCCCCAATCCTCATTGACAGGCATTTCACCCTGGGCAATTATGCCATGTGGGACCACGTCCAGTACATGTACTACGTGCCGGACGTCTACCTGGACAGCCTGGACGGGGTGGAAAACCCTGACTGGCTCAAGCCCACCATCGGCCCGGACGGCCGCATCTGTTACTGGTACGCCGCCATCAGCCATGACGGCAGCGACCTGCCCTCCACACTGGACGGGAACCCTCTTACCTGGAAAAGGGCCTCCCGGCTCTCCAGCGCTTTCTCGGCCCGTGCTTTCTCTGTATCCGACTGGGAGGGTGTTCCCATCCTTATCTCCCGGCGCATGGCGGCCTCCTTGGTCAACGGCAGCTGGGACCCCGACGATCTCCAGGCCCTGGAGCGCCTCGCCTCCTGCGGCGAAGAGTATGCCGGCAGCCCGCTGCTCATTTTCGACGTCCGGGGAAACCGCGGCGGAAATGAAAAGTATATCGACGGCTGGTTCCAAGGCTGGTCCGGCGGGAAAGGGGAGCGCAGGGGCACTATCACTTACCGATGCAGCCAGCTCTTCCTTTATCACCATATTTTCATCTCCCCCGAGCATATAGGTACATACTGCCCTTTGAATCCCACCGGCGCCTCCGGCGGGGCGTGGGCTGAACGCTCCGGCCCCACTTTTGTCCTCCAGGACAAGGGGACGGCCTCCGCGGGAGAGGGGACGGTGCTTCGTTTCCACGCGGTGGCCGATTCCCTTACCGTGGGCGGCCTCACCACCGGCTGTTACCTCACTGCCAACAATATCAACCTCTATCTTCCCCACTCCGGCCTGCACTGCGGAATAGGCACCGGCCTCATCTCCACCGAAACCAATGAAAACCGGGACGGCGTGGGCTACCTCCCCGACCTGTGGGTGGAGCCAACCTCGGCGTTGGACGCGGTGAAACGGCTCATTGAGTACTACGGCCTGAATACGGAGCAGTAAAAGGAAAGCCCCCGCCTTCCGGCGGGGGCTTTGCAGGTTACGCAGTTTTTTTCTGCATCAGGAACAGGAATGCCAGCATCATCACCACGCCGATGGGCAGGGCGATGATCCCCGGCGCGCCGAAGGCGGCCAGCGCCCCGGCGATGACGTACGTCACGCCCGAAATCACCGCGCAGGAGATGGCGTAGGGCAGCTGGGTGGACACGTGGTTCACGTGGTCGCACTGGGCGCCGGCGGAGGCCATGATGGTGGTGTCGGAGATGGGGGAGCAGTGGTCGCCGCACACCGCGCCGGCCATGCAGGCGGAGATGCAGATGATGGCCAGAGGATCGTCCATGGGGAACACGCTCTGGACAATGGGGATGAGGATGCCGAAGGTGCCCCAGGAGGTGCCGGTGGCGAAGGCCAGCAGGCAGCCCACCGCGAACACGATCACGGGCAGCAGCACCTGAAGCCCGGAGGCGGAGCGCACGAAGTCACGCACGAAGTATTTCGCGCCCAGGGAGTCGGTCATGCTCTTCAGCGACCAGGCGAAGGTGAGGATCATGATGGCGGGCACCATGGCCTTGAAGCCCTCAGGAATGCAGCTCATCATCTCCTTGAAGGACATGGCCTTGCGGAAGAAGTAGTAGATCAGCGTAAACACCAGCCCAAAGGCGGAGCCCAGCATCAGGCCCACGGAGGCGTCGGAATTGGAGAAGGCGGACACGAAGCCCTCGCCGGAGAAGAAGCCGCCGGAGTAGATCATGCCGATGACGCAGGCCACCACCAGCACCGCGATGGGGAGCACCAGGTCCAGCACGCTACCCTTGGTCTCGTCGATCTCCTGGTCCATCATGGCGTAGGGGTTGGAGCCCGAGAACAGGTCGCCGTTTTCCACGGCGTTTTTCTCATGCTTGGCCATGGGCCCGAAGTCCACGTTGAGCAGCACCAGCCCCACCATCATGACGATGGTGAGCAGGGCGTAGAAATTATACGGAATGGCGCGGATGAACAGGTTGAGGCCCTGGCCGTCCTCCGCGAAGGCGGCCACGGCGGCGGCCCAGGAGGAGATGGGGGCGATGATGCAGATGGGCGCCGCGGTGGCGTCGATGAGGTAGGCCAGCTTGGCCCGGGAGACGTTGTGCTTGTCGGTGATGGGCCGCATGACGCTGCCCACGGTGAGGCAGTTGAAGTAGTCGTCAATGAAGATCAGGCAGCCCAGCACAACGGAGGACAGCTGCGCCCCCGCCCGGGTTTTGATGTTCTTCTGGGCCCAGCGGCCGAAGGCGGCGGAGCCGCCCGCCTTGTTCATCAGGCACACAATGGCCCCCAGAATCACCAGGAAGATGAGGATGCCCACGTTATAGCCGTCGGAGAGGGAGCCCACAATGCCGTCCTGGAAGGCGTGCAGGATGGTGCCCTCAAAGGAGAAGTTGGAGTAGAGCAGCCCGCCCATCAGGATGCCCACGAACAGGGAGGAATACACCTCCTTGGTGAGCAGCGCCAGGGCAATGGCGATCACCGGGGGCAGCAGAGCCCAGGGCGTGTTGTAATAGCGGCTGGGAGAGCGCACATAGCCGCTGCCCTGGCAGGCCTCGCAGGTCACACCCTCCCCCGTCTCTGTCAGCACCATCCCCAGGGCGCCGCAGTCGGGGCACTCGATCATCTTCGTGCCGGTCTCCTCGGTGGGGTCGGCGGAGGCGGCAAAGCCCGTGGTGGTCAGGGCGAAGATCAGCAGCAGCATCAGCGCGATCAGGCCCAGACGGTTTCTTCTCGTTCTCATAGCACTCTTCTCCTTCTTGTCAAGTGACGCCGTAAGCGCAGAAAAACGGGCGCTTCTCTGGGAAGCGCCCGCTTATGGGACAAGACCCGCCGCCCAAAATGAGCCAACGGCGAACTGATAGCGCTCCACGACCCGTGACAGTCCGGGGGATATTCTCCCACGTCCCAGGATGGGGGCCCAGGCAAGCCCCTTCTCCTTCGGCGGCCGTCCCTCTCCCGCGAAACCGGCTGCCTGGCCTTGGTCTCGCGGTACGCATGGCGTCCGCGCCTCTATCAAACGGTATTCACTTAAATTATACAAAAATTATAGCGCTTTGCTTCCACTTTGTCAAGCGTTTCGCACAAAACGGCTCATTTCCAGGGATTAGCTTCCAGCTTTCTCCAAAAAGAAGCGCTCCCCCGCCCAGCAAGGCGAGGGAGCGCTGTTCAAATCACACCAGCTGGATAATGGCCAGCTCGGCCGCGTCGCCGCGGCGGGGGCCCATCTTCAGCACCCGGGTATAGCCGCCGTTGCGGCCGGCGTACTTGGGGCCGATCTCGTGGAACAGCTTGTTGGCCACGTCCTCCTTAGTGAGGTAGGACAGCGCCTGGCGGTAGGCGGCCAGGTCGTTCTTCTTGGCCAGGGTGATCATCTTCTCGGCAATGGGGGCGACCTCCTTCGCGCGGGCGTAGGTGGTCTTGATCTGCCCGTTCTCCAGCAGATAGGTGGTCATGGCGCGCAGCATGGCGCGGCGCTGGTCGCTGGGACGGCCCAGCTTGCGGTTCTTAGCCATTTTTAAGCACTCCTTCGACCTCGCGTGGCGAAGTCAGTTAAATTCGTTCAGGCACCCGGCATCCCGGGACCGGCCTGGGCCGGTACGCGGAGAGGAACGTTACATACCCCCGCGTTGACTTGTTCTCACGCTTCGATTGGCGCGCGGCCGGACCGCCTTCCCTTTGCCTCGGGCAAGCCCGGCTCCACCGTGTGGGCCGGGGGCGTTTCCCCGCTGCGCGCCTATCGCCGCGCTTGTTACAAATTCTCGTCGTTGGCCAGGGACAAGCCCATCATAGCCAGCTTGTTGATAACCTCTTCCAGGGATTTGCGGCCCAGATTGCGCACCTTCATCATCTCGTCCTCGGTCTTGGAGATGAGGTCCTCCACCGTGTTGATGTTCGCCCGCTTCAGGCAGTTGAAGGACCGAACGGACAGGTCCAGCTCCTCAATGGTCAGCTCCAGCACCTTGTCCCGCTGGGCCTCCGCCTTTTCCACCACCGTGGCCTTGGAGCCCATGGTCTCGGACAGGTCGGTAAACAGGGTAAAGTGGTCCACCAGGATTCGGGCGCCCAGGGACACCGCGTCCCGGGCGGAGATGGTGCCGTTGGTCCAGACCTCCAGCGTCAGCTTGTCGTAGTCGGTGGCGTCGCCCACGCGGGTGTTCTCCACAAAGTAGTTCACCTTTCGCACGGGCGTGTAAACGGAGTCCACAGGAATCAGGCCAATCACGGTCTGCGCGGGCTTATTCCGGTCGGCGGTGACATAGCCCCGGCCCTGAGACAGGGTGAGTTCCATGTTCAGCGTCGCCTCGGGACCCAGGGTGGCGATATGGTGCTCGGGGTTGAGAACCTCCACATCGCTGTCGGTTTTGATGTCGCCGGCAGTGACCTCCCCTTCTCCCGCGGCCTCGATGTAGACCGTTTTGATCCCCTCGCTGTATAGCTTGGCGATGATGCCCTTGATGTTGAGCACGATCTCCGTCACGTCCTCCTTCACCCCGGGGATGACGGAGAACTCGTGCTGCACGCCGGCGATCTTGATGCCGGTGACCGCAGTGCCGGGCAGGGAGGAGAGCAGGATGCGGCGCAGAGAGTTGCCGATGGTGGTGCCGTAGCCCCGCTCAAGCGGCTCAACCACGTACTTGCCGTAGGACTCGTCGCCAACGTTCTCGATGCATTCGATGCGCGGCTTCTGGATTTCTACCATGTCGTGTGTTACCCTCCTTTAACAGTGGCGTGTGTTGCCATCCGCTCCGCGCGGAGCCGCGCCCAAAGCACGGCCCCGCTGCCGCCTTTTCGCGGCGGAGCGCCAGGAATACCGGGGAAAAACCGGCATTACTTGGAGTACAACTCCACGATGAGGTTAACGGCCACGTCGAAGTCGATGTCGTCCCGCTGGGGCATGGCGACCACCTTGCCCTCCAGCGGAGCGTTCTTGTTTTTCTCCAACCACTTGGGAGCGGCCACAAACCGGTCGTCCTCCACCATCTTCTTGAACTTGGCGGAAGAACGGCTCTTGTCGCAAACGGCGATGACCTCGCCCTCCCGCACCAGGTAGGAGGGGATGTTCACCCGCTTGCCGTTGATGGTAAAGTGCCCGTGGTTGACCAGCTGCCGGGCCTCGCGCCGGGTGGCGGCCAGGCCCAGACGGAACACCACGTTGTCCAGGCGGCGCTCCAGCAGGGTCATCAGCTCGTCGCCGGTATTGCCCTTCATGCGGGCGGCCTTCTCGTAGTAGGCGCGGAACTGCTTCTCCAGCACGCCGTACACGAACTTGACCTTCTGCTTCTCGGTGAGCTGGAGCGCGTACTCGCTCTTCTTGGGGCGGCGCTGGGGGCCGGGATTCCGGTTGGACTCCTTGTTCACGCCCATGACGGCGGGGGAGATGCCCAGCGTACGGCAGCGCTTCAGGTAGGGCTGCATATTCTTAGCCATATCGGTTTTCCTCCTTCCAGATCAGACGCGGCGGCGCTTGGGCGGACGGCAGCCGTTGTGGGGCACGGGGGTCACGTCCTTGATGAGGGTGACCTCCAGGCCCACGGCCTGGAGCGCCCGGATGGCGGCCTCGCGGCCCTGGCCGGGACCCTTGACGTACACCTCGACGCTCTTCAGCCCGCACTGCTCGATGGCGGCGTTGGCGGCGGTCTCAGCGGCGGTCTGGGCGGCGTAGGGGGTGGACTTGCGGGAGCCCCGGAAGCCCATCTCACCGGAGGAAGCCCAGGACAGGGCGTTGCCCTGCATGTCGGTGACGGTAATCATGGTGTTGTTGAAGGAGGAGCGGATATGCACCTGACCCTTCTCTACGTTTTTCCGCTCGCGGCGGCGCTTAATAACTTTTTTGTTAGCAGCCATGTGATCTTATCCCTCCTTACTTCTTCTTGTTGGCCACGGTGCGCTTGGGACCCTTGCGGGTACGGGCGTTGGTCTTGGAGCGCTGCCCGCGGACGGGGAGGCCCTTGCGATGGCGGACGCCACGGTAGCAGCCGATCTCGGTCAAGCGCTTAATATCCATCGCCACGTTGCGGCGCAGGTCGCCCTCCACGGTGTACTCGTGGCTGATGATCTCACGCAGCTTCGCCTCTTCCGCGTCGGTCAGATCCTTCACCCGGGTGTCGGGGTTGATGCCCGCCTCCTTGAGGATCTTGGTGGCGCTGGTGCGGCCAATGCCGTAAATATAGGTGAGTCCGATCTCGACTCGCTTCTCCTTCGGCAGATCAATGCCGGCAATACGTGCCATACTCTATGCCCCTCCTTTAACCTTGTCTCTGCTTGTGCTTGGGGTTTTCGCAAATGACCATGACTTTGCCCTTGCGCTTGATGATCTTGCACTTCTCGCACATGGGCTTGACAGACGGTCTGACTTTCATATCGTTAACCTCCTGTTAAGACCTTGATGGCCCCTCGTCGTCGCGGGCTGCGTATCGCTCGCCCTCGCGCCTGCGCGAAGGCTCGTTCACTTCGCCGCTCCTTCTCTCCAAACCGAACCCGCTTCGCTGGGCTTCGGTTTGGGGCGGCCTTCGGCCGCTGGTTTTGGCGCACCTGTGGAGGCAAGGCCCCAACGGGTGACAGCCCGCTTCAACTCGGTCGTTGATAGTTTACTTGGAACGCCAGGTGATGCGGCCTCGGGTCAGGTCGTAGGGCGACATCTGAACCGTGACCTTGTCGCCGGGCAGGATGCGGATGAAGTTCATCCGCAGCTTCCCGGAGATGTGTGCCAAAATAATGTGTCCATTTCCAATATCCACGTTAAACGTGGTGTTAGGCAGGGCCTCGGTGACGACGCCCTCCAACTCGATCATGTCGTCTTTTGCCAAAGCGTCATACCTCCAGTTGATCTCGGAACGCGGCCAGCGCCCGTCTCAGTGCCTTGTCTGACAGGGGTTCTCCCTGCTTCAGCTTTTGAATGGCGGGGTGGTCGAACCCATCGGTGAGCAGCTCCACATGGCTCAAATTCTTGGCCTTGGGCCGGGCGGTCCTGCGCCGCCTGCCGTCGCACAGCAGCAGCCGCTTCCCCTCCGGCTCCACGCCCACCACGCAGAGCAGCCCGTCTTTGTCCCGTCCGGCCTTCGCGCGGACGATCCAGCCCGTGTAATCAGGCATGATACTCATGCGTAGGCCCCGTCC
Source organism: uncultured Oscillospiraceae bacterium (assembly GCA_949841355.1). Classification (GTDB taxonomy): domain Bacteria; phylum Bacillota; class Clostridia; order Oscillospirales; family Oscillospiraceae; genus Enterenecus. Next base: position 144,083 of record CATKZP010000001.1, read on the forward strand.
TCGGTGACGGTGGTGATCTCGGGCCCGTCCTCGGTGATGAGGATGGTGTTCTCATAGTGGGCCGACAGCGAACCGTCCGCCGTCACGGTGGTCCAGCCGTCCCCCAGCACCTTCACGTGCCAGTCTCCCGCGCACACCATGGGCTCCACCGCGATGGCCATGCCCGGCTGGAGCCGGGCGCCGTGGCCGGCGGGGCCGAAGTTGGGCACCTCGGGCGGCTCGTGGAGCTTTGTCCCCACGCCGTGGCCCACGAAATCCCGGACCACGGAATAGCCGTGCTTCTCCACATACGCCTGAACGGCGTGGGAGATGTCGGATACCCGCCTGCCCGGCGCGGCCTTTTCGTACCCCTCCCAGAAGCTCTGGCGGGTGACGTCAATGAGCCGCTGGGCCTCGTCCGAGATGGTCCCGCAGGGATAGGTGGCGGCGCAGTCGCCATGGAAGCCGTCGATGACCGCCCCCACGTCGATGCTGACGATATCCCCCTCCTGGAGCACGATGTGCCGGGATGGGATGCCGTGGATGACCACCTCGTTCACCGAGATGCAGGCCGAACCGGAAAAACCGTTGTACCCCAGGAAGGAGGGCTGTCCGCCGCAGCTCCTGATGAATTTGCGCACCGCGTCGTCAATCTCCTTGGTGGTGACCCCCGGGCGGACCATGCTGCCCGCCAGCGCCCGGGCCTGGGCGGTAACCCGTCCGGCCCTGCGCATGGCGTCCCGCTCCCGGGGCGACTTCAAAGTGATAAGCTCCATACCTCAGATCCCCAGAAGCTCAAGGATGGCCTGTGTGGTAGCCTCAATGCTGGGCTGGAAGGCCACCACCTTGAGGATACCCCGGTCCGCGTAGAATTTCTTCAGCGGCTCGGTCTGAGCATGGTAGGTGGACAGGCGGCTGATTACCGTCTCGTGCTTGTCGTCCTCCCGCTGGGTGAGGGTGTTGCCGCAGTGATCGCACTTGCCCTCAACCTTGGGGGGGGCGGCCTCCAGGTGATAGGTCGCCCCGCAGATGGGGCAGGACCTCCGGCCGATCATCCGGTGGAGAATCTCCTGGTCGGGCACCTCGATATCCAGCACGCTGTCGAAGTGGATGCCGGCCTCCTCCAGGGCCTCGGCCTGGGCGATGGTGCGGGGCACCCCGTCCAGGATATAGCCCTTTTGGCAGTCGGCCTCCTCCAGGCGCTCAGCGATGATGCCGATAATCACCTGATCGGGGACCAGCTTGCCCGCGTCCATGTAGCTTCGGGCCTGAAGTCCCACGGGCGTGCCGTTTTTCACGGCAGCCCGCAGGATATTGCCTGTGGAAATGGTGGGAACGCCCAGCCGCTCGCTGAGGATGGCGGCCTGGGTCCCCTTACCGGCGCCGGGGGCGCCGAACATGATGAGCTTCATGGCGTCACCCTCAGGGCTTACTCAAGGAAGCCCTTGTAGTGGCGCATCATGAGCTGGGCCTCCAGCGCCTTGACGGTCTCCAGCGCCACGCCCACCACGATGATGACGGAGGTGCCGCCGATAGCCAGGCTCCGGCCGGCGCTGCTCCCCGCCAGCAGCATAATGTTGCCGACGATGGTGGGCAGCAGGGCCACAACGGCCAGGTAGAGGGCGCCGAACATGGTGACGCGGGACACCACCTTGCTGAGGAAGTCGCTGGTGGGCTTGCCCGGGCGGAAGCCGGGGATGAAGCCGCCGTTCTTCTTCAGGTTGTTGGCCACCTCAATGGGGTTGAACTGAATGGTGTTGTAGAAATAGCTGAAGAACACGATCAGCAGGAAATAAACGATGCCATACACCCAGCCCCTGGAGTCAAAGACCGTCAGGAAGGTGTACCAGCCGCTGCCGGGCGTCTGTGCGGAGGGCACAAACATGCCGATGGTGGCGGGGATGGACGCGATGGACTGGGCGAAGATGATGGGCAGAACGCCGGACATATTCACCTTGATAGGCAGATGGCTGGACTGGCCGCCGTACATCTTCCGGCCCACCACACGCTTGGCGTACTGCACGGGGATGCGCCGCTCGGAGTTGTCCATGAACACGATGAAGGCCACCAGAAGCAGCATACCGGCCAGGATGAGCAGAATGAACGCGGGGTGCAGCACCAGGTAATGGGTGGGATCGGACTTGGCGATCCAGCCCCGGACGCCCTCGATCATGCTGCCCACCATGCTGGGTCCGCGGGCCACGATGCCGGCGAACAGGATGATGGAGATGCCGTTGCCGATGCCGAACTCGGTGATCTGCTCACCCAGCCACATCAGGAAGGCGGAGCCGGCCACGAAGGCCGCGATGATGACGAAAGCAGCCCAGATGTTGTCGGTGGCCAGGAAGCTGCTGCCGTTGGAACCCACGCGCAGCATGGTGTAGAACCCAAACGCCTGGATCAGGGCGATGCCCACGGTGGCGTAGCGGGTGATAGCGGCCAGCTTCTTCTTGCCCTCCTCGCCGCCCTCCTTCTGGAGGCGCTCCAGAGCGGGGATGGCGATGGTCAGCAGCTGAATGATGATGGAGCTGTTGATATAGGGCTGAATGGACAGCGCGAACACCGTGGCCTGGGCGAAGGCGTCGCCGCTCATCACGTTGAGCAGGCCGAAGATGCTGGCGGACTGAGCCGTCATATAATCGCTGAGCATCTTGGTGTCGATGAAGGGCACCGGGATGGCGGAGCCCAGCCGGAAGATGAGCAGCGCGAACACGGTGAACAGCAGCTTGCCCCGCAGCTCCGGCACCTTCCAGGCGTTGCGGATGGTCTGAATCATGTCAGATCACCTCCGCCGTGCCGCCCGCCTTTTCGATCTTCTCTTTGGCCGAGGCGGAGAAAGCGGAAGCCCGAACCGTGAGCTTCTTGGTCAGTTCCCCGTTGCCCAGGATCTTGACACCGTACTCGCACTTGGAAATGATACCCTTTTCCAGCAGGTCGCAAACATTGACCACGGCGCCGTCGTCGAACTTGTTCAGCGCGGAGACGTTGATGGCCTCCAGGCGCTTGGCGAAGATGTTGTTGAAGCCCCGCTTGGGCAGGCGGCGGGCCAGAGGCATCTGGCCGCCCTCAAACCCGATGCGGACGCCGCCGCCGGAGCGGGCCCACTGGCCCTTATGGCCGCGCCCGGCGGTCTTGCCGTTGCCGGAGCCGGGGCCGCGGCCCTTGCGCTTGCCCACCTGGGTGGAGCCGGGGGCGGGAGACAGTTCATGCAGATTCATGGTCAGCACCTCCATTAGGCGTTCTCGGTCACCTGAAGCAGGTAACCGATGTGGGCGATCTTGCCCCGAGTAGCCTCGTTGTCGGGCTGCACGGTGGTGTCGCCGATTCTGCGCAGGCCCAGGGCCTCGGCGGTGGCCTTATGCTTGGCCAGACGGCCGTTCAGGCTCTTGACGAGCTTGATGTTGATGGTTTTAGCCATTGTCTTGAGCCTCCTTAACCTAAGATCTCTTCCACGCTCTTGCCGCGGATGCGCGCGACTTCAGCGGGGCTGCGCAGGGACTTGAGCCCAGCCATGGTGGCGGCCACCACGTTCTGGGGGTTGTTGGTGCGCAGGCACTTGGCGCGGATGTCGGACACGCCCGCAGCCTCCATCACCGCACGCACGGGGCCGCCGGCGATGATGCCGGTACCCTTGCTGGCGGGCTTGAGGAGGACGCGGCCGGCGCCGAACTCACCGATGACCTCGTGGGGGATGGTGGTGCCGGACAGGGTGATCTGGACCATGTTCTTCTTGGCGTCCTCAATGCCCTTGCGGATGGCCTCGGCCACTTCGGCGGCCTTGCCCAGGCCGTAGCCCACCTTGCCCTTCTCGTCACCGATGACGACCAGGGCGGAGAACTTGGCCACGCGGCCGCCCTTGACGGTCTTGGAAACGCGGTTCAGGTACACGACCTTTTCCACGAACTCCTTGGGTTCTCTTTCAAATCTAGGCATTCTTGTTTCCTCCTCCCTTAGAACTGCAGGCCGCCCTCGCGGGCGCCCTCGGCCAGAGCCTTCACGCGGCCGTGATACAGGTAGCCGCCGCGGTCGAACACCACGGCCTCAATGCCCTTATCCTTGGCGCGCTGGGCGATGGCCTCGCCCACCTTCTTGGCGGCCTCACAATTGCTGCCGGGGCCCTCGAAGCCCTTCTCCTGGGAAGAAGCGGAGACCAGGGTGATGCCCTTGCTGTCGTCGATGATCTGGGCGTAGATGTTGGTCTCGCTGCGGAACACGTTCAGGCGGGGACGCTCGGGGGTGCCGGACACCTTGCCGCGAACGCGCTTATGACGGTGCAGGCGCTGAGCCTTAGTATTGGGACGGTTAATCATAATCGGCACACCTCCTTATTATTTCTTGACGCCGGTCTTACCAACCTTGCGGCGGATGACCTCGTCGGAATACTTGATGCCTTTACCCTTATAGGGCTCGGGAGGACGCTTCTCGCGGACCTCGGCGGAGAACTGGCCCACCAGCTGCTTGTCGGAGCCGGAAATGACAATCTGGTTGGCGCTGGGGGTCTCAATGGTGATGCCCGCGGGGGCCTCCATAATCACCTGATGGGAGTAGCCCAGGTTCATCACCAGCTTGCCCCCCTCCATGGCGACGCGGTAGCCCACGCCGTTCACGTCCAGGGCCTTTTTGAAGCCGTCGGTGACGCCCACCACCATGTTGTGCAGCAGGGTGCGGGTCAGCCCGTGGAGCGAGCGGTTCTCCTTCAGGTCGTTGGGACGGGTGACATGCAGCTCGGCGCCCTCCTGCTTGATGGTCATGGCGGGGTGCAGCTGCTGGGTGAGGGTGCCCTTGGGCCCCTTCACGGTGACGAGGTTGTTATCCTCAATCTTAATCTCCACGCCGGCGGGGACGGCGATAGGAGCTCTGCCAATTCTAGACATTCCTATAACCCTCCTTACCAGACAAATGCCAGGACTTCGCCGCCGACATGGGCCTCGCGGGCCTTCTTGTCGGTCATGACGCCCTTGGACGTGGACACGATGGCAATGCCCAGGCCGCGCAGCACCCGGGGCAGCTCATCGGCGCCGGCATACACGCGCAGGCCGGGCTTGGACACCCGGCGCAGGTTGGTGATGACCTTCTCCTTGCCGGGCTGCACATACTTCAGCGTGATGCGGATGACGCCCTGGGTCCCGTCGCTGATGGTCTGGAAGTTCTTGATATAGCCCTCGTCCAGCAAAATCTGGGCAATGGCCTTCTTCATGTTGGAAGCGGGGACATCCACGGTGTCATGCTTGGCGTTGTTCGCGTTGCGGATGCGGGTGAGCATATCCGCAATGGGATCGGTAATTTGCATGAGACTTTACCTCCTGTTAAGATTACCGGAACCGTCGCGGCAATCCGGACGCTTCTCGGTTAAGACGGAAAGGTATCGCCGGTTAGGCATCATCCGCCGACCTGTTATCCGCCTGTTCCCTCGCTGGGGGTCTCGCAGTTCGACGCTTTTTTCAGCGCCGTATAACAGGCCCATAGGCGGGAGCCGAAACTCCCGCCTTGGACGAGTTACCATGAAGTTACCAGGACGCCTTCTTCACGCCCGGGATCTCGCCCTTGTACGCCAGCTCGCGGAAGCAGATACGGCAGATGCCGTAGTTGCGCAGGTAGGCGTGGGGGCGGCCGCAGATCTTGCAGCGGTTATAGCGGCGGCTGGAGAACTTGGGCTCAGCCTGCTGCTTGTTAATCATGGATTTCTTGGCCATAGCTTGTTCCCTCCCTCTCTCAGCCGTTGGTGGTGAACGGGGCGCCCAGGAGCGTCAGCAGCTCCTTGGCCTCCTCGTCGGTCTTGGCGGTGGTGCAGATGACCACGTCCATGCCGCGGATCTTGTCGATCTTATCGTACTCGATCTCGGGGAAGATCAGCTGCTCCTTCAGGCCCAGGGCGTAGTTGCCGCGGCCGTCGAAGGCGTTGGGATTGATGCCCCGGAAGTCGCGCACACGGGGCAGAGCCACGTTGAACAGCCGGTCCATGAACTCCCACATCTTATCCTGGCGCAGGGTGACCTTGGCGCCGATGGGCATATCCTTGCGGATCTTGAAGTTGGCGATGGGCTTCTTGGTCTTGGTGATGATGGGCTTCTGGCCGGTGATGGCGGTCAGGTCGGCCACCACGCTGTCCAGCACCTTCACGTTGTCCTTGGCCTCGCCGCAGCCGCAGTTCACCACGATCTTGGCGATCCGGGGGATCTCCATGGTGGACTTGTAGCCGAACTTCTGCATGAGGGCAGGAGCCACGTCGGCGGCGTACTTCGCCTTCAGGTTGGGCATTTTCTTCTCAGCCATGTGTTATGCTCCTCCTCTCTCAGATCTCGGCGCCGCAGTGCTTGCACACGCGGACCTTCTTGCCGCCCTCCACCTTGTGGGCGGGGCGGGTGGGCTTATTGCACTTGGGGCACACGGTCATCACCTTGCAGGCGTACAGCGGGGTCTCCTTCTGGATGATGCCGCCCTCCTGGCCCTGCTGGCGGGGCTTCTGGTGCTTGGAGGCCACATTGACCTTCTCCACGACCACCTTGCCGCCCTTGGGGTCAACGGACAGAACCTTGCCCTGCTTGCCCTTGTCCTTGCCGGACAGGACGACCACGGTGTCGTTCTTCTTCACGTTCATACTCATACCTCGTTACCCCCTTACAGCACTTCGGGAGCCAGAGACAGGATCTTCATGTAATCCTTGTCGCGCAGCTCGCGGGCCACCGGGCCAAAGATACGGGTGCCCCGGGGGTTCTTGTCCTCGCGGATGAGGACGGCGGCGTTGTCGTCGAAGCGGACGTAGCTGCCGTCGGCGCGGCGCACGCCCCGGGCGGAGCGGACGATGACGGCCTTGACCACCTCGCCCTTCTTCACCTGACCGCCGGGAGCGGCCTTCCGCACGGAGGCCACCACCACGTCGCCAATGTTGCCAAACCTGCGCCGGGACCCGCCCAGCACGCGGATGGTCTTAATCTCTTTGGCGCCGGTATTATCGGCCACCTTCAGATAGCTTTCTTCTTGGATCATACTGGCACCTCCTTTTACTTCGCCTTCTCAATGATCTCGACCACGCGCCAGCGCTTGTCCTTGGACAGGGGGCGGGTCTCCATCACGCGGACGCGGTCGCCCACGCCGCACTGGTTGTTCTCGTCGTGGGCCTTCAGCTTGTAGGTCCGCTTTACGATCTTCTTGTAGAGAGGGTGGGCCACGCGGTCGGCGATGGCGACCACAACGGTCTTGTCCATCTTGTCCGAAACCACCAGGCCGACTCTGGTTTTACGAGAAGAGGTTCTCACTTCACTCATCGTTTACTCCTCCTTATCGGCCCTGCTGCTCACGCAGGATGGTCTTGACGCGGGCGATGTCCTTCTTGACCTCCGCGATGCGGATGGGGTTGTCGAGCTGATTGGTGGCGTGCTGAAGACGGAGGTTGAACAAATCCTTCTTCAGCTCCACCAGCTTGGCATCCAGCTCAGCCGCGCTCAGCTTGCGCACTTCGTTTGCCTTCATCTTCACTCACCACCCTTCTCCTCAGTCTCTTTCTTGACGATCTTGCACTTGATGGGCAGCTTGTGGCCGGCCAGGCGCAGGGCCTCGCGGGCGACCTCCTCGGAGACGCCGGCGATCTCGAACATCACGCGGCCGGGCTTCACCACGGCCACCCAGCTGTCGGGCGCGCCCTTACCGGAGCCCATACGGGTGCCCAGCGCCTTCTTGGTGATGGGCTTATCGGGGAATACCTTGATCCAGACCTTGCCGCCGCGCTTGGTGTGGCGGGTCATGGCCACACGGGCGGCCTCGATCTGGTTGCCGGTGATCCAGGCGGGCTCGGTGGCCTGGAGGCCCCACTCGCCGTAAGCGACCTGATTGCCGCGGGTGGCGGTGCCGGTCATGCGGCCGCGGTGGACGCGGCGGTACTTTACTCTCTTAGGCAGCAGCATTACTGGGCGCCTCCTTCCTTAGGAGCGGGAGCGGAGGGGCGGGGGCCGGCGGGACGGGGGCCGCCCTGACGGTCGCGGTTGAAGCCGCCCTGCCTGCGGTCGCCGCCCTGGCGGTTGAAGCCGCCCCTGCGGTCGCCGTCGCGGCGGCGGGGCCGCTGCTCGCGCTCTTTGTAGTTCTTGGTGTCGATGGTGCGGGGGGTGGTGCGCAGGGTCTGGGTGAGCACCTCGCCCTTGTAGATCCACACCTTCACGCCCAGGCGGCCATAGGTGGTATGGGCCTCAGCGAAGCCGTACTCGATGTCGGCGCGGATGGTCTGCAGGGGGATGGTGCCGTCATGGTAGTGCTCGGTGCGGGCGATCTCGGCGCCGTTCAGGCGGCCGGACACTTGGACCTTGATGCCCAGGGCGCCCATGCGCATGGCGCGGCCCATGGCGTTCTTCATGGCCCGGCGGAAGGCGATGCGCTTCTCCAGCTGCTGGGCAATGTTCTCCGCCACCAGCTGGGCGTTGGTGTCCACGTTCTTGACCTCAACGATGTTCAGCGCCACGCTCTTACCCAGCTTCTTCTCCAGCTCCAGGCGCAGCTTCTCGATATCCTCGCCGCCCTTGCCGATGACGATGCCGGGACGGGCGCAGTGCACATAGATGCGGATTTTGCTGTTGGCGCCGCTGTCCCGCTCAATCTCGATCTTGGGCACGCCGGCGGCGTACAGCTTCTTCTTCAGCTCCTTACGGAGGTTGTAGTCCTCCACCAGGAGGTCGCCCACTTTTTCATCACGGGCGTACCAGCGGGAGTCCCAGTCTTTGATGACGCCCACGCGCAGGCCGTGGGGATTAACTTTCTGTCCCATTTACTCTCGACCTCCTTTTCAGCGCTCTTTGACCACGACGGTCATGTGAGAAGTCCGCTTCATAATGTGGTGGGCGCGGCCCTTGGACGCGGGGCGGTACCGCTTGATGATGGGCCCGGGGCAGGCAAACGCCGCAGCCACATAGAGCTTCTCGGGGTCCATGCCGTGGTTGTTCTCGGCGTTGGCCGCGGCGGAGTGCACCAGCTTGGCCAGGGGGTCGGAGGCGGCCTTGGGAATCAGGGCCAGGATCGCCTCGGCATCCTTCACGCTCTTTCCGCGGATCTGGTCGCACAGGATGCTCACCTTCCGGGGGGAGATACGGATGTATCTCAGTGTCGCTTTCGCTTCCATTTCTCCTGCCTCCTCCCTTACTTACCGGTCTTGCTGCCCGCGTGGCCCTTGAAGGTGCGGGTGGGGGCGAATTCGCCCAGCTTATGGCCCACCATGTCCTCGGTGACATAGACGGGCACGTGCTTGCGGCCGTCATGGACGGCGAAGGTGTGGCCCACGAAGGAGGGGAAGATGGTGGAGGCGCGGCTCCAGGTCTTGAGGACCTTCTTCTCGTTCTTCTTGTTCAGCTCATCCACGCGCTTCAGCAGCTCGGGAGCGCAAAACGGGCCTTTCTTGATGCTTCTGCTCATCTGTTACACTCCCTCCTTACTTGCCGTTGCGGCGCCGGACAATGAACTTGTCGGTGCGGTTCTTCTTCTTGCGGGTCTTGTAACCCAGGGCGGGCTTGCCCCAGGGGGTCACAGGGCCGGGACGGCCCACGGGGCTCTTGCCCTCGCCGCCGCCGTGGGGGTGGTCGTTGGGGTTCATCACGCTGCCGCGCACGGTGGGACGCCAGCCCATGTGGCGCTTGCGTCCGGCCTTGCCGATGTGGATGTTGGCCCAATCGGTGTTGCCCACCTGGCCGATGGTGGCCATGCAGCTCTCACGCACCAGGCGCACCTCGCCGGAGGGCAGGCGGACCTGAGCCATGCCGTTCTCCTTGGCCATCAGCTGGGCGGCGGTGCCGGCGGAGCGCACCAGCTGGGCGCCCTTGCCGGGGTAGAGCTCGATGCAGTGGATGGTCTCGCCCACGGGGATCTCCGCGATGGGCAGGGCGTTGCCGGGCAGGATGTCCGCGCCGGAGCCGGTCATGATGGCGTGGCCCGCCTTCAGCCCCACGGGGGCCAGGATATACCGGCGCTCGCCGTCCTCATACTGGATGAGGGCGATGTTGGCGGAGCGGTTGGGGTCATACTGGAGGTTGATGACCGTGGCCTTGCCCGTCTTGTCCCGCTTGAAGTCGATGATGCGGTACTTCTTCTTGTTGCCGCCGCCGCGGTGGCGGACGGTGATGCGGCCGTAGCTGTTGCGGCCGGCATGCTTCTTCAGGCTCTCCAGCAGCGAACGCTCCGGCTTGGCCTTCTTGTCGATGCCCTCGAAGGCGGACACGGTCATGTGGCGGCGGGAGGGCGTCGTGGGCTTATAAGTCTTGATAGCCATTCTCTAATCTCCTCCTTACACCATGCCTTCGAAGAACTCGATGGACTTGGAATCCTCGGTCAGGGTGACCATGGCCTTCTTCCACTGGGGGCGGCGCCCCTCGGGATAGCGGCCCATGCGCTTGACCTTGCCCTGCATGTTCAGGGTATTGACCTTGGCCACCTTCACGCCGAAGATCTCCTCGCAGGCCTTGGCGATCTCGATTTTGTTGGCGTCCCGGGCCACCTCGAAGGTGTACTTCTTCTCGGTGGCGGCGGCCATGGACTGCTCGGTGATGATGGGGCGCTTGATGATGTCGTATGCGGTCTTCATCAGGCGAACACCTCCTCAATGGCGGCCAGCGCTCCCTGGTCGATGATGACCTGGTTGGCGTTGACGATGTCGTAGACGTTGATGAGGGCGGCGGGGCTGGTCACGACGCCGGGGATGTTCCGGGCGGACTTGACCACGTTGGGGCAGCCGGTGACGACGACGGCCTTCTTGGACTCCACGGTATTCAGGAAGCCCTGGAAGGTCTTGGTCTTGATCTCGCCCATCTCCAGCTTATCCACCACCAGCACGTTCCCCGCGGCGGCCTTGGCGCTCAGCGCGGACTTCAGGGCCAGGCGGCGGGCCTTCTTGTTCAGGGTGTAGCGGTAGGTGCGGGGCTTGGGGGCGAACACGATGCCGCCGTGGGTCCACTGGGGCGCCCGGGTGGAGCCCTGACGGGCCCGGCCGGTGCCCTTCTGGCGCCAGGGCTTCTTGCCGCCGCCGGACACTTCGGCCCGGGTCAGGCTGCTCTGGGTGCCCTGACGGCAGTTGGCCAGGTGGTTCTTGACCACGTCGTGGACCACGTACTGGTTGGGCTCGATGCCGAAGATGGCCTCGGAGAGCTCGACCTCGCCGATCTGCTTACCGGCCATATTATAAAGGTTCGCTTTAGGCATTTGTCATTCTCTCCTTTCTCACTTGTTACGCGCAGAGGCCTTCTGCGGGTTGACACGGGCGGACTGCTTCTGGGGATTGACGCGCCCGGCGGTCTCGGCGGTCTGCTTCACGGCCAGCTTCTTGGCGCTGGTGCGCAGGGCGACCACGCCGCCCCGGGGTCCGGGCACCGCGCCGCGCACGGCGATGACGCCCAGCTCCTCGTCCACCTGAACCACGTCCAGGTTCATGACGGTGACCTGCTCATTGCCCATCTGGCCCGCGCCGTTGTGCCCCTTGAAGATGCGGGAGGGGTCGGTGCTGGAACCCATGGAGCCGGAATGACGGTGGACGGGGCCGCCGCCGTGGCTGTTCTTCTGCACGTGGCCGCCGCAGCGCTTCACCGCGCCCTGGTAGCCGTGGCCCTTGCTGATGCCGGTGATGTCCACCCGGTCGCCGGGGGCGAACACGGTGGCGGTGAGCTGGTCGCCCACGTTCAGCTCGTCGGCCTTGTCCAGCTTGAACTCCTTGAGCACCCGCAGGCACTTGCCGGCCTTCTTGCTGTGGCCCGCCTCGGGCTTGGAGAGCTTCTTCTCCGGGACCTCTTCAAATCCCAGCTGGACGGCGGTGTAGCCGTCCTTTTCCTCGGTCTTTTTCTGCACCACGGTGCAGGGACCCGCCTGGATGACGGTGACCGGGATGACCTTACCGGCTTCGTCGAAGATCTGGGTCATACCCACCTTCTTGCCGATGATGGCCTTTTCCATGTGTATTCCTCCTTGTAAGGTTATTGGTCGGACGAGGTGACCATTGTTATCACGCCTCGCCTGTTCGCGACGCGCGGCTTCCCTCCGACTCGGGCTGGTCTTGGGCCGCTGTGCGGCCCGCGCTCGCCCTCGCTTCGGTCCATCCGCGCTGCTCACGACGGCTCGGACGCTTCGTCATTGCTCGGCCGACTTGACCCGCTTACCTCTCAAATAACGCGGTAAGCTGCGGTACTCACTCATCGCAAAGTCCGCTCCGCTGCGCTTCCGCCTACGGCGAAAGCTACGCTGTGCTCCCTTGCTCTTCATGTCCAAACCGAACCCGCTTCGCTGGGCTTCGGTTTGGGGCGCGGCTGCGCCGCGCTCATTTTCTTGGCTTACAGCTTAATCTCGATCTCCACGCCGGCGGGAAGCTCCAGGCTCATCAGGGCCTCCACCGTCTTGGGAGAGGGCTTCACCACGTCGATGAGCCGCTTGTGGGTGCGGCGCTCGAACTGCTCCCGGGAATCCTTATACTTGTGGGGGGAGCGCAGGATGGTGACGATCTCCTTTTTGGTGGGCAGGGGGATGGGGCCGGAGACGGCGGAGCCGCTGCGCTTAGCGGTTTCCACGATCTTCTCGGCGGCCTGGTCGATGAGCTGGTGGTCATAGGCCTTCAGCCGAATGCGGATCATTTCTTTCTGAGCTGCCATTGTTTTTCCTCCTTGATTACGAAGTCGAACGTTAATGAGACTGCGTCCTTGTCACGCCTCGCCTGTCCGCTGCTCACGGCGGCTCGGTCGCTTCTCCGTAACGGGTGAGCGGTTTTCAGTCCACGTTTCCGTGCGTATCACTCCCCGGCATGAATAAAACCGGCGCAAAGCAGGCCGGTTCTACCCACCCAAGGCGATATACGCCGTGGAATGAGCCTCTCAGCCGCCCGATTGTACGGACATACTCCGCGGAAGTTACCTCGCTCACGCGAGCAATCTCCCGCATCATCGCAGCGCGCCCTTTCACAGGCGCTGGGCTATTATACAACAGAAAGATGGGGAAAGTCAAGGACTTTTTCGGCCGGATCTCAAAGTTTTTTCACGGTTTTCAGGTCTTTGACGGAAAAGCGTCTGTGCAGCTTCACGAAGGAAGCGCCCCCGGAGGCCCCGGGGGCGCTGAACGGCCCTTTCCGGCGCGGCGTCAGTACGCCACGCCCCAGTAAACCATATGCTTGGCGGGCTTGCCGCAGCAGGCGCACACATCGCCCAGCCGCTCCTGCTCAAAGGGGATGCAGCGGGAGCTCACCCCCGCCTCCTCCTTCATGCGCACCTCGCACGCCAGGTCACCGCACCACATGGTCTTGGCGAAGCCTCCCCGGGCGGCCATCTTCTCCTTGACCTCCTCCAGGGTGGCGCAGGGATAGGTGTTTTCCTCCAGGTTCCGCTTGGCCTTGGCGTACAGGCCCTGGTGAATGTCCTCCAGCATCCCGGCCACGGTGTCCTCAATGCCGTCCAGGGAGACGAAGGACTTCTCCCCGCTGTCCCGGCGGACCAGCACGCACTGGTTTTTCTCCATGTCCTTGGGGCCCAGCTCCAGGCGCAGGGGCACGCCCTTCATCTCGTACTCCGCGAACTTCCAGCCCGGGGAGTTGTCCGAGGCGTCCATCTTCACCCGGAAGCCCGCCCTGCGCAGGCGCTCCATCACCGCCTCGTTGGCCTGGACGACCCCTTCCTTGTGCTGGGCCACGGGGATGACGATGACCTGGACGGGGGCCACCTTGGGGGGCAGCACCAAACCGTTGTTGTCGCCGTGGGTCATGATGACGCCGCCGATGAGCCGGGTGGACACCCCCCAGGAGGTCTGGAACGGGTGGTGGGGCAGGTTGTCCTTCCCCGCGAAGGTGATGTCGAAGGCCCGGGCGAAGCCGTCCCCGAAGTAGTGGGACGTGCCCGCCTGGAGGGCCTTTTTGTCGTGCATCATGCACTCCACGGCGTAGGTGGCCTCGGCGCCGGAGAACTTTTCCTTCTCCGTCTTGCGACCCTTCACCACCGGCATGGCCAGGTAGTTCTCGCAGAAGTCGGCGTAGATGTTCAGCATCCGCTCAGTCTCGGCCACGGCCTCCCCGGCGTCGGCGTGCATGGTGTGGCCCTCCTGCCAGAGGAACTCCCGGTGGCGCAGGAAGGGGCGGGAGGTCTTTTCCCAGCGCAGCACGCTGGTCCACTGGTTATACAGCTTGGGCAGGTCCCGGTGGGAGTGGATCACGTTTTTGTAGTGCTCGCAGAACAGGGTCTCGGAGGTGGGGCGGATGCACATGCGCTCGTCCAGCTTCTCGCTGCCGCCATAGGTGACCCAGGCGCACTCGGGGGCGAAGCCCTCCACATGGTCCTTCTCCTTTTGCAGCAGGGACTCGGGGATGAGCATGGGCAGATAGACGTTTTCGTGGCCCGTCTCCTTAAACATCCCGTCCAGGATGCGCTGGAAGTTCTCCCAGATGGCGTATCCGTAGGGCCGGTAGATGAACATGCCCTTGATGCTGGAGTAGTCGATGAGCTCCGCCTTTTTGCACACGTCGGTGTACCACTGGGCGAAGTCCACGTCCATATCGGTGATCTGGCTGACCTGTTTGTTCTTGTCCTGTGCCATGTCCTTTTCATCCTTTATTATGTTTGTATTGAAATGCTGAATAGGTGCACATATTGTATTGCCAAACGGGGCAAAAGTCAAGAGGAAAGGCGTGTTCCTCTTCCCCTTTCCCCGCGCCGCGTTTTATAATCGAAGGAACCTCAAAAACAGCGGGCCGTCCCAGGGACCCATGAGGCCCCGCCGCAAAACAGAGAAAAGGAGCTGTTATCATGACACATCCCCGCACCGGCCGCGTCGTCCTGCGCCCTATCCCCGCGATCCCCGCGGTCGATTTTCCCCTCCCCCCGTCCGCCCCGCCCGCCCACGCGGGCATCGCCCTGTCCCGCTGGCTGGAGCTGTGGATGGAGCGGGAGATCGAGCCTCTCCGGGCGGACACCACCGTCAACGGCTATGCCAGCATCATCCGCAAGCACATCCGCCCCGCCCTGGGCCGGGTCCGGCTGGCCGACCTGTCCCCCGAGCTCATCAACGGCTATTACCAGTGGCTGTCCCGGGAGAAGGGGCTGTCCTCCAACACCATCCGCAAGCACCACGTGCTGCTCCACACCGCACTGAAGTCCGCCTTCCGGCAGGGGGTCATCCCCGCCAATCCCGTTCAGCGCTCCACCCCGCCCCCGGCCACGGCGGTGGAGGTGGCCTATTACACCCCCGCCCGGCTGGCCCGCCTCCTCCGGGCGGTGCGGGACCAGCCGCTGGAGGTGCCCGTCCGGCTGGCCTGCTTTCTGGGGCTGCGCCGGGGGGAGATTTTAGGGCTGCGCTGGCGGGATGTGGACCTCCACGCCGGCCAGCTGTCGGTGCGCTGGGTGCGCACCACCGTGGGCGCCCGGGTGGTGGAGAAGCCCCCCAAGACCTCCGGCAGCTGCCGCACCCTGTCCATCGCCGCGCTGGACGACCTGCTGGAGCTGCTGCGCGCCCTGCAAGCCCAGCGCCGCCGGGAGGGCGCGCCCTGCTCGCCGGACGATTTTCTGCTGCTGGGGCCCGACGGCCGCCCTCCGCGCCCCAGCGCCATGTCCGCCGCCCTGGCCGCCTTCGTGGAGGAGCACCACCTGCCCCCCATCACCTTCCACGGCCTGCGCCACACCTTCGCCAGCATGGCCAACAGCGCCCGGGTGCCCATGTACCAGATCAGCCGGGCCATGGGCCACGCCAACCCCAGCATCACCCAGCGCATCTACACCCACCTGTTCGACCAGACCCACGGGGAGGTGCTGGCGGCGGTCGCCAACGTCGTCAAGGCGGGCTCCACTCCCCTCACTTCCGCCTGACGGCGAAAGTGAGAGCCGTTCCGCCGCCTTTCCTCTCCCCGTAAAGCCTTGACACCGGCTTCCCGGGGCCCCCTTTGGGGCGGGCTCCACTCCTCTCACTTCCGCCTGACGACGTCGGCGCAAGCTGCGCCCGCTCGCTTCCCCCTTCGGGAAAAGCTCGCTTGCTCCGCTGCGCCTCCTCTCCCCACCGGACCCGCTTCGCTGGGCTCCGGCGGGGCCCCATTTTCCCGCTCGTCCCGCAAAAAAGAGGCGCGCCCGCCGGCGCGCCTCCCCGCAAAATTTTACCGTCCACGCCGCTACACGTCCTCCGCCGGCCGCCCAAAGGCTTGGGCGGGCAGCAGCGCGCTCAGCGCCACCAGCTCGTCGTCGAAGCCCCCCCGGTCCCAGGCCGTGCTGGGCTCCCGCAGCAGGCCCTCTCCCGCCTCCTCCAGCGGGATGGACGCCGCCGCCCGCAGCCCGCGCCCCGGGACGCACTCGGCCACCAGCGTCCCGCCGTGGAGCGCCGCCGCCCGCCGGGCCACGGCCACCCCCACGCCGCCGCGCCGCCAGTCTGGCACGGCCTCCTCGCCGCTGGAAAACAGGTATTGCAGCCGCTCCGGGGGCACGCCCGGCCCGTCGTCCTCCACGGTGAACACCGCGCCGCCGCCCTGGCGGGTCAGGGCCAGCGTCACCCGTTTCCCCGCCGCCGCCCCGTTGGCCACCAGCTCCATCAGCATCTGGCGGATGAGCTCCCGGTCCACCCAGGCGCTCAGCCCCTCGGGGGCGCTCACCTCCAGCTTCACCCCCGCCCATTCCAGCAGTCCGGCCATGCGCTCTCCCAGCTCCCGCGCCAGGGCGCCCAGGTCGGTGGGGACGCGCTCCAGCCGGGGTTCCTCCTCCCCCAGCCGGGCGGACAGCTCCAGCCGGCCCACCACCCGCAGCATCCGGCAGATGCTCTGGTTCATGGCCGCCAGATAGCCCCGGCTCTTCTCGTCCCGGGCGGTGCGCTCCAACAGCTGGCTGGCCGCCGTCATTTGGGCCAGCTGAAGGCGCAGCTCCGCCGCCGTCCGGGCGGCTCCCTGGTCCAGGCCGTGTCCGTCCATACCCCTGCGCCCCCTTTCCGCCGCCGTTTTCGCTTCCGTATTATGCTATGCAGATTTGCCCCGGCCTCTCCTGGGAATCCCTTCCGTCCGGGTCGGATTTTGTCGAAAACTGTCGCTTGTACGTCTCATTGTAGCAGACGCCCCCCGGTTTGGCAAGGCCCGGAACGCGGGAAACCGCCCGGAGCCTCTCGGTTCCGGGCGGTTTCCCGCCGTCTGTCTCGCGCGTTTTGCGCTTTTTTCATTTGTCCTCCGGCGTCCGGCCGGGCTCAGCGCCCCTCCTGGGCGCGGATGAGGTTTTTATAGAAGTCCACCGCTCCGGGCAGGCAGTCCACCCCCATGGTCTCGTTGAGCCCGTGCATACCCGCCATCTGCTCCGGCCCGGCCACCACCGGGGCGAAGCGGATACAGCTGTCGCAGATAGCCTGGAAGAAGCTGGCGTCGGTAGCCCCGGTCATCACGTAGGGGCACACGGGCAGGCCGTGGAAGGTGTCCCCGATGACCCGCTCCACCTGCCGGAAGGCCCCGCCCTTGATGTCCACCGGCGGGGTGTAGTCGTTGGAATAGAGAATCTCCATCTCCAGATCGTACTTGTCCGCCAGCCCGCGCAGGATCTCCAGGCTCTCCGCCTCCCCCTGGTGGGGGATGAAGCGCAGGTTTGCGCTCACCGTGGCCTCCTGGGGCAGCACATTGCAGGCGTCCGACCCTGACTGCATGGTGAATGCGGCGGTGGTTTGGAGCATGGCCGCCGCCTGGGCGGAGATGGCGGGCATGACCTTCTTCATCACCGGGCCGAACAGCCACAGATTGCCCATCACCAGCCGCAGGTGGAAGGGGGCGTAGGGGGCCAGGCGCTTGAACATGGCCTTCACCTCCGGCAGGAACTTCCGCCGGAAGGGGGGCTTGGTCTCCACCTCGTGGACGAAGGCGGCCAGCCGGGCGATGGGGGTGTGTTTGCCGGGGGCGCTGGCGTGGCCGCCGCCGCTGCGGGCGGTGAAGCGCACGTCCGCCTTGCCCTTTTCGAACACGCCCACCATGGCGAAATTCCCCTTGACGCCGCCGATGGGGTCGGTGATGACGCCGCCGCCCTCGTCGATGACCAGGAAGGGGCGCACCCCCCGCCGCTGAAGCTCCGCCACCAGCTTGGGCGCGCCGTCCCCCGCCCACTCCTCGGTGCAGGAGGACGCCAGATACACGCCGCACTCCGGGACATATCCCTCCTCCAGCAGCTCCTCCACCCCCTGGAAGAAGGCCATGAGGGACGCCTTGGTGTCAAAGGCCCCCCGGCCCCACACCTTGCCGTCCGCGATGGCGCCGGAGAAGGGCGGGTGCTTCCACTCCCCCTCGGCGGGCACCACGTCCTGGTGGCTCATGAGCACGATGGGCGCGCCGTCCGTCCTGCCCTGCCAGTAGAAGAGCAGATTGCCGTCGATGACGGTCTTTTCCAGCTTGGCGTGGACCAGGGGGAACAGCCGCTCCAGCTCTTTGTGGAAGGCCAGGAACTGCTCCGTCTCCGCCGTGCCGGCGTGGGAGGTGGTGTCGCACTTCACCATGGCGGACAGCTTCTGGGCGTACCCCATGGCCCGGCTGTCCGGGGCGGGGACGTACTCCGACCTCTTCCGGGGGGTGAGGGCGGCGCGGAGCACCGCCGCGCCCAGCGCGGCCCCCGCCCCGGCTCCCAGTCCGATCAAGGCGGCCTTTGCCGCCTTGGCATAGGGGCAGGTCTGCCCCTCCGGCTTTGGGGCCGGAGGCTGCGCCTGTCTGCGTCTTTTTGCCGCGCCGTAGATGCGCCGCCCCGCCCCCAGGGCCGCGGCCCTGGCGATGGCGTGTCTGTGTTTTCCTCTCATGATCCGCTCGACTTCCTTTCACGCTGATATAGAATCCAAGTGATGGCGATGGCCATGGCCCCGCTGGGGATAATCATGAAGCTGGTGGACCCGGTGAGGCTGGGCACTAGGATGAACAGCAGGCTCATGATGGCCAGCGGGGCGGCGGCGATATGCATACTGCCCCTGAAATACTTGTATGCCATGGCCCCGAAGAGGGCGGGGACCACGTTGGCGAAGGCGGGCTGGAGGGCCTCGCTCTGGAGCACCGGCTGAAGGGGGACCAGCAGCAGCACCCCCAGCGCCAGCACCAGAATGGTCACCAGGGAGGAGGCGGCGATGGACAGGGTGGAGATGACCTCGTTCTCCGCCGTCCCCGACTTGGCGCCCACCATGTCCCGGGCGCTGATGGCGCAGGGGATCTTCATATTGATGAGGTTGCCGGTGATGAAGGCCAGATAGCCGCCCCCCGCTCCCAGCATGGGGGTGTAGATGAGATACTCCGCCACTCCGCTGACCATCCACACGATGCCCACCGAAAAGAAGCACTTGGCCACCGCTCCCACGTCGGGCATGGCGCCCAGCACCGCCCCCATGGCGAAGGGCGCGCCCAGCAGCAGAATCAGGGTGACGGCGCTCACCGCCCGGCCGATGATATGGGTGTGCTCGTTATAGCGCTCAAACGCCGCCTGCTTATCCTGTTGGTTCATCCTTCCCACCTCCTTATACCCACAGCCGGAGCAGCACCGCCCCGGCCATGCCCACCAGCATACTGCCCGCGATGGAAAAGCTCTCCAACCAGGCCATGCCCTTTTTCTCCGACAGGTACAGGCATCCCGCCATGGTAAGCCCGGAAATCCCCGCCACCGCCAGCGGCGACCAGTCGCCGTTGAAGGGGAAGGCCCCGCCGGATACAAACGTGCCCACATAGCTGCCCAGGTAGGCGCAGATGAGGCCAATGAACATCGCGGTCATGGCCCGGTCACCGAAGCCCGCCCCGGTTCCGCCGCCGGAGCCGCCGCTCCCCAGCCGCTTGAGGTAACGCTTGCTGAACACCGCGGACAGCACCATCCCCCACATAATGCACGCGCTCATCAGCAGAGCGATGGTGGCGAAGCCCCGGGGCGTCATCTCCGCCGCGGACAGGGAGGCCATGCCCACCTGCTCCGCCGCGCTCTGGGCCACCTGGGTCTCGTAGTGCAGCGCCCCCACCACGCTCAGCCGCAGCCAGGGCCACGGCGTGCCCAGGCTGCCCGACAGGGCGATGACGCCCAGCAGAATGCCCACGCTGGGCAGGACGGAGAAGGTGACGCTGGCGGTGATGACCCGGCGCATTTTGGTTTTGTCCATGCCCAGGGCGATGCCCGCCCGCCAGGCCCGGACCATGAACACCACGCACACCACCGCCACAAAGGCCACCACACCGCCGCAGATGGCGTAGATGGGCGGGCTGTTCAGCTGAGATAAAATGGACATTGGCTCACTCCCTTTTCAACGGTTTACGGCTTTAGCATGGTACAGTATACAGGAAACCGGCGCAGAAAGCAACCGGCCCGCCCCACCCCGGAACATTGTACCGCCCCGGCAAAAATCCCTCCCTCTCTTGACACACCCGGGGGGCTGTGATAATATATTGAACTGGTATGAAAACCAAATAGCGCGATGAACGCGGGAGTAGTCCGGTTCACAGCCGTCAGAGAGGGGCCGTCCAGGCTGAAAGCGGCCCTCGGTGAGGTTTCGGACGAAATGCGCGCGGGAGCGCGGGGGACCTGGGAGCCCTCCGTCCGGCCACGTCACGGCCTTCGAGTAAAAAACGAGAGTGGAACCGCGGTACCGCCGCCTCTCATGCCTTGACCGGGCATGAGATTTTTTGTTTTTAAGGAGGAACTTTTTCCATGACCCGATTGGGCGAGACTCTGCGGGCCTACCAGGCCCGCGACCCGGCGGCCAGAAGCCGGCTGGAGATTTTCCTGCTCTACCCCGGCGTACACGCCACCCTTTACCACCGGCTGGCCCACTTTTTATACCGGCACAAGCTGAAATTCCCCGCCCGGTGCGTCTCCCAGTGGAGCCGGTTCTGGACGGGCATCGAGATCCACCCGGGCGCAAAGATCGGCCGCCGCCTGGTCATCGACCACGGCATGGGCATCGTCATTGGCGAGACCGCCGAGGTGGGGGACGACTGCCTGATCTACCACGGCGTCACCCTGGGGGGCACCGGCAAGGACCAGGGCAAGCGCCACCCCACCATCGGCAGCAACGTGCTCATCTCCACGGGGGCCAAGGTGCTGGGCCCCTTCAAGGTGGGGGACAACGCCCGCATCGCCGCCAATGCGGTGGTCTTGAGCGAGGTGCCCGCCGACGCCACCGCCGTGGGCATCCCGGCCCAGATCGTGAAAATCGCGGGCCGCTCCACCCACTACGCCGACGAGGTGGACCAGACCAGCGTGAAAAACCCCACGCTGGAGCGGCTGGCCGCCCTGTCGGACCGGGTGGAGGCGCTGGAGAAGCTGCTGGACGGGAAATTTGCCGGGCTCCCCTAAGCCTTCCCCCCTGCGGGGGCGGTCAAAGGCGGCGCCCGGCACGACAGCACCGTACCCTCATCTGTCATTTGCTTCGCAAACGACACCTTCCCCCTGAGAGGGGGAAGGCTGTACGAATAGTTTGAACGGAGGATAAAATACCATGTATCTTTACAATTCCGCCACCCACAAAAAAGAGCTCTTCCAAACCCACACCCCCGGCCGGGTGGAGATGTATACCTGCGGCCCCACCGTCTACCACTTCGCCCACATCGGCAACCTGCGCTCCTACATCATGGAGGACGTGCTGGAAAAATTCCTGCGCTACGAGGGCTATGAGGTAAACCGGGTCATGAACATCACCGACGTGGGCCATCTGGCCTCCGACGCGGACACCGGCGAGGACAAAATGCTCAAGGGCGCCAAGCGGGAGAACAAGTCGGTCATGGACATCGCCAAGTTTTACACCGACGCCTTTTTCGACGACTGCGCGGCGCTGAACATCAAAACCCCCGAGGTGGTCCAGCCCGCCACCGGACTCATCGACGAGTTCATCCGGGTGGTGTCCGGCCTCCTTGATAAGGGGTACGCCTACGAGGCCGGGGGGAACGTGTATTTCGACACCTCCAAGCTGGACCATTATTACGTGTTCAACGACCACGACGAGGAGGACCTGGCGGTGGGCGTCCGGGAGGGCGTGGAGGAGGACGCCAACAAGCGCGGCAAAAACGACTTCGTCCTCTGGTTCACCAAGTCCAAGTTCGAGGACCAGGCCCTGAAATGGGACTCCCCCTGGGGGGTGGGCTATCCCGGCTGGCATATCGAGTGCTCCTGCATCTCCATGAAGTTCAACGGCGAATATCTGGACCTGCACTGCGGCGGGGTGGACAACGCCTTCCCCCACCACACCAACGAGATCGCTCAGTCGGAGGCGTATCTGGGCCATCCCTGGTGCCGGCAGTGGTTCCACGTCCACCACCTGAACACCAACAGCGGCAAGATGTCCAAGTCCAAGGGGGAGTTCCTCACCGTCTCCCTGCTGAAGGACTGGGGCTACGATCCCCTGGCCTACCGCTTCTTCTGCCTTCAGAGCCACTACCGCAAGGGGCTGGTGTTCTCCCGCGAGAATCTGGACAACGCCGCGGGGGCCTACAAAAAGCTCATCCGCCGCATCGCCGCCCTGAACCCGGACCAGGGCGCGGCGGACCCCGCCGTGGTCCGGCAGTACCGGGAGCGGTTCCTGGAGCTGGTGGGCAACGACCTGAACACCTCCATGGGCATCACCTGCCTGTACGACGTCCTCAAGGCCCCGGCGGACGACGCCTCCAAGCTGGCGGTGCTGGACGATTTCGACCGGGTGCTCTCCCTGTCCCTGCTGGAGCAGGCGGCGGCGGAGCGCCAAAAGCTGGCGGTGGTCCAGCCCGCCCCCTCCGGCATCGGCCTGGGGTCCCGGGTGGAGGGGGAGTACCTGGTCCGGCACAAGGGGGAGCCCGACCCCGAGATCAGCGCGCTGGTCCTCCAGCGCGCCCACGCCAAGCAGGCCAAGAACTTTGCCGAGGCCGACCGCATCCGGGACGAGCTGAAGGCCCGGGGCATTGAGATCACCGACCGGCCCGGCGAGTCGGTGTGGGAACGGATCTGACCCTCGAAGGGCGCGGACACCTGCTGCGGTGTCCGCGCCCTTTCCCATGCGCCGCCCGGAGTTCCCGCCGGAACATTTGCGCGTTCCGGCGCAAAAGCTCTTGACACGGGAAGTCTATGGTGGTAGACTGTTGTTGCAGTCGATAATCATAGACTTATAGGAGGCGTCCATGAAAAATCTGAGATTAGCCGAAGGCGAATACCGCTTTGCCCGCATCGTGTGGGAAAACGAACCCCTGCCCTCCGGCAAACTGGTGGAGCTGGCGCTGAAGGAGATGGGCTGGAAGAAATCCACCACCTACACGGTGCTGAAAAAGCTGGTGGACCGGGGCATTTTGCGCAACGAAAACGCGGTGGTCACCTCCGTGGTCCCCCGGGAGGCGGTGCTGCGGGAGGAGAGCCGGGCGGTGGTGGAGCGCAGCTTTGACGGCTCGCTGCCCTCCTTCCTGGCCCACTTCATGGGGGGCAGAACCATCACCGATGAGGAGGCCGACCAGCTCAAGGCCGTCATCGACCGCTTCCGGGAGGGGGAGCGCCATGGCTGACCTGCCGGGCGTCCTGTCCCAAGTCCTGCTCCCCCTGGGAGAGATGAGCCTCACCGCGGCCTACGCCGCGGCGGTGGTGGCGGCGCTGCGGTTTCTTCTGCGCAGGCGCGCGCCCAAGCAGGTGCTGGCCCTGCTGTGGCTGGTGGTGTTCGCCCGGCTCCTGCTCCCCCTCTCGCTGGAGAGCCCCGTCTCCATCGTCCCGGACGCCCTGCCCCGGCAGGAGCACGTCCTCCCCGAGGCGCAGCTTCCGCCGGACCTTCCCCCCGTCCCGGCCCTCACCGCCGCCCCGGTCCAGCCCTCCGCCCCCGCCCTGGAGGACGGCGCGTGGCCCCTTCCGGCGGTCCAGGACGATCCGCTCACCAGCGCCAATCCCGTCCCCGCCATCACCGCCCCGGGCGGCACGGTCCCCGCCGCTCCCCTGCCGGAGGCCCCGGCCCCCTTCCCCTGGGAAGCCGTCCTGGCGTGCGTGTGGCTGGCGGGCGCGCTGGTCATGGGCGGGAGCGGCCTTGCGTCCTATCTGCGGCTGCGCCGGCGGCTGTACGACGCCATCCGCGCCCCCGACGGCGCCTGGGAGCACCCCAGCGTGGCCTCCCCCTTCATCCTGGGGGTATTCCGGCCCAAAATCTACCTCCCCGCCGGGCTGGGCGGCCAGCCCCGGCAGTTCATCCTGTGCCATGAGCGCGCCCACCTGCGGCGGCTGGACCACATCGTCAAGCCGGTGTGCTGGGCGGCGCTGGCCATCCACTGGTTCAATCCGGCGGTGTGGGCGGCCTACCTGCTCATGAGCCGGGACATCGAGTCCGCCTGTGACGAGGCGGTCATCCGCCAGCTGGGACCGGAGGTAAAGGCGGACTACTCCGCCACCCTGCTGTCCCTGGCCACCGGGGGGCGCATACCCGCCCCCTGCCCCCTGTCCTTTGACGAGGGGAACGCCAAGGGCCGCATCCACAACGTACTGCGCTACCAGCGCCCCGCCCTGTGGATCGTGGTGGTCAGCGTGGTCATGGCGGTGATGACGGCGGTGTGCCTGCTCACCGACCCGGTGTCCGCCAAGGCCCCGGAGGACGAGCCCGTCCCCAGCGCCGCCGTGTCCCAGCCCTCGGAAAGCCCCCTGCCCACCCCCTCGCCCGAGCCAACCCCCGCCCCGGCGGAGCCGTCCCCGGTGCTGGAGGACTGGATGCTGGAGGTGCTGCGGGGTGAGCGGACCTTCCGCCGCACCTACGGCGACGGCGGGGAGTTCACCATCCATCAGCTGCGCTCCTTCTTCTACGGGGACCCCAGCGAGGTTCAGATCACAATGGAGGCAGGCCCTATCACCATAATGGACCTGGATCAGGATGGGGAAAACGAGCTGGTGGTCATCCCCGAGCCTCTGTATAACATCGTGGGCTACCTCATCCTCCGCCAACAGGGGGACGAGATCGCCGCCTACGCCCCTGGCTGGCGCTCCATTGGCGATCTCAAGGCGGACGGCACCTTTCATTGGAGCAGCAGCGCCTTTGAGTGGGGCACCGGCCGCGCCCGGTTTGACGGGGGCGAGTTCGCCGTGGAAGAGATCTCCTGGTGCAAAGATGGTTTGAACCACGGCGTGGCCGACCCGCGCTTCTATGCGGACGGCGTCCGGGTCTCCCAGGAGGAATTCGAGGCCGCTCAGGAGGCCCAGGACGCCAAGCCCGAGCCGGTGTGGTACCGCTGGTACGAGGACACCGGCCTCCAGCGGGCGGTGGACGTGATCCAGGACCAGTCCACCTACACCCCCCGGATGCTGGGGGACGGGATGCGCGCCCTGTACCGCCAGGCCAGCTACCTCTACTCCCACCTGTTCGGGGAGAGCACCGCGGAAATCTGTGAGATGAAATCCACATCCGAATGGTCCTCCGGCCTCTACGACCCCGCGGCCACCGTGGAGCGGGACGGCCTGACCTATGTCCGCGCCACGGGGCAGTTCGCCCGGTGGGACGACCTGATGGCGGCGGTGGACGGTCTGTTCACCCGGGACTTCTGGAACTCCTGCAACCAGTGGGACGGCCATGCGCTGTTCCTCAACGTGGACGGGGACACCTATTTCCTCCCCGCCTCCCGGCCCAAGGGGGACTATTATGGCACCAAGACGGCCCCCTTCACCCTGGTGGCGCAGAGCGAAAACGCCGTGGAACTCATCTTGACCAACCGGTACTGGCGCCCCCAAGGCGAGGACGAGGTGGCGCTTGGCCAGCGGTTGGCCCGGGACTGTGACTACACGGTGGACTACCCCATCCGGTACGTGAACACGGCGGACGGCTGGCGGCTGGACGAATTCCACTACGGCCGGACGGACCAGCGGGAGTACGTTCTGGGCTACATCCTCTGGGAGACCGAGCCCCGCGCCGCCCTCAACGGCGAGATGGACGCGGCCACCCTGCGTCAGCTGGGAACCCAAACCCTGCTGGACTGGGGCGGGACCACCTACCAGATTGAATCCGACGTGAACGCCGCCACCTTCACCGGGCGCATGTACGTGCTGGACGTGGACGGGGACGGCCAGACCGAGGCCTCCCTGGTCTATCTGGACGGGGGCGACCCCATCATCGCCGTGTATGAGCGCACCGAAACCGGCCTCCAACGACGCACCTTCCACACCGCCCAGCTGGCGCGGTCCTTCAACGACTACGCCCAGGTGGAGCGCAACGACCGGGGCGGCATCACCATCACCCACAGCGCCCCCCGGGAGATCACCACCATCGAGCTGTCCGCCCAGGTCTTTGAGGGCCATGAGTGGCTGAGGGAGGGGGAGCTGCGGGCCGTGATGGACCCCGAGTACCTCTACGTGGGCCTGGATTCGGAGAGCCCGCTCACCCCGCCCTTCGGCATCGGCACCTTTATCTCGCTGACCGACAGCGTGGGGAACGCCGTCTACGTGGCCTCCGCCGGCTTCCAGGTGGAATACAATGGCAGCTCCCTCTACACCGGCAGGCTGTGGACAGACCCCTACAGCGAGTTCGCCGTCCCCGCCTCCTGACGCAAAGCCTCCCCGCCTGGTGTTCCAGGCGGGGAGGCTTTTGCGTTTCACGTGAAACATTCGTTTAAATCTCGCCCCGCTCCTCCAGCGGCACGAAGGAGCGCTTGGGCATAACCGCCTTGTAGGCCGGGCGGATGATGCGGCCGTAGGGGTTATAGACCTCCTCCACCCGGTGGGCGCACCAGCCCACAATGCGGGCGATGGCGAACAGCGGGGTATACAGCTCCGGGGGAATGTCCATCATCTTGTAGACCAGCCCCGAGTACATGTCCACATTGGCGCACATGGCCTTGTCCTGGCCGGTGACGGCGTGGAACAGGCCGGGGGTGAGGCGCTCCACCCGCTCGAACAGCTCGAACTCGTCCAGCATCCCCTTGTCCTCCGCCATCTTCTTGGCGAAGCGCTTCAGGATCACCGCCCGGGGGTCGGACACCGTGTAGATGGCGTGGCCCATGCCGTAAATCAGCCCCGAGCCGTCCCCCGCCTCCTTCTTTAGAATCTTGGTGAGGTAGTCGGACACCTCTCCATCGTCCTTCCAGTCCTTCACGTTGGCCTCGATCTCGTCGAACATGGCCATGACCCGCATGTTGGCGCCGCCGTGCTTGGGGCCCTTCAGGGAGCCTACCGCCGCGGCGATGGCGGAGTAGATGTCCGTCCCCGAGGAGGACAGCACCCGGCAGGCAAAGGCCGAGTTGTTGCCGCCGCCGTGCTCCATGTGCAGCACCAGGCACAGGTCCAGCAGATGGGCCTCCTCCTCGGTGAACTGGTTGTTGTGGCGCACCGAGTAGAGGAAATTCTCCGCCACCGACAGCTCCGGCTGGGACCGGTGGAGGTAGAGGGAGTCCCGGTCAAAATAGTGCTTCTTGGCGGCGAAGGCGTGGGCCACGATCACCGGGAACCGGGCGACCAGCCGCAGGGCCTGAACCATCTCAATGGGCAGGGTGTTGTTGTCCGGGTCCGGGTCGTAGGAGTACAGCGCCAGCACCGAGCGGGCCAGCTTGTTCATGATGTCGTGGCTGGGCGCGGTGAGGATCATGTCCTCGGTGAAGTTGGGGGGCAGCTCCCGGAAGAAGGCCAGAGTGTTCTGGAACTGGGCCAGCTCCTCCCGGGTGGGCAGGCCGCCGAACATCAGCAGGTACGCCGTCTCCTCAAACCCGAAGCGGCCCGCGCTGGTGAAGCCGTCGATAAGCTCTTCCACATTGATGCCCCGGTAATAAAGCCGGCCGGGGGCGGGGACCTTCTCGCCGTCCTCCATGATGTAGCCCTTCACGTTGCCGATGAGGGTGACGCCGGCCATCACGCCGGTGCCGTCCTTATTGCGCAGGCCCCGCTTTACGTCGTATTTCTCATAATACTGGGGGGATATCTGGGTATATCTCTCGAATTCCCCGCATATCCCTTGTATGAAGTCCACCGAGGTATTGTACTGCTCCACGGCCTTCCTGCGCGCCTCGATCAGGTTGTCGATGATGTTCATATTCAACTTGCCCCGCCTCCTTTGGGTGTCCGCACGTGCCTCTTCCAATGACTGTAAAGACCATTATAACGCAATTTTCCTTTTCCGTCAATGCATTTTTATTTTGCTCCACCCTTGATAACTCAGAGCTTTCCCCATTTACCC
Source organism: uncultured Oscillospiraceae bacterium (assembly GCA_949841355.1). Lineage (GTDB taxonomy): Bacteria > Bacillota > Clostridia > Oscillospirales > Oscillospiraceae > Enterenecus. Next base: position 172,085 of record CATKZP010000001.1, read on the forward strand.
GTTTGAATTTTGAATAATCGAGGTGTTTGACTTGCGAAACAAGGAGAGCTGGCGGTCCCTGCGCGCCCCCTTCCTCGCGGGGCTGGCGCTGGGCGCGGCCCTGCTGCTGCTGCCCCTGTCCGTCCTGGGGGACCCCCCCGGCGCCCCCGACGCTCCGCCCACCCCGGACCTGCTCACCCTTCCCGCCAGCCCCACCCCCGCCGCGCAGCCCGTCCCCTCCCCCGGCGTGCGCGACACCGAGCGCACCCTGCGCCTGCTGGGCCGGGACGGGCAGGTGGCCCAGCTGACCATGGGGGACTACCTTTGGGGGGTGGTGGCCGCGGAGATGCCCGCCGCCTTTGAGCCGGAGGCCCTTCGGGCCCAGGCGGTGTGCGCCCGGACCTACTCCCTGTGGAAGCTGCGGGCCAAAAGCCATGAGGCGGACGGGGCGGATATCTGCGCCGACTCCGCCTGCTGCCAGGCGTACCTGTCCCGGGAGGACGCCGCCCAGCGCTGGGGCGAGGGATCGGCCGCCGCCTACACCGCCAAAATCGCCGCCGCCGTGGCGGACACCGACGGACTGGTGCTCACCTACGAGGGCGCGCCCATCCAGGCGGTGTTCTTCTCCTCCGCTGCCGGGGCCACCGAGGACGCCGCGGCGGTGTGGGGCAAGTCCCTGCCCTACCTGGTGTCCGTGGACAGCCCCGAGGGGGAGGAGGTGCCCAACTACCGCTCCACCGTCACCCTCACCGCCGAGCAGGTGAAGAAGTCCGCCGCAGAGGCCGGGCTGGGCTGCGACCTGTCCGGTGAGCCCTCCGGCTGGTTTCAAAACCTCACCCGCACCGCCTCCGGCCGGGTGGCGTCGGTGGAGCTGGGGGGCGCGGAGCTGTCCGGCGGCGCGGCCCGCAGCCTGTTCGCCCTGCGCTCGGCCTGCTTTGACGTGAGCGAGCAGGACGGGGTGTTCACCTTCTCCGTCACCGGCTACGGCCACGGGGTGGGCATGAGCCAGTACGGCGCCAACGCCATGGCCAAGGCGGGCAGCGGCTGGCGGGAGATCCTGGCCCACTACTACACCGGGGCGGAGATTCAGGCCGGGTCGTGACCGCCCCGAACGGCCGGACCCCGGCCCGTCGAGGATATCCTTTTAAATTTGCGTAAAACTTTTATAAGTTTTGGCGGATTTATTGCATTTCTTTCCCTCCTGTGGTATGCTGAGCGTTGGCAAAACCGGGCCCTTTCCCGCCCTTTGTCACATAATACCATTAGGAAGTGACCGTTTGATGAATCGCTATCTCTCCGGCGGCGCCGGATATACCGGCCGGCGGAATCTGGGCGGGCCGGCGCTGGCCCTGCTGTTCTTCCCCGTCGCCGTCCTCTACCACGAGCTGCTGCTGCGCGTGTTCGACCGGGACGTCCCCTTCTTTGACCTGGCCCTGCTGCGCATCCTGCTGTTCTCCGCCGCCGCGGGGCTGGCGCTGACGCTCATTCTGGACCTGCTGCCCTGGCGCAGGGCCGCGCGCATCGCCGGGGGCGTGGTTCTGGGGCTAACCGCCGTGATCTTCTGCGTGGAGCGGGGCTGCCGGGCCATGTTCGGGCTGTACTACGGCGTGGGCTTCATGGGCGTCATGGCCGGGGACGTGATGGGCGGCTTCGGCTCCACCGTGAGCCGGGTCGTAATCAACCTGATCCCCTTCATCCTGCTCTCCTTTCTGCCCTTGGCCGCGTATGTCCTCCTGCGCGGCGCCATCGTCCCCGGCCAGGGGCAGGAGACCCCCGTGCGCATCATCCTGGCCGCCGTGCTGGTGGCCTGCCAGCTCACCGCCTTCCTGCTGTCCACCCTGGGGCCGGTGAAGAACTACTACACCTATGAGTTCACCCCCAACACCGCCGTCCCCCACTTCGGACTGACCGCCGCGCTGCGGCTGGAGCTGGAGTACGCCGTGGCCGGCACGCCCGCCCCGCCCCTGGACCAGTTCCTGGACGACCCGGCGCCCACTGCGTCCCCCTCCGCCCCGGATGAGAGCGCCCAACCCTCCGGCGAGCCCTCCGCCCAGCCCTCCCAGCCCCCCAAGGAGTACGGCTTCAACACCCTGGACATCGACTTTGCGGCCCTGGCCGAGGGCGAGGAAAACGAAACCGTCCGGAACATCCACGAGTATATGGCCACCCTCACCCCATCCCAGCAGAACGAGTACACCGGGATGTTTGAGGGCAAGAACCTTATCCTCATCACCGCCGAGGGCTTCGCCACCCCCGCCATCGACCAGGAGCTCACCCCCACCCTGTATCAGCTCAGCCGGGAGGGCTTCGTGTTCCACAACTTCTACCAGCCTGACTGGACCCAGTCCACCGTGGGCGGCGAGTTCGCGGTGATGACCGGCGTCATCCCCAACTGGTTCGGCAAGCGCACCGCCATGAGCATGAGCGTGGAGCGCACCATGTCCCAGACCCTGGGCTGGAAGTTCCGGGAGGAGGGCTACAGCGTCCCCGCCTGGCACGACCACACCCACAGCTACTACGGGCGGGACCGCACCCACCCCAACATGGGCTATGACTACGCCGGGGTGGGCGGCGGACTGGAGCTGCCCCACGACGTCTGGCCCAACTCCGACCTGGAGATGATGGAGGCCACCGTGGACGGCTATATCAGCGACTACGTGGAGAACGGCCAGCCCTTCCACGCCTACTATATGACGGTGAGCGGCCACGGCTATTACAACTGGGGCGGCAACGCCATGTCCCGCAAGCACCGGGAGGCGGTGGAGGCCAAGTACCCCGACCTGTCCGAGACCTCCCAGGCCTACCTGGCCTGCAATATGGAGCTGGACCTGGCCCTGGAATACCTGGTGGACAAGCTGGAGGCGGCGGGCATCGCTGACGACACCCTCATCGTCATGACCGGCGACCACTACCCCTACCTGATGGTGATGGAGGACGGCACCGACTACTACAACGAGCTGCGGGGCTTTGAGGACAAGGAGGGGGATACCTCCCGCTACCGCAGCACCCTGCTGATGTGGTCGGGGGCCATCGAGGAGCCTGTCGACGTGGACGTGCCCTGCACCTCGGTGGACATCGTGCCCACCCTGTGCAATCTGTTCGGGCTGTCCTACGACTCCCGGCTCTACTCCGGGCGGGACGTGTTCGCCACCAACTACGAGCCGGACCAGTACTCCAACTGCATGCCCCTGGCGGTGTTCGCCAACAACAAGGGCCAGGGGAACAGCTGGATCACCGCCGCGGGCATCTATGAGGCGTCCGCCAAAACCTTCACCCCCAACGAGGGCGTGGAGGTGGACGAGGACTACGTCAAGCGGGTCCACCGCCTGGTGGCCGCCAAGGTGAATTACGCCAAGCTCATCATCCAGGAGGACTACTACGCCCTTGTCCAGCCGCTGGAGGAGTGAGCGCGCAAAACGGCCCGGCGGAGGATGCTCCGCCGGGCCGTTTGATTGGGAAGCTGGGTTTTCCCGCACAGGGTCTTACCCCTCGTTTTCCGGCGATCCGCCGGCGATGGTGATGGCCTGGGGCAGGTTTTCCACATGGGTCACCGCCTGCTCCCCGCCGAACTCCCCGTCCACCGTCCAGGCCACGGGGCTTTCACAGGCAAAGGTGATCTCGCTGGCCGAGAAGCCGGTCACCGCGCCCCCCTCCGCCAGCTCCAGGGTGGTCAGGGCGGTGAGGATGGACTGCCAGTCCCTGCCGTTCTCCGGCCGGCGGATCAGAATAACCTCGAACCGGCCGTCGTCCAGGCGCACCTTGTCCCGGGGCAGGTTCACCAGCCCCCCCACCGACACGGTGTTCCCCACCATGCCGTAGATGAAGTCCCCCTCCATCTCCCGGCCGTCTCCGGTGGTCACCTTCATGTGGTAGCTGGGGATGTTGGACAGCTTGCCCATCCCCTCCAGCACATAGGCGAAGTGGCCCAGCAGGTTCTTGTTCACCTGGGGGGTGGAGTAGGACACGTCGGTGAACAGCCCGAAAGCCGCCACGTAGGTAAAGGGGTTCCCCTCCGCCAGCCCCACGTCGATGGCCCGGGGCACCCCCGCCCCCGCCGCCTCCGCCAGCTCCGGAAGGGTGCGGGGCAGCTCCAGCGTGCGGGAAAAGTCGTTGGTGGTGCCCGCCGGGATGTAGCCCAATACGGGCCGGCGCTCCCGGGGCAGCTCCAGCACGCCCCGGACGGTCTCGTTCAGGGTGCCGTCCCCGCCGGAGCACACCACCCGGTCGAACTCGGGGCCTAAGTCCCGGACCGCGGCGGCGGCGTCCCCCCTGGCCTGGGTGGGGCGCACGGTGATCTCATAGCCCTGGCGGGTGAATACCTCCAGCGCGTCGGACAGGTTCATTTTTGCGGTTTTGCGCCCGGCGGTGGGGTTATAGATGTAAAGCAGTTTTTTCACGCAGATCACTCCGAGCTCTTCTCCCAACCGCCGCCCGGGCGGCCTGGATGTTGTGGACAATATTATACCCAAATCCTTCCGGCATTACAATGAACAATCTGTAAAACCTCTTGATCTAGCGGGACACCGGGGCTATAATGTAAAAAGCGCCGGGGCTCCGCTCCATCCGCGCTGTTCGCGACGGCTCCGCGCTTCTTTGTAAGGATGTGACACCAATGAACCGTAAGACCCTGGCCGCCGCCTTTCCCCACACCCTGCCGGTGCTCATGGGCTACCTGTCCATCGGGGTGGTGTTCGGCTGGATGCTGTCGGCGGCGGGCTTCGCCCCCACCTGGGCGGCCGTCATGTCGTCCACCATTTACGCGGGCAGCGGCCAGTACCTGGGGGTGGAGCTGCTGAAAAACGCCTCCCCCCTGGGGGACGCCGCCTTCCTCACCCTCATCATCAACTTCCGCCACCTGGTGTACGGCCTGTCCATGCTGGAAAAATTCCGGGGCATGGGCTGGCACAAGCTGTATATGATCTTCTCCCTCACCGACGAGACCTACGCCCTGCTGGCCGGGGTGGAGGCCCCGGAGGGGGTGGACGAGAAGGATTTCTACTTCACCATCGCCGTGCTGGACCACCTGTACTGGATCGCCGGGTCCATCCTGGGCGCGGTGGCGGGTGCCCTCATCACCATCAACACCGAGGGCATCGACTTCGCCATGACCGCCCTGTTCCTGGTCATCGCCGTGGAGCAGTGGCAGTCCAGCGCCCGCCACGCCCCGGTGTATCTGGGTGCGGCGGGCACCCTGGCCTGCCTACTGATCTTCGGGCCGGAAAACGGGCGGTTCCTCATCCCGGCGCTGGCCATTTTGGTGGCGGGGCTGCTGGTGATGCGGCCCCGGCTGGAGGGAGGGAACAAGCGGTGAATATTTCACAGATCGCCGCGCTGGTGGCGGTGATGGCCGTGGTGACCTTTCTCACCCGGGCCCTGCCCTTCCTGCTGTTCGGCCGGGGCGGCGAGCCCCCCAGATTCGTGCTCTATCTGGGCCGCTTCCTGCCCCCGGCGGTCATCGCCATGCTCATCGTGTACTGCTACCGCGCCACCAGCTTTGCCAGCTTGAGCGGCTGGGCTCCCGGCCTCATCGCGGGACTGGCGGTGGTCCTTCTTCACGTCTGGAAGAAAAACAACATGCTGTCCATTGTGGGAGGGACGATTCTATATATGGTGCTGGTCCAGGTAGTGTTCTGACGGACAGCCGCAAACTGCATGTGAGCAAGCAAAAAGACAGCCGCCTTACGGCGGCTGTCTTTTATGATGCGTTTCAGCGCTGGAATTACTCGGCCACGTCGATGACCACGCCGGAACCCACGGTGCGGCCGCCCTCGCGGATAGCAAAGCGCAGGCCCTTCTCGATGGCGATGGGGGTGATCAGCTCCACCTTCATGTCCACGTTATCGCCGGGCATGCACATCTCGGTGCCCTCGGGCAGGGTGATGACGCCGGTGACGTCGGTGGTACGGAAGTAGAACTGGGGGCGGTAGTTGTTGAAGAAGGGGGTGTGACGGCCGCCCTCGTCCTTGCTCAGCACGTACACCTGGCCCACGAACTTGGTGTGGGGCTGGATGGAGTTGGGCTTGCACAGAACCTGGCCGCGCTCGATCTCGTCCTTGTTGACGCCGCGCAACAGGCAGCCCACGTTGTCGCCGGCCTCGACGTAGTCCAGGGTCTTGCGGAACATCTCCATGGAGGTGACGACGGTGCTCTTCTTCTCCTCGGTCAGGCCGACGATCTCAACGGTCTCGCCCGCCTTCAGCTGGCCGCGCTCCACACGACCGGTGGCCACGGTGCCGCGGCCGGTGATGGTGAACACGTCCTCCACGGGCATCAGGAAGGGCAGGTCCGCCTTGCGGTCGGGAGTGGGAATATAGCTGTCAACAGCGTCCATCAGCTCCTTGATGCAGGCGAAGTCAGCGTCGTCCACGTTGCCGGACTCGCAGGTCAGGGCGTTCAGCGCGGAACCCTTGATGATGGGGATGTCGTCGCCGGGGAACTCGTAGCCGGACAGGGTCTCGCGGACCTCCATCTCCACCAGCTCCAGCAGCTCCTCGTCGTCCACCTGGTCGCACTTGTTCAGGAACACCACGATGGCGGGCACGCCCACCTGGCGGGCCAGCAGGATGTGCTCCTTGGTCTGGGCCATGGGGCCGTCGGTGGCGGCGATGACCAGGATGGCGCCGTCCATCTGAGCAGCGCCGGTGATCATGTTCTTGATATAGTCGGCGTGGCCCGGGCAGTCGACGTGGGCGTAGTGCCGGGCGTCGGTCTCGTACTCCACGTGGGCGGTGTTGATGGTGATGCCGCGCTCGCGCTCCTCGGGAGCCTTGTCGATGCTGGAGTAATCCTCGTACTGGGCCTGGCCCTTCAGAGCCAGCCACTTGGTGATGGCGGCGGTCAGGGTGGTCTTGCCGTGGTCAACGTGGCCGATGGTGCCGATGTTGACGTGGGGCTTGTTACGCTCAAACTTTTGCTTAGCCATTTTGCGTGTTCCTCCTTGTAATTGGTTAAATAAAATGTGTTGCGGCAAATAGGTTTATGGGCCTATTTTATCCTATGGCGGCAGAAATTGCAACTACGATTTTGGGAAAATCACAGTTCTTCCTTCCGCCCGCGCTGGGCGATAATCTTTTCCGCGATATTCTTGGGAATCTCCACGTAGCTGTGGGGCTCCATGGTGTACTGGCCGCGGCCCTGGGTGCGGGAACGCAGGTCGGTGGCGTAGCCGAACATCTCGGACAGGGGCACCAGGGAGTCCACCTGGGTGGCTCCGGGCCGGGCCTCCTGGCCCTGGATCTGGCCGCGGCGGCTGGTCAAGTCACCGATGACGTTGCCCAGGTACTCGTCGGGGGCGATGACGGACACCTTCATAATGGGCTCCAGCAGGCAGGCCCCGGCCTTGCGGCAGGCCTCCTTGAAGGCCATGGAGCCGGCGATCTTGAACGCCATCTCGGAGGAGTCCACCTCGTGATAGGAGCCGAAGGTCAGGTGGACCTTCACGTCCACCACCGGGTAGCCGGCCAGCACGCCGGCCTGCATGGCACCCTGAATGCCCGCGTCCACGGCGGGGATGAACTCCTTGGGAATGACGCCGCCAGTGATCTCGTTGAGGAACTCGTAGCCCTTGCCAGGCTCGTTGGGCTCCACCTGGATGACCACGTGGCCGTACTGGCCCTTGCCGCCGGACTGGCGGGCGTACTTGGTGTCCTGCTTCACCGACTGCTTGATGGTCTCCTTGTAGGCCACCTGGGGCGCGCCCACGTTGGCCTCCACCTTGTACTCGCGCAGCAGGCGGTCCACGATGATCTCCAGGTGAAGCTCGCCCATGCCGGCGATGATGGTCTGACCGGTCTCCTCGTCGGTGTAGGTCTTGAAGGTGGGGTCCTCCTCGGCCAGCTTCATCAGGGCAATGCCCATCTTCTCCTGGCCGGCCTTGGTCTTGGGCTCGATGGCCACGCGGATCACGGGCTCGGGGAACTCCATGGACTCCAGAATGACGGGGTGCTTCTCCTCGCACAGGGTATCGCCGGTGGTGGAATTCTTCAGGCCGATGACGGCGGCGATGTCGCCAGAGTACACGGTCTCGATATCCTCCCGGTGGTTGGCGTGCATTTGCAGGATGCGCCCGATGCGCTCCTTCTGCCGCTTGGTGGAGTTGAGCACCTGGGTGCCGGTGTTCAGCGTGCCGGAATAGACACGGATGAAGGACAGCCGGCCCACAAACGGATCGGTGGCGATCTTAAACGCCAGCGCGGAGAAGGGCTCGTCGTCGGAGGACGGCCGCTCCTCCTCCTCCTCGGTGTCGGGGTTGACGCCCTTGATGGGAGGAATGTCGGTGGGGGCGGGCATATAGTCCACGATGGCGTCCAGCAGCTTCTGCACGCCCTTGTTCTTGTAGGACGTGCCGCACACCACGGGGACCATCAGGTTGTCGATGGTGCCCTTGCGGATGGCCTGGCGCAGAAGCTCGGTGGGGATGGGCTGCTCCTCCAGAGCCAGCTCCATGATCTCCTCGTCGATGTCGGCGCAGGCGTCCACCAGCTTGGTGCGGTACTCCTGGGCCAGCTCCATCATGTCGGCGGGGATCTCCTCCACCCGCAGGTCCTTGCCCAGGTCGTCGTAGTAGAGGTCGGCGTTCATCTCCACCAGGTCGATGATGCCCTTGAAGGTCTCTTCTTTGCCGATGGGAAGCTGAATGGGCACGGCGTTGGCCTTGAGCCGGTCGTGGATCATGTTCAGCACGTTGTAGAAGTCGGCGCCCATGATGTCCATTTTATTGACATAGATCATGCGGGGGACCCGGTAATGGTCCGCCTGGCGCCAGACGGTCTCCGACTGGGGCTCCACGCCGCCCTTGGCGCACATGACGGTAACGGAACCGTCCAGCACGCGCAGGGAGCGCTCCACCTCCACGGTGAAGTCCACGTGGCCCGGGGTGTCGATGATGTTGATTCGGGTCTGGGGGAACTGGTCCTTGGTGCCTTTCCAGTAGCAGGTGGTGGCGGCGGAGGTGATGGTGATGCCGCGCTCCTGCTCCTGTGCCATCCAGTCCATCGTAGCGGTACCGTCATGGGTCTCACCGATCTTATAGTTCACGCCGGTGTAGTACAGGATACGCTCGGTGGTGGTGGTCTTACCGGCGTCAATGTGGGCCATGATCCCGATATTACGGGTATTTTCCAGAGTTACTTTTCTTGCCATATTGGTTCAGCTTGCCTCCGTCCTTACCAGCGGTAGTGGGCGAACGCCTTGTTGGCCTCGGCCATCTTGTGGGTGTCCTCGCGCTTCTTCACGGCGGAGCCGGTGTTGTTGGCTGCGTCCATGATCTCGCCGGCCAGGCGCTCCTTCATGGTTTTCTCTCCCCGGTTGCGGGAGTAGCTGGTCAGCCAGCGCAGGCCAAGGGTCTGGCGCCGCTCGGGCCGAACCTCCATGGGGACCTGATAGGTAGAACCGCCCACGCGGCGGGACTTGGTCTCCAGGGAAGGCATGATGTTCTCAATGGCGGTGGTAAAGACCTCAAGGGGCTCCTTGCCGGTCTTATCCTTGATGATGTCAAAGGCACCGTAGACGACCTTCTGGGCTACGCCCTTCTTGCCGTCCAGCATGATGCTGTTGACGAGCTTAGTGACTAGGACGGAATTATACAGCGGGTCGGGCAGAATCTCCCGCTTGGGTACGTTTCCTCTTCTGGGCACTTCGCTTCCCTCCTTCTACATAGAATTAGAATTCACAGGTACTCGAAGCCTTGAGCGGCGCCTTGCCGCGCCATGCCCAAGCAATACCTCGTGCAATGCCTGTCCGAGGCCTACCCATAAAAATATGGAATAAACGCTCGGCAAGGCGGTTTGCCTTGCGCGTATGCGCAAAACTCGTTGTGGGTGAAGAAGCGGATTACTTCTTCTTGGCAGCCTTGGGCCGCTTGGCGCCGTACTTGGAGCGGGCCTGCATACGGCCGTTGACGCCCTGGGTGTCCAGCGTGCCGCGGATGATGTGGTAACGAACGCCGGGCAGGTCCTTCACACGGCCGCCGCGGATCATCACCACGGAGTGCTCCTGCAGGTTGTGGCCCACGCCGGGAATATAGGCGGTGACCTCGTAGCCGTTGGTCAGGCGCACACGGGCGATCTTCCGCAGCGCGGAGTTCGGCTTCTTCGGGGTGGAAGTACGAACGGCGGTGCAGACGCCCCGCTTCTGGGGAGAGGGCAGGTCGGTCTCCTTGTTCTTCAGGGTGTTCAGACCGTGCTGCATGGCGGGAGAGTTGGACTTGTAGGTGCTCTTCTCGCGGCCCTTGCGGACCAGTTGGTTAAAAGTAGGCATGATTTTCCTCCTTTCAATGAATATATATTTTAACGAACCATCCGAGGATTATTCGCTAAAACCGGAAAAAGCTGGGACGGCGCTCAAATCGAGGCGGCGGCAGCGGTCCCCACGGCCACGCCGCAGGCCCGGCCCAGGGCCTTCATGGACTCGGCCCACACCGTTTCCACGGCCTGTCCCGCCGCCTGGCGCTCCAGGGGGGCGGTGAGCTGCCCATCAGCGTCCTTAGCCAGATACAGCCGCTTGACCTGCCCGGCGGCCAGCGCCCGGCGGACCTGCTTGACGCCCACCACCTTGGCCGTGTTCTCCAATTCTGTGAGCATGGTCAGGCCCTCCTTTGCGCACCAGCGCAATTTGAAATTATAGCATATCGTTTTGTCCCCGTCAAGCGGGTTTTACCCTTTTCTTTCCCCTTTTTGGGCCGCCGGGGCGGTTTTTTGGTCCAATCCGCCGCTCCAGGCCAGCAGCTGCCCCCGCCGGGCCCGGTAATAGGCCAGTCCGGCGGCGTCCGCCAGCGCCCAGCCGATGGGCACCGACCACCAAATCCCCGTCACCCCCAGGCCGGGAAGGGCACTGAGCAGGTAGGCCAGCGCCACCCGGGTGCCCAGGGAGATCACCGTCAGCACCACCGACATCCCCGGCCTGCCCAGCGCCCGGTACAGCCCGTACAGCAGAAACAGGCACCCGATGCCGCAGTAGAACGCCCCCTCGATGCGCAGGTAGCGCACCCCTTCCAGGATGGTGGAGGTCTCCCCCGCCTCCACAAACAGCCCCATCAGCGGCCCGGCAAAGGCCCACACCAGGGCGGACACCACCGCGCAGAACGCCATGCAGGCTATTACCGCGCCCTTCAGCCCCGCCCGGATGCGCTCTTCCTCCCGGGCACCGTAGTTCTGGGCGATGAAGGTGGAAAAGGCGTTGCCGAAGTCCTGCACGGGCATGTAGGCGAAGGCGTCGATCTTCACCGCCGCGGCGAAGGCGGCCATCACCGTGGGGCCGAAGCTGTTCACCAGCCCCTGCACCATGAGGATGCCCAGGTTCATCACCGACTGCTGCACGCACGTGAGGATGGAGAAGCCCGCGATCTCCCGCACCCGCTCCCGCCGCACCCGGAAGCGGCCGCCGCAGGGGCGCAGGGCGGGGTATTTCATCAGGGTATAGCCGGCGATGCCCGCCCCGGAGAGGTATTGGGCGATGACGGTGGCCTCCGCCGCCCCTGCCGCGCCCCGCTCAAGGCCCAGCACAAACCACAGGTCCAGCCCGATGTTCACCGCCGCGGACACCGCCAGAAAGGCCAGCGGCACCACCGAATTGCCCACCGAGCGCAGAAACGAGGCGAAATAATTATAGAGGAACGTGGCGGCGATGCCGCAGAAGATGACGGCCAGGTACTCCCGCATCATCCCCCACACCTCGTCGGGCACCCGGAGGAACACCCGGATGCCGTCCAGGCAGGCGAAGGCCAGCAGGTTCAGCGCCAGGGTGATGCCGGCGATGAGGGCGAAAGCGGCGTGGGCTCCCTCCCGCAGGCCGTCCTCATCCCGCTGACCGAAGCGGATGGAGAACACCGCCCCGCTGCCCATGCACAGGCCCAGCAGAATGGAGGTGAGGAAGGTCATCAGCGTGAAGGACGACCCCACCGCCGCCAGGGCGTTCTTGCCCAGATACCGCCCTACGATCAGGGTGTCGGCCACGTTATAGCACTGCTGGAGCAGATCGCCCAGGATCATGGGCACGGCGAAGGCCAGCATAGAGCCCATCACCGGTCCCTTTGTCAAATCCCTGTTCACGCCTCCCCCTCCTCACTGCCGGAGAGGGGGCTTTTTTCTCACGTTCATGCGGAACAGGTTCTCTCCCGCCACCAGGTTGTCGATTTCAATGGCGTAGTCGATCTCCAGCTCGCCCCCCGCCTCGTCCACCGTGGAGCGCATGCGCCGGGTGTTCACCCCGATGGACAAAGCGCCGTAGGGCGTCTCGTACATGGACAGGTGCCGCCTGCCCTCCTCAAAGACCATCTGGGAGTTGGTGTTCCCCTCCCGCAGGAGGGTGACCCGCCTGCCGTCGATGTGCACCTTTGTGGTGGTGCCCTCCAGCCCGGTGAGCTCGCTCTCCTGATAGGAGATGATGCAGCCGCCCTGGCCGTCCCGCTCCATAACGCCCGCGGTGACCAGCTCGATCTCCTCCGGGGCGCACTCGGCGTATATCTGCTTTCCTTTTATGGATATGATTACGTTGTCTGTTGTCATGGGTTCCCCTCGCATATGGTATAGGATGCCGTGCTCAATATGCCGTGATGTCGATTTGCTCCACCTCGCCGTGAACGTCCTCCCCCAGGAATACGGAGGCCAGCTCGGAGAAATCCCCCCCGCTGTCGCTGACGAAGTAGCGCCGCCGCCCAGCGCCCGGGCGCTGGTTGCGCAGGCCGTCCCACTCCAGCTGCTGCTTCACCCAGCGGGCGCACTGCTCCCCCGCGTCCACCAGGGCGATGTCCGGCCCCACGGCCCCGCCGATGACCGCTTTCATCAGAGGGTAATGGGTGCAGCCCAGGATCAGGGTGTCCACCCCCGCGGCCTTTATGGGGGCTAAGTACTCGGCGGCCACCGTCTCGGCCACCACGTCGCCGGGGCGGAAGCGGCCGTTCTCCACCAGCGGGACCAGCAGAGGGCAGGCCCGGGCGGTCACCGCCGTGCCGGGGCGCATGGCCTCCAGCGCCCGCTCGTAGGCCCCGGAGCGGATGGAAGCCCGGGTGCCGATGAGGCCCACCCGGCCGTTCTGAGTCACGTGGGCGGCGGCCCGGGCGGCGGGCTCCACCACGCCAAAGATGGGGATGGCGTTCTCCTCCCGCAGCACGTCCAGCGCGGTGGCGGACACGGTGCCGCAGGCGATGACAATGGCCTTTGGGTCGAATGTGCGCAGGAAGGCCACGTCCTGCCGGGCATACTTCACCAGGATCTCCCTGGACCGCCCGCCGTAGGGCACCCGGCCCGTGTCACCGAAATAGATCAGGTCCTCCTCCGGCATCAGCCGGGCCAGCTCCCGCAGGGCGGTGAGCCCCCCCAGGCCGGAGTCAAATACGCCGATGGGCCGTGTATCCATCACAGTGCTCCTCCCCTCCACAAAACGCCGCCGCGCGCGAATCGAAACTAGGATATTATATGCTATTCCTTTCCTAAAAACAAGAGCGGATTTGCAAACCTTCCGCAAACCCCTCCGCCGGGAAAAACCTGGCGGCAAACGGGGCGTTGGGATGTGTAATAGCCGCATATTTCTTGCGGAAAAAGAAGAAATGCCCGTTTTCCTGCTTTTCCCCCTTGCGGTTTCGGCCCAGAAATGATATACTACAGGTCCGCACCACGAAAGGAGGCGGCCACAATGGGAAAACAGTCTGTGAAGCAGGTCGCCTCCAATCGGAAGGCGTTCCACGACTATTTTATTGAGGACAAGTACGAGGCGGGCATCGAGCTGGCCGGCACGGAGGTCAAGTCCATCCGGCTGGGAGCCGTCAACCTGCGGGACGCCTTTTGTTCGGTGAAGGACGGGGAGATGTTCCTGTACGGAATGCACATTTCCCCCTATGAGAAGGGCAATATCTTCAACAAGGACCCCCGGCGCACCAGAAAGCTGCTGCTCCACCGCCGGGAGATCATCAAGCTCCAGGCCCGGGTGCAGCAGGACGGGTATTCCCTCATCCCGCTCTCCCTGTACTTTTCCGGCCCCCGGGTGAAGGTGGAGCTGGCACTGGCCAAGGGCAAAAAGCTCTACGACAAGCGGGAGGCCGCCGCTCAGCGGGACGCCAAGCGGGAGATGGACCGGGCCATGCGCGCCCATTACTGAGAAAAGAAAGGGATGGTAACTATGAGCAATCCCATCGTCACCATTGAGATGGAGGACGGCGGCCTGATGAAGGCGGAGCTCTACCCCGACGTCGCGCCCAACACGGTGAACAACTTCATTTCCCTGGTCAAGGCCGGCTTTTTCGACGGGCTGATCTTCCACCGGGTGATCCCCGGCTTCATGATCCAGGGGGGCGACCCGGACGGCGCGGGCACCGGCGGGCCGGGCTACTGCATCAAGGGGGAGTTCTCCCAGAACGGCGTGAAAAACGACCTGCTCCACACCCGGGGCGTGCTGTCCATGGCCCGGGCCATGGACCCCAACTCGGCGGGCAGCCAGTTTTTCATCATGGTGGACGACGCGCCCCACCTGGACGGCGGCTACGCCGCCTTTGGCAAGGTGATTGAGGGCATGGACACTGCGGACGCCATCGCCGCCGCCAAGCGGGATTGGCGGGACTGTCCCAAGCAGGACCAGCGGATGAAGCGGGTCACCGTGGACACACAGGGCATGGACTATCCCGCGCCGGAGAAGGTATAAGAAGGTTTTTCATCCTTGAGGGCAAAGCCTGACGGGTGGAAATAGATCAAATCCGCGGCGAAGCCGTCAGATCCTCCCGCAGAGCCGCCGCGGGGCGGACTTTGCGGCGACGAGGGGGCGTACTGGTTTCGACGGGGGCGCCGAAGCAGGAATAGCGAGCGGATGCGCCTGGCATCCTAAAAACGGGCAACTTATAAATTAAAGAACAACGATAACGTAGTTCTCGCCGCGGCTTAACGCGGCCGTCCCGCCCGGAAGGACCACGAGCCGGACCGGGGCGTCATCTTAGTGGTGAACATGAGTACGGAAAGAGTTGACCGTGCCATGGATCATGACTCTACCAAGCTCAGCAGTTTGACGGCCTGCGGCTGAGTAAGGGAATGTAACCGACCGTCTGCGCTCGGAGAGGTTCCTGTGGACGCGCTTTTGGACAGGGGTTCGACTCCCCTCGCCTCCACCACAAGAGAGTTGTACGAACCCAAGACGGCCAGCAAGTCACCATCTTCCTGACTGTGGAGTGTATCGTACTGCTCGCCCCGCTCAGTGTATGCGGGTAAAGAAAGTCCCTCAGAGTTACGGCTCCGAGGGACTTTCTTTTTTTGGCAAAAATCAGCAGACCACCCGTGCTATACTCCGGCCATAAGGAGAGCGGCTTGATTAGGATTTCACTGTCCATCGGGCTTGGCGGGCCTGGATGGGCGCGGGGGCTGTACATGGACAGAAAAAGCAGAGAGGCCCGGCACGGCCTCCCTGCTCAAAGTGGAATATGCCCCTGCTCTCCCCTCCCGGACGCTCACCTGGCGTCCGGGTCTTCTTTTTTGGCAGGGATGCACTCGACCTTCCCGGCGGTCATCAGATCTCCGGGGCCGCAGTCAAGGGCCTCGCAGATGCTGCGAATCGTGGAGAGGGTCACTGTGTCCTGATACTTGTAGGTGTTCCGGATCACGTCCACCTTCACGCCCACTTTCTTAGCCAGCTGAAGGTCGGTGATATTCCGCTCCTGCATAAGGCGGTGCATGGGGTCAAAGGAAAGGTACACCCTTTCATAGCTGTCCGGGGTAGAAAAGTAGCTCATCGTCGGCCTCCTCAAATCTCGGTTCCGTCAGGGAGTGTGAATCGGATCTCAACCTGGCAGCCCAAAGCCCCCGCCAAGGCCAGAATATCCTTCTCGGTGAAGTTTCCCCGCGTCATTTTATTGGATAGGTTCTGCCGGGTCTGCCCAGAGGCTTCGGCGATGTCCCCCATCGTTTTGTTCTGACGCTTCATAATCAGCCGTATCTTTTCGGCCACCGTAATGTCCATGGCGTCACCTCCTACGACTACTATACACCAATTCATGTCACTTGTCAAAAGTTTTTTTCAAAATCCACGAAAAAATGTAAAGTAGGTATTGACAAACGACACGAATTAGTGTAATATAAGGATTGTAAGGCAGGGGCGGCCAGCCCCTTAAGAAAGGAAGTGAGGAAGTGGACGAGATGGCAACCAACACGGAGTACATCCTGCGGATGGTGCTTGAGCTGATTGACAAGTGCAAGACGCTGGAAGAGCTCCGGGAAGCGGTCAAGGCAGTGCTTGACGAAGCCAAATAAAAACGGGTAGCGGCCCCCGACCAAGGAAACCCGCTACCCAACCCACAGAGGGGAAGCCGAAAGCCTTACTTCGGCTCCCCTCCATGATAACAGAGTAAGGCAAAAAAATCAAGGAGGCAATCGATTATGATGATCGAGGAATTTGAGAAGCGCACCGGCTTCTACCCCACGCTGGTACAGTACGAGGCCATTGAGCGGGCCTACATGGACTTCGATGGCGACAAGGACGCCTTCTGTAAGGCTTACAAGAAGAACGCCGACGGGATGGCCGAGCGCATCCAGCGCGAGGTCAACATGGCCACCCTCAAAGCACAGCGTGACCAGGCCGCCGAGCTCACCCGCCGCGACGTCGAGATCGAGCGCCTGAAGAAGGAGTTGGAGCGGGAGCAGGAGTGGAAGCCCTACGAGGATACCCACAACGTCACCCAGGAGCAGTACGCCGACCTGGCCGAGAGCGTCCCCGGCGGCGCAGCGCGTTACATGACCGACGCCGAGGCCCTGGATTGGGTTTGCAGCGAGTTCGGCTTTGACCGCAGCAAGGTCACGATTCTGCATGAGATCGACGAGTACGAGGTCAACCGGCACCACCAGCTCCGCCGGACCGGGAAGAAGATCGACCGCCGCCCGATCTACTGCGCCACCGACTACCACTACATCCGCTTCAACGTCGGGCGTGGCGCCTGGCAGTGGGAAGCCTGGAACGGTCAGATCCGCCCCTTCTGGGATTAACAAACGACCCGCCCCGGAGGTCACGAGGGCAGAAAGGAAAAAGTATGATGCTTGAAATTAAATGCATCCGTTCCGATTGTGAGTTCTGGCTTGACGGTCATTGCTCTTACGGCGGGGAGGCCGTAAACATTTCCGTAGCTGGCTGCGATACTTACGAACCAGCGGAGCAGGAAGAAAACTAATGCCCGCAAGGCCGACGGCATTCGCCGCCGCTGGTGCAAGTCCAGCCGCCCCCGTAGTGGGGCGGGCGCTCATGGGTTTACCCATCGGCACAGGGGGAGTCAACCGCCGCCCCTTTTACATACGCACCTTGAAAACGGAACAGGAAACGGCCACACCGCCCCCTGCCGCTGTCCACAGCGGGGCCCTGCGGTGGCAGAGGGGGTAAACACCCGCCCGCCCGGAGAACGCGCCACAAGGGGGCCGCAAACGGCAAACAGGGCCTTGCGGCCCTGCCCCCCGGTCTCGCTGGCTCATTCAAAGGCGATGGTCAGCATCCCGTTCCCAATGAAGAAATCGTTCTGGGTCAGCGGGTCAGCCATGAAGGTTTCCTTGGCCTCCTTCAGCATCCGGGCCAGCCGATCCGCTCCAAGCTGCTCCTGGACGGCCTTGCGGGTGGTTTTCTTGCCGTTGAGGTAGAATTTCATTTTCATGCTGCTGTCCTCCGTTTGTCTGTTTTCCCTTTCGGTACACACATATTCGCTCTGAACAAAGGAAATAGCAAGTGCATTCTGGGGCGAAATCTACACAAACATGACCGTTTGAAATTGTGTAGTTTATTCTCAAAAATGACTTGCTATTATCTTGGTTCAGAGTGATTAATACACTACCGAAAGGCAAACGAAGTGCCCACCCCAGAGGCTATGGGCAGAAAGGATTTTGAAATGAAATACGCTGACATCAACAAGAAGTACACCGCCATCATCGCCGAGTACCTGGCTAATGGGTACACCATCAACACCCGCACCATGGGCGGCAGCCAGGGCGACTATGCGCACATCGACCTCACCAACGGCACCGAGGTCATCCGCATCCTGGTCGAAACCTTCCACGAATGGGGCAAGCTTTCCATCGAGGGCCTGGAGATCATCGTGGGCCGGGCGGACAGCGAGGTCATCCCGAACTGCGAGAGCGACTACTGCACCCTCTGGAACAACAGACTCGACATCATCAGCCGGGAACGCTTCTATGAGATCGGGGCGGATCGCCACCACGGGAAGTTCTACGGAACGCAGGAAGAAGCAACTGCCGCCCAGCAGCTGCGGTTCCAGCGGTACATTGCCAAGCACCAGGACAGCAAGACCGAGGACATCACCGCCAAGGCCATGGAGATTGCCAAGCGCATCATCCGCCGGGAATTCAATGTCAAGCGCATCTGCGAGGCCGACGTCACGGTCAGCAAGTACAGCGGCACCTACGCCGTCAAGTACAGAAACAAGGTCTACCGCCTGCATTAAGGTGGAACACAGCCGCCCCTCTGGGGAGCCGGGTGCCGTTGCGCCCGGCTTTTGGCACTGTAAATCTACACAGTTTCCCTCCCCCGTCTTTGTGTAGTTTATTCTCAGAAATGACTTGCTATTACCTCCGTTTAGAGTGATTAATACACTACCGAAAGGGAAAACCACAAAAACGGAGGAAAAAAAGATGATTAGCTACGCACAGGCATTGAGAAGAGCACGGGCAGCCAAGAGCGACTGGAACTCAGAGGAGCGGATTTCCAAAGCGACCATCACCTGGGCTGATGCCGAATGGGAGTACGAAGTGGAGGTCGAGAACGAGGACATGAGGGATTCCGAGTTCAAAGCCTGGGTCAAGGAAAATGCCGAGGACTTCGCCAAGGAAGCCGCCACCGAGGAGGGCACCACCTTTGAGGAACTCCTTGGAATCGACTACGACTACGAGCCCATCGACAACGACGAAAGGTTCCGGGATGACTACGAAGCCTACGCCGAGTTCGAGTGGGAATGCCGCACCGGACGCTAACCCCCAGCCGAGAGCAAGCCCCGAAGGGGGCTTGCTCTCGTTCAGCATCATGGTAAGCGGGCTGCACCCGTGAGCCGTGACCACGATTGTAAACTACACAAATGTGGGATGTGGAAATTGTGTAGTTTATTCCCAGAAATGACTTGCTATTATTGCGGTTTAGAGTGATTAATACACTACCGAAAGGAAAAACACGAAACGGAGGATACGAACATGACCTACCAGGAACTCGAACAGAAGGTAATCAAGAACCGCCTCATCCTGCGGCGCTGTACCGACAGCAAAGCCCGCCGCCGCATCATCCGGGAAAACCACGAATTGATGACCGAAATGGACCGCCGCTGGACTGCGGCAGGGAGGGATCGGCGATGACAAGATTTCAACGGGAGCTGCGCGGCGACCTGGGTGCCTTTTGGCAGCAGCACGCCCAAGGCGAACTGGCAAAGGTCAAGGCTGACCTGGAAAGTGGGGCCATTACCATTGACGGGGCGGGGGTTGCCCGGAACTGCATCGGGCGGGCCTTGATGGATGATCTGTTGGAGATGCTGGTGCTGGTCACCGACAAGGCCGACAGCGCCGCCACGCAGGCCGCACGTGAGGCTGAAGTCAAAGCCGACCTGGAATCCTACCGGGCGGCGAGAAGGGCCCCCAGCGCCGAGGAAATGGCCGAGATGCGGGCCGCGTTCGGTGAGGGGTCCACGGTGGTGGATGTCCTCACCGGCGAGAAGATTTTCCTCTGACCGCCTGCCAAAATCCCAAACGTCTGGGAATTTGCCGCAAACAAAAAAATCACCCCCTTACAGGCCAAAACCTGCAAGGGGGTGATGAGTTACTTTTTGTTGTTGATGGTCTTGATCTGTTCCAAGGTCTGCCGGAGCTTGTCGAAGCCGAACATGGCGGCGTAGGCCACGAAGATGCCAAGAACCACGGCCCCAGCAACCATATACCAGGTGATGGGGGTGCTGGTAATCTGGCACAGGGCGAAGAAGGCCAGCAGCGTGACCGCCATGGCCACCAGGAAGGCCAGCAGATTGGTGGGCATCTTCTCCCAGGTCAGCTTCTTCAACACCTCGGTGATGATGTTGGTCACCACCATGAGGATCAGCACCGCGGGAAGGAGCAGCGGGATCATGGCGGGGATATTATGGATGATGTTTTCCATGGGGTTTTCCTCCTCAAATTTTCTTGCAGAAGTCCAGCGACACCCAGCCCTTGCCGGACTTCAGCTTGCCCCAGAGTGTGGCACCCGGGCCGGTGGCCTCGCTGACGATGGTGTAGACGCCGGGGGTGATGGCGTTCTGGACGATGGCGGTGTTGGTGCCGGGACCCTTGCGGATGCGCAGATCGGCGGCGGTGATGCGGACCTTATAGGGAACGCTGCTCACGGGAGCGGAGGGCTGTACCGGGGCCGCGCCGGTGGCCCCCAGCTTGGCGTTCACCTTCGCGGCGATGTCGCCGAGCCGCTGGTAGATGTAGTCGCCGGGGCACGCCTTGTTGGCGAACCAGCGGTGAACCGTGAGGTTCTGCTTGGCGGGGTTGCCCACCAGGTTCTTGTCACCGAACCACAGCAGTTTCTTGATGCCGTTGCGCCGGCAGATGTCGGTACACAGCTCGATCAGCGCGGCCATGGCCTTCTCGGTGATGGCGTAGGGGTGCTTGGCCTCACAGGCCACCTCAATGGTAACAGCCTGGTAGTCGTTGGAGGAGCCAGAGATTCCGTTCACCCGGATGGGGACGTTGACCCCGTTCACCTTCTTGTAGCCGCCCGTACACCAAGAGCGGTCCTTCTCCTCGACACACAGGCCGATGGAGCCATCGTACCCCACAACGTAGTTGCAGGAGGCCCCCTTGCTGCTGGGCTGGAACACCTCGCACCCCCGCTTGGCGGTCACCTGGCCGACAAAGCAGTGAATGGTGATGGTGTCGATGGCGTGGTTCCGGCCGACGGTCTTATTGGGAGAAATCAGCTTGACCGTGGCCAAAGGGCTGTTGGAAAATCCCATGGTGTTGACACTTCCTTTCTGTGCGTACTTGTCGAAATACTTCTGGCCGTACCCGGCCCGCTTGGCCTTCACGGCCTCGCTCTGATCCGCCGGGCGTTCGAACTGGAGCAGGACGGCATCGGAGGCGGCCCGGACACTGGTGGCGGTCTTCAGCGTGGCCAGAACCGTCTTGTAGCTGGTGGACAGCTCCTGCATCAAAAAGCCGAGCTGCATCTCCAGGTCGCCGATGCTCTTACCTGCATCTTTGGCGAATTTATGCAGGTTAGCCTTGCGAGTGTGGTACGTCCACTGTGCCAGTCCATACCCGGCGCAATCATGGGCGAAGTTGGTGTAGCTGCCGCTGTCCACCCTCTCGGTGTACTCGGCATCGGCCATGCCCAGCTTCCCCTCGTAGCTGTTCTGGAGGTTGTTGGGCCGCAGGCCAGACTCTGCGTAGAGGTTCCCCATCAGACCGGCGGCGCCAGCGTCGGTGAGCCCCTGGGCCTTCAGAAAGCTCCAGATTCTTTCTTCAGTATTCATCGCTTATCCGACTCCTCCTTCTTCCCCGCCCTCATTGGGCGGTTTATCTTCCTGCCTGCTTCTGCCGAATACCATCCCCTCGTTGTGCTCGAAGATGTTCTCCAGCACCTTCAGCGCGTTCACTCCCAAAATGGTGGTAATGGCCTGCTGGGAGAGCTCCACTACCGGGAACGGCTGATATAGCTTGACGGTGGAATAAACGGCGATGACGTAGGACACCGACACCCAACCCAGCGCAAATATTTGGGTGGTAGCGAACAGAAACCTTGTTACCGACTGCAGGACATTGGGCCGGGGCTTTCCTGTCCGCAGTTCCTTCACCCGTTTCCGCAGATGCCGGATAGTGGCCGCACTGAACACGATACCCAGGGCAGCCCCCACAATCAAAGCGGCAGCGGCGATTAAAATCGACCTTAAGATGTCCGTTGCACATCATCCTTTCGCAGTTCAGTCTGTATCTTCAACATCATGGGCCGCCTGGTTCAGATGCTTCTCCAGCTTATCCAAGGCGGCAGTTACAGGGCCGTTGCACCCTTTCTCCTTAAGACCCTTGAGGCAGGCAAGCACCCCATAGCAGATAAGGGTCTGTTCGTTGCGGATTGCCGCGATAGCCTCGTCCTGCTTCTTGTTCCGCAGTACAAACCTGTGGCACCATAAGGCAACGCCACCGATCACCCCCAGGGCGGTCAGCAGCGCGGCCAGCTCGATGAGCATATCCGCGCTGATTGTCACTTCCATTTACACATTCCCCCAAAGATAAATTTGGGAGGACGGTATCCCGTCCTCCCATTGGCTTACTGTCGTTTGACTACCGCCCCCACCAGGGCGGCGATGTGCCGGAGGTCCTCCACCGGCGCATCATAGAAGTCGTGGTTCCAGATCCAGAAGTCCTCGTGTTCCGGCCGCTTGTAGTTCTGGCACAGGGGGTCGGCCCACACCTTATTCCACCGGGCCTGCAGTTCCGCCCGGCACTTCTCTCCAGCGTTGGGCGGTGTCTCCAGCCGGGTGAGGATGGCGGCCACCAGCTGGCCACGCTCCTGGCCCTGGCCGTCATCGTCCTGGCTGAAGAACTCGTGGGCGTTCTGGCTGGTATCCACGCACAGCGGCTGGCCTTTCCACAACAAAAAACCATCCTGGGCCTCCAGGATGGAACCGTATGGAATATTGACCTGCTGGCCATTGCAGCCCTTGAACCTCGCCCGCCTCCGGGCGACGTACCTTTTGTGGATGATCTGCTCCATGGCTTACTCCTCCGTGGTCTCGGCGGGGGCCTTGCTGGGCAGCATACCCATCAGCTCGGTATACTCCTCCGCCGTGATCTTGCTGGACGCCAGGAAGATGTCCAGCTTCTCCTCCATGCCTTCGATCTGGCCGCGCTCGATCATGCGCTTAAGGGTCCGATACAGCATCTTCTACACCTCCCCTCTCAAATGGTCTCACTATCTGCCGCCACACCAAGCTCCAACAGGGTGATGCGGTATTCGTGGTCTACGGTCAGGCCGTCAATGTCTGCCGAAAGGTCGTGGGCCGCAGCGACCATCGGGCCGGCGTCCGTTTCCTCCAGCATGACGATATCCAGCACCCCCATACCCTCCGGGGACTCTCGGCCCAGCAGGCGGTAGGGCGTCCCTTCAAAAGCAATGCCCGAAGCCTCCGGCTCCGGGCACAGGTTGTAGCAGCCGTTCTCGGCCTGCTTGATGTAAGTGGGGGTCTCGGTCATGCCGATGCGTTCCCCATTACTGGTTCGTGTGATTGTGAACATTTTGCACCTCCAAAAAAGATAGCATGGTAGAGCCGCCGTAGGCGAAGCAGGCGGCCATGGTCATTGAAATTGCGGTAGTAGGCGCTCTGGCATTCCATGTACTGCTCCACGTCTTTCAGGGGACGCTTGCCCGCCTTGAACTCCCGATAGAACAGCTTCAGCTTCCGCCTGGCTCGCTTTACACCGTCCCGACTGCCGTTGACCTTGATTTTCCCGGTTTCCGTCAGGGTAAACCGGGCTTTGCAGAATCGGAAGGGCTTTGTGAGGGGGATGATCTGGCACTTACGCTTGTTGACACGGATGCCCATAGCTTCAAAGCGCCGAACCAGCTCCCGCGCAAATTCCTTCAGGTTTTCAACGTCGGGCAGGATAGCCCAATAATCATCCGCATAGTGGCCGAAGCAATGGACGCCCATCTGACATTTGGCCCAATTATCTACGGCACTGGGCAGCGACATCATCTCCAGCTGGCTCGGCTCCACACCAAGCGGCATCCCACGTCCCGGTATGGGGGTAGGGGCGTTCTGAACGATAGTATCGGGCACCAATCGTAAATCAGGGTTGGGAATCAGGCGCTGGTGCCGCTGATAGATTTCGGTCTGCGGCGCCCATGGGAAAAATTTCTTTAGGTCCAGCAGCATAATGGCACCTGCCCGTCCATAGTGCCGGAAGTGCCAGTGTAGATGGTTCTTGAGCCGATCAAATTGCCAGTGGAGCCCCTTTCCCTTTTGACTGGCACCGTTGTCGTAGATCATGCTGGGGCCATACAAGGGAACCAGCACCTCATTACAGAGAGTCTTGTGGATCTGCCGGTCGGTGATGTGGGGTGCGTCAATGGGGCGCACCTTGCCACGTTCGCGCAGGGTAAAATGGACACACTTTTTGGATTTCCACGTTCCGTCCAGAATCATTCGCCGCCTACTGGCGGTACCGGAAAACAGGTGGGATTCAAAGTTCTGGACGCTCTGTTTCCACCGGACGCCGTTGCAGCACTTCCGGCCATGAAAGAACATCTTCCGGTAGCTATACACTTTGCCAATGGGGCCGAGGGCGGCGCATCTGGCCTCTCTCTTTGCCTGCCGCTTTGCCTTGCGGCGTTGATACCGCGCCTCCCGGCGCTCCGAACTTGTCATAAAAAAGTATTCGCCCTCCGTACAGTCGTCTTGTAGGGTGCCGTCTAAATCTGCGTTGCCCCAATACACATGAAACGGGTTAGGCACATACCCCGCCATGCAAGAAGCGTCCGTGTAGGGGCATCAAAGGGCAGTTTTAGGGATTGGGTACCCAGGGAAGTATCTCTCCTTTTGCTAAGGTCGTCTTTCACCTGGCCAGATAAATCCAGCCTGTTACTCCATTTGACCCAGCATAGCAAAATCCGGGCAGCAGGCCCCCAGAGGCATTAGCGTTGTTGTTGTTGTAGTTGCCGTCGGTGTTGACGATGCAGAAGTTATTGTTGTTGTTGTAATTAGGGGAGCGGAGCCACCACCACACCGCCGAGGGACAAATTTTCAGAGATACACCCAATTCTTGCTCAGGGTCTTTTCTTTTGAGCCAGGGATTTGACCGCGCCCTTTAAGAGCTCATTCTCCTTGTCAATCAGCTCCCCCAGGCTCTGCGCCATCTTGTCCAACTTCTCTGAGGCATCCTTAGCGCCGACGGTCTTCCCCTTTGAGGTGGTAAAGCACCCCTCCGGGTTTTCCATCATCACCAGGTAGCAGTGGGTCAGCCGGGAATCCAGCGCCATGAGAGAGGCCCGCGCTTCCAGGAGGTGAGCTTTCCGAAGCTCAATGCGCTGCGGGTCTGATGGGAAGATGCTGTTTGCCTTTTCAGCATGGTCAATGACCTCACCGGCCAGTTTGGCCACAGGCTCTGCAACGAGACGGGAGTATCTGGCCGACAGCCTTGTCAGAAAATTCAGCGTTTCCACATAAATCTGATGGGCCGTGTTGATAAACTCCGCCTTGCTGGTGGTGCGTTTTTGTGCGAGTACCGACATTTTACACCCCTGTTTCTGTCTCTCTGGGCTTGATGGGTCCACGCTCCCGTTCCACTTCCTCCAGATGCTTCAGCAGAACAAATTCGATGTAGTTCGTTACAGAGCGGTGTTCTTCCGTTGCCAGCGTTCCAACTTTGTTAAAGACTTCATCGGTGAGGCGCAGGGTAAACACCCGTTTTGTTGTCGCCATACTTGACCCTCCAACTGATAGGCATAAGGCTATTATACGGTTGATGTTGCCCTTTGTATGCAGTCTAAAGGCAGGTAAGTGATAGCATTTCCCGAAATTTATCGAATTTTGGTGGAAATTAACGGAGACCCAAAAATAAAAAATCGCGTCGGGCGCTTACGCGCCCTCCGTGTTCCGGCCCTGGCGGGCCGGTGAGCGTCCTGCCGGGAGGCCGCCCGCTTTCGCGGGCGGATCAGGCCGGGATCCTCTGCGGAGGATTAGACAGCAAAGCCGGGCAGCAGGCCCCCAGAGGCATAAGCGTTGCTGTCGCCGTAGGAGCCGTCGGTGTAGACGATGCAGAAGTAACGGTTGCTGGCGTAATAAGGGGAGCGGAGCCACCACCACACCGCCGAGGCGGTGGATGTGTGTCTATAGGCAATTTTGCTATTACCAGCTTTATAATAGGCGTACTGAGCCTGAGAGTTTTTCTCAGTGTTATTTGCATAACCATCGTTACCCTGTACCTCATAGTTCGACAGGAGGAACAGGTAGTCAGTGGTTGCCGTCACATTGCCCGCTACATGGCCGGTGTTATTGCCCACGTTGTCCGTGTACTTAGTCACAGACTTCATGCAGCTCCGCAAATCAGAGGGAAGGGCCGCCATCAGACTGTTAGCCACAGGGCTGGTCGGGGTTTTGCTGTTACCCAGCAGCGTCTTCCGCATATAGCTGTCCTTCCAGCCGCCCACATTGGTGTTGCTGCTGTTCATGTGGAAATAACCGTCCCCAGAAACACCGGAGCCGTAGTTGTTGTCACACAGAGCCACCATCTTCCCGCTGATCTTGCCGATCTGGAAGTGGATGCGGTTGGCACCTTCCTTGCCGCTGTTGTGATTGAATCCCAAGATGAACGCCTGCACAGACAGATTGGAGATACCGAAGCTGCCCACCGTACCGTTGATAGTGATGGTCTTGGTGTCTCCCACCGCCCAATAGCTGGCCCCTGTACCGGCATCCGAGACCTGTTTGATGGTGCTCCAGGAGTTGTCGTTGAGGGTGTTGGTGGGGAGGGTCACCGTCACGCTGCACGTCTTATCCGCCGGCGCAAGGTGATTGGTGCCCGCCGCCACCTTGACGGTGATAGTTGCGCTGCCCTTGCCCTTGGCAGTCACGGTAACGTTGGAGCCCGACACGCTCACCGTGGCCACGCTGGTATTACTGGAGGTGGCGGAGATTGTGCCATCCCCGGCCCTCGTTACACCGATAGTGCCGGACATAGCCCCTGCGTTCAGCGACAGGCTGGTCTTATTCAGCGACAGGCTACCCGCCGCCTTGGCAATGCTCCACGAGACTGTCTTGGCGGTAGTCGTACCGTCCGGCCACTGGAAGTTGGCCCCCGGCGTGAAGCTCGCGCTGTAGGTTCCGACATTGGTTGCCTTACTGGTGCCGCCGATGGTCATTTTACTGGTGTCGTATCCGGTGAACTGCCCCGTCAGTTCACCGCCCGTATAGGTCTGCGCGGCCTTTGCGGTAGGGACACTGATGACAGCCCGCTGGATCGTCCACTGAATCGTCTTTGCCGTGGTGGTGCCATCCGGCCACTTGAAGCCCTCTTTGGGTGTGACTGTGGCCTCGTAGGTTCCCACGTTCGTCCCGCTGGTGGTTCCGCCCAGCGTGAGCTTGGATGTGTCCAGCCCGTTCCATGAGGGGCTTTGTACGGCCCCCGTGTAGTAAAGCGCACCGTTCTGCGTAGGAACGATATTGATGGTGCTGTTGAGATCGGTGATGGCTTTTGCGGCATCCTCTGCCGCTTTCTGCGCATTCTCCGCAGCTGTTTTTGCCGTGCCTGCATCCCGCTTGGCCGCGTTTGCGGCATCGAGAGCGTCGGCGGCGGCCTGCCTGATCTCCCCGATGGTGCCCTCGTTGGTGGTGGCTTTTTCCAGCGCCTCGTCCGCCGTGGACTTCGCGGCGTTGGCGTTGGTATCCGCAGCATTCGCCCTCTCCAGAGCAGCGTTCGCCGTAGACTGTGCGCTGTTGGCAATATCCTGCACACCTTCTGCGGCAACTTTGGCGGCGTTCGCAATGTCAGAGACATCCCTCAGCTCTTTCGCGGTGACACCAGGGACATTCACAGTTCCAAATGCCATTGATTTTACTCCTTTCCTTGTTCAATCCAGTATTCCGCCGCAATAGCGGCACTGGGCACACTGGCGGCCCGCAGGCGTACCTTGCCCTCCATGGACTCGCAGGTCGGGCACAGACCGCACTCAACCGCCGCATCAAGCCCGGCGGGGGCAAGTGTTATCTCCACCCGATCCGTGGCTGTCACGCCGGTCACCGGCATATCGTAATAGTTCGGATAGTTCTCTGTCTCATCCTTCTCCCAGCCGGTTGCAGGAATGGTGCATGAAGTCCCCTTCGGCTTGTCCTGCTTTCCCGCAATGTCCTTCGCAGTCAGCTCGGAGAGCCTTGCGAAGTCTTCTCCAAGACCAGAGACGGCGGACTTATTCTCGTCCGCCGCCCCCTTCAACCGAGCGAGAGAGGAAAGCAGAGCGGCCCACGACTGGGGGTCGAACGCTTTCCACTTCCACATGGATATTACCTCCCACTTACTCGCCCTGGGCCTCGTCTGCGAACAGCGCAAGGATCTCGGCCTCGGTTGCCGTGGTGATGTCCTCGGCCTTCACATAGCCGGACAGATCCACAAAGCCGGCCAGAACATCGTACTTGTACTCCTCCCCAGACTGTACGACGACCACGTTGGTCCCGGCGGGGTGCTTCTTACCCGCACCCTCAACGAAGCTGTCAGTTGTGGTGAACTTGTCGGTCACGTTGACAACCAGTCCCAGATTGACCTCGGTCAGCTCAGGCAGATCAGCAAAGGCCGCGCTGCCGCCGGCCTTGTAGGTGCTGGACACCTTGGCGTTGATGGCGGCGGTGACCTGCTCCTCGGTCTGATACTTGGCATCGTTGGTCAGGGCGGAGACGGCGGTAGGGATAGCGTCCTTGCGGGCGTACTTGGCCTTCATCTGGTCAGAGAAAGTGGTCAGGTTTTCCAGGGAGATGTTTTTCGTCTTAGCAGTAGTCTCAGGCATTTTTATTCCTCCTAAAATGTCGTTCAAGAAAAGTGGAGGAGCGCACGACATCTCGGCCTGTCGTGCGCTCCTTGCTGGTCTTACTCGCCGGTGGTTTCGCCGCCGCTGGGCTCCGGCTCCTTGAACAGGGCCAGAACCTCCTCGGTGGTGGCGTAGGTAACGCCGGCGGCCTCGATGTTCTGGATCTGCTCCTTGACCTTGGCAACCTCGGCCTTGGTGGCGATGAGGGGCGCGGCCGCCTGCAGGGCGTCCAGGGTCACGGCCTTCTGGGTAGTGTTCTCAGACATGGTTTTTGCTCCTTTCTAAATAATTTTTATTCCTGGCCTTTGTCGGCCTTGGAACCATTGAAAAGCTCCGACACCTCAGCACTGCCGGCGGTGTCGAGGGAAATGTTGCCCCTCCCATCAATCTGCAGGCCAGAGCCAGGCTTGACCATCACGCCGCCCAAGGTTGTTCCATCTGCCGCAGGAAGCGAGTAGGACGGGCCAGGAGCGGGAGACGGGCCGCTATACTGCGAGGCGTCCAGGAGCGTAAGGCGGGCACGGAGGGGCGTAGCGGGGGCCTCCTTTGCGTAGAGCCGAAGGGTGCCGTCCATCGTCTGTGTGGCAGGGCACAATCCGCAGTCCCCGGCCGCTTGCAGGGACTCAGGCAGGATGGTGAGCATTGGGGTAAGAGTCGCTGTAATGGCCTCGCTGACGATATCGATATGGATGGGGAACAGCCCGTCGGTGTCGTTACCTGCCTCCCAGCCAACGGTCGGGATGGTGATTTCCTCGCGGCTGTGAACATCTCCCAGCAGGATGACACTCACGCTGATTTCCTCGGCCGGAATGCTCTCGGCATAGACGCGCAAGGCCCCAGAGAGAGTGCTGGCAGTGGTACACAAGGCGCAGCCATTCGCCACACCAATAGATGAGGGCAGGACCGACAGCATCGGGACCATATCCTCCTCCACCTTCGCATGGGCGATGTCCCGACGGTAGGCATACACCCCGCCAGTCTCGTCGTCAGGCTCCCAGCCTTCCGCAGGGATGGTCAACTCGATACGCTCCGCACGGACCACGCCGCCCCCCAGCTTATCCTGCAGAGCTTTCACGGCTTGCCGGATGTCCTGGTGGGTCTCTGCATCGCGGCCATGCTCGGTGATGAGCTGCTGCACGGACTCCAGCGTAACCAAGGCGTCAGGGTCGATAGTGGCCGACACGTTGTCCACATCCCCAACGGCGGCGATGATGTCGAAATGAGCCAGCTTGCCCACGATGGAGCTTGCCGGGCGAATCCACTCCGGCTCGTTCTCCAGGCACAGGGCCGTGAACGGGACCTCGCCCTCGTCCGGGTCCTCAGCGTAGAGGATCAGCCAAGTGCAGTAGAATCCGTTCTCCACATGAACGCTGTTGATCTGGACCGACACCTGACACTCACCGTCAACCGGGTTTGTGACGGAGCTTATCATAGCGTCCATGACATACTCAGGCGGTTCCGTGAGGGTCTTGGGCGTCAGGTCTTCCGGCATCGCCCCCTTGCCAGCTGCCACGCGAGTGTAGTGCATCCGGCACCGGCCCGCGAGGACTTTGGCAATGAGGGCAATACCTTTGAGGCTGCCATAGCAGCCATCTTCAATTTTTGGCACAGGTACTCCTCCTTTTAGTCAATTCGCTTTGGTTTGATGTGGCTGTGCATATAGGCCCCGCCCCGCCCACTCCTGCGGCCCACAGAGGCCATGTGGGTATCGGGTAGTGCTCCGGTAAGGGTGGGCGGAAGAAGGCTGCTGTGCGCCACGGAAACGGGCTTGTGGAATGCCTTATCCTTGCCGACCGGGGATGCCGAGATAGCCGCCTGTTGAACCGCAGCGTGGCCGACCGAGAACCCGGTCCTCGCGGTTCGATCCTCCCCGATTGGTGTATAGGAAAAATCCGTTGCCACAGATCCGCCGTGCGCAACAGCCATATCCCAGATGAGTTCCCGGTCTTTTCCGATGGGGAGGTACTTGTAGAACGTCCCGATGGCTCCGCCGTGGGAAATGGGCAGGTCAAAGCGGTAGGTGCGGTATGTCCTCACATATAGCCGCATACCTACGCCGGCGGCGACAATGCGCTTGATTGCCCAGGCGATAGGCTCGATCAGGTCTTGCCGCTCCTGCGTCAGGAGCAGCCAGTCCACATAGAGGGCAATCTTGGCCGGGAACACGTCCTCGAACTCAACATCGTGGTTCTCGACGCCCAGTAGGTCAGCGGCGGCCCTGATGACTGTATCGGTATCGCCGCCGGATAGCTGGGACAGAATCTTGACCCGGATTGCGAGGCGGTACAGCGCATCGCTCTCGCTGAACCGCTGAACACCCCAGTTGGCCCCATACCTGTCCAGGACAGCGCCCCTCGCCGCCTCCAGGTCATCCCATTGCTTTACCAGCTCCGCGTTTTCCTGGACGATGTCCAGGCCCCAGGCGAACAGAGAGAACAGCTTGCCGATGTTCGTCTCCAGCGGTCGGCCCTGCTGGTGGTTATCGTAGTCCTTCCGGCTGTAGGCGCTGGTCAGCGCATACAGCATTTCAGATAGATAGTTCTTCACTCCACGATCACCATGCTTTCATCGGTGACGGCCTTCTCCCTGGCAGCAACCTCGATGTTCTTCCAGCTGAAGTGCTCACCATCGGAGCTGATCTGGAGGTCGAAGTCCACCACCCCCGGCACCTTCAGAACAATCGTGGGCAGGGTCACGTTGATAACGTCCTGCCCTATGTTCAGTCCGCCGCGAGTGTTCACGCCAATGTGCTGGATGATGGCCTGTTTGATCCGCTCGATGCCGTCCAGGGGGAACTTGCTGTCCGTTACGAGGTTGAACACCTTCACCCATATGCCGACGGGGGTCGGGCGGCTGAAATGGACATCGTAAAGCCTCCCGTCAGCCTTGACCACGGAGACCGTTGTGTTTCCGTAGGTCTGGATGCCTGCGGCCTTCCGGCGGTAGATGGCTTTCGCCACGTCCTCGTCCAATCCTCCGTATGCAACGATCTCAACAGAGTGAGGGGGCAGCCCGGTCTTGCTCTCAAAGTCGGTGTCGTTCTCCTCCCCGGCGACTGCGATGACTGCCTCAACGCTCTCGTAAATCTCCGCGATAATGGCGTCGATGTTCACGCCGCCGGCGAAGTCCACCGATTTGTAGTACCGTTCCCGGAACTCGGCGGGGGTTTCTGTGTTTCTGCCGCCTTCAAAGGCTTTCTCGTTTGTCACAGACCTGATGCCGAGTTTCGGATTTGAAATGTTCTTTATCGTTCCCTCGGCGGAATTGCCGTCAGGCCCAGCGACCGCCGCCGACGCCGGGAGGGTCACGCTGCCGCCTGTGATCACTCCGGCTCTGAGCGTGACATACTGCACCCCGGCTGTGGTCTCGGCAAGAAAGCCCGCCGGGACCTCCACATTGTCGTCGCCGTAAAATGTCAGGTAGCCCATGGCTTTCTGCGCTCCCAGGAGCCGTATACCGATCATCCGGCCAAGGTGGAGGAGGCTGGCGCCAACCGCAGTGTCAACGAACCGGCTGTTGTACACATCCTCCAGAGTAGAGAACAGGAGGTTCAGCACCCAAGCGAAGATCCGCAGGAAGATTCCGAGCGGGGATCGGACGGTCAGGTTGGCCTTGGAGCCGAACAACTCACGGGCCTTGTACTCCAGGGCATCCAGCAGCTCCGCATAGGTCGGACGCCTAAAGCCAGCATCGGTCAGGCCCCACTCGTTCGGTTTCGCCATTACGCTGTCACCTCCAATTCGATGGTCTCGCCGCTGACGAGCGTGGCCGAAAACTCAGCCGTCACGCTCCGCCCGTCATATGAGACATTGAGTGTGTCTATCCGGGAAACCTCATCTTCCTGGAAGATGGCCTCTCGGACAATGTCTTGGATTTCGTTGATGTCTATTTCGTTCTGATTCGTGCCCATAATGCGCTCATAGTCGGTGCCATGTACCAGGTCGGCGAAGAACTCAGCCTTCCAGGTCAGGAGCGCGTGGCGCACGTTCTGGACGGTCGTATCAGCACCATAGATTTTCACGAAATTGCCGCCCCCATCGAAAACCAGATCGCGGGTCTCAGGGTCAATCAGCAAGGTCATGTCCTCATCCATATGGCCGCGCTCCTTTCTCCATCCGGGTTACGCTCCGAACTGCAAGCCCAGGTGGGCATACAACCCTCGCGTGAGCTGCTTTTCGATTTCATCCACATAGACGGTCACGGGCTTGCCGTTCACCCGGATTTCCCGCGTCTCCCGGAGGAGCGGCTGGGCCGCAGAGTCTGCCGCAGGCTGGGAGGCAGACATGGACAACGGAGGCTCAGGCAGAAAGCCAAGGGCCTCCATGCACTTGTGGTCGCAGGTATCGACATACGGGCAGGACTGGCAGCCTGCCGCGAGTTTTGACAGTCCCATTGGGAAGTCTCCTTTCAGAACCGGCCACAGAGTTGCGCAGTGCCCCCAGGAAGGCGGGGATACGGCGCAAGGTGGGTAAGGGTTGGGCTAAAGATAAAAGCCGCTGTGGGCGGCTTAAAATCGCTTGCAGGGGGCAGTCACCCGCCTATGACCACGTTGCCGCTGCCGTCCTGGACTGCTCCGCCTATGGAGACGGCATCGCCAACGCGGGCGGCGGGTTTCCCGTTGATGACCACCTTGGAACTCCCGGCGGCAATTACATCCTGATGGCCAGGATGCGTCACGCAGCCGTGGGCGGAATAGTGGTCCCCCACACGTCCGGCCGGCCTCCCGTTGATGTAAACGTTGGGACTCCCCTCAACGAGGGGGACAGGCGGGCAGGCGTCATGCCCGGTGCAGTTATCGTTCAGCCTCGTAGCCGCCGGCATAGAATCACCTCCTAATTGAGATACACCTTGTCGCCGGTCGTGACCACCATCTTCCCACCCAGCGTGATGGTCATGTCGGTGGACTTCATATCAATCGAAGTGGCGGCGAACTCGGCAGTAGTGTCTTCGTTCTTCACAATCACCTTGTCCTTGGTGACAGCAACGTAAATCTTGCCGTCCTCAGTGGCAATGCAGATGCTCTCATCAGGCAGGCCCTTTACCGCGTAGCTCCCGGCCACCAGCGCCCCCATAAAGATGGCGTCGGTCGTGGCGTGGTTCCGCTCGGTCAGGGGCTTGGCCTCCTTGCCCCCGGTCACGGTGGCATCCATATCGTGGTCCAAGTAGACCACGGTGCCGATGTCACCCTCTTTTATCCAGGGGCGGAAGATAAAGCCGCCGCAGTGCGTGAGGGCAACGGGTACCTTCAGAATTGGCGGCTGGCTTTCGTACTTACCGTTCTCCAGGTGTTTGGAGAGCGGCTGGACGTTCACGGTCATCTTTGCGGGATCAAAGGACATCACCTGCACCGTAGCGGCCACGCAGATGGATTCCCGGAGCTTGTCATCGTGAATCCGCTGGTAATTGTACTGGTTTACATCAGCCAGTCCCATGAACAATCCCTCCTCAGTATGGTTTCAGCTCCATGGAAGTCTTCCAATCCCCGGTCCGGCCTCCCTTGTGGCTGCCCTTCACTACAATGAACCTGCCGTTCAAGTCGCTGGACTGGACCTTCACGACCTCGGCGGTGGCGATGCTGTAGTTGAGCAGGCAGGAGCGGGAGATGGTATCCTCTTTTCGATCCTCCCCGGTCTTCTGCGAGTTCAGGTCGGTCTCGACCTGGATGGCAACGGTTTCCTCGTCGGAGCGGAGGAGGCCGGTCGCCGGGGTGAGCGTGACGCCGTTATTGATACCGTCATCCGCCTTTGTGATGTAGACCTGCCCAGTGGTTCGGACTATGAACCGGCTCTTGCACTCATTCACCACGATCTCCGTGAGCACCTTCTTCAGATTCCCCCGGCAGACGCGGCCCCGCGGGTAGCTGGTGTCGATGGACAACTCACACCTGGCGACCTCCACCCCAAAGATGTTCAACAGGTCCCGGATGATCGCGGACGCCTTTACGTTCTCCGTGTAGGTCTTGTTGACGATCCGTCCCAGGATTTCCTCCGCACAGGGCTGGACGGTCAGGGTGGACGTCCAATCCACATTGTTCTGCTTGTGCTTCAGTCCGACCACCTTGCCGACCAGGATGCAGCCGACGTTCCCCTGGTAGCCGGCGTTCAAGATCACGGGATCGTCTTTCTTGATGCCGTTGCGGGTATTAGCGGAGAGGTTTGTCACGGTCACGGTAGCCACCGGGGGCTCGTCGCTGTCCTCGAAGGGAATATTGAACGTGAAGTTCATTCCGTCCAGATCGTACTTGCTGTTCCCGATGACCAGTGTAGCCGCCCGAATCCAAAAGGCCATATCACTCCACCTTCCTTTCGTGGAGGTAGAGTTTCACATCCTTCCCGAAGTTCTCCCATGTGACCTCGGAGATGCTGTCGCCGGTAATGCAGGACGGGATGATGACCGGGATTGGGAACCGCTCATCCTCGACCACGTTGAACAGGGGACGGCCATAGCGGACGATCTCCCCGAAGGTGAGGACGTTTCCGTTCACATCGTACAGGTCAATCGTGAAGAACTTCCCGGTGGCGTTGTACTTGACCGTGAACGAGTAGGTGCGGTCAGTCAGCTTCACCGAAAAGGTGTATGGCACACGCGACACGTCGATGGTGATATACTGCACATCAGAGTTCAGGTCTATCAGCTGCAGGGCCATATTCGTTCCCCCTTACACGGCGAGGCCGTCATAGGCCCCGGTCTGCCTCGTCAACGGAGCGGCACTGCTGGGCTGTGTGTACGCTGCACCATGCCGCTCCACGCTGGCCGAGCTTACCGACTGCAGGGACACCATCGTCAGGCCGGCGTTGGCTGTTTTCGCCAGCTGCTGGTCTTCAGCCTTTCCATCATCCTGGCTGGTCATTGGCAGCGCGCCATCCATCGGGACATACTCCGCGGAACTGATCTGTACCTGCTTTAGAGTCGCAGAGAAGGATGCGCCGTTCCTGTTCTTATACGAGCGGTCAAACTTGAGGCTCGTGAAGACGAGGTTGGACATCCGAGTGACGCCTATATAGGTGATGATATCCCGCGAGGCCCGCATGGCTTTCAGAGCGTTTATTGCGCTGTTTCCGCCGATAATCACGCCGGAGATATTGAGAGTGCCGGATGCATTGTTCACATGGTCGTTTATCTCGGCACCGTTCTCAATCGGATTGGAGGTGACGGTGCTGCTGTAACTCTCACTTTCCTTCTCAACGACACCGTTTTTCAAAGGCTCAAAGCGGACTGTACCGCCCTTCCTGCTGGTGAGTATATAGGCCATACCGCCACCTCCAATTTCGGCTATGGTTTCACATCGACTGTGGGTAACACCTCGGTGTGGAAATAAAGCTGATAGTGGTACGGGTCTGTGTGTGTCCCCGTGATGTCCTCAACAACGTACAGGGTATAGTCATTGAGGTAGATATAGTTTTTCTTATACTCGTTCTGGCCCACCTTGCAGGTCACGACCAGTTCACTCGCGGAGTTATTGCTGACGCTCATATAGCCTTCCGCTTCCAGGATGATGGTGTCGGTGCGAGCATTGTAAACGGTGATCCTGCGCTCGCACTCGAAGTAATCAGCCTGTTTGGACAGATTGGTGTTCACTTTGTCCGCCTCGGAGCAGGCAGACAAAGTGATGAGACACAGCATAAGTGTAAAAAGTCCGGCAAACAGTTTTTTCATGATGTTTCCTCCAATCAAAATGCGTATTGGTTCTTGAGAGCCGCCTGCTGAAGCTCCTCCTCGCGGAACTCATCGTACAGCTCCCTCATCTTGGTCTCAAATTCAGCCATAAGCTGCGCCCGCATCTCCTCCAAGGCCTCGCTGTCTGCGTTGCCCTCAACCGTAATCTGGACCGTGACTGTCGGGGAGAAGGTAAACCCACCACCGCCATTCCCGGTAGAGCCGCCGTCCGGCTCAGGGATGCCGCCGTTGCCGCCGCCATCAACCTGCTCAGGATAGCCGCCCTCACCGTCTTCATCGCCGGCATACTGTTCGTAGCTTGGGGGATTGAAGTCTTCAACAAGCGGGTTCACGCTGTAGGTAACGTCGGAAACGGACGGAGTATTGACGTCCTCAATGATGGGGCTGACCTTGTAAACGGAATCAGCAATGGCGTTTCCGATTTCGTCAATTCCCTCAACATTCGGATACACACCATAGGTCACATCAGCAGGGCCGTTCGGCTCAGGAACATCAATTTCAGGCCCATCCAGATTTGTCGGGACAGCCCCCTTAATGTCCTCAGTGACGTCCTTCATGCTGTCACCGAAGCCCTTACCGAGACCCAAGGCCATATTGTCGCCGATTTCAGCGAATACAGTAGACGGGCTGTGGATGCCCAGGAAGCCCTTGATGCCGTTTACAATGTCGCCTGCGAAGCCCTTGACCTTATCAGCCACCCAGCTCGCCATTGATGATATGCCGCTCCACAGGCCCTCCACAATGCTCTTGCCAACGCCAAGCACCATGCCGGGTATCTCGCCGAACGCACCGAGAATAGCCGCTCCAATCGCCGGCAACTGCGCCACAAGCTGAGGTATCGCAGAGATGATACCGGCCCCCAGCTCCAGGAGCAGGGTCACGCCGGTCGAAACTATGGAGGGGAAGTTCTCGCTCAGGGTGCCAACGATGCCGGTAATAATGGCGGGTATCTGTCCGATCAGTTCAGGCAGGGCCCCTATGATGCCGGTGGCCAGCGAGGTGAGTATCTGGACGCCCTGTTCCAGGATCGTGGGCAGGTTCTCTGTGACGAAGCCGCAGATGGACGTGACCACCTCCGGCAGCATTTCGACCAGCGTGGGTATCGCGCCAATGATGCCGTCTGTCAGCGACAGCAGAATGGTGGAACCTTGCTCCAGAATGGTGGGCAGGCTCTCTGTCAGGAAGCCAAGTATCTGGTCAATCAGCTCCGGCAACTGCCCAATGAGCACTGGAATTGCGCCAATGATACCGTCAGCCAAACCGCTGATGAGCTGCATCCCAGCATCAATCACCAGGGGCAGATTCTCTATCAGTGTCCCGGCCATGAGCATCACTGTCTCGACCATGGACGGTATCAGCGTGGGAAGCATATCGCCGAGGCCAGACGCCAGCGACGCGATGATTTCCATGGCCGCCCCGGCCAGCACTGGCAGGCTGCTCAGGATGCCGTCACCCAGCAGGGTCACGATCTGGATTGCCGCATCGATAATCAGCGGCGAGTTGTCCAACAACCCCTGGCCCAGCGCGCCAAGCAGCTGCATCCCGGCATCAATTGCGGTCGGTAGCATTTCGACGATCATGCCGAGGCCGTCACTCAGGATTCCGCCGAGGGCACCCATCGCCCCGGTCAGGCCACCCTCCTGGAACGCCTCCGAGAGTTTCGTGACCGAATCTGTGCCGAACTGTGTAAACTGCCGCAGGGATGGGGTCAGCCCATCAGAAATAACAATTTGAGCGCCCTCCAAGGCGCTCTTGAACAGCGTTATATCACCGGCCAGGTTGTCAAGCTGGGTATCGGCCATGGCCTGCGCCGCGCCCGATGTGTTGTCAAAGGCGGTTTGCAGGTCTCCGAGGTCCCCGCCGAGGGCTTTAACGACATCCTCCTGGGATGTGCCAGCGTCTGCGGCCTCCAGAAGTGCATCGGCAAAGGCTTCGGCGTTGCCGCCGGAGGTCTTGAGGATGTCAGAGAACGCCTTTTCGCTGATACCGAGCTTGCCGAGGTTGCCCTGCATGGCCGTGAGGTCGATTCCAACATCGGACAGTGAATCGGACAGGCTGCCCATGTTGACCCACGCACCGTCAATAGCCGCGCCCAGCTCATCGAAACGCTCTGCGCTGGTGCCGAGCATGGCATTTACGGACTTCAGGTCTACCTTGTTGAATATCTCATTGAGCGCTTGGGTCTGCTCCTCCTGCGTCAGCGAGGAGAGAGCGCCGTTCAGATCACCAAAGGTCTCGTTCAGCGGACGCAGGTTGCCTTCTGCATCGAATGCATTTACGCCCAATGCTTCCAGCTGAGCCGCCGCTTTGTCCGTGGGGGCAGACAGAGATAGGATCATGTTACGGAGGGCCGTTCCGCCTTCCGCGCCCTTGATGCCGTTGTCCGCGAGGACGCCCAGAGCCATACTCAGCTCCGTCGTGCCGCCGGACAGGTTCTTTGCGGTGCCGCCTACCGTGAGGATCGCATCGCCAAGCTGCTGGACGCTGGTGTTTGACTTGGAGCTCGCCGCCGCCATCTTGTCTACAAGGTCAGCGGTTTCCCCCATTGACAGCCCCAGCGCAGACTGGGCGTCCGTCACCATGTCCGACGCGGCCGCCAGATCAATGCCGCCCGCCGCTGCCAGGTTCAGCACGTTTGGCAGCATGGTCATGGATTTCTCGGCATCGTAACCGGCCAGGGCCATGTAGTTCAGCGCGTCAGCTGCTTCGGAGGCGGAGAACGCTGTGTTTGCGCCCATCTCCTGCGCAAACTCTCGGAGCTGGTTAAAGTTCTGGCTTGCCTCAGAGGTGGCGTCGTTCAGCTCCGCCACAGAATAGCCCATTGTAGCGGCTACCTGGGACATGGACGAATCGAAGGCCATCCCCGTGTTGACGGAGGCGGCAGCGAAGCCGCCAACGGCCACAGTAGCGGCAGTCAGGCCGATTGCCGCCACTTTGCCGATGCCCTTTAGGATGCCGCCCAGCTTTTCAAATTTGCCGCCGGTATTCTCCGCCGCATCGCCCAGATTTTCAACATCTGGTCTGGCGCCGTTCGCCGCGTCGCCTACATCGTCCGCTGCGTCTGCGGCCTCATTTGCTCCGCGGACAAAATCAATGAACCGGCTCCTGGCGTGGTCTATCGCCCCGCCAAGGCCGCTTTTGATGGTCTCTATCGGGTGTGTGAACCCTTCCCTGATGCTGCTTGCCCCGGACACCACGCTGTCCTTGATGCCCGTCATTTTGGTGACAACATTCTCCTTGAGGTCGGTCACCCTCTCGCCAATATGGGTGATGGCCCCGCCCACGCCGGAGCGGAGGGCCGAGGAGAGGCTGTTGCCGCTGTCTATCCCAGCGAGGAATGACTTGCGGAAGGCAGAACCGATACCGCCAGCGTCGTCTTCCAGATCCCCGATGTCATTGGTCAGATCGCGGATGTTGCGCCTGGCTTGATCCACGTCAACATCAATGTCGATGTCGCCAGCGCCGTCCCCAAGGCTCCCGATATCATGGGACAGGTCTTGTAAATCGGAGTGGGCCCGGTCTGTGTCAACGTCAACTTCGATATCAGGCGGGTCCTGACCGAGGTTGGTAACGCGGTCTTCCAGATTTTGAACATCGGTCTGCGCCCGCTCGGTATCGACTTCAATGTCAATGTCTGCGGATCGTTCGCCAAGGCTGCCGATGTCGCCGGTCAGTTCCCGGATACTTTCCTCAGCCTGGTCAGTATCTGCGTCTACGGTGATGTCTGTACCATCAGCGCCGGACTGAAGGTCCCCGATGTCACCCGCAAGATCACGGATGTTTTCGGACGCCTGTTCAGTATCAGCGATGATGTCCACATCACCCGCAGCCTCGGCCCGCAGCGTACCAAGCATCCCCATGAGGTTACGGATACCTGCCTCGGCTTGTTCTGTAATTGCTCTTACGGTTATGCCATATGATAAACTGCGGGCCTCATCCACAAGTCATCCCCCCCTTTCTTCATTCGTTTTTGCTGGGTTTCTTGTTCCACACGGTCTGCCAAAGGAGCCGGGCCTGCTCCGCCTCAGCGAACTCCGCCAGATCCATCTCCTTGAGTTCAGTGTAGCTGATACCACCCATGCAGAACGTCATGCGCCAGAACCGTTCTTTACGTTGCGCTCTTTTCCGCGCTTCCGTCGGATTCAGCTCGCTCCGACAGAAAGTTCTCGATCTCACGCACCAGCTCGGTGGGGGTGACGATGTCGTCCTGCTCGTCAAAGAACTTCAGGCCGTGCTTGGCGACCTCGGCGGGAGCGATGACGCAGCTCTTGATGAGAGAGTCGGCATACTTCGCCGTGTTCTTCCGGCCGCTGGCGGGGCGGACATACAGGTCCGTCAGATTGGTGTAGTGGGTAAAGCTCACGCTCTGGAGCGTGTACTCCACATCGTTCACGATAACGATCTTCTGTCTTGCCATGGTAAAGCCTCCCATATAATTTTGAGTGCGGGACCGAAACGGTATCACGTTCCGGCCCCGCCTGCTATGTTTGTGGCTGCTGTGCTTCCCGGCCTTCATCACATGATGAGGATGTCGGGGATCAGGAACACGAACTGAACATCCGGGGCGTCCTTGCCGCGCACGATATCGGGCAGTTTCTCCACCATACAGTTCTGGGCGAAGAAAATCTTGCCGTTGTCGTTGGCGTCCGTGATGGCGAGGTTCGCCTGGACGCTCTTCTCGGCGCACTGCTCCAGGTAG
The DNA here is from genome assembly GCA_949841355.1 of uncultured Oscillospiraceae bacterium. GTDB lineage: Bacteria > Bacillota > Clostridia > Oscillospirales > Oscillospiraceae > Enterenecus. Next base: position 212,940 of record CATKZP010000001.1, read on the forward strand.
GGGATGTCCGGGGACTCCTGCTGGAGCGTGATGGTCAGCTTTCCGGCCTTGTTTGCGTTCATGATGTAGGTGGTGTCGCCCTTGACGCCCTTTTTCATCGAGTGGTTGGCCTCGTCACGGGCCAGCGTGAACAGGCTATCGCCGAACATACGCAGCTGTCTGCCGTTGTAGGCGACGTTCACTTTCAGCGGGTCATAGTTCTTCAGCATAGCTTTTTACCTCCTCATTAGAGCGTTGCCCGGAGGACGCCCTTGGTCTTGACCTGATGGACGGCGCCGCACAGCAGGGCCTCCCAGGTGATGTCGGGCATGACCCGGTTCCGGCGCTGCTCCTCCGTGCTCTCCGCGTACTTCGGGATATTCACGGTGAAAATGCCAGCCCTGCTCTCCTGGTCACGGGCCACGATGTTGTGATCCTCGTCCGCCGCCTCAGCCAGAGCCTGCAGCACCGCTGTGGCAATGAGGCCAAAGCCGGCGTCGCTGTAGTCAATGTTGGCGTTCTCCAGCAGGATGTCGTAAAGCAGGTCCCGCATCCGCTTGGCGATCCAGTCGCCGCCCAGCACCACATCGATGAACTCACCGTTGAGGCAGACGCCCTCCTTGACGTACTGGCGCTTGTACTCCTCAGTGAGATAGTTGACATGGTTCTCGTTCAGCTGGTTGCGCTGGCCCTCGGTCAGCTTGGGCCGACTGATGAGCTTCGTGCCCTCGCTGGTGGCGGCGTTGCCGTCCTGCGGCCTCTTGAACTTCCAGGTCACGTTCTTCGGATAGAACGGGCCGACGTTGCCGGTGTAGGAGGCGTCGGGCTCCTCGCTGAGGTACTTCTCCTCGGTGTAGATGACAGCGGCGCGGGCGGTGTTGTCGGCGAAGTCGAGGTCGCTGGTCTGGCCCATGTAGAACTTCCGGTGATCCTCCACGCCGGTGCCAAGCTCCGCCTCGGTAGGCTCACTGGCCTCGGCGAACTTTGCCAGGGTCTTGACGAACTCCGGCTCGTCCCGGTCGGTCAGGAAGTAGTACCAATCATCGTCCTCGTCCCGCTGGAACTCCTTGATGGTCTCGATGAGGCTGTCAGCGGCGGTCATGGCGTCCTTGCCGTTGGTGAAGGTCTTTTTCCCGGTGGCGACGAACTCCTGAGACATAGCCTCGTCCAGGAAGATTTCAATGCGCTCAGGAATGGAGTCGGTGCTGCCGCCCTCGGTGGCGGTGAACGTGACCACGGTGTCCTTCGCGGAGGCGGTGTAGGTCTTGCCGCCCTTGGTAAAGGAAGCCCCGTTGAACTGTGCCGCCAGCTTCATGCCGTCCTCGATCTCGACTTTTGCGGTCAGCGTGACCACGGCCTTGTCGTCGCCGCCGATCCGCACGTAGAGCTTCTGCTTCGCGGCGGGGGCGTCAAACGGGAACACATCGTTGTCGAAATCGATAACGAAGGTAGCGGCGACAGCGGGGGATGCGGTGGGCGGCTCGAATCCCACGATCTTGAACTTGTTGACCAGCGTCTCGGCCAGCGTGGTCTTGCCCTGGTTCATCAGGGTGGTCGCCTTGCGGACAATCTTCGAGTTGGGGGTCTTTCCATCATCCCCATAGACAGCCTTGACGCTCTCAACATCCCGGTACACACCGACGGGCTGGGCCCCGGTGGTCGAGATGAGCAGAATGTCAAGGCTCTCCTTTGTCGTAGGCAGCGCGTCGCGCTTCACAACGACAATTACGTCTTTTGCCATTTTGCGTTTCCTCCTTCTTACTGGTGTGCGTTTCCTGGGGTATTGGCCTCCCGAATAGTGGTGGCCGGCATCTCGTCGGTGCGGATATAGGCAAAGCGCACATCGAATCCGTACCGGCGAACGGTATCCTCCACCACAAATCCGCTCCGGTTTGCGACGGAGCCAACATTGCGGATCACGATATCCTCGCTGCCGACCAGGATGCAATGCCCGTTCAGCAGGAAGAACCCGTGCGCCTTGTCAGCGAGGCCAAGAGCCTCATCCTCGCCGTAGATATAGCTGCCGTCCTCAGCCTCCCGGTTCTGACCGCAGAAGGTGAAAGACATCGTTGCCTCTACCGGCTCGGAACGTATGTGGCGGTAGCCTTGCTCCTCATCCCCCACGACCTCATGCCGCCCAAAGGCGTGGTTGGATGTGCGCGGTGTCAGGACACTGTAGTAGCAGTATGGGAACTCTGGCCGGTCCGCTATCTGGTCAGACAGAACAACAGGACGACCGGTGTGCGCTTCAAGGCCGGACACAATAGCGTTACGGGCCTGGACGAACGTCACTTCTTCACCACCCCTTCCACGATGTACCGCACCATGGGGTGGATACTGTTGTGGCTCAGCGAGGTCTTGACGGTGTATCTCTGGCCATCGAAGGTGTCCTCAATGATCTGGTTGGTGCCGATCTCCACCGGGTCATCGGTGTAGAGTTTCTGCGAGTTCTCGGTGTACGTCCCTTCCGGCAGATCCTTCAGGTCCTTGTCCGATAGCGGCATGACGATGCCTTTGAACGTCTTTACCGCCTTTTCGACCGGACGGGACTGCCCGCCGGGGCCATCGCGGACAAAGGTGCGCTCATAGACCTTCAGCGAGTGAAGCAAGGCCCTGGGGAGCCTGGGTGTTGCCGCAAAATTCATTCTATTACCACCTCGTAAGCAATCCGGTCACGGATGTGTGTGCCGGATTCATATAGCGTGGTGTGCTGCGTCTTGTGGTCGAAATCAGACTTCGGTGTGACCCTGTTCTGATCGATGAAGCTCTGCGCCAGCTGGGCGGCCTGGGCCCCGATGGACTCTGCCGCAGCGGTGGGGGTGATGGTCCCCTCCAGCATCTTTACCATTGCCCCGGTCACGATGCTGCCCAGTTCTTTCTGCTGTGCGTCAAAACTCGCCCGGATAAAGGAACGTTCCGGGAGGGTAACACTTTTCACCAGCAGATACATCGCCTCACTCTCCGTCTTGCCGCCGCGTTTCTTCTTGTCCCGGACCATGAGGAGTTTGCCGTCCTTCGCGTTGACAAAACGCAGGTCGCTGAAGGCTCTGGGAGAGCCGGCGGCCTGGGCCTCCTTGGTCAGAGGGATGGCGAGGTACTTTCCCTTCTTGGGCTTGATAGTGGCGCCATACTCATGGGCGTGGGCGATGGCCATAATATCGGAGTCCGCCTTACCACCAACGATGCCCACCCGGATTTTCTTCTGCTCCATCTCCTGGCACGCGGCTTTGATGCGGTTGAAGTCTTCCAGGAGCCGCTCTATCCCGTCCACATCAATACCTCCTGTACAGATTGACAATCTGCAGCCAGGCGGCTGGCGTGGACTTGTCGAAGGTCCAGCTTACATCCGAGATGGAGAAGGATTTCAGCCCCTGGGAGCCGTTCTGCATATTCGCATACGCCTGGGACACCATGTCCCAGACAAGGCCCTCCAGGTCTGCTGGGAGCGTCTGGGGCTCCTCGTCCGTGGCATCCTTCGGAAGCACATAGCCTGCCGTGTAGCACACCTCAATGTTCCGCTTGGTCTCAATAATGTCATTGGCAAGGCCCCGGCGGTACCCGGCCCTCAGCCAGCCGTCATCCCGGTAGATGACGCCGATGTTGGCGGTCTGCCCGTAGTCGTAGAGTTCAGGGGGGACAATCCTCCCGGCCTCTTTGACATAGTCAACGCTGACGATTGGGTATTTCAGCGTGACCAGCTCCTGCTGGCCGTCGGCCTCGTAGAACTCACGGTAGGTGTTCTTGCCGAGGGGTCTGCCCACCTGCTGCTCCACCCAGGACGACGCCTTATTGATCAGCAGTTCAACGAGGGTACAGGTGCGCTCGTCGGTCTCATCATCAAGGCTCAGCATGAGCTTCATCCTGTCAAGCGTGGTAAGTGCGTTATTCGCAAGCATACAAACCTCCTGTCAGTATAGGGGCGGCAGGTTGCCCCACCGCCCCTTGACCCTCTATTCGGCGTTCTCGGGCCGTTCCTGGCCGTCCCCGTTGCCTCCGGGGGTAGGAGGCGCACCCTTGCCTTCCCCCTTGCCAGGGGGCGCGACAGGCGGCTTTCCGGCCTTCTTCTCCTTGCCGGGGGCAGCCGCCTTGTTTGCGGACGGCTTTACGATGTCATAGAACCTCGGCATTTCGTGGCCCTCCTTACACCGGCTGAACGGCGGCGTCTCCCAGCACGACCGCAAGGCCGCCGGTGGTCTCGTCGTTCCCGGTGACGGTGAACTTCACAATGGACTTCAAGCCCACAAGGTCAACATCAATGTTGACCACACCACCAGCGGGCACGTCACCCTCATCATCCGCAGCCTCGATGGGCTCGTTCTTGAAGGTGTACTCCCCGCCGGTGGTCTGCTTCTCAGGGAACACCCGCTCGTCAGTGACGGGCGCGAAAGTCTCACCGTCGTCACTGTGCTCCACCTTCACGGTCATCGTGGCGCCGGACGCAACGTTGGCGCCGATGACGGCGGAGAGAAAACCCGTCCGGTCGATGGCCTCGCCGGACTTGTAGGGGATCGCAGTCACGTTCTGAAACAGATTGCGCTTCATTGTCTCATTTCCTCCTTCTCAGATTAGACGGGGACGGCAACGCCGGTAGCCACCACGAAGCTCTCGTCATGGCGCAGGCCCACGTCCACGTTGTCGATGGCCCGGATGAGGGTCTGGTCGTTCTCGAAAGCGGACACAAGGTTGCCCGCCTCGTCAGTCCAGGAGCCCTCGCGGCTGGTCTCGATCTCCAGGGCGCCCTGCTCACCGATGATGAGGTCGTTCCAGTTGCCGAAGGCGATCTTGGTCTTGCCATCCTCGGTGTCGATCAGGTTGGTGGTGCGGTAGGGGTAGCCCGCCAGGGTGCGCTGCTTGTTCATCTCCTCAGCAAAGATGAAGCCGCCCACCTGGTCGCGCATGGACTTGAAGAACTGCTCCACGCTGGTGTTGAACACGAAGCCCAGGGCATCAGCATAGACGTTGTTCTTCAGCACAGAGGCGACCAGGAAGTTGGGGAACATGGCGGTCAGAACGCCATCGGCGCTGGCATAGGAGGCGCCGGCATCGGCGGCCTTGATGTTCTGGACGGCCTTGTTGTTGAACAGGCCGAGGGGCTGGAACTCCCCGCCGGTGCCGCGGAAAGCACCCCAATCCACGCCCAAGGCCATCTGCTTGGTCACGTCCTGGCCCACGATGACGTCGTTGTCGAAGCTGGTGGACCGAAGGAGGTCGTTGCTCATGGGAATGAGGGCGGTCAGCTTCTTGGAGGACAGGCGGATGTTGCCGAACTTGGGGGCGGTCTTGGGGATCTTCCGGTTCTCCCCGGTGTACATGGCGCGGGTACCAGTCTTCAGCTTGGGGATGTTCAGATTGCCGTGATCCATGGCCAGCCGGCGGGCGCCCAGGTCGTAGATGACCGTGGCGGGGTACAGCAGTTCGATAATCTCGTCCGCATAGACCTCCGGCACCAGGTATCCGCCATCGGTGGGCTGGGTCGCGGCCAGGGCCTTGAACTCGCGGGCCATCTCAGCATCGTTGAACTTGTGCTCGGCGACATAGGCGGCCCGCTCGACCTCGCCTCCAGAGGCGTGGATGCACTTCACGGCGCGGCCGAACATACCGTAGGCGGTCTTGCGCCGCTCAGGGGCGGACATAGACTGGATACGGGCCTTGAAACCGCTGGTGGCACCGCCGTCACGGGATGCGCCGGTGGAGAGGAACAGGCTGGAGTATTTGCGCTGCGCAGGGGCAGCGGGGGCGGGCGTAGCAGCAGGAGCCGGAGCGGGAGCGGCGCCCTTCTGGGCGGAGGGGCCCTCGGCACCCTTCTGGGCCGCAGGCTCACCGGAGCCGGGCTTGGCAGAGGGCTCACCGGCAGACTTCTGGCAGGCTTTCAGAGCGTCCAGCACCTGAGAGATGAACTCAGGCGTAATGGTGGGGTCGCCGCCCTCACCTTCGCCTTCGCCCTCGCCCTTGCTTTCGTCGCCTTCGGGAGCGCCGCCCTCACCAGCGGGGTCGCCAATGCCGCCGGCCTCGATAATGGCGTTCATCTCGGCCATGATGTCATCCTGGGTGATGGCGCTGGGGTCCTTGCCCGCCGCGATGAGGTTCGCAAACACCTGTGCGATGAGGGCGGCGAGCTGTTCCTGGGTCAGTTTCATGTTCAATTACCTCCTGTTTTTGTTGGGGATGATTTCGAATACCATCCCGGCGTTTTTGGTCTGCTTTTTGGGGTCTGCGCTTTTCTTGGGTTTCGCTGCGGGGGCGGGCGGGTCGTCCGGATCAGCCGGGGGCGGGTCAGCGTCAGGCGTGTCCATGAACGAGAGGATTTCCAGCAGCTCCTTGACCACTGCGATGAACGGCTTCAGCGCGTCCATCCTCCGGCGGGAGATTTTGCCGGTCTTGGCCTCGGTCCTCAGTTCCTCCACCAGCGACTTCACGTCCTCGATTTTAGCCTGATCGTTCATGGCCCAGGTGACGATGGACACCTCCCACAGCTTGATCTCCTTCAGATGCCGGATGCCGGTCTCGCTGTCATAGTCGAAAACGACAGCATCATAGCCGATAGAGAGCTCCCCCAAGACACCGTCTTTGAGTAACGTCCGAATATCCCGGCCCAATGAGGTATTGCTGATTTTGCCTCGGATGAAAAGGCCGCGATCATCTTCTCGCAGTTCAATCGGCCTTCCCACCGGGAGCCAGCAGTTATTGTGCAACGCCAAGATTTTGATGCGGTTGAAGTCTTCCACAATGGTTTTGGCGAAGGCTCCCTTCTCGATAACATCGCCGCCATCATCCACGTTGCCAAACACAGCCGCATACCCGGAGAACTCGCCAGTGCTCTCGTCTGCGCTTTCCAGCACAAATGAGGCCGACTTATATTCCCGCTGAGGTGTGTCCGACTTCTTCTCCCGTGTAGCGACTCCCCGTTGTGCTCTTGCCATGCGGTCTACCTCCTTTCCTCAGAATTACGGGCATTGTTAAAAACCGCCGTATGTCAGGTAACACCGGCAGTTGATAACCTCTTCCGGGCGGTCGTCCGATGGGTCTCTCGGAAAGAGGAGCCCGTTGGAGAACGTCTCGTTGATGGGGACTGTCTCCCCTTCCATGGAAACGTGGTCAACCTTCCCATGCGTACCGTCCCGCGGGTCCTTCTGCGGCCTGTGGTGCCACGTCTTGGTCTTGGCTCCCGCCGCCTTCATCATGTCGAACTGACCTGTAGCAAGGGACATCATGGTCTCCTGGCGGGCAATCAGCTTGGCCCGCTTGTGGGATGTATCCATCTCCTCATAGACGGCCTTCTTCAGCTCGGCTTGGCTGGCGCCGTTGGCGATCCCGTCAGCAATGATGTCCGCGATGCTGTCGCGGGTGGTCTGCTCGATGCCGACAATGTGCTTGGCGCCGTTGACCTTTACAACGGATACAAACTCCGGTCGGGTAATGTTGGTGATGCCGTGGTACTCCTCGGCGAGTTTGACCCCGGCCTCATACGCTTCCTTCCAGAGCGGCATAAACATGGCCTGCAGCTTTTTGGATTCGGCGCTCCAGTCCAGCAGTCCAGCGGCCACGCTGTTGGCAATGCGGATCTGCTCGGCCTCCTCCAGAGCGTTCCAGAGATCCATGTCCAGCGTTCCATCAGGGAGCAGGTATTGACTCAGCTCATCGAAGGCAGTGGTATCCTCTGCTTTCTGGCTGAGCCCCAGGGCTTTCTGAACCGCCGACCGCTGCTCGGCGAAATGCCGCGAGATTGCCGCCTCGAAGGACTTACTGTGTTTCCGCACAGCCTGTTCCTCGCGCTGAAGCATGGCCGTGACGCTCGCCGGCAGGGACTTCTCACCCGGAACCGGGGCTGTAGTATCGAGACCGTCCTGCAGGATGGCTTGCGACACCTTGGCCGGGTCGTCGCTCTCCCGGAGGAACAGGTCGGTGATGGAGGTCTTATACACATCGCCGCCCTCAATACCGGGGCGGCCCAGCAGCTCGCGGGACTCGTTCTTCGTCAGAAGCCCGGCGTCCCACCCCTCCAGCGCCACGGCCTTGTCGAACTCCTTGTCGTAGGGGATGACCGGGTCAAACTCCCACACGAGGCTGTCGTCGCCGAACATCGAAAGGAGCTGCATATTGAGTGCCTGCTGCCGATTGCTGATGCGGGGCATCAGCACGTTCTTGGCATAGATGTACTGAGCGGCGTCCGCCGTGGCCCGGTTGCTGTTTTCCGTGATGCCCATGATCTCTCTGGGCACACCGAAATGCTCCAGCACGGCGTCCCGCATGGCAAGCCGGCTCTCAAGAAAGCCCATGTCCTTGCCGTGCGCATCCCCCAGCTTTTCAACCCTCACATCCCCGCCCAGGGCCGCCATGCGGTGGCTTTTGTCTACGCCCCGGTGCTTTTTTTCCCAATCGGCTGTGAAAACGTCGAGCTGCTCCTTTGTGGCGCCCGGTATTGCAAACACAAACGGCGGGGTGGCGTCATTGTAGAAGAACCGCTTTTGGAACTTCGCCGCATATTCGTCGATCTCCACCTCATCGGCTACACTCTCCGCCACGCCCAGGCCCCGCATGAACGGGTCCAGCGGGTTAAGCTGTTTCATCACGAACATATCATCCACCGACACGGTCATGGTCAGCCCGCTCGGGGATGTGATCAGGTACCCCGGATTGCCGAGGTACGGAGTCATCTTGACCCAGTGGGGAGGCACGTTCCACAGTTCCACCGGGCGTTCGTATTCGTCCCGCTCGACAAGCATGAAGCTCTCGCCGACAAGCATCAGGTAAATCTCGTTGAGCCGCCACATGGCAGAACTGGTCATCTCATAGAGCGGGTTGGGCTGCGCCATCAGGTCAAGGAACGGATGCTTCGTGACCTCAGTCTTGGAGCCGTCCGGGGCAACGCGGTACAGATGCCCGTTGAGATTGGCAAGGTCGCTCGCGATCCTCTCCACCACCGCCAGACGTGGGCTCTTTGAGAACATCTCCAGCCATTCGGCGGTGTTGCGGGAGGGCGGCCGCGCCCAGCGGGAAACAAAGCTGCCGTCACGCCGGTACTGGGCACTCACTTTTTGCCTTCCACGAATAATGTCGAAAAGTCTCATATTTCACCTCAGTAAACGAACGAGTAAGCAAAAGGCTGCTGCCCGGTTTCGATTTCTAAAAACGCATTTGCGGATGCGTCCACCATGTCCTTGAACTTCCCGTCCGGGAAATTCTCCAGTTGGAGCAGATACGGCTCGTTCCATTCGCCGGCGAGTATGTCGAAATTGCCCGCCTGCCACTGGGCGGCCATGGGCTCCGCTCTGGTCGCCTTGCTGCCGGACTCCAGTTCGGTGGTCACATTGAAGCCAGACAGGAATTTGATGTAGGACTCCGCCTGCTCCTTTCCCGCTTGTCCGGGGTCCTGTGGGAGCCGGATGCGCACATCGCCGTATTTGTCCCGGTCCATTTGCGCCGTCATTAGAATGGTCTTGCGCACATCGGAGGCTGCCATCTGCCTGTTTACCACATCCGCGATGATATACCGCCCGTTGCTGCGCTTGCCCATGAGGACTCCTGCGGTATAGGCGGGGTCACCCTTCTGTGTTTTCTCGGATGCCGCCAAGTCCCAGCACCGCACCCAGCGCACAACGTCCGTAGGCACGGCGTCCAGTCTTTTTCCAAGCTGGGCGCGCTTGAAGAACAGCCCGGCGGCAGCTTTGATTTTCCAGTTGCCGTGCAGGAGCCGTTCCCGCTCCACGAGGGCCATGGCCTCCAGATTGGCGAGGTAGCCGGGGTCCTTCTCCAGCAGGAGTTTGTTATCGTAGACCGAAGCGGCAATAAAGGTAACGGACTTGGGCTTGTCCCGCTCCGTCTTTGTGGTGAGATTGAACCGTTCCCACAGTTCTTCGCGGGTGTCGGCCCAATGGATGACCTCCTCAATTCGGATGAACCAGCGGATTACCCCGCTGCGCTCCGGGATGGCATATCCTGTTTTCGGGTCGATCCACCACTCGATAAACTTGGCAACCCAGCTGTCAGGGTCGGGGTTGCATGATGCTCGCGTATACGGCTTTACGCCACAAAGTGAGCGATTTCGGGAGAACATATAAAAAAACGTCTTTTCGCTGAAGTGGGTCAACTCATCGAAATACAGGGCGCATATTTGGCTCCCCTGCCATTTTCCGAGGTCTAAATCCCGCTCGATATGTTTGAAGCTGACCTTGGAGCACGTTCGGCCTTTGGGGTTCATGAACTTCCACTGGCATCTTCCCAGGACTGGGACAGCATTCGGAAGGCCCGTATACAGATCGAGCGAAGTGTCCCACAAACCACCCTCGGAGAATATCTGATTGTGGTTCTTGCGGAAAAACACCGCACCGAAACCCTGCACATGGGTATAGTGGAGCGCGTCCAGCAGCATACCGTAGGTCTTTCCGCCGCCGGCCGCGCCGCCATAGATCACCACATCTGCCGGAGAGGACAGAAACGCCTCCTGCGGTCCCGGCTGTGGTCTGATCTCCTTGTCCATACACTATCCCCCTCTTCCGTTGTCGGGCAGGTAGATGTGTACGGTCTCCTTTTCCCCTTCTTCAGAGCCAGACGCCTCAGCCGCAGCTTTCTTTGTTTCCAGCTCCTGCCTGAACCGCAGTTCTTCCTTTCGCAGTTTCAGCTCCTGTTTTTTCATATCCAGATGGGGGCTGTCCCCGCCGGTATCCCGAATAAACTCAGCGGCCCGGACGTCACCCCGGATTGCTTTCATCAGAATACCGGCCAGCATCACGTCCTGATAAGTGGCGTCCTCCACGTCGATGCCGAGCGCCAGCAGCCGCGGCGTGACCTTCTCCACGAACTCCTGCTCACTGACGTCCAGGCCGGCACCCAGCAGGGCATTCAGCGTCTGCCGCATGGTTTTTCTCCGCCGTCTGGCCGCCCCGGACGCCACGCCGCCCTTCTTGCCGTTTTTCACGGCTTCATCATGGCTTTGGTCGCTGGTAAACGGTATTAGATTCTTCTCATTTGCCATACCACCACCTTCCCCCTATACGCCCCCTTCGCGCCATATAGCTGGCATTCCATCAGACTGGCCATCCCTTGAATTCCTTGGCCTCTTGTTCGGCAATATCCGCTTTGGCCTTCTTGATGCGCACCTCGGCTTCCAGCGCCTCCCGCTCCAAGGCATCTTTGCGGCCAGCCGCCTTGTCCCGAAGGTACTGTATATAAGCCTGGGTGGACTCCACCACGTTATAGCGTTTCCCGGCGGGGGTGTCCCTTTTCTTCAGTACACCATCTCTGGTGAGTTGGCTGATGCTCTGGGCGGACAGGGTTAACAGCCTCGCCAGGTCTTCCGCCTTGCAATAGCCAGGGGTTTCTTCAATCGTTCCGTTTCTTGGCAACTTTATCGCCCTTTCTGAAAAATAGCAGCACAAAACAGGCGGACGGCCCAAATTGGAGCCGCCCGCCGTCTCGCCGGTTATATTTACATCTGGTGCCGATGGATGGTGTCGAGGATGCGCTCCTGCTCATCCGCACCCACACCGATGCTCTCCAGCGCCTCTCGTGTCCCACAGTCGGGGCAGATGGGGCCGCTGTTGTCCCTGGCCATGGCTGGGCGCTCGGTGTATGTCCGCCCGCACCTGGGGCAGACGTGCTCGCTCACTGTTTTGTCGCGCATAAAACTGCCTCCCCTTTACTGTCTGCGTATGCATCCAGAAGGATGCGCGGGTCAAAGCCAAAGCTCCGATACCCTTGTGTGCAGGTGATGAAGTAGGAATTGCTGGGCGTTCCGAGGGGCCTGTCCGCGTACATGGCGTAGGCAAAACCCTCCAGGGTGCGCACCTCGCCGGAGCCGGCCAGCGTTACCTCCAGTTCCATGTCCATCTTGTGGTAGAACACGGGGTAGCCCTCATAGCGGTCGAGGCTGCGCTCATCCGCCGCCGTGACCTCCCACACCGCCACTGGCACCCTGCCTCCCTCCCATGGTTCAATGGTGAGGTAGGAGCCGGTCTTGCTCCCCTTGAACAGCAGTCGGTAGTTCTCGATGACTGCGGTGCCGACAACAGTCGCCCCAGGGCAGCGTCCCCGCATCTGCGGCAGGTTGAGGTTGCTGCCGTAGGCAATGTAAAACCTTTTCGCCATTTCCGATCCGTCCTTTCCGAAGGGCATCCCCTTCTACTGCCTAAAGCCCGCTTGTGGCGGGTTAGGCGGGGCGGTGCGGAGCCGGGGTGGGTCAGGCGGCCCTTCCGTTGCGGAAGGCCGCGTTCCCGGCGAGGCGGCGGGTCAGGAGGTCGCGGGCGGTGGCGAATTCCTCTCCGATGAACCCCAGCCGGAGGAGCCAAGTCCTCATGGCGTACTTGGGGTTGTCGGTCTGTTGGGGCTTGGGGCTGGCGTTCTTGAGGGCTTTGGCCATTTGGCTGAGGGCCAGGCAAAGCTGGATGTAGCTTTTCAGTTGTCCGGCGTGGAGGCCGTTCTTGCGATCGGTGGTCGGTGCGTCGAACTGAAAAAGGCGGAACTCAATCGTGCCTTTGGTGAAGGTGGCGTGGAGGTTGAGCATATGGTAGCGGCTCTCGTTGTAGTGGGCGCTGCGGCTCTCGTAGCTCCTGCTGTTGCAGGTGTACCAAACCTCGGCAAGGTCGGCCATTGTGGTGGGCTTTTGCCGGTTCAGCTTGTCCAAAAAGGCGGGGTTCACCGTTTTGCAGTAGTGGCTCATCCGGCCCCGGTCGAGGTTGAGGGCGTCCGCCAGGAGGCGTTCATGGCTGGCCATGATGTTGGCCAGGTTCCGCAGGCTCTGCGGGGTGTGGCCCTTGGCTCCGATGTGGATGTGGACTCCGCAACCCCTGGTGGCGTCGCTCTTGGCCCCGGCCTTGCGCAGGTGCCTGACCAACCCTTGGAGGAGGTCCATGTCGGCGTAGGTCAGGATCGGAGTGACCATCTCGCACTTTTCGCTGTCCGGCCCGTGGATGCTGACGTCCTTCTGGAACTTCCACTCGCGGCCCTGGGCGTCCCAGGCGGACCAGGTCATGTAACCGTTGCGGGTGGCGGTGTTCTGGTAGCGGCGGGTGCCGAAGAACTCGGCGGCCAGCTTGGCGGCCTTGCTCCGCTCGATGTTGTTCATCTCGACCTCAACCCCGATGGTCTGCTTCTTCATCTCGGCGACCTGGTTCATCAGCTTCTCGTTCATTGTGTTGTCCTCCGTTTGTTGTGTTTTCCCTTTCGGTAGTGTATTAATCACTCTAAACGGAGTTAATAGCAAGTTATTTCGAGCCATAAAGTACACAAGGATGTGGGGCTTGTTTTGGTGTATTTACACCGCCTTGCCGCCGGATTTGAAGGCCGAGGAGCCGGTGAGGTTACGGAGCAGAATCTTCCGCTCCTCCTTGTACTCGGCCCCGATGAAGCCCAGCCGGAGGAGGAAACACCGGAATGCGTACTTGTCGTTGTCGGTGTCCTTATCCTTGGCGGTGATGCGCTTCTGGTTCCGCGCCATGTCGCAGAGCGCGGTGATCAGGTGCGTGTATGCCTTGACCTCCTCGGCGGTGGTCTCACCGCTGAACCAGGGGAAGGAAACCGTGTCGGCCTCCACCTGGACCGGCAGCAGGTCAACACCCAGGGCCTTGCGGATCAGCCGCCCCTTGGCGGCGATGAGGCTGTGGAGGTTGTTGAGGGCCTCCGGGGTGAAGCTGTCCGCGGGCATCTGAATGGTGAGCCCATCGTGCGCCGAGGGCTGCTCCGCCCCGGCGTCGGCCTCAAAGCCCATGCTGGCCAGTCGCTCGATGAGGTTCTCGATCTCCTCGCTGTCGGCCCGGTCGTCGAAGGTGACGGTGCCGCTGCGGTCAATGGTGAAATAGTCCACTTGGTAGGCAAAGCTGGGGGCGCCCAGGTACTTGGCCTCGGCCCCGGTGATGTTGGCGATGGCATCGACCAGAGACTTGCGGTCGGCCCCGGTGCGGTTGTATTTGATTGTCATGGCTGTCTGCCTCCTTGCTTTTGTTGGCTACATATATCACTCTGTAGGCCACAAATAGCAAGTCATTTCTCAGCCTGACTATCACAAATTATCCAGGCCACTCTTGTGTAGACCACACAATGCCAGCCAGCACAAAGAACACATTGGGCAGCGCGACCCCGTTCCCCCACATTTTGTACTCGGCAGAATCCGAATGCGGAGACTGCAGCCAGCTGACGATCTGGTTCCTTGTCTTGGGCTTGGTGGCCGCCCCTATGATCCTGCGGTGGGTCTCCCAGACCTCCGACCAGAAGGTGATGTCCTCCTCTGTCGGCTCCGGGGTCTCCAGGCCGGCGCACCACCAGTCCGGGAACCCCTGTAACCTGGCACACTCTGTGGGGGTCAGCCTTCTCACGGTGTATCCCCGGTTGACTGCTGTTGGGTCTTTGAAATCCCGCGCCAGCAGCGTGGGGGCCTGCTCCTTACTGACCTGTGGAAATCCGCACATGGTCATGGCGTAGGCCGCAGGGTCAGCCACCACCGCCACCCCGCCCTGGTTGGAATCCGGGGGATTGCCCCCGGTGTCGATAGTCCTGGCGGTGTCCGTCTCGTAAACGTTCTGTCGGGCGTTTCTTGTGCCCTCCGAAGTGAAACGGACATCGTATGTCCGCATCCCCACCACAAAGGGCTGGTTGTTGCCCCCGGTGCCGTAGGTAGAGCTGACCGTGGGAGCAGTATCGAGGGGGCCGGTGTAGCGCGTGTCCTGGCTGTGGTTCTCATACACAGCGGCGGGGACCACCCCGGCCCGGAGCGTTGGGGAGCACTCCTCGCCATAGCCGATAGACCGGCTTGCGGCGGAATGCTCCGTGCAGAAGCCTGCCGCCATCACACAGGGCGGGTGGCCGTGGCTCTCCGCCCGGAGGGTGCTGGCCACCTCCTCCGAGATGTCCATGCGGCCCCCGCCCTGGTCGTTCAAGCAGATCCCGCCTGCAGCTCCAGTGCCCGCCGAAGGATATCGGGCAGCTCTTTGCCACGTGCGGAAGCTCGCCGCAGAATACCCAGACAGGCCCTCGGACTCAAAGAGTACCCGTCCGGCGCATTGGCCTCTAAGATCTCCGACAAGGTAACAGCGGCGCCTTCGCTGGGGGACTCCCCAGAATTGTGCATCAAAAACTCTGTACGCAATGCTCCATCGGTCTCCCATGTAAATGTCGGCGTAGGGCCATCGGTTTTTCTCAGGCATAGGCACCGAGGCCCCCGGCTCTGCGATACCGATGACCGCATCGAGGACCGCCTTGAAGTCGAAGCCCTGATTCGAGCTGAAGGCCCCAACAACGTTCTCCCAGCAGACCCAGCGCGGGTATTGTCCATTGGTTGCACACCTCATTTCTTTGATGATGCGGATGGCCTGATAGAAAAGGGAGGACTGTGCCCCCTCCAGACCGGCCCGCTTGCCGGCGATGCTCATGTCGGTGCAGGGTGAGCCGAAGGTGATGATGTCCACCGGCTCGATCTCCGCGCCGTTGATAGAGGACACGTCTCCCAGATGCCGCATCCCCGGCAGCCGCTTTGTGGTTACCCGGATGGGGAACGGCTCGATTTCTGAGGCCCACACCGGGGTAACGCCAGCCAGCAGGCCGCCCAAGGGGAAGCCCCCGGAGCCGTCAAACAGGCTCCCCAGCTTTAACCTATCCACCGGCGCCGACCTCTTTGACCAGGTCTGCGTAGGGGATACGCTCCCCGTCTCGAAGGACGTGGATGCCGCAGGTGTCCCCGGAGCCCTCCGCATAGCGACGGAGGATGACGGAGGCATATTTCTCATCCAGTTCCATCGTGTGGCAGATCCGCCCCAGCTGCTCACAGGCCATAAGGGTGGAGCCGGAGCCGCCGAAGGTATCCAGAACGATGGCGTTCTCCTGGGATGAGTTTTGAATTGGATAGCCCAGTAGATCCAGCGGCTTGGAGGTAGGGTGGTTCTCGTTCCGCTTGGGCTTGTCGTAGTTCCAGATGGTGGTCTGCTTGCGGTCGGAATACCAGCGGTGCTTGCCGTTCTGAAGGAAGCCGTACAGAACCGGCTCATGCTGCCACTGGTAGTCGCTGCGGCCCAGCACCAGGGAGTTCTTCACCCAGATACACACCCCAGCCAGGTGCAGGCCAGCGTCAATGAACGCCCGGCGGAAATTGAGCCCCTCCGTATCCGCATGAAAAACATAGGCCGCCCCTCCTGGCTCCAGGTGGGCGACCATGTTTGTAAGGGATTGGAGGAGAAAACGGTAAAAGTCATCCCCCTTGATGGAGTCGTTTTGAATGGTCAGCCCATCCGAGGACTTGAAGGAGACGCCATAGGGGGGATCGGTCAGGATGAGGTTGGCCTTCTTCCCGTCCATCAGCGTGGCCACGTCCTCGACGGAGGTGGCATCGCCGCACATCAGGCGGTGCCTGCCCACCGTCCAGACATCGCCCCGCTTCACGAAGGAGGCTTTCTCCAGGGCAGTGGTGAGGTCGAACCCGTCATCGTGCGCAGTCGCTTTGGTGAGGTCTGCGAACATGGAGGAGAGCTCCTGCTCGTCAAAGCCTGTGGGATACACATCCACGCCGCCGGCAGTGAGCTCGGCCAGCAGGGACGTCAGCTTTTCATCATCCCATTCGCCAGTGATCTTGTTGAGAGCGATGTTCAGCCGCTTTTCGTCCACCTCGGACAGCTCGACCACGCTGACCTCGCTCTCCTCCACCCCCAGATCTAAAAGGACGCGGAGCCGCTGGTGGCCGCCGATCACACTCCCTGTGCTGCGGTTCCACACGATGGGCTCCACGTTCCCGAAGGAGAGGATGGACGCCTTCAGCTTTTCATAGGCCGGATCTCCCGGCTTGAGAGCCTTCCGGGGGTTGTACTCCGCCGGGTTCAGCTCCGATAATTTCATCTTCACAATTTCCATCGTGAAGACCTCCTTTTGTCGTCTGTCACCGCTGTACGACGCTGGCGGTCGCCGTACCCGATGCAAGACCACGCGCAAAGGAGAGAAAGCGCGGAGCCAAAAACCTCCCTTCAAAAAGGATGGCGGCCCTCCTGCAGGAGAGCCGCCTGGCTGATTTAGGATTTTCGCAAGCCTACCATAACACAAAGCGGCAGCGTTCGTCAACGCTCGCGGGTGTTCGCGCCGCTACAACTTTTCAGATGTCGGTAGCATATGGCCCTGACGCTGTTCGCCGTGTTCCTGCCGCCGATGGCCTCGGCCACCTGGAGCCAGGTCATGCAGTGGATGAACCGCAGGCGGAAGATCATGCGGGTCTGGTCGTCTTTGATGGCACCGATGTACTTCTCCAGCTTTTTCTTTTCCTCGGCGCACCTCTGTTCGAGGTAATCGATCTTGCTTTGCAGTTCCCAGAGTTCAGCGGCCAGATTGCCCACCTTGTCTGATACCCCTGGCGCATGGGGCATTCCCGTGATCACCTGCGCCCCCGGCCCTGCCGCTGCGTACAGGGATGAGAGCATCTCCCGGTTCCGCTCCAACCGCTCGTGTAGCTTATAGTATTTCGATAGTTCCTGCAGCGTCATGCCACCAGCCCCTCCGTGTTATGTATTACTTCAAAATCCCAGACGTTTGGGATTTTGGCCCGGTTTCTCTTTGTGCCAAACTGAACCTGTTTTCGTGAAGTGCATCCAGCCGCGCCCCGGCTCATATCGGGCCGCAGGTTTCTTGCAGGCTGGGCAGTAGATGGACGGATGCACACCTGCGGACTGCATCCCGCCCCGGCTGTTCCCGCTCCTTCTGCTCATACGCTATCCTTCTTTGGCTCATAGCGGGTAAAATCCACCGGGTGCTTTGGATTCATGACAGAAAGCACAATGTCCTCATTGCTTATGCACCAATCTGAGATTGGGCATCTCCCATCAGAAAAATGACTGCACGATCCGCACGGCGTTCCTGTGGTCTTCACACCTCTCCCACCTCCTGCTCACGGCGGTTCCACATATCCCGAACCTGCCCCGTTTCCTGCGCAGTGCCGGGATCAATTCCGGCAAGGCACTCAGCACACCAGCAGCGCCACCGCTCGCCTGCCGGGCTGCCATACCTTTCGTAGAATATGCTGGTTCCCCCGCAGAATGGGCAAGGCTTCAACCTCATGTTCTCGTTGCCCGGAGCAGGCTCGAACAACTCTATGGAATCGTCACCTGCCCCTCCCACAAAGAATCGTTGCGTTGTAGGAATCCGCGCCGCTTTGTCATCCCAATACTCCGAAGCACCGACCTTCCGGGGGCGGGTTCCGAATTCCTCAATCCAGTCCGGGAGGCTCTCGTTCACGGCATCGAAGGTCAGGCCCCAGCCCTCACAGGCGGCGATGGCGTCCAGAAGAAGCTGGTCCTCCCGGCAGGTCCAGAGGATCAGGCCCGCCCCGGCCCGTTGCTCTGCCTGGGCTCGCCTGATAACGGGCCAGTTCGGTTCCCCAATCTCCGGGTAGGCGTTGGTGCAGAGGCACCCGTCAAAGTCGATTGCGATTGCTTTTCTCATTCGTTCGCTGCCCCTGCCTTCTTCAGATACTCCTTGGTGGTCATTTTCGTGATGGTGAGCTGGAGGACATTGGGGTCGTCAATCAGCCGGTGAACTTCCTCCATGCTCATCGAGTACCCGGTGCCAGTGTACTCCAGGACAACTTTTCCCATGCCCTGCTTGTACTTCACCTTGTATGTATCGCTCATTACGTTGCAGTCCTCCCTTTGTAGTAGATTCGCTTTGCCTCGTGGATGTGGGTGCAGTGCTTGTCTGGAATATAGAGTTCCACGGAGATCCGCCGTCCCTGTCGGAACACCCTTCTGACCTCATCAGCCAGGACTGGCCCCATGGTCTCCCCGTTGTCATCCAGCGTCTGGAATCTGAACCGCTCGCCAACGTAGCCGGTGAAGTTCGCCGCCTGAAAACTCGTAATTTTCATGGCATCAGGAAAACGGTCTGGGCGGGTGGCTCTTGATATACTCCAGGGACGAGCCGACATCTTCCTTACATCCTCCCCTCAGCTTCAGCAACAGGGAGGCCAGAACCCCACGGGGGTGTGGCTCCTCATTTCCGGTGGAGCGGATCATAACAGGGTGGGCCGCTATCTCCTCCAGGACCAGCAGCCGGTGTTCCAGCGCCCGGACTCTTCCGTCCATGTAGGTGACTTTGGCCTCCATCTTCCGCAGGCGCTTCTCCCGGCGGGCGCTCACTTCTTCACCCCGGACACGCCCGTCTGCAGGAGGAATCCGAGCAGCATCCAGACCTTGCCCTTGATGCGCTCCAGGCAAATCTCTTTGCCCATCTCCTCGCTGTAGTTCTCAGGGCTGACGCAGGAGGACGCCTCCACGATCTCAAAGCCGTTCACCAGGACGACCCGGACGACGGTGGTTTTCTCCCCCAGGGTGGTGACGTGAACCTCCGCGATGAAGTCGTCCACCATCTTCTGGCTGATGCTGGGCTGGTCGGGCTTCAGATCCGTGTTCACCTCGATGGGGAGGTAGGCCCGCTCGAAGACCTCCTTGGGCGACCAGCTCTCGTAGCCGTCGGCGTAGCGGACGGCGTAGCCCTCCCGCGTGGAGCTGGCCAGATCGGGAATGCGGGCATTCTCCTCAGCCCACTCCTCGCTGGCCTTCTTCAGAAAGTGGCCGCCCTCCTTCAGCTCATAGAGGGTGGCGGGCTCCGCCTCGACGATTTTGGTTCCGATGTACTGTTTCATGTTTTTTCTTTCCTTTCATCGTTTATTCAAAAGCCCCCGAAGGAGACCCTTGTACTTGGTGGCCCGGTTCTTCAGGATATAGAGCACCTGGGCAATGTACGGGTGCCTCTGCTTATACATGGCCGTTGCCTCTCTGACAGTCCGGGCAATAGTCCTCCCACTTGTCCCCGTTCTTCCTGCGAATCCATCCCGCCCGCTCGGTCTTCTCATCAATGGCATCCCAGTCGAGCGAATAGATGGTTTTCCCGCAACCGTCACACACCCGGCTGGCCGGACTTTTCCGCTCCAGCGAGGACATAAAGAATGCGGCAAACAATACTATCCACCAATGGTTAAAATGGATCGCAAGCGCAGCGAAGCACAGCATCACAACGCTATTCTTGACGGCCCACGCAGTCCATGCGCTTTTACTCATGTTCAGCCCCCTCACTTCTCCGGCATCCGATAGACCTTCGGGCGTGCAAAAGCAAATGCGGCTTTGTGGGCACTACCTTCGGTTCTGAAATACATTCCGTATTCCTGGACGATTTCCTCCAGCACCTCCATGGCCCTGGCCTCGCTCTCGTACTCCCCCAGGCTCTCGGTGACATCCTCGGCCAGAGGGAAGGAGGCCAGCACCTTGACAGGCTTCCCCTCCTCGTGACCTCCATAGAGGGACGAAAGGAAAACGGTTCCAGCCCTCTCCATGTTGAGCAGGCATTTCCTGTTTTGGCTTACAATCAGCATAGTATTTCCCCCTTCAGATTCAGCTCCCAAAGTCCCTGCATCCCCTTTGCCGGTATCGGCGAATTAACGGGTACTCTCCCGTGAAACTCCCAGGCGTACCGACCCAGGGTGAAATCGCCCAGGGCGAGCTCCATGGGCGTGAGCTTCGCCACGAAGTCCTCTGTGATGAGGTGGCAGCGGGTCAGGAGGGCCGTTCCCACGATAGCCCCGGTAGGCAGGTGGTCCAGTTCCCCGGGCCGCGGGAACAGGCTATCGAAATAGTCCAGTGTGGTCCACCCGTCCCCGCGGTCAGCGACCAGCACGTCGATAGTCTGACGCACCGGCCGCTTAGCCGCATGGATAGCGATGGGCCCGCGATAGGAAGTGGCCCAGCTGCGGGTTTCATACTTCTTCCTGCCAGACACCAGTAGGGAGGCCCAGGGCTGCCAGATAGTGAGTGCTTTCATTTTCTGCCTCTTTTCTTATTTATCTGCTTTCCAATAGCAGGAAGAACCCATCCCGCAGTTACAAACCCCGCCACATAGCCGATAAACAACCAGTCAATTGTCATTACGTCTCCTCCCCTCCCTCCAAAATCTTTTTTACTTCCCGGAGCTGGTCGAGGGAGTAGCGTTTGACCTTCAGCCAGCTTGTGGCCTCCTGCGCCCAGTCCTGCAGGTCGATCAGTTCCTTGTGCTCGGCCACGGCCCCGGTTGTCGAGAACAGGAGGCGCTTCGCTCCGTAGTCCCTGTCCTCGACCAAGTGAGTGGTGCTGTTGGCTGGCTCATAGAACCGGGCCTCCCGCCCCATGTCTCTGACGGTGACATACCGCCTGCCGACCTTGGTGACCTCGACCTCTGTTGCGGTGCCAAAAGCGCCCTGGTACCTGTCCTCGAGTATGTAGGCAGTCTGGCCGACTTTGAAATCCTTAATTGTCATGGCCGCAAATATCTCCTTGAACTGTTTTGTCTCTTTCCTCTGGCGGCCCCCACAGGCGTCCTGTGTTGGCTTTTGCGGCTGGGGTGGGGCCACTTCCTCAGCCGCATCACCTGGGCCGTCAGTGCCGCCAACAGCCCCGCCAGCGTGGCGATTTATCAGGTGTCCTTCACCCAATGCGCCCGGATCAGCTTAGGTGGCTTCACGGGCACGGTTGTGTACTCGATGGTGACAATGCGCTGATAGTGGATGATCCCACCGCACCTCATACACTCCGTCGTATCCTCATCGCTGCGCTCAAAGGAATCCCGGTCAATGTTCCCGCAGTAGGGGCAGATAATATTCGCCTCAAGCTCCCTCAACTCCGGGGAGGTGTTCAGTTTGGTGGCGAGAGGGCGAACGCCAGCATACCCTTCCTTGGGGTTCAGGACGCCAACCTCGAACTGCTGGCCAGCGACATCCAGCACTCTCCCGATTTGGGGGGCGGCATCTACAGTGCCGATGAGAGGATACTCCGTTTTATTAAACCCCAGCTTGGGCCAGTTAGTAATATCGTATAACGTGGTCATTTTTTCTCATCCTCCAGCTTGTAGCGATATGCCAGCCACGTCTTGCCGCAGTTCTCAAACACCGCCATTTCGCCGTGAGCCTCTCGGCAAAGCTCATATTCTGCGTCAACCAGCATCCACGCACCACCGCCCCCATCCATTTTGGTGATCCACACCGGCGTCCCGTCCATCTTCGGCAGATCATCAGGGGTCAGCGGTTTGTTCTCTTCCATCCGCAGCAGTTCCGCCATCTTCGCCCGGCGATCCATCCTGCACAACCCCATGATTTCTTCCGGCGTCAGGCCGGTGTCCTCGTAGGCGGCGAGGCGGTCAATCGCAATCGGAAGCTTTTCAAGTATTCGAGAAGGGATGGCCTTATCATAAATTGTGAGGCTCAGTCCCCAATGTCCATCATCGCATTTAACGGTCAGTCGTTCCACGCTTTATCCCTCCTTTTCCTTCAACGCCGCTTCTCTTGTGGTAAATACGGTTTTGCCTACTTCGCAAAATTTTACCGGGAACACTCGCCCGTTCTTAAACTGGATATGCAGGAATGGCTCTTTGCTTAAACCGATAAAAACGACCTCGCATGGATACGGCTTGTCTTTCTCCCGCAGATAGTCTCCGCGCTGGGCGAAATTAGCGTACACCGTTCCGCCCAGCCCACACGGCAGAATCACCAGCCTGTCTTGGACCTTCGCCTGCAAAATGGGCAGCGCCTCTTTTTTGAGTTCCTGATTGCTTGCCTGCAACGCTATGACTTCCTCCGGCTCCAGCCCGGTGTCCTCATAGGCAGCGAGGCGTTCCCATGCGGCCTCTTCCCATGCACACCCATCAGCGCAAAGCCCTTGTATGGCTTGGCAGTCTCCACCTTCGAAATGGGTGCAACACACACCCGGCATCCCGCTGATCCTCGGCTCTCTGCTTGTCAACCGTTCCATTCCGCCCACCCTTTCTTCTCGGCCAGCTGGTCAAGGTCAGTCTGGGCTTCCTCACGGCTTCCGCGCCACGGGACGGCGGCCACACCCTTCCAGCCGACATCACCCTGTTTCTCCGGCCGCTGGTACCGGGCCTTAAAGGTGTTCTCACCAAGGCCAGGCATGACCTGGTACTTCCAACCGCGGCTGTCGATGTATTTCTTAGGCATTCTGGGCAACCTCCTCGCCTTTCTTCAGTTCTGATATTCTCTGGCTTCCGGTACCCATTGAAGCCGAATCATCTCTTTGCACTTGCACTGAACTTCAACCACTGGTTCCTCGCTGTTGGTCTTGCCCCAGCTCTCATGCTGGCAGTACGGACAGGTGGCGTGGTACCGGCCAAGCTGGCCCGTGAGGTCGATGTGGTGGCCGCATTTGCACTCTATCTCGGTCTGGTACTCCCGCAGGAATGTCCCGAAGGTGTTCCCGCACTCCGGGCAGTGGAGGCGAAGCAGTCCCCGCGCCCCTTCCGGCTTTTTCTCCGGGGGCGAGGCGGGTGCGGTCTCCGCTGCCAGCAACGGGTCGGCGGGGGGCTGGCTCTCCGGGTTCAGTCCCGCCGGCTCCGGTGCCTTGGGAGTCGGGGTGTACTCGTTCATCAGACGCTGGACAGTTCTCTTTGCTCTGGTGATTCCCTCTCTGGTGTCCGGCACTTCGACCGTTGTGTCAACAATGGTGTGGCCTCCCCGGTCAATGCAAAGGGAAAATGTGTAGGTTTGGGGCAGTTCGATTGAAAAGCTCATGATGACTCCTCCTTAAAAACCGTTCCAGACCTGACGTCCGCAGTATTCAAAGCACTCAGCATCGGCGCAATCTTCCGGGGTCAGATCTGCGATCCGCTTCCGGCTCCTGGAAATGAACAGGTCAGAATCCATGGGCGGTTTCGGGTTCTTATCCCGGAGCAGATTGTCCATGCCTATTACTGCAGCATAGGTCTTTGGTTCGTGTTCTTTGATGTACTGAAAAAAATAGTTGCGGTGGAAGGGGCAGAACGCGCAGGCGCTGGCCTTCGTGTCCAGGCCCCATTCCTCCAGGATGTACTTGTAGTTGTCCGCTCGTGTCAGACCCATCTCGACCAGGGGGAAGCGGTTCACAAAGAGCCGGTTCGGATTCTCCTTGCACCGCTGCTTTTCTTCTGCACTGAAGCCCATGTGCATCTCGTGAGCCTTGACATCCTCCGGCCGGAGCCGTTGGCCCTTTCGGTACCCAAGCAGTTCCCAGCGGACGAACTTAGAAATGGCCTCGATCTTGTAGTCAATGGTGCAGTTCCGGGGCATTTTGGATTTGTGCCCGTCTTCCTTCAGCGTCCACCAAGGGACGCTGATCGTGCGGCGCTCACCGAAGTTCTCCATAAAGTCCCGGTACAGAGGCGTGTCCAAGACGTAGAAGGGTATGCCGACCGCTTCGCAGGCCCGTCGGGTAAACTCCACCTGCTGCATCACCCAGGGCGGCTCCAGGCCGAGGTCACAGAAAATAACCGCATCGTAGATCGGAACCGCCGTGTGCAGCACCGGCTTATTCATGTCGGCGTTATCGCAGGCCATCAGCGCCAGCGCCGTGGATTGCGTACCGGCCCCGAAAGAGAGAATCTTCATGGCCTTTTGTAACCCGTGCATTGTTTCGAGCCGCAAAGGGCGGCGAGCTGAATCGGCGTTCCCTTGGGCGCATTTTTGTAGTTAACGGGACAATCCTTGTTTTTGCACTCATTGCAGCAGTATTTCACGACGCTTCCCTCCGGTCAGACCGCTTAGAAAAACTCACAATGACCTCTCCTGTCTTTTCGTAAATCTCAGTTCGCGCTCAAACTCATGGTAATCCCGTGGCTCAATTTTCCCGCGTTCTTCCAAAAACGGACGATACAACCGCTCATCGAACATCTTCACATCCATGTACTGTGCAGTGAAAACGAAACATTTTTCGAGAGATGTGCGGTCTTTAATTGTTACTCTGCCCATCTCAATTCCGAGCATCCTCGCCACCACGGTTGAACCTCCGTCCCACCACCAGCCGTCTGTTGTAAATGTTCCGCCATCTTTCAGCGGGTGCGAAAATACGTGACCGCCGAACGCTTTGGGCCCGCTTTCTTTCCTGTGATATAGGACATCGTAGAACACACCGCTTTCGTCTGATCCGATCAGAAACTCCCTCCACGCAAACATAAACTTCTCGTACTCGCCTTTACAGGCTGAGACTGGAGCGGTCATCTTCTCGTATGTCAAGACGGGCATTTTGTCAACAACAAACGCCACTCCGCTGTTGAACTTCACTATATCCAGAATCTTCATAGCGGCTCCTTGTCCTCCAGATCTGTTATGCTGAACACGATCCCGATGCACCATGGTTCACCGTCCTCCGTGACGGTGAAGGTCTCGTGGGGGATGTCCGTCTCAAACGTCCAGCAGGGGCCGCCCTCGTCGTGCCACACAGCCTTGATAGTCTTGGCCTTTTCCCGCTCCTTAACAAAGTAGGGGCACTCGCAGTCCTCGGCGCAGGAGCAGGCAGGCCCCTCAAGGATGCCATTCTTGGTAAGGTAGACGGTGTCGCCATCGTAGGAGCCAACCTCGTCGTTGATTGCCCCGCAGAACTCCACATTATCGTCTGAATAGCCGTAGACCACGACCAGGCCAGCGTCCTTTATGTCCCGCTCCTCGCCCATCACGATTTCCTCGCCGACCTCGCGGCCGGAGAGCATTTCAGCTAACTCTTTCGCTGTCATTTTGTAAAACCTCCAAATTCACAAACGTTTGGGAATTGACTTTAACTATGTGCGGTTTCCTCTGGTCTGTACTTCTCCAGCCCATCCAGCACGTTGCAAAGCCTGATTGCATTTTCCAGGCTGGGGTCTTTCCTAACCGCTGTTTTGGCCATCTCGGTGTCTTTGTAGAGCCGCGCATGGAAGAACGCCAGCTTGCGCTCAAACTCTGCTGTACGCTTTGCCCTGTCCCAGGCTCCGAAGATACGGCGCTTTTCCGCTGACGCCGTTGCCCTATCCATCCGCTTTTCGTGGTAATCGTGATAGAGCGTCCGCAGGGATATGTAAGCCATCTGGTCATACATGGACAACCCGTCCGGCATCTCAGCCCCCTGCATTGCCTCTCGTTCCCAGGGGAAGGCATAGCTGTAATCCGGGGTGCTCATGTCACCACCTCATCAGAAAGGGAGAGATACCATTCCAGCATAGTCACTGCCGCCTCCCAGCCGTGACAGACCTGCCACATATTCCCTTGGCATTTGAGATGTTCGCCCCACCATTTCTGCTCCGTTGTGGCCCGACCGGTATCGGTTTTGAGCTCAATGTACAGGGCGTGGTAGTTCTCCCGCGCAACCGGCAGGCACAGGTCAGGAACGCCTCGCTTGACGCCCTGCTGTTTCAGGTGGCGGCCCTCTATAGCGTCCCGTGTACCGCCGTTGGGGATGTGGTAGAGCAAGGCCAACTCCGGCCACCTGGAGCGGATTTCTGGCTGCTGAGACCACTTCATGACCATCGCTTGGTGCTGGGCCTCCGTCATGTTCTCGCCTCCTTTACAGCCTTTTGCGCCCAAATTACACCGGGGTCTTTATCCGTCAGCACTCGTCCGCTGGCGCACTTGACGCATTTGATACGCCACTTGGGTTCCCCCGGTACCGGATTGCGGACCTTCTCAAAGTGGCCGTAGCCAGGTTCTATCCATTCTCCGCAGCAATAGCAGCGACCAGGATATTTATTCCGTGCCATGTTTTGTCACCTCCGCTTCACGCGCTCTGCCGCCCTTTCTTTTTCGGTGCGTTAAACAGCCGGTTCAGAATCTGGCTGGCGTCACCCTTGCTCAGACCAGCGGTGTCGAAGCCTTTACACCGTCTCTGGATGATGGCGACCTGTTTGTCCGTGGCCGGAGCCTTGCCCCACCGCCTGACCGATTCCAGGTCCCACAGCTGGCGGCAGTCCGTATAGTCCCTCAGAAGTTCCATGTATACCCGGTCAATAGCCTCCTGCATCCCGACCTGGGAGCCATCCGGCATATGCACAAGGCCGAGGGAGTTGGGGCAGGGAATCGTCAGGCTCTTGCCGTCTGTCAGGGATACCACCATTTCGCCGTCCGGCATCTTGAAGAAGTTGATGTCGTGGGTGTTGTACTTCTGCTCCTGGGCCCAGAGGTCGACGATCTCCACGTTCCTGATCCAGCTCTCCGGGCAGTCGCCAGCGGCGGCGATCTTCAGGGGCAGGTCGAACAGGTCCCCTTGTATCTCCGTGGCCTTCCGTGCCGGGATATTGCTCAGGTCCAGCCCCAGCAGGCTCGGTGCCGTACAGAGGGACGCCTTCCCGGTAATGCCCACGCAGTCGATCAGAACCAGCCGCTCCTTGCCGGGGTATAGCCGCAGGCCGCGGCCCACCATCTGGGCGTACAGGCTCTCCGACTGAGTGGGCCGGGCCACGATGACCGTCTCCACCCTGGGAATGTCCGTCCCTTCGGTGAACACCATGCAGTTGACGATGCAGGGAATCTCCCCGGCGGTAAAGGCTTCGATGATGGCGGCGCGGTCCTTGGTCTCTCCCGTCACCACCACAGCCCCCTTGATGCGTCCGGCGATTTCCTCGGCTTGGTGTACGCTGACTGCGAAGATCAGCGTGGCGCCGGCGGCGTGTTCCCGGTAGGTCTGCGCAATGGCGTCCGCTGTGCCCTCCATGGCCTCGTCCAGTTCTCCGGGGGCATAGTCGCCGTTGCGGGTGTGGACGGCCCGCAGGTCGTAGCCGATGTCCACGCGCTTGCACAGGATGTCGCACAGGTAGTTGTTCTGTATCCCCCAGCGAAGATCCCGCTGGAAGATGATTTTCTGGAACACGTCGCTCAGCCGGATTTTGTCACCACGGTTGGGTGTGGCCGTGAAGCCGACCAGCTTCAGAGGCTGGAAGTATTCAAAAATCTTTCGGTAGGTATTGGCGGCAGCGTGGTGGGCCTCGTCGCAGATAATCAGGCCGAAGTCATGCGGGCTGAACCGCTCCAGTCTCCGCACAAGGCTCTGCACCGACGCGCTGACCACCTCCTCGCCGTCAGCGTGGCTCCCGGCCCGCTCCACACCGTAGGTGCAGTCAAAATATTTCCGGGGCTGCTCCACCAGCTCCTCCCGGTGGGATAGGATCAGCATTCTCTCCCCGTGCCGGGGCAGATTGGCGAAGGTCACCGTCTTCCCCAGTCCCGTGGCCATCTGCACCAGGTAGGAGCCAGGGGGCTGGGCTTCAATAGTGGCAATGCAGTCCTGTTGGTATGGTCTCAATTCCATGTTGGTTCTCCTTTCGTGGAACTGTGGGACGCTTCTTTTTTATGTCCCGCAAATGTCCTACGCACAAAATCCCTTGCGCCATGCGGCTTTTAGCATTTCCGTGGGATTGTGGGACTTTTCCCCCGTTTTTTCTCATATGCGCAGGAGGGAAATATTTTCTACCCCCAAAACGCATTGTTTTTTCTCGCGCACGCATAGTAGGTATTGGGGAAAGTCCCACAGTCCCACAAGTCCCGCAGAATGCGCAGAGTATTTGGAAACAGGGGCTTTTCTCTGTGGGCCTTTCTGGTGGGACAATTTTTAAAGTACCACGAACATTGCTTTCCTGGCCCTCAAAGGGGCAGTTCATCATCGTAGTTACCCCCCTCTCCATCATCCGGCGGCAGACGCAGCCAGACGCAATCTACTGCCATACCGTCGATGCGCTTTGTCTTTGTATAGCCCTTGCTTCTTGTGTCGATCAGACCCTTGGACTTTAAATGCCCCAACAGAGCCTTGGGGGATAGCCCAGCCTCCTCACACGCCTTGTTCCAGATGGTGCGGTTGATAATAGCAATATCATGTTCGATGATACCGTAACGTTCGCCACGCTCCACACTTTCCTTAAATTGATTCACATGGGCCGCCACCCAACCGCACATATACTCATAGCCACGCTCTGACGTGCTGACCTCGCTCTTTTCCTTGAGGAATTCTCCCAGCTCAGGGGCTACCAAGGCGCGGTCATCGTGAAAAATCCATTCTGTGGCAAGCTGGTCTGCGGTAATAATCAGGGCCGCCGCCATCGCCTGCTTCTCGGTGGTGTCACTTTGAATGCAGGCGGCATAGTTTTCCTCGTAGAGTTCCCGCACTCGATCCATCTCGCCCTCCTCGCACAGGCGGGCAATGAACAGCTTTCCGGCATGGCCATAGTTGAGTTTCAGAACATTGGCGGTGCGATGACCGTCTCGAATGACGGCTTCTCCATAGCGGCACTCAATATCTACCACACGGTTGACTGCTCCGGCGCCATCGGTTTCACCCACCAGAGGCGTTTCCCCGGAGGTGATGAAGCAGTTGGCCCATTTAGGCGTGTAGTCCAGTCCGAGGGATTTGTTGCCCCGCAGTTTCCCGGAGCCTGCCGCCAACTCGTACACGTTGAAATTGATTCGCCCGTGGCGATCCTTGGCAAGCTGCAGCTCGTCCAGAAACAGGGGGAGCGAGTGCAGGAATCCGGCCATCAACTCCACGCCCACGGATGTGCTCTTGAAGGTCTGGAAGTATGCGCCGCCTGCGGTGGGGTTCGCCCACACGGACGCCCCCAGCATCTGTGCCACGGTTTTGCCGGTGCCGCTGTCCATGCTCCACAGGTGGACAAAAAATGGGAGACATCCAAGCGGCTCCACAAGGACGGAGGCGAAGGATGCCGCCAGTACAATGCGGGCAGTCAGACTATAGGAGCGGGCGTCCAGGGCCTCTGTGAGCCAGTTTTCGAGGCTTCCAGTCTGGCCTATGGCTTTATATATCGGGCGGAAGCTATCTGCGCTGTCGAAGGCCACGCCCCCCGCGTAGGGGGAAAATCCTTCCTCGTTCCAGCCCATGCGGGAAACTGCCTTGACCTCCGGGATGATATCCTGGTTCTTATCGATGGCGTCCCGCAGGAAGTCCACCAATGCCTGTGCCCGCTCCCCGCTGGTGACTGAAATGCCGCAATCCGACAGGGCCACGATGTCGGCAGCCTTGGAGATTCGGCTCATGGGGACTACGATCTCTGACCATGGCCGGCGGTCTGAGTAGCTGCGCCGGTACCACAGCTTGACCTTGACCATGCCCGTATCGATGGATACCAGCTTTTCCACCGGCATGATGGGGTGGGTGCAGGCGTATGTGATTCCGCCGCCCTGGGCATACCGCCAGATGCCGCTCTCGTCCGCCGTCCATTCCCCGACATTCAACTCCAAAGCCTGGTCGAAGAATTCGGAGATTCCATCGTCCCGGACAACGGACAGGGAGACGGCTCTTAATTCTTTCCTGTACTCTCTCAGGCACCTGGCAAAGCCCTTAAAGCCGAGTTCCTTGGCGAGGTCTGCAAGTGCCTGCTCCTCCATGGCCTGCTGGTAGCCGGATTTCAAGCCAGTCAGCCATTCAAATACCCGCCCCTCCTTGAAGTCCGCAAGCGAAAAGTCAGGCCGCTTATCTGGGGCTGCCGGGACTGTGTTTCCCGGCTGTAGTGCCTTTTCTTCCACGGTCCGCTTTCACCTCCAAAATTTCTTCTTCCAGTTCATCCAGCAGGTATTCCAAATACGGCTGTTTTCTTACCGCTTCAGCGTAAAGCGGATGGATAAATCCGGCTTCCCAATCTCCTCTGGTGGGTTCAAAATATTTCAGCACGTCCCACCAGTATTGATGCTCTGAGGCCAGTTCCCGGTGCTTATCCTCCAGCTGCTCCAGCTTTGCTTTCCGCTGGGCCTCCCGGCGGCGGGCCTCCAAGATAGCAGACCGCACCGCCGGGTCAGGCTTGTCCCATGTAAGTCCCAAGGCAAAATCCGCATTGATACGCAGAATCGCTTGGCGAAATGGGATATCAAACAGCTTCATTACAAAATCGATTACTGTGCCGCCGGCATGGCAGCCAAAGCAGCACCACCCGCGCTGATCGCTGTAGAGTTTAAGGCTGGCGGTCTTTTCGCGGTGGAATGGGCAGCATATGTATCCGGCCCGGTTTGGGTGAAAGCCGTAATGCTCCGCCACCTCCTGGATTGTCACGAGGCTCTTGACTTGGTCAGCAAGGTCAATCCTCTGCATCCCCATAAGAAGTCCCCAGTTCCTCCGCATCGGCGATCCGGGTCAGCTTTCGGGTGGCGCGGCAGTATGCGCAGTGCTCACAGCGGCGCGGGGCCTCCTGGCCCGTTTTGATAGCCTGGAACCGGGGGACGGCATCCTCAATCTCCGCCAGCTTAGGCGCCAGGACTTCATCCCGAATGTGGAGTGCCTGCAGGTCCGGCTCATCCTCTTTGGTGCCGACAGCCAGCAGGAAGGGCCACAAATGCCCCTCAACGGCCTGGTAGATGGCACCTTGAACGTCATACCCCCAGGCTTTCCAGAAGGGAACATAGGCCCGCTCCGTGCCGTCCCAGACGTCCTCCAGGTCTCTCATGACCTTCTGATCCACGATGGCCCCATCGCAAAGCCCCATCACTGACGCCGTTTCCGGGAACCGCCGGACAATCTCCTCGCAGATATCCCCGTCCAGCAGACTGTCGATCTTGACCTTAAAGGGCACTCCGGCAATCTCGCCGGTGCGGATGACCTGTTTCCGGCCGGACATCAGGAGGCTGTACAGCTCGTCCGCTTCCATGCGGTTGATGATGTCGTTGGCGCGGGAAAACTCAGCCTTCAGCGTCCCGTCCCGCTTGAACAGTTCCGGGTGCTGGGCCTGGAACACGTCGAGGCTCCCTTCAAAATGGGCGTCCACATAGCTACCCACCAGCATGGCCGTGGTCGCGGCGGACCGGTATTCCCCTTTCAGTCTGGCCAGTTCCGCCGCTTCGCAGCGCATGAAGTTCTTGACCTGGGTAGAGCCCATATAGGCCATCTCAATATCAGGATCAAAGTAATTCTTCGCCGTCACCATCGGCAGGGTGCTCATCTCCGCCATGCTCGGCCACCTCACTTTCTTTGGTTTCTGCTTCCGGCTCTGCCGCTGCTGCATCTTTGCGCTTCTGGGCGCACTCTGCACACAGCGGGACACCGTAGTTTTTTGTGGTGTAGGCCGCCAGCCACTCGACCGTCTTTCCCATGGCGGGCTGGATCGGGTTTCCGCAGTCCGTGCAGGGCGGGACGGGCGGACGCTGCTGAACGCGGGGCTTGTGGGGACGGACACGCACAGCGGAGACCACCTCGCCGAAAGCCTTGATGCCGTGTTCGATATACAACTGAACCGCCACCCCTGGCCAGTCCTCGAAGTAGCCGCTCCCGGCCACTTTCTCGATATTCTTGGAGCGGGCCACGTTCAGGATCATGGGCTTGTTGCCCGGCTCCTTCCAGTGAACCACCGCCTTCTTGGACTTGCCTTCGGCGGTCTGGACGGTTTCGGAGGCGTTGACATGGTCTATGGTCAATACCTTCTCCTCACCCTCCTGGAAGTCCCCCTCGCCGATAAAGTTGGGGTCAGAAACTACCTTCTTCCAATGCGTCTTCACAGTTCGATCATCTCCATTTCCTCAGAATCCGTTACCCTGGTGGCGATCAGCTGGAGGCCCTTGGCCTTGCACTTGGCGTAGAGCCGCTCCCGGCTCACGCTGTCCAGCCGCTCGGCGCCGTCCACCAAGATGATGCCCAGCTGGCCCGGCCGGCTGACGGTGATGTCAACACAAAGCTCAAGGAGTTCCCCATCGCTGAGGTTGCTGATGGGCAGACCGTGGATCAGCGGCACACCGTCCTTCACCGTCAGGCCCTCCACGGGGATAGAAGCCTGGGCCAGGATCGTTGCTGGGAGTTCCCGCGCCAGTTCGATTTTGTCGGTCAGCGCCTGGGCCTTTGCGGTCAGTTCATCCAGTTCCGTCTGCATACCCCGCATCCGGCGGTACTCGTTCAGATGGCTGCGCATCTGCTCCGCTTCATCCAGTTCGGCAGACAGCGTGGAGGTATCCTGGACCTCCTGCCCAGCGTACTGGTCAGCCACGCCCACGTCCCGCTCCAGCTTGGCCAGCGACTCGCGGAACCGGGCCTGCTCCAGTTCCTCCCGCTCCCTCTGCCGCTGGGCGAGGCCATCCAACTTCTCCCTTGCGGCGGCAAGCTGGGCCTCCAGCCGCTGAATATCGCCGGTGATGCTCTCCCGCTGGGCGGAGATGTCCTGTGCGACGGCGGAGAGTTGGATGTCCCGCTCCGCCTCCAGGCCACGCTTTTTAGCCTCAAAGCCCTCTCGGAATGCCTTTGCCCGCTCGATGCGGCTGTTGGCCTCCCGGATGCGCTCCAGCTCTTGGTACTTCTCGCGGGTGGGGTACGCCTCCCAGCGGGCAGCGTCATAGTGGGGTGGGATGTCCTTGGCGATGTCGGCGATGAACGCCTGCTTGTTGCGGATGTCCCGGTTGAGGTTCTGGCGGGACTGGAAGTAGGTGCCGCTCTCCGCCTGGATATCGCTGAGTACCTCCAGGATGTGCTTGGAGTAGTCCACGCCCTGGGGGATCTCCCCGAACTGCTCCTTGATCCAGTTCATATCCCAGGCGAAGTCAATCAGGGAAAGAATCACCCGGTTCTTCTCCTGGCGGCTGAGCTGGGTAAAGGCCACGGGGTTGAGCTGCAAGGGGGTGAAGATACCGGAGAGGAACTCCGCCGGGCGGGTCTGGAGCATACTGCCGTCCCGGACCTTGACCGTGTCCGCCTTGGTCGTCCGGGTCTTGCGGTCGATGGAGAGCCCGGTGTCCGTCTCAATGATGATCTCGCCCTCGTCCGCGCCCTGGTGGATGATGTAGTCACGGTCAGAGCGGTTGGTCAGGGCGTAGCGGATGGCGTCCAGCACAGAAGTCTTTCCGCTGCCCTTGGGTCCGGCCAGCTCCACCGAGCGCCCGTCCAGGGCCGCCTCCCGGATGCCGAACAGGTTCTTGATGACAATTTTTGTGGTTTTCATTGCATTTTCCTTTCTGTCCTGCTATAATGCAGGTGTTCTTAATTGTTTTTTGCCCTTTGGCCCGTCGGGTGCGCTACCACCCGGCGGGCCTTTGGCATCACATTAATCACTCTGTTCAAAGGGAATAGCAAGTTAATTCAGACCATAAACTACACAAATAATTGCGCCCAACGTTGGGTACTTTGGTCTTTGCCACCGTATTCCTTACAGGGCGATGTACACGCCGTTGCCGGCGACCTCCTCGGCCAGCTGTTCCTCCAGGAACGCCTTGACGGTCTGCCTTGCTTTTAGCTTCCACATCCCGCCGTCGGCCTCGGTGAAGGTGATGCCCCGCTCGTTGACCCGAATGAGGAAGATGCTCTCCGGCTGCTCCACCTCCTGGAAGGTACGGTAGGGCTTCAGGGTGATGATGGGCCGGATCTGCTCGTTGCTCTGGAGCGCCACGCCCTTCTGCGTGGTGACAGTGGTGGCGATACCGTTGTCGTTGTAGACCACCTTGGCTCCGCAGCAGATATCCGACAGCAACTTCAGAGCGTAGATGGTATCCGTCGTTTCCTGGAAGCGGGTCCGCATAGCAATCTGGGCCTCTTCGAAACCCAACTGCACCATCTCGCCCCAGCCGGGGACGTCGGTGGCCTTGGCCTCGTAGTACATCTGCCGGAAGAACCGGGCATCGGGCTGGGGCTGGCCGAAGCAGCGGACGGTCAGGTGGTCGGGGATCGTGATGTAAAGCGGAGTCTCCGCCTTGGACGCCTCGGTGCGGACCAGCTTCACAAGGGCGTCCAGAGAGTGGAGGGGCAGGATGTCCGGGTGGTCGATGTCGGGCCGGATCTCCTCCGCGCTGCCATCGCTGCCGATGGCAAATGTGCTGTCGCCGACCTGCTGGATGAGCGGCTGGGTGGTTTTCTGGATGTGTTCGATGAATTCTTTCAACATAGTTGAGTCTCCTCCTTACGCAAATTTGATGATTTTCAGAACCGGGGGCGCTTCCTGGACGTTCCCATCCATTCCGGTCTGACCGGGGATCTGCGGCACCATCTCCACCACGCTGTCCTCGTCGGCCACATACAGGGATGTGACGACGGGATTGGTGGCGGCCAGAGTGGGCTTCGCGGTACAGCTGACGGTGATGGTTTGCCGGTCATCGTCCGGCTTCAGTTCCAGCGTCAGCGTCAGTTTCCGCTTTGCGGTGGCGGACGTGTTCGGGTCCAGGATGTTGGCCAGCAGACGGGACATCTCATAGTCCGCCCGCTCCATGATGGCCCCTCGCGCCATCTGCAGGATCGACTTCTGCATTTCGGGCTGCATACGGTTCTCCTCCTTTCGTGCGATTTTGTGTTCTCTGCTATGTAAATGCCGATTGTTAAACCAGCAAAGCAGACCTCTCAGGATGTGGCCATCTGCTCCAGCGCGGCCTTCACTGCCTGCCGCAACTTGGCGGCCCGCTCCTCGTCGGCCTGGGTGATGCGCCCCAAGACCTCCATCATCTTCTGGTACTCCTCCTGCCAGGAGGTAAACCGCACCTTGAACTCGGCCACATTGGGATCGGCGGCGGCCAGTTGTTTTTCCAGCCCCCGGAGCCGCTCGGCATCCGCAGCCCTGGCCTGTTCCACTGCGCCGGCGGTCAGAGCGTCCTTCTCCTCCTGGGTGAGCTCCCGGACCTCCGGCCCCTTGGCCTTCAGGTCGGCCAGCTCCTTTTGCGCAGCCTCCAGGGACTCCTCGGCTGCCTTGCGTTTTTCCTCGGCCTTTTTCTTGGCGTCCTTGGCCTTGTCCACCTTCTCGGTCATCTCGGTGATAGCGGCCTGCCGAGCGGCCTCCACCGCCGCCGTGTCCGCCTCGGCGGGTCGGCTACGGAGCTCCTCCAGCTCCTGCGCCAGCCGGGAATGTTCCGCCTCGGCGGCCTGGGCCGAGGTATTGGCCTCGCTCAAGGCGTCCTGGAGCCGCTGGGCCTTGTCCCTCTGCTTTTCCAGGGCCTCCTGCGCTTCCCGCGCCTTCCTGTTGGCCTCGGTCGTCTCCACATCGGCAGCGGTCAGCTTGGCCTTGTAGACACGATCCTGATCGGCGAGCTCCTCCCGGAGCCGCTCCGCCTCCTGCCGGAGCCCGCGGGCCTCATCCTCGGCGGCAGCAGCCTTTTCCTCGGCCTCGTTCCTGGCCTTGAGGGCCTCGTTCAGCTCTCGGACGCTCATGTGCTCCACATCGTTCTCGACAGCGAACCGCTCCCGCTCCGCCTCATCCGGGATGGCCAGGAGGCTCAAAGCCTTGGAGTAGGTCAAATTCCCAAACGTCTGGGACTTTGCCTCGCCGCCGAACAAGCTCTGCTGGTCGCTCCCGTACTCTCGGAACACCCGCATGAGGTTCTGCGCCTGGGAGGGGGAGTAGTCCACCTCGTTCTTCAGATACTCGCCCCAGCTCCCGTGGGGCAGCTTGGCCTTGGCCTCTGTCAGTCGGCGCCCGACCTCAATGGAGGCGTTGAGCACCATCCTGCCTGTCTGGTTCTTGATGGTGCGGATCTCCGCCGCCAGGATGTCAGGAGTCTTGCCGGAGTCCACGGGGGGGAGGGGCACCTCCGTAGTGGCGGGCGGGCCGCCCACCCCAAAGTCCTGACTGAGGAGCTGGCCCTCAGTTACTTCCATTTCGCTCATGCTGCTACTCCTTTCTTCTTGGGCAATTGGGGATTGCCCTGCTTATCGCGTTTACTGCCCTTTTTCAGCCAGTCCAACCAGGTGTCCAGGAACTCCCGGTAGACTTCCCGCGGGTCAGGGGCAAAGCGGCCCTTGGTGGTATACAAACCCTCGTTCTTAAACCCATGAATCTGCACCAGCTTGTTTCCAGACATCTCAATGGTTAACCAGGGTACACCAGGCTTTTTCGCCTCTCGCATGAACAGAATCGTCAAAGTACCATTCATGTGGCGGTCAGCGTAGCCGCCCACGCAGTGCTGAAGGATACGGCCTTCGTTCAAAACTTCATCCTTGTTGGCAGGAACTCGAATTAAATATCCATCCATGGCAAAGCTGTACTTTTTCTCAAGTTCTACACGCCGCTCCTCGTAGGACAATGCCGCCAGACGATCCTTTTCTGCCTGCTCTTTTTTCCTTTCACGCTCCATTTTGTTTTGATGTTTCGCTGTTGCGGAATCGTGAGCCGCACCCAGGGCTTTAGGGAGCAGGACATTTTCGCGGTGGAGCTGGTAGCCCATGGCCTCGGCAGCGGTCAGGTAATCTTCCCAGTAGCGCAGTGCGGCATCCATGCTGCTCATTCCGCCAAATCGGGCACACCCTACGTTGCTGTGCAAGTAGCGGATCAGCTTTTCTGGCGGCAGGTTCCACTTTTTTGCCGCTCTGAAGGTCGTTTTAATGTTTACCCCTCTACTAATCCACTCTGCGCATTCCTCCAAGGAGACGCGGCCATTCAGCCGCTTGTACAGCTCCAGAATCCGAATGTCGCGGTTTGTTCCGAGGAACGCTTTCATGTCTTGACGGGGTACTTTGAAGGCTTTTGCGGGGCTGGGTTCGTCCCAGTTAATAACTGCAGCGTGTTTCACGCCCCGCTCCACGAAATCCCGAACCACATCGCTCATGCCGGCCTTCATCAGCATCTCGATTTGGCGCGGGTAGAAACAGCAGGCTGTCAGGAAGTGTAGAAATTTTGAAAATTTCCGCTCTGCCTCCTTCGCTACACAATAGCGGAAGGGGCTTTTCTGGATTTCATCCAGGCCAATCACATCGTAGCCGATGCCGTAGTCCGCATTGGCATTGAACGGGCCGTGGATATTCCAATGTCCTTTGACCAGCGGCCCATCTTGGCGCTCAACCGAACTGAATGGGTAGTCCCACCAATACCGGGTAGTCGCTTCTGCCAGCCCAGGCTTGAATCGGTACACGCCCACCAACTTGCAATTCGGCTCACCTGTGAGACTGTACCCCTTGTCTCTGCTGTAGTGCTTGGCGCAGTCATACGCCCTGGCCCACAATGCCCCCCGGTACCACCGAAGGACTACCGCCCGCCGGTATCGGCTCAAGTTGCCTCGTCCGCCAGTGCGGCCCAGTTCCTTCACGATGACCATCTTCCCGCAAAGAGGACACTGCACGGTCGGTTTGGGTGAGTCTTGGTATCGGTTCTTCGGCTCCCACTGGTGGGGCTCCCACATAACCGCCGGGAAATTCCGCTCCGGCGTGGTCACCATCATGTCTTCATCCTGCACCACCATGTGCTTGCGGCAGCAGGTAGTCCAGATCTCATCGGTGCAGGATCGGCGGAAGATGTACGCAGGGAACAGTGCGTTGATAGCGTCCTGCTCCGCCTGGTTCAAAGGCGGCGCCTTGCCGGCGAACTGCTCGGCTTTCTCTTGGCTCGTCACGCCTCATCCCCCCTTACAAGAAACTGTCGAGGTCGATGATCTTGGGAGCGGTGCTGGCCACCGGCGCCGCAGTTGCGGCCTCGGCCTCCACATCGGCACAGAGGTTGACCGTCATGTGGAACTTCACATCGGCGCCGGGGAAGAAGAACCTCACCGCCCGGCGGAACGCCTCCAGGTCGGAAATTGCGCTCCCGCACCCCTTGGCCACCGCCTTCATGCACTCCGCGAAGGTGCCGCCCTGGACCACTGCCTGGGCAAACTCCGCATCCTGGCGGCAGAACCCGTCCAGGGCCTCGCACACGGCGCCCTTCATGGCGCTGGCGTACCTGTCGTAGCTACCGGAGTTCCTCTCGGCCTCCAGCTTGCGCTTAGCCTGCTCGTACCATTCGTTCATGGCTTGACATTCCTTTCATTCCCTCGTATAATGAGGGTGTACTTAAATTTGGCCTTCCGGCCCGCCGTCCCTGATGTTCGCACCATTGGGGGCGGTTTTCTTCGTTGTACTCAAAACCCACGCCGTCACTCTCCAGTTGGAACCCATGGGCTCCGTTTGTTGTTCTCACCTCCATCTCAGCTTTTTCCCGCAGCGGTGGCAAAAGGAGTGGTTGGGGGAGACTCGGCGATTGCAGTCCGGGCAGTGCCACACGCTGTCCTTCAGAAAGGGCTTGCCGGCGACCGCGTGCTTGCTGTGGAGGCTGGCGTTCTCCTTGGCCTGGAGCCGGTAGTCGTGGAGAATGTCCATGGCGTCCTCCACGGTTTTCGCTCCTTCCTCGGAGAGGGCGAAAAGGATATCGACTGCTGCTTGGCAAACGCCTTTGCCCTTGCTGTCTGCGATGGCCCGGAGGTCACCCAGGCCAGTGATCACCTCATCCATGGTGAGGGGTTGCTTCGCTCCGCTCATACATGGCCCTCCTTCCACAGGCTACGGATCTCTGCGGCCCAGTCCAGGACCGTCCGCTTGCCGGGGTAGTACATGAAGGGTATGAGCAGGAACAGGTACTCACCACCGATGGCGGTATAGCCACGCTCGGACTGGGCGGTCTGTACCCCCCATGTAAAGGTGAGGGCTGTTACCAGGAGCACAGCGGCCAGTTCAAGCACCACCGATGCAAGGCTCCTTTTCGGTTTCATATGTAGAACTCCTTTCTGCTGTTCAGTTGTCGAACCAGAAGACGATGCGGATGTTAGTATCGTTGGTGCCATCGTCTTTCTCCGGATTGAAAATCCAGAAAACATCGCGCTTGCGTTCCTCCAGGGCGTCCAGCAGGTCATCAAAGCAGTGAACTTCGTCCTGCCACTCCATCCACTCGTAGTTCTCCGAGCCGGGCCCAAATACGCTCTGACTCCAGGAGGTCGGCGTTTCGCCGGTTTCCTTGAACCGGGCAATCTGCTCTTTCTTGACATAGCCCCGACGGTTGACCTTGGTCACCGTTCCAGCCTTTTCCTTCAGTTCGGCGAGGGTGGCATAGCCGGGGGTGTGGGCATCCTCGCCCCACCGGGTATACTCGGCGGCGGTGTGTTTGCAGGCATCTTCCGGGAACCCTCGGTCAAAGCCAAAGCTGGGGTTGCCGCCATAGTCCCTGACGCCGGCCAGGAAAGCGAACAGTTCGTAGTTCCTTTGGGTGTAGATGGGCTTAATGGTCATGACCGGCTCCCCTTTATCGCCGAAGTAGGGGTTGTGCCGCCAGTTGTCGATATTGAACCATCCATCAGGGCCAATGGGCTGCTTGCGCGCCTCGACCATCACATGGATATCGCATCCCATAGAATCAATCCTTTCCTATTACCGGGCGGACCGAGCCGTCCTCTTTTGTTTGGCCTTGCGCTCTTTGAGCCAGGCTTGGTAGCGTTCCTCTGCTCCCGGCATCGAAAAGACCTGCTCAGTCAGGGCAAGCGCCCCTTTCGCAAGTTCCTCGCGCCGGAAGTCCGGGATAGACGCAATGTCAATGCGCAGTGTGGGAGATTGTGCCATCGCTTGTTTGCCTCCTTTTTGTGCTTGTCAGCCAGCAATAGGATGTGATATAATCCATCTGTGGCCTCTTTCGTGGTTTCGAGGGTCCGCTTGCCCTGTCGAGTGTCATCAGCACTTGGCAGGGCGCTTTTGGTATTTGCGCCGCCGTGTTTCAATCCTCCTTTCTGCCGCCTGGGGCGGCTTTTTTCATGCATTGGCAGCGGAAACCAGCCTGTCGAGCGCGGCCAAAATAGTCGCTTTTGCGCTTTCGGTATCCCGGTGGCCATTCAAAACCATGCTGACATACTCAGGGGTGTACCCGGATTCCTCAGCCAAGCGTTTTTTTGTGATTTTAGCCAAGTGCATTTGGGCCACCACCTCCGCCGTCCACTCCTGTGGCATCAAATTTTCCCTCCTTCCTTGCAAAAAATAGTTGAAAAACATAAACAAACCTGCTATTATATTTGTGTCCTCAAACATTTTAGCTTTGCGCAGCGGGTAATCCGTTGGGCTTGGGTTTTTGTTGTTTAAGTTCTCCAACAGCCAAGCACAGGATACCATAAGAAATTAAACAAGTCAAGGGGTTTTGTTTAAGTTCTCAAATTTTTATCTCAGGAGGGCGACCCATGTTTTACGACACGTTTCTATCCTTGTGCTCAGAAAAGGGAATGAAGCCCGGTCGGGTTGCAGACGAAATTGGCATAAACCGCGCAACGGTAACCAGTTGGAAAAAAAGAGGCTACACTCCACGCGCAGAGGTTCTTCATAAGATTGCTGACTACTTCGGCGTTACCGTTGACTATTTGCTTGGAAAGGTTGATCTTCCGTTCCTTTCTAAGGATGAGGATGGCTTGTTCGGCATTGACGCATATGCCCTTACGGAAACGAAAAAGCCCGCCCCCACGGATGGGGACGGGCTGAGTGAAACAGCGCGGCAAATTATGGAGTGCGTTAATCGGATGTCCCCAAAGGAGCAGGAGACATTTCTTGCTTGGCTGCAAGCATCTCAAGGGCGCGGTTAAGTACATCCATTTGCTGCGCCAGGGTTAAACCCTGAATCAGCTCCAGGATTTTTGCTTCTGTATCCGACATTAGCGGTGTCCTTTCCACACTGGCACCAAGAGTATGTATTTGCGCATAATGGATTATACCACAAAAGGCCGTCCTTTCTTGCTGAAACGTGGTATCAGACTGCATTTTTTCAAGAAACAGCACGACTTTTTTGTAAAAAGCAAGAATCATAGCGGCGATTGAAGGAGGTGCCGTATGTCGCCACGGAAAAAATCCATTGAAACCGTCGAGCGGATCGGCGTCATATATGCCCGATATTCCTCCCACAATCAGAAGGAGGAAAGCATAGAGCAGCAGGTTGAGGAATGTATGGCATTTGCTGCCCTTAACCACATCAAGATCATCCAGGTCTACTCCGACAAGGCCCTCTCTGGCAAGACCGACAAGCGGCCCCAGTTCCAGAAGATGATGCGGGACGCGGAGAAACGGCAGTTTACCGTGGTGGTAGCGTACAAGTCGAACCGCATCGCCCGGAATATGCTCAACGCCCTCAGCTACGAGGATAAGCTGGGCCGTTTTGGCATTGAAACGCTTTATGCCAAAGAGGAGTTTGGCAACACCGCGGCCGGCCGGTTCGCCCTCCGCACGATGATGAACGTCAATCAGTTCTACTCTGAAAACATGGCCGAGGACATCAGGCGGGGCATGAGGGACAACGCCGAGAACTGTAAGGTCAACGGCGCAATCCCATTAGGATATGTAAGGGGGCCGGATGGCCGGTACGCCATAGAGCCGGCAGAGGCCGCCATCGTCCGGGAGATATACAAAAGGGTGCTGGAGGGCGAGTCGTTCGTGGACATCGCTAATGACCTAAACGGTCGAAGCATAAAGACCAAAAGGAAAGGGCTCTGGAATAAGAACAGCTTTCACCGCCTGCTTGCCAACGACAATTACATTGGGGTCTACCGGCACTCTGGGTATGTCAACGAACAGGGCATACCGCCCATTCTGGAAAAGGAGGTTTTCTACGCCATGCAAAAGCACTTAGAGACAAAGAAGAATCCCCGGGGGAGGCACCGGGAGAACAATGATTATCTACTGACGGGGAAACTCCATTGTGGTTACTGCAAGTCCTTCATGGTGGGAATTTCCGGCACCAGCAAGACAGGCGATAAGCACTACTACTACACCTGCAATGACCGGCGCACCGGCGGCTCCTGCAAAAAGGAGAACGTCAGGAAGGACTACATCGAGCAGACTGTTGCCGAACTCACGCAGCGGTTTATCCTCCAGGACGAGGTGATAGAGTGGATCGCCGCCAGCGCAATGGAAGTCCTGGCCCAATCCAGCAGCGAGGCGGAGATTGCTGCCATGGAGTCAGAACTTGCCGCAGATCGG
The DNA here is from genome assembly GCA_949841355.1 of uncultured Oscillospiraceae bacterium. Lineage (GTDB taxonomy): Bacteria > Bacillota > Clostridia > Oscillospirales > Oscillospiraceae > Enterenecus. The sequence continues at coordinate 255,269 of CATKZP010000001.1, forward strand.
AAAGCCGCCAAGAACATCATGAACGCCATCGAGCAAGGAATCTTCACCGCAATGACCAAGGATCGGCTCCTGGAGTTGGAGCTGGATATCTCCACGTTGGAGAAATCTATTGCCATCGCCAGAGCTGCCAGCGAGGAAACCGTCATGGAGAAGGAGCGCATCATCTGGACGCTGGAGCAGCTCCGTGATGGAGACGTGACCAGCAAGGACTATCAAAAGCGGCTGTTTGATACTTTCGTCAAAGCCGTATACCTCTGGGACGATAAGATAGAGGTTCACTACTACTATAGCGGCGAGAAGAATGTGCTGACATCCTCGCTGAAAGAGGTCGCCGGGGGAAGTGGTTCTGGCCCTGGGGGAGTTCTTATAAACTCTCCCAAGGGCCACCACATGGAATGCCTACAGTAAATTAGACAATCTCTTTTGGACTGCTGATTTGCTGTAGGCATTCTAAATTTTAATAGAAGTTTTCCTCCGCTTGATTGGGGGTCAAAAAACCAAGCCGCTGATGCGGTCGGTAATCATTATAAAATTCAACATAGCGATCTACAGCATGGCAAAACTCGGTCTCGCTTTTGTAAAATTTTTGCCGAAAGTCCTCTCTTTTAATAGAGGCAAAGAAAGATTCGGCAACTGCATTGTCGTGTGGATTTCCCGGGGCGGAGAATGATTGCTGTACGCCGCATGCCTTTAAGTGCGTTCGGAAAGAAAATGCAGTATACTGTGCGCCTTGGTCACTATGAAACAGCAGTCTTTCCGGTTTGCCGCGCGATATAAATGCGTGGTCGAAAGCCTTTGTAGTCAGTTTGGTATCAATATCTTCTGAAATCGCATAGCCGATAACTTTTCTTGCATATAGGTCAATAACCACACATAGGTACAAGAAATTCAGTCCAACCTTGGCGTATGTAATATCGCTGACCCATATCTTGTTTGGTGCATCTGTCAAAAATTTTCGTTTGAGTTTGTTAGGGTAATACCGATATTGACGATCATTGGCAGAATTTAGCTTTGGGTGCTTCTGTTGCGCGGCTAAACCAAGCTCTTTCATCAGGCGTAATATTCTCCGCTCACTAACTGTATACCCTGCCTGTATCAGTTTTGCTCGGATCTTTCGCGCTCCAAAACGGCATTCACTTTTTGTGAATATCTCTGTAATCAACGCTTTCAGCCGATCATCCTCGAGCTGAATCTTCGTTTGTTTCGGAGCACGGCGTATATGATGATAATAAGTAGAACGGTTGACTTGCATCACTTCGCACAGCGCATGAATACTGAACTCATTTTGATGGGATATGATTGCGTGAAGCCGCACATCCAGTGGGGCAGACGGAGAACATCCGCAGGAGCGAAAAATTGCGTTCTCTCTGCGCAGCCGTTCTAATTCTTTCTGAAGCAGGTACTGCTCACGTGGAACCTGCCCGACGGCATCTGCGGTGTATTGCTTTACCCACAGAAATAAGGTACTTCGGGCAATTCCTTGCTGTACGCAGATATTTTTTGCGGATGTTCCGGCTTTGTACTGTGCCACAAGGTTTTTCTTGTATTCTTCTGTATATCGTTTTGCCATTTTCAACCCTCTAATCATTTTTGGTGTAATTTGTATACAAGTTGTCATGATTCGTTGGAGGAGAGAGGATAGAATGAAACCGACGATGAGTTTTCAGAATTGGTGCGTCCAAAACCATGCGTATTTGACTCTCCATTTTTATCATGAAGGTAACAATCCTATTCCTCCCGATGAGATCGGATTTTCTTCAAGTAAACAAGTACGGTTTCGCTGTCATGTCTGTGGGCTGTCGTGGCAGCGTACATTAAATAATATTACAAATCATCCGCTTAATCAAACTTGTCCATACTGTGAGCATCGAAAACCAAGTCCATTCTATAATCTTGCAACAGAATATCCGGAGTTGAAAGAAGAATGGGACAATGAAAGAAACCTATTTCCGCCGGAAACCTGTCTGCCTCACTCAACAAGAAGCGTTTACTGGCACTGTGCAAAAAACCACTATTGGAAAGATATTATTAAGGAGCGTGCTAGAACAGCGGATAAAGCCCGGGGATCAGGATTCCCAGTATGTCCGTATTGCTCTGGAGAGCGGATATCCGCAACCTATAACTTGGCAACAGAATATCCGGAGGTTTCCAGAGAGTGGAACTACATAAAAAATAAAGGCCAGAAACCGGAAGATTTTCCCCCACACAGCAGTCAAAAGGTTTGGTGGATATGCAGCTATGATTCGTCGCACCAATGGCAGGCAAGGATCAGCAACCGGACATCCCTGAGTCGGGGGTGTCCACAGTGCACCAAGGAATTTAAGATGTCCTATCCCGCCCGGGCATTATTTTATTATCTGCGGAAAGCCTATCCCAACTGCGTCTGTGAAAAACCATTTCAGAAATACAAAATAGATATCTTCCTGCCTGATATCAATTTGGTATTGGAGCATGACGGATACTATCGACATAGCAGCGACGCAGATAAAAAGCGGGCGGAACGAAAGGATTATGCTTTGTGTAAAGCTGGATACCAAGTGCTTCGAATTTGCGACGGTAAGGGGCTGACTGAGCCGGTCATTTTTGAGGGCACAAAGATTCTATATCGGTATGATGAGCGCAACCAGTACCTTGATCAAATGATTGCCGCTACATTTCGTTATCTTGGAGCATTTCCGCTTGATTTTAACCACCGGCGGGATCAATATGAGATCAATCACATGTATTTCCATGAGCGAAAAAAGCGCACTTTGGCGGTGGAGCATCCTGGGATCGCAGAAGAATGGAGTTCTAAAAATCCAAACGAGCCCGACACGGTACTCAGCGGCTCTCCTCAAAAAGTTTGGTGGCATTGCCCAAAGTGTCAGCAAGAATACCAGGCGACGGTTGCCAGCCGAACTAAGAACCACTCAAAATGTCCGTTCTGCGCCAACCTTAGGGCATATGAAAAAAACTGTTTGGCTACACTCCGGCCAGAAATAGCTGCCCAGTGGCATCCAGAGTTGAATCTTCCCCTGACTCCGTATGATGTTGTTCCTGGTTCGGAAAAAGAAATATACTGGAAATGTTCGGATGGTCACACCTGGAAATCGGCTATCTTTGCCCGCACCAGTGCCCGCGAAAGCAGATGTCCCATCTGTCATCCACGAATCGTATTCCGACAGCACCCTGCGCAACCTATGGATTCTACGCTTGTTGAGCTTTGGCACCCCATAAAAAATCTGCCGCTGGTTTCAGATAATGTTGCAGGCCAGTCGAATAAAAAATTCTGGTGGAAATGCGAAAGAGGACACGAATGGCAAAGTTCTCCCAGCCATCTTCATAGGCTTTCCCCCTCAAAGAGGTGTCCCTTTTGTAATGATCGTGCCGTCTGCACGGATAATTCCCTGCTTACTCGAAGTCCAGAATTGGCACAGGAATGGGATAGTGAACTAAATTTCCCGTTAACGCCGGATCAGGTACTATACTGCTCCGGCAAGAAATATTGGTGGCGGCGCGGAGAATTTGTGTGGCAAGCCAGTGTAAAAGACCGTTTAAGTAAAGGCGACTGTATTCCCCGCAGTCAATACCTGATCTACAATCAACACTTACGGCTGTCTGTGACACACCCCGACCTGGTTGAACAATGGGACGTCTTGAAAAATGGTCCTCTGACACCGGACCAGGTGACTGCGCATTCTAAAAAAATGGTGTGGTGGCGATGTAAACGCGGTCATACGTGGCAGAGCCCTGTCAACAAGCGAATTCGTGGGGACGGATGTCCTTATTGTTCAGGCCATCGTCCAAGCAAAGAATACTGCCTACAAACCCACTATCCTGCTCTTGCCGCCCAGTGGCATTCTGAAAAAAACGAGGATCTTACACCGTGGGATGTAACCCCCAGAAGCGGAAAAGTGGTTTGGTGGCAATGCGAACAGGGACATGAATGGAGGACTTCCATCTCCAACCGGAGTGGACGAGGACACAATTGTCCCTATTGTACCAATCATTCTAAAAAGCTGGGCAGTATTGCCGAGGAGTGTCCTGCCCTGATTGAGGAATGGGATTATGAAAGAAATTTAGGTTCCCCACAAGATCATTCTGCGCGCTCCAATAAAAAAGTGTGGTGGAAGTGTATGGTCTGTGGCCACAACTGGCAAACATCTCCTGACAATCGGTTTTCTGGAAGCGGCTGCCCCGCTTGTGCCCAAAAACGCCGACGCGTCTTTTTTATCAACACATGACAACACAACATTACACAAAACCCTACTTCTTCGCCGGCGGGTTCGCCGTCACAGTTTGGCTTGTGTAATAAGCGGCGAAACGCCAGGGAGCAAAACGCCCTGGCGTTTCTTTTTGCGTTCTCCTTACCGCCTCTTTTACCCCTTCGTCTTTCGACTTTGAATCGGCCCTTTTCTCTCCTTTGCGCTCTGCGGCCAACAATCCCCCCGGTAGTGTCAAGAGTTATGCGCAAAAGGGGAAGCAGTCTCCAATGAGAATGGGTCAGCCGGCGATAGAAGGATCATCCAAAGCGGTTTCCAGATGCTTCATGTTCATGTACTTCTTATTGCCCCA
>CATKZP010000002.1 GCA_949841355.1 uncultured Oscillospiraceae bacterium
TAGCTGTCCATTTCTTGGGATTGCTATCTGTATCTCTGTCCACTTTGAGGGGACGTGCCCGCCTTTTTCGTGTCCACTTTCCTAATCTTCCTTTTCGTCTTGTGTCCACTTTATGGGGTACATTTTACTATTCAACAGTATAACATAAAAATTTTTTTAATGCAAGAAAACGACTAAATGAAGTAAAAAGTAACAATAGAGCAATTAAGGGTTGCTTATCTGTAAATTAAAATCTCCCTACGCCGCCGCCGTAAACGTCCGTTTCCGCCGTGTTTTTGTGTCAGTCAGGAAATCCACCGAGAAAAGCCAACACAAGAGCAAGCAAGGATAGTTTCCTGAAACCATCCCCCGTCCTACTCTATTAGCTCCCTATGGGCTGGGGAAGTAGTCACAGGAGAAAGCACATCAGAGCGCACAGGAGAGGTTTTAAGCCTCATTTATGCGTTCTTATTTTTTGTAATTCAGCCTACCATTGCTCGTTATAAATGCAGAAAATGAGTTCAAAAACTACCGCTGAAATTGGCTGAAAAGTGACAGTGAATACAATGTTTTAATAAAGCGGCAATAGAGTATCTAGGAAAGTAATATCAGCAACAGAAATTGGCTAGTATTGTGTCAAAAACCTTTATTTTTTTATTGAACTGTAAGGAACAGAACAAATTGAAGTTAAATAGTGAAAATTATGTAGCAGATTAGATAGAAAAAGCACAGAAAAGGCCATTGATAAGAAGAAACTGCAAAGACCTAATAGGAAAATAAGCCGCCGAGAGCCGTTTTCTATGGGTATTATGACGAAATCCATAAAACTAGTTAAGTGTTGTAAAAAAATCTAGCTAGAAATTCGCTGAAAGTGTTGTGCCACAATGGATTGAAGCGGGTCAAGGAAAAGGAGATTTATATTAGCAGATTTTCAATCCATTCTTTCTTGACCGCCTTTTTGTCACAGCCCTTTTTCCGCTTGGCGTGGCCGCACTTATAATGATAGTGCGCTTTCCCGGTGTGGCTTGTGCCGCTGTCCCCTACCATCATCCGGCCACACTTGCCGCAAAACAGCTTTGTGGTCAGTAAAAACTTATCATCAGCCTTTGCCGCCGCTGGTGCTCTCTTATTCTTCTCGCGCCTCATTTGCACCCGGTCAAAAAGCTCCTGGGGGACAATGGCGGGCACTCCATCGGGAATGACGGTATCACTATAATGAAATTCACCGATATAGGCCCGGTTTTGCAAGAGCTTGTTGAAGCTGGAATATTTGAACTCGTTCCCCTTCCGGGTCTTGATGCCGCGCCTGTTCAAGTCCTCTATAATCTCCCCCAGGGTTTCCCCTTCGGCGTACCGCTTGAAGATTTCCAGCACTACGGGAGCGGTGGCCGGGTCAATTTGCAAATGGTGGTCAGCCAGGAAATACCCGAACGGGGGAGGCCCGCCGTTATTGTTGCATTTCAAAGCGTTATCCTTCTGCCCCCGACGTATCTTCTCGGCCAACTCTGCGGAATAATATTCGGCCATACCTTCCAGCATGGATTCCAGAATAATCCCTTCCGGCCCCTCGGTGATATGCTCTGTGGCGGACACCACCCGGACGCCGTTCTTTTTCAGAATATTCTTGTAGTGTGCGCTGTCATAGCGGTTCCGGGCAAACCTGTCCAGCTTCCAGACAAGAACCGTATCAAACAGGTGCTTGCCGCTGTCCCTTATCATTCGTTGGAAGTCCAGCCGTTTGTCCGTGTCCTTGGAAGCGGACAACGCCCGGTCAATGTAGCTGTCAATTACCCGGATTCCGTTTTTGCTGGCATACTCCCGGCACTCCCGCAACTGGCCCTCTATGGATTCCTCCCGCTGACGGTCCGACGAGAACCGGGCATAAATCACGGCGTTGGCGCTCATTTTTTCGATTTCTCCATCATCTTGAATAGGGTTTCTTTCAGCTTGTTATTAAACGGGGAAGCCGGGTCAAAGCACATCTCTATAAACTGTTTCATGCCCTCGCTGGTGGCGGTTGGCTGGGGCCTGTATTCGTATAACTGCCCTTGGGGCTGGTTTGTGCGGCACGTCAGATAATCCATTGAGACATTGAAATAGTCAGCCCACCATACAAGGATTTTCACGGAAGGGGCCGTTTTACCCGCTTCCATTCTGGCAATGGTGGTTTGATTCGTTCCGCACAGTTTGGCAATTTCCATTTGTGACAAGCGGGCAGTCTCCCGTAACTCCCGCATACGCTGGCCGATTTCATTCATAATCTGGCCTCCTTTCTATAGTCTGTTTTAGCACAAACTTGCGCTTTTGTCAATGCTAAAACAGCATACATTCAAAGCGTTTTTAACCTATGCCCCGCAGGGCATGAAAGCGTCAGCAATTCGGAGAATTGCGATAGCGTACCAAACCGCTGGCCCCGCCTTATGCCAGGGGAACGAAAACCGCCCATGCTCCACCCGTGGCGGGCCACTCAGGGGCCGACAGGCAACAACGCCACTTTAATTACAAATAACTCCCCGCCGCTCCTGGGTAGGAACGGTGGGGAGTTTGTGCGGTGGGGGTTTAGTTGTTGTAAGCGCGGTAAAGGAATGTCGCAATTTGCGCCCGGTTGCACACACTGCCGGGGTCGAACTGGTTTTCTGCTACCCCAGTCGTGATTTTCTTCTCACTCGCCCAACTTACTGCCTTTATGAAATCCTCACTGTAACCGTTCATATCGGTGAAACTGCTGGCCGCAGCGGTGGGCTTACCCTTGGCTTGCCACATATAATTGACCGCAGTCGCGCGGGTGCAAGGCTCACTGCCATCAAAAGAACTGTCAATCATGCCTTTTTCATAGGCCCAGTTGATAGCGTCCTGATGCCATTCCTCCACGTCAACGGGGGCTTTAGCGGCCTGGGGTTTTCCCTCCGCCCGCCAAAGGAAGGTCAGAATTTGGGACTGGGTGCAGTCGCTTCCTGGTTCAAAGATACCTTCGCCAGTACCCGTTGTAATGCCTTTATCCGCCGCCCAGGCCACGGGGTCACTATACCAGCAGCGGCCAGCGACATCATCAAAAGCCCCGGCGGAGAGCAGCACTTGCCCCAAGAAGTTGTCATTAGAGTAGAAAAAAATTATCGTGTTATCGCCAAACAAGTCATGCAGACGGTCAGCATTGCACGCATAGCCTCCCTCTACCCGTTTAAAACCAGGCAGAGCAATAGTACGTGCAAAACGGACAACATCGTCCGTCATTTTGTATGCGGCACCGTCCTCCGGGATGGGCAAAACGTCATAGCCTTTAATAATCCCTTCGCTATTCTTTTTTTCTTGGAAAAGCCGTTGGTCATATATGCCGTCGTTATCAGGGTCAGACCACGCAATTGTAATAAGTGCGCCCGGCTCATCTTCCGTCAGATTGTACGCGCCAACAGAAAATTCCTCACTTGTGGGAACCAAAAGGTACGAATCCGGTTCAAAATCATTGGGTGCGCCGAGCTTGCCAGTTGTTCCCTCAACGACGTATCTTACTTTACATTCAAAGTTATTCGCCCACGAAACAAGGAACTCATCAGGAACGCTGTACTGAAGCTCTGCGGAAGTGTCCGTGCCCGCCGCGAACGCCGGGACAGCCAGCCCCAGGCACAGGGCCAGCGCGAGGAAAAATGCCGAGATTTTTTTCATGTCCGTTTCTCTCCTTATAAAATGTTGTCCAACAGGCGGCGGCGGGGGACGGCTCCCCCGCCTTTTGCCCCTGCTGGAAACATAAAAGCGGCGTCGAGTTTCAAAAAACCCAACACCGCCTTGATAAATCAATGCGAACACAGCGCACTACACCCATTCCCCCTTGAAAAACGGATGGAAAATGGATATAATGAGCCTGTGGTACAATCCTAAGAGATTGCTGTGTTGAGTGGTCGTGTCACTCGCGCAGGGCTATAGGGTGCTACCAACACCCTATAGCCTGCCGCATTTATGCTTCCACCATGATTTTAGCCTATGCGCGGGGAAAATGCAAGCCCCATTTAGAAGTTTTAGGCGAAAATGCCCCGCTTGGGGCCGACAGGTGAAATACAAAAAGAGAAGGAGCGTCAGCTTGCGGGCTGACGCTCCTCTGCTTTTACTTTGCCACTTTAATACCTTTGGGCGGTAATATATAAAGCGATTCTCTAAGCCACTTGCAGTCTTCCCCTGAAAGCCCTTCTTCCCCTTTTTCTTTAGGGATTGCCCCAGACATAAACGCGGTAATCGTTGCCCGGGCGAGTAAAGGTCTATTTTCTTCAATCCACGATAGTCCCTGTCTGGCAGCTTCAATACGTTTGTATAGACATTCTATCCCCTCAAAAAAGATGGGATAAAATTCATCATGAATTCTTTCTATCACTTCTTTTTCCATAGATTCTTTTTTACCATGGGGCGGTTTTAGGTTGTTGATATGTGATTTATACGCTTGTTCCATGGCGGTTGTAATTTGTTCATAGCTTAACTTTGCCGGAACCCCTCGGCGCAAATCTCTCTTGACGGTACTTGCCTTAACTCCCCAACAAGGGGCAATCTCTTTACAAAATCTATACAGTGGCATTCTTATAGAGTCCGAAGCTATGCGTACTATCTCACCAATAAATTTGTATGTCGCTTTCTCGATTTCCTGAACAAACTGTTTGCATTCATCTGCACTAATCAGGTTACTACCCATATTAATTAGCCCACCTCCTTTAGATGGTTTTCAATATACCATCGTAAGGACAAAAATGCAATAGGGGGCAAAATTTTTAGGAATGATAGGCGGCAAAATGCCCCCCATTATCCTTAAAAGTTTTGCCCCTGATTTTCATTTTCCTTCGGGCATGCTACAATTAGATTCGAACCGGTTCAAATGCACGTTGAAATCCGAAAAAGGAACGAATAGCATAATTGCCGTTCTTGTCCACCAGCTTCATGCAGTTAGCTACTGCATAAAAGCGCAAAAGCTTTCCTGAAAGGCCAACAGGAAAGCCGTATTTTAGAAAGAGGTTATAATAATGCGTATTTGTATCAGAGGAATCCGTGAACTTGATTTCAAAACCGATGATGGAGATGAAGTCAAGGGTACACAAATTTTCTACAGCTATCCCAGTGACGGAGTGATCGGGGAAAAGACGGACAAGCTGTTCGTCCGAAAGGGCAGTTTCCAGCTCCCGCCCGAACTCGCGCCCGGAAAGCATCTTGATATTTTCTGCGACACGAAGGGCCACGTGGAGTATATCCAGGCGGTGTCCACGTCTGCGGGGAAGTAAGCATCAGCCTGGGGGCCAGTCCCCAGCCTCACGGGGGCGGCCCCCCTGATATAACAAGGAGAATATAAATGCAGCTAAAACTATTTACGTTACTTATCGCCATTTGGACAGCGTACAAAGATTTCGTAAGCGACAAGGCCGCAAACGCCGCCTTAGCCGTTAGCGAGCGGAAGTGGTGGCCGGACTTTTTCAAAGAAAGCGGCCTCATGCTCATGGCCCTGTTTGCGCCTGTCATTGGCATTGCTCTATTGCTCATGCTGGTGCATCGGCTGAGAAAGGCCATTCTGCTCCTGGTGATGATTCCCGTGTTTATCGCCTCATACCGCATGAATCACCCCGCCAGTGCGGGAAGTGGTGACATTGGCGGAAAAGTGGGGGAAGAACTCGCCCGAGAGAGGGCAAGGGAGCTGTATCCTTCCGTCCTTGACCTGATGTTCCGGGTGTTGGTTGCCGTTTCCTCGTTCACAGTAATTGACCGCAAACGAGACACCCACGAGATTGAAACGGCAACCCCCAGTGGTGACCATTTCTACATGGAGGGAGCTGTGGCGGTATACCAATTTGAACTTGACCTGGAAAATGAAGTCATGCAAGAACAGGCGGACTACCTCCGGGGCAAGCTCCAGGAGTACGGGCGCAAGTTCATCGGGGACTACCCTATGCTCATTAGTCCCGATTCCGGGGGGCGGTCTGCGCTGGAAGTGCTGGCCGTCCATCCCCTGGGGCACCGAATTTGTATTGATGTGGTTCAAACCACGGCGGCTTCCATACCCATGATTGAGAACCGCCGTCGCGCCAGAGCCGAACGGCAGAACAGCCTGACACCTCCCACCCGCTACGTTGACGAGGATTATGGTGACGAATGAAGCGGATAACCTTTTGTGCCGAGCGCCTCCCCAATGGGGAGGCCGTCCGGCCTATCCCCATCGACTTTGACAAGTCGCCTCACCTCATCTGCCAGGGCGGCACAGGAACGGGCAAGAGTGTGGCAAGCCTGTTGACCACAGCCAAGATATCCCAGCTTCCGGGTTCGCAAGTGTTCATCCTTGATTTCAAGAATGATGTGGACACGTTCAAATTCTGCCATGGGAAGGATTGCCGCTACTGGCGGTTCCGGGACTGTGAAACAGGTTTGGAAAAATACTACAACCTGCTCCAAGATGAACTTGCGTCAGACGAGGACTGCGGCCCCCGTCCGGTGCGGTGGCTGTGGATAGACGAACTTGGTTCCTGGCTTCTAAACAGTGACAAGAAAACCGCCGATAGCATACGGGCAAAAATCGCAACCATTTTGATGATGGGACGAAGTAGGCGCTTTTTTGTCCAAACAAGCGTCCAACGCGCCCAGGCGGAATTATTCAGCCAGGGGAGCCGGGACAACTACTCTGTGTGCCTTGGCATGGGGAACCTTACCAAAGAATCCGCTTCCGTCCTGGGCTTCTCCCGTGATGAATTTCTGCCCATAACTGAAATTGGCGGGGGGCACCTGATAATGGGCGGGCGGCAGTACCCGGTACAAATCCCTTACATCGGCCCCCGAGGGATGGCGCGGATGAAGGAGGACATTTTGAAAGCTCTTATGCGAAATGATGAAAATTGACAGGAGGCAATCAAGATGAAATTTGAAACAGTGAGTGATTTTCTGACCGGCCCATCCCGCCGCCCGCAGGGCGAAGCCCAGCGGGCGGCGGGGTTGCCTGGATAGTATTACCCAGGCAACCTCTGTACCGTGTACCATCCAGGAAAAGGAAACTGAAATATGGGAAAAGACACACGACACCGAAAATATCAATTAACCATCAATAATCCCGGTGAAACCTGGACACATGAGAAAATCAAAACAGCCCTTAAAACATTGAACCTAAAATATTACTGTATGGCTGACGAAACAGGCCAGCAAGAACAGACACCTCATACCCATATCTATTTAGTGACCAGCGTATCAGCTATCCGCTTTTCCACGGTAAAGGGCCTGTTTCCGACGGCGCACATCGAACCCGCGCAGGGGACAAGCGAGGAAAACCGGGCTTATATCCAGAAGTCGGGGAAATGGGCGGAAGGAGAGAAAGGGGAAACCTCAGTTCCCGGGACATTCGAGGAGTGGGGGGAATGTCCGAACGAACGGCCAGGGGAACGCGCAGACTTAGCCATACTGTATGAGTACATCAAGGACGGGCTGTCCAACTATGAAATCATGGAGGCGAACCCGGATTATATGCTGAGCCTGGAGAAGATCGAGCGGGCGCGGCAAGCTGTCCGGGAGCAGCAGTACCGGGAAACGTTCCGGGAGTTGGAGGTTACTTACATATGGGGGCCGACAGGGACGGGGAAAACCCGCAGCGTGATGGAGGGGCACAGCTACGCCGGGGTATACCGGGTGACGGACTACGGGCACCCCTTCGACAACTACGCAGGGGAAGAAGTGCTGTTGCTGGACGAGTACGCCAGCAATTTCAAAATCCGAGATTTGCTGAACTATCTGGACGGATATCCGCTGACATTGCCAGCGCGGTACAGTAACCGGGTAGCGTGTTATAGGCGGGTCTATATTATATCAAACTTATGCCTGACAAAGCAATACCCGGAAATACAATACGAATCCCCCGCAACCTATGGGGCATTGTTGCGGCGAATCCATAAAGTGCGGCGGTACACAGGCCCCGGCAAGTATGAGGAGTACAGCACCGCCGAATACATGGAAAACCCGTTTTTACAGCGGTAGCAGAAGCGGAAGAAGGACGAGCTGCACCCAGGAGGACAGCGGCGAACAGGCCATAGAGACAAGAGGGGGAGGGTAGAACACTCCTATTGCAATGACGGCCCCGCAGGGCCGCACCTTTGAAAACCGAGAAAAAGGAGGTGGAACAAGTGCCCCCGGCAGAGCCAAGGCAGACGGAAGATACACAGACGGTCATACCTGACTTTGAGATAGAAGCAATGGCCCGTGTCCTGCTTCCGGCGCTCCGCGCTTTCTACGCCAGCCCGGAAGGGCAGGCGGCGTTTGAGGAATGGAAGCGCCAGCAAGAGAATACATAACAAGGAACGGCCCCCGTCATACCGACAGGGGCCGCTTTCCTATGTGCTGATATTGTCCAGATAGACAACAAACCCGAACCCGTCCCCGATGGGGAACAAGTTCGGATAATGTTGCTTTGGTGGAGATAAGCGGGATCGAACCGCTGACCTCTTGAATGCCATAGATTCAGAGCGGAAAACACAGCAGGATTCAATGTGAAAAAATGCAGTAATTTCAACGGTTTGGGCAGGGTGGTGCTCCCATTGAGCACCACCCTGTTTCACTATTTTCTGTGCTCATTCTGGTATGGATTCTGGTACGGTTTTAGCCCATGAAAGCTACCTTTAGCATAGGTGGAAAACAAAAAACCGTAAATAAATCCATAATAATTATACCATGTCAAATAAAGTAACGCAAATTTTGTCGGGAAACGTACCCCGATTTGAGGTATAATAATACATGGACGGATAAACTACATTCTCCAAGGTAGAAATACGTTTAGATTTATCATTTTTGATATGCATTCCTCAACTTTTGGATAAAAAAGGGTAACCGATTTCTCGATTGCCCATAAATACGACAATGTATTACTCTGTAAGCTGTGTCGGAAATTCTTCTTCAATGGGAATGTCGTAGCTTGCGGGGCCCCTGGCGCTGCTGTTAGAAAAGACGGAAATCGTTTCAAAATCGAGTGAGCCATCTTCATGGGCTGTGACCGTAGCTTGGAGATTCCAGCTCACCTGCTGATCGACACCTTCATCCGTCCCAACGTCCCATCCTTTGCCGAGATGGTACATCGTCCAAAGGAAGGTTGCAGTGACCTCGTTTCCGTCAGTTGTTTCCTTATAGTCATTCATTTCATAGCGCAGTCCATCATAATAGGGGGAATATGCTTCGGTGAACAATTCTGACAGATAGGAGAATAGCTGTTCTTCTGTGCTCTCGTCAGCCGGATTGTTGCTCTCAATAGCCGGGTTGATGCTCTCGCCCATGGAGTTGCTTTCTGACCAGTTCACATTGCCGGAGTTGTCAACAATCGTCCATGCGCCGCTGTCTAAATCCTGGGTCAAATAGAAATACATTGTGACCTCGCCGTCGCTCCTTGTCGTTTGCGCGTGGTCATACTCGGCGTAGTAAACGGCCTTCACAACAAGGAAATGCTCGGCCAAATATTCGTCGCTCCAACCGCGCCGCTCAGCGATGATGCCCTTGATAAACCGCTCGACAACACGCTCGGTTTCTGCCTCATCAACCTCGACGCTATTGACTTCAATCTTGATGGTGTAGTCTTTTCCAACTTGATTTTCAAGGGCGGAGCGCACAGACTCGACCGGGTCATTTGAGGGCTTTTGACGCCACAAGTCGCCGTATATGACAACGGCAGCCACGGCCGTCCCAATTAAGAGAACAGTCATGATGGCGGCCACAAGAGGAAGCAGCCAGCGTTTAGGATGGGACGCAGATGATTTTTTTGCCTGATAGGCTATGGCTTTTTCGATGTACCGATCATCAATTTCGCCCATAGCTTCCGAAAACCTTTTTGTGCTCATACATAGACCTCTCTTTCAATCAGATATTGTTTCAACTGCTTTCGGATACGGACAAGCCGCATGGAAATGCTCTTTTCAGGAACACCTGTCCGCCCTGCAATTTCTGCGTATGTGTCAGAAAACCAATAGCGGCGCAGAAAAATCACAAAATTTTCATCACTCAAAGTATCTAAGAAATTTTCGATAATGCGGGCTAATTCTCTTGTCTCCACTTCCCCTTCAACGGTATTTGGCGCAGGTAAATAATCTTCAAGTTCCTGTATTGCGATGTCATACACGCTGTTCCGTTTCTCTGCTTCGTTTTTGTAGTAGAGCTTCAATGAAATGTTGCGCACGATTTTGCAGACATAAGCCCGCAAGGGGTTTGGCTTCGCTGGGGGAATCGCGTTCCACACACCCAGATAAGCGTCATTCACACATTCTTCTGCGTCCTGACGGTTATTCAAAATGTTGCGCGAGAGCTTATGACATAACTTTCCATATTTTACATCAAGCTGCGCAAGGCCCTTTTCTGAACGGTCAAAAAGCAGTTCGATTATGCTTTTATCGTCAATCATAGGCGCCATCTCCTTTCTGCGCGTTCACTTATATACTACGGTTTCAGACAGAAAAACCACGTGAAGCAACAAAGATTTTTCAGAAGATTATAACACAATTTTATGAGTATGGAACCTGTCGAGCATAGCTGTGGTAAATTTGTTCTGCTTGAGCTATCACAAATATCGTGAAATGATTCTAAAAACGGCAATAGACCTCAAATTGAGGTAAGTTTAGACAAAATAAATCTCACGGTGAAAGCAATAAGGACAATCCTGATGATTACTGAACCAAACTTGCCTCAAAATTTTGATAAGACAAGGATTTGAATAAGTTGCATTGACAAGATGCATAGATCGGAGTACAATTTCCGTAAACATAGGCGCTACTGTCACGAATTTTGTCTGTTTGTATTACTGATAAATGCATCAAAATGAGTAAAAGTGGGTGGCTCATATGGAAGAAATGAAACGGCATCTTAAAGTAAAGGATCAAAGTGTCGATACTTCAGGGATAACGAAGGATTACCAAATTGCTTTATGTGAGTATATCTGGAACGGTTTTGAGGCAAACGCAACCGTTGTATCTGTGAATTATGAAATCAACATTGCCGAAGGAATTTCTTCTATTTCAGTCCAAGACAATGGAGACGGAATTTGTTTTGAAACTCTAGATGACGTTTTTGGATATTTTATGGCATCTCAGAAAAATATGCTGTCGACACAAATAAAATCTAAGGCAAACAAGGGTAAAGGCCGATTTGCGTTCAACGCATTTGCGTCTGATGCTGTATGGGAAACGGTTTATTGCCGAGATGGAAAACACTATAAATATGAGATCGCAATAAGTTCAGGGGAAAAAGATGTATATACTCCCACGCCGCCTATGCCTGTCGAAGATAGCGACACAGGTTGTACTGTGACATTCACAGGGATTATGCGTATGCTCCCAGAGGACTTAAATTTTAAAGTGCTTGAAGAAAACTTCTTGGTTGAATTTGCGTGGTATCTGTATCTTTATAAAGAGAACAATGTTCGTTTAGTCGTAAATGGCACCGATTTGGATTACACAAGATGGATTGATGAAGACCTTACTATTGAGTTAGAAACAAATATTGAGGATGAGCATTTTTCTATAAAAATTATTGTTTGGAAAGAAAAGATTAAAGAAAAATTCTGTACCTATTACATCAATAGTAAGGATGAATTGAAAAGCCGAAGTACAACAACGTTTAATCGGAACACAGTCAACTTTAATCACAGTGCTTATGTAAAATCCAGCTTTTTTGACAAAAGAAACTCTGCGGCCATAACTCTCGAAGACATTAAACGAGAGGAGCGCATTTATCAAAAGTTAAACAAATTCATGCAGAATCTCATAGAAGAACAACTGCATAGCTTTCTCTTGAGGAATTCGGAAAATGAGATAGAAAAAATGCGTAAACGCGGAAGTTTCCCCCACTTTTCGGATAATCCTTGGGACAAGGTACGAGAACAAAATTTTACGAATGTTGTAAAAGAACTATACTGTATTGAGTCCAAAATATTTTATAAGCTTAAGCCAATACAAGAAAAGTCATTACTGGCCTTTTTAAATCTTCTTTTGGATTCTGCTGAGCGTGAGAATATCTTGTCGATTATTGAGGAAATCGTATCTTTATCATCACAACAGAGAGAGGATTTTGCTAAAATATTACAGAAAACGAAGTTGGAAAATATTCTGAACTCCATAAAGCTAATAGAATCGAGATATACTGTCATAGAGGGATTACGTACCATTGTGTATGATCTTGCTAATTATGCCAATGAACGGGAACATATACAAAAGATTGTAGAAAGTCATTATTGGATATTCGGTGAGCGGTATAATTTAGTAAGTGCAGATGAGCGAATGCAGAAAGCGTTGGAAAAGTATCTTTATTTAATTGACGGCAAAGATGCCCCTAGTCCAAAACTAGAATCTGACGGTGATATTAATAGGCGCATGGATATCTTTATGTGCAGAAAACAGTTGGCTGAAGATTCATATGAAACTCAATTGGAAGAAAATATTATAGTAGAGCTTAAAGCGCCAATGGTGAAATTAACAAATAAGGTGTACCGACAAATTGAGGATTATATGTTGTTCATCACTAAACACCATGAATTTAATACTCAGTTGCGAAGATGGAAGTTTATTTCTGTATGTCGGGAGATAGATGACGATATTCGTAATAAATACGATGCGTTTAGAGATAAGGGAAAGAAGTTTTTGATATATCAGGCGAGTAATTTTGAAATTTATGCGATGACGTGGGCTGATGTTTTCAAGGATTTTGAGATTAGACATAGTTTTATATTAGATAGATTGAAATATGATTGTGAGAAACTTTCTAGAGAAATGCTTCCAAAGGAAACCGAACAGTCCAGAGCAACGGCTGATGCCATAACCAACAAAATGCTTGCGACAGTATGAGGTAGCGGGATTATATGGTTAGAGATGATTTGTTGAAACTTACATCAAAATTGCGGCAAGTTCCGACAAAATAAATCTCACGATGAGACACAAAAATGGCGGCCCTGCCGCTGTGGAGACTCCTCCCAAAATGAGGAGTGCCGGGCTGTGCCCGGCACTACCGGCGTTTGCCCTTACCCACCCCCCACTCCGCCGAACAGACCCGGTCAAGGCCCGGCCCGCCCCCTACGGGGGCGGGCCGGTGCATTTCAGCCTTGACGGGGGCTGGGCGGCGGAGTACGCTCCCGCAGGGGCAAACGAAGGTCAACGCTGCCATTTCCGGGGGCGCTGTTTCAGCGGCGTTTTCACCTTTGGCGGTTGAGGTAGCGGTTCGGCCAGCTTTTGGCGGATGGCGGGGCCGTCAGCCTCAATCCGCCCGCACACCTTCAACTCCAGCCGCAGGGTTCTAATGGATCGATTGATAGATAGAATAGCGGGGGAGAGGTCTGTATCCGTTGGGTTCTTCCTCCTGGCGGTGTAAAGCCCTTTTCGTTGGTTACAAAGGGCGTCAAGTTCACTTTGTACCGCTTCTTCCAGCATGGAAAGCTGTTCCCAGGTGTCAATGCGGTATTTCATCAGCAGTTTCGCCTGTTCCACATAGCGGTCAAACTTGATGATTTCGTCCGTCATGTAACGTCTGCACCGGGACGAGGCCGTGGGCCTTTTCAGCTTGCCCAGCAGATAGAGGTAGTGAAAATATAGGGCACGAAACCCCGTCAGCTTTTGGGGTTTGTGCTGGATTTTGTAGTTCCGTTTTGGCGCTGGCCTGGGTATAGAGCGGCGGGGCGGTAGCTCATGGGCACGAATGCGCTCCCGAATGGCTTCTTCTGTGTAATCGTCCCCCAGGGTTTTCAGCCGGACAAACCGCTCCTTCCCTGGTGGCCGGACAGCGATGTATTTCCCCAACTTCACCGCATAGCCCTGTTTCTTCAAATTGCTCAAAAAGTGCTCGAACAGGAAAGAACGGGCAATGCAGGCGTCCACATCCCGGCGTATCTGCCCATACCATGTGGGCTTGCCCATCTGCTGGGCCTCCCAGGTGTCATAGCTCATTGTGCGGCCCCGTTCCGGTTCCTCAATGACGGACAGCCCATGCTCCCGGCAAAGTTGGTCGGAGGTCTGCCGCATGAAGGCATAGGTACTTTTGCAGTCATTATATTTCTTTCCGTCCACGAATGAAACGGAGTTCAGCACAAAATGGTTATGGATATGCTCCCTGTCCAGGTGAGTGGCAACCACCACTTGAAATTTATCGCCCCATAGCCGCTGGGGCAGCTCTACCCCAATCTCGTGGGCCTGCTCCGACGTGACCTCCCCAGGGGCAAAGGACTGGTAGCCATGAAAGGCGGTAATGCCGCCCTCTTTGCCAAACTGCCGCTTCACCATCATCATCTGCTCTCTGGCGATTTCTGGGGCGCAGTTCACGCCGCTGACATACCGCTGCTCCTCGGTTTTGCAGTCCTGGATGGCGTAATCCATCACGTCCCGCAGACCCTGCAAGTCCGCGGTGGTGAGCGTGGTCTTGTCCGGGTTGGCGGCGTAGTTCACCACCTGGCCCACATTTCCCTTGACCTTCCAAATCGCCGTGGTTGCCATCAGATGTCCCCAATTTTCTCCGGGACGGTCACGGCCTCCTGGAGCGTGTGCAATGCCCCCAGCAGTTCCCGGTACACCACCGGGTCGGTCACTGTGCCGCTGGCCCGGTTCAATTTCTGTAGCACTTCAAAATAGAGTTCCGGCGGGTAGGCTTTTGGGACATAGCCCCGTATCAGCATCCGCAGATATTCGGACTGGGACAGCCGGGTTTTTGCGGTGCGAGACTTCAAAAGCGCCATGTCCTCCGGGGACAGGCGGATGGTCAGCTTTATGGTTTTTCCCATTGGTTCCCTCCTTTCGCGTGGGGGTCAGGGGGACGCTCCCCCTGCCAAGCGGATTTGTGCCATACAAATCCAGTGCTTGCTAAAATCGGCGCCTAAAATCGGCGCGTGCCCTATGCACCGCCCGTGTTGCGGTCAATCCAGGCCGTCAGCTTATCCTTCGGCACCATGAGCCGCTTGCCGATTCGGAGCGTGGGAAAGCCCTTGCTGTGTATCAGCGTGTAGGCCCCGGCTTTGGAAATGCCCAGCGCCCCGGCCAGTTCCGTTGCCGTCAGCATGGCGGGGAGTTCGTCAAAGTGTCTGCACTCGGTTTTCAAATGCCCGTCCTCCTTTTCGTGATAGGATTTCATATACTCCTGACACATTTCCTCTTGCATTTTGCATCGTGATATGATATAAATATATTATATCACGATTGTATTTTGGTCAAGATAAATCGTTCGACACGGTTCGACAGGATATTTTTTGACAATCTGCTAAATTTGTGTTATGCTATATACGTGATATAGTACGCTTAAAAGCTATGACGAAAGAGGGCTGATGATATGCCGCAAATGAACTTCACACATTTCCGAGGGGCCGTCCCCCGGTTCCGAAACTATGCCGCCGTTGCGGAACAGAGGGTGCTGTTCATCACGCCGGAGGCCGGTGTACTGCCTCGCCGCTATGACCCCTTCGAGGATAGCGAGGGCTTGTTGTTGGACGTAGTGCGGGCCGGGGCAGCGGTGGCGGGCTGTGACGCTTTTATGGACTACTGCCTGTCCCATAAAATGCTTCCATTGCGGGACGCTGATTTTTGGCGCTGCGGGGATTTCTTCACCGCCTGTCCCAACGAGGCCCAACCGCTGCTTGACGCGATTTTGCCTTTTGTCCAGAGGTATGGCCTCCCTCTATGGGAGCAGAACAACATCATCACCACAAGCTACCCCGCAAGGCATGAACAGCGGGCCATGGCAATCCCTTTCAGCGAAGATGATAACGGTGATGATGTGGGATATCTGATTCATTATGAAGCCGTTAAACGGGCTTGCAGCCGTTCCGGAGCCGTCCCTGCGTGTACGTTGGCCCTCATGCTGTTGGATTTCTACCTTCGATTTTTAGAAGGTGTGGATGGCAGTCATTTCTTCATTCGCAACGCCGAATGGACGCTGGATTTCGAGCATAACAAAACACCTGAGCTGAGAGCCCAGGTGTATGATTTGACAACCTGTATCGATTTGGCCTATGCCCAGCTTGTGTCCGGCGAGGGCAGGGCCGTCCGGCAATGCAAGCACTGTCAGAAGTTCTTCATTGCCGATGATTGGCGGGCGGAATACTGTTCTCCCCGGTGCCGGGGTGCCTATAACTCCAAAATGACAAGAAAGAGGGTGAAGGAGCGCAAATTACGGGAAGGACAGTAAATCTAATCTGAAGGAGGACAAACAATGCCAGGAAAACGCTCCAATGGCGAGGGAACGCTCCGTAAGCGCTCCAACGGCCTGTGGGAGTGTACCATGATGGTGGGCTACAAAGACGACGGCACACGCCGTTACAAGAGCTTCTACGGCAAGTCTCAAAAGGAGGCCAAAGAAAAAGCGGACGCCTACAAGCAGGAGGTAGCGGCGGGGCTGTACATCGACCCCCATCTCACCTTCCAGGCGTGGGCGGAAAAATGGTACGAGGGTTACAAGGATTCTGTATCGCCCACTACTTATGAGAGCTACGGCTACACACTGAAAACGCTGGTGAAGGGGTTCGGGCCGCGCAAGTTAGCCAATATCAAGGCCCTGGACGTGGAGAACTTTTTGAAGGGCCTCCGGGCCGATGGAAAATCCGATTCCTACTTAGCCAAGTGCCGGGGTATGCTGTATCAAATCATGCACAAGGCCGAGGCTAACGACCTGATACGGAAAAATCCCGTCCGCTTCGCGGAAAAGATGAAGGCCCAGCGGCCCGTACAGCGCAAGGAGGCGTTCACCCAGGAGGAAGTGCAGAAGCTCATGGAGGGCTTGCCCCAGGACAGAACGGGGCACACCATCCGGCTCATGCTGGCAACGGGAATGCGGACGCAGGAAGTCCTCGCCCTGGAGCCCCAGCACATCGAGCCGGACGGCTCCTGCATTCATATCCGGCAGGCGGTAAACATGGTAAAGGGACGGCCCCACATCGGCCCACCCAAGAGCGCCGCCAGCGTCCGGGACGTACCTGTGCCGCCCAATGTTCGGCCCTGCGCTGTGTTTCTTCGGGAACAGGCCGGAAAATTCGTGTGGGAAAGCCCCATCGTCGGACAGCCCGTGAATCCCAGCCATTTCCGGGACAAGTACCGCAATACCCTGTTCAAAGTGCCCGGTGTCCGTATGCTGACGCCCCATAGCTACCGCCACACCTATGTCTCCCAACTCCAGGCTCTGGGTGTGGACATGGAGACCATTCAGAGCATGGTGGGCCACGCCGACATGGAAATGACCCAGCACTATTTGCACGTCCAGGAGGAAGTGCGGCAGGCCGCCGCCGAAAAATTCAGTAAGACCTTCAAAATCTCGCGTTCCCGCTGATGATTTAGAGAACTCGCTGTGTTCCCGCAAATTCTGGTACATACCAGAATTTCAAGCGGGCCAGTTTCAATAAATGACGGGCTGTGCCGTTGGAAACCGTTCAGCGGCACACCGTCAAATCTTCATTCTGGTATCGTTCTGGTACAGATGGCATTGGGACAAAATTTGAAAGGTCAGAGTTTGAACGGAAAATAAGAAAAAAGCCTCAAATCTTTCGATTTGAAGCCTTTTCCCTCACATGGTTCCCATGTTTCTTGGTGGAGATAAGCGGGATCGAACCGCTGACCTCTTGAATGCCATTCAAGCGCTCTCCCAGCTGAGCTATACCCCCATGTGCGCCGCTCTCGCTTAACGCAAGGAGAATGATAACAGATCGCGCGCCATTTGTCAACACCTTTTTTCATTTCTCTGCAAAAAAAATCTGCGCCCCCGCCCAACAGGGCCGGGACGCAGACAGTTGGCTCGCGCAGTCACTCAAGACCGCTTCCAGGCGCTGCCGCTGAACAGCACCAGAATGGGGAACATCTCCAGCCGCCCCAGAATCATAGCAAAGGACAACACCAGCTTGCTCAGCACTGAGAAGGCGGCGAAATTCCCTGCCGGCCCCACCAGCTCCAAGCCGGGCCCCACGTTGCTGATGCAGGTGATGACGGCAGTAAAGGTGGTGCCGAAAGAGAAGTTGTCCAGCCCCACCACGATAGCCATGCCGAACACCAAAAACAGGTTGGCAATGAAATAGCTCTGGGCTGTGCGGATGGCGCTCTCGCTCACGGTGGTGCCGTCCAGCCGGACCACCGACACCGCCCGAGGATGGACGATGGAGCGCACCTCTCGGGCGGCGGAGCGAATGAGAATCAAAATGCGCCCGCACTTGATGCCGCCGCCGGTGGACCCGCCGCAGGCCCCGATAAAGGTGAGCACCACCAGCAGCATTTTGGAGAACTCCGGCCACAGGTTATAGTCGGTGGAGGAAAACCCGGTGGTGGACACGATGGACGACACCTGGAACGCGGCATACCGCACGCACTCCCCAACGCTCTGATAAACCTCCCGGAGGTTCCAGGCGATGGCGGCGATGGACACCGCCACCATAATGAGGAAAAACCGCAGCTCGTCGCTCTTCAGCGCCTGCCGGACCTTGCCGGTAAGCAGCAGGAAGTAGACGGAAAAGTTAATGGAGAACAGCAGCATGAACACCGTAATGATGATCTCGATGGCGGGGCTGCCGAAGGCCCCCACCGAGGCGTTCATGTCGGAGAATCCGCCGGTCCCTGCGGTTGACATGGCGTGGGTGACGGCGTCGTACCAGTTCATCCCCGCCAGGCGCAGCACCAGCGCCTCCAGCACGGTGAGCGCCAGGTAGATGGCGTACAGAATCTTGGACGACTGGGACGCCCGGGGCACCAGCTTGCTCTTCACCGGGCCGGGGCTCTCCGCCCGGATGAGGAAGTTCGAGCTGATGCCCAGAAAGGGCAGCAGCGCAGCGGTGAGGATGAGCACGCCCATCCCTCCCAGCCAGTGGGTGAAGGACCGCCAAAACAAAAGCCCCATGGGCAGCCCCTCGATGGCGGTGAGGATGGTGGCCCCTGTGGTGGTGAAGCCCGAGATGGTCTCAAAAAAGCAGTCGATGAAGGGCCCAAACTGCCCGGAGAACCAGAAGGGCAGCGCTCCGAACACCCCGAACAGCACCCAGATGAGGCCCACGGTGAAAAACCCTTCCCTGCCGAAGAAGTCCGGCTTGGGCCTGAACAGAAACACCGGCACGGCGGCCGCCGCCAGAATCAGCAGGATGGCGCACAAAAACGGGATGGTGCTCTCTCCATAGAGCAGAGCCACCCCCATGGGCAGCAGCATGGCCGCCGCCTCGATAAACAGCGAAAAGCCGGTGATGCGCAGCACCAATTTAAAATTCATACGCCGCTGCCCTCATAGATGTCATTCAGGTCCAAAATGCCGCTGTCCCGGGCAATGACGATGACGTTGTCCCCCTGCTCTAAACAGGTGGAGCCCTCGGGAATGATGACTCTGTTCTTTCGGACGATGACGGCGATCAGGACGCCTTTGCGCAGCTTCAGGTCCCGCAGCGGCACCTGAAGGTTCCGGGTGGCGGGAGACACGATGAACTCCATGGCCTCCGCCCTGCCCCCGGCGATGCGGTACAGGGCATTCATCACCGTGCCCTTGGAGTTCTGCAGCCCTCGGATGAACCGCAGAATCTGCCCCGCCGTGGCCAGCTTGGGGGACACCACCGACTCCACCCCAGCGGACCGGGCAATCGTTGTGTAGTTCTGGCGGCTGGACTTGGCCACCACCTTGGACACCCCCGCCTGATGGGCGTAGAGGGAGATGATGAGGTTGTCCTCATCCCGGTCGGTGAGAGCCACAAAGGCGTCGCTGGACGCCATGCGCTCCTCGGTGAGCAGCTCCGGGTCGGTGCCGTCCCCGTGGATGATGAGGGAGTGGGGGAATTCCTCCGCCAGCTCCCGGCAGCGCGCCTCTCCCCGCTCCACAACCTTGCAGCTCATGCCCAGCCGCTCCAGCTGGACCAGCAGATAGAAGGCAATGCGCCCGCCGCCGATGATAAACACGCTGCGGATGCGGTGGGTCTGGCGTCCCAGCAGCTTGAAAAACTGGTTGATGCCGCTGGGCGTGCCCGCCACCGAAACCCGGTCCCCCGCGCTGATGAGGGACGCGCCGTTGGGAATAAACACCTCGTCCCCCCGCTCCACGGCGCACAGCAGCAGGGGCAGGCCCTGAATCTTGGACGACAGCGAGGCCAGAGTCCGCCCCGCCAGAAAGTCCCCCTCCTGAACGGTGAAGGACACCAGCTCCACCCGTCCCCGGGCGAAGGAGTCGATGTTGGCGGCGGAGGGAAAGCGCAGCAGCCGGGAGATCTCCACCGCAGTGGTGAGCTCCGGGTTGATGAGCATGGTGATGCCGAAGTCGTTTTTCAGGGTGTCCAGATCGCTGACGTACTCGGTGCCCCGCACCCGGGCCACGGTGTAAGGCAAACCTAAACGGTGGGCGATGTGGCAGCACAGCAGATTGATCTCGTCGGAGTCGGTGGCGGCAATGAGCACGTCGGTCTCCTTCGCCCCCGCTTCCAGCAGGACCTCCCGGGAGACGCAGTTCCCCTTCACGCACATCACGTCCAGCTGATTGGCCAGCCGGTCCAGCGTGTCGCCGGACACGTCCACGATGGTGACGCTGTGGCCCTCGTCGGCCAGGTGCTCGGCCAGGGTGGCGCCCACCTTGCCGCCCCCCGCGATGATGATAGTCAAATCAAATCAACTCGTTTCTTGTCTGTAATGGCGGTCACCGGGCCAGCCCCCGCTTTTGGGCGGCGGACAGCAGCCGGTCCAGCGCGGCGGACAGCACCGAGCGGGGACAGGCCAGATTGAAGCGTTCAAACCCCGGCGCGCCGAAGGGGACGCCATGGCTCAGGTACAGCTGGGCTTCGTCCTCCAAAAAGCGGGCCCGCTCCCCCGCGTCCAGCCCCAGGCACTGGAGGTCCACCCACGCCAGGTAGGTCCCTTCCAGGTCCACCGTAAAAGCGCCAGGAAAATGCCGGGCCATAAACGCCCGGAGAAGGCGGTGGTTGTCCCCCACGTAAGCAATGAGCTGGTCCAGCCAAGGGCCGCACTGCTCATAGCCCGCTTCCAGCGCCCGGACGCCGAAGATGCTGTAGGTGCCGCAGCCGGACCGCTCCACCTCTTTTTCCAGCGCCGCCTTTTTCTCCGGATCGGCCGCCAGCATATTGGCGCAGCACAGCCCCGCCAGGGAGAAGGTCTTGCTGCACGCCGTTCCGGTGACGCAGTTTTGGGCGAACGCCTCTCCCAGCGACGCGAAGGGGGTGTGCCGGAAGGGTGGCTGGATCAGGTCGCAGTGAATCTCGTCGCTGATGACCAGCACCCGGTGGCTGAGGCACAGCTCCCCCAGCCGGCGCAGCTCTTCCTCGCTCCAAACCCGTCCCACCGGGTTGTGGGGGGAGCACAGGATAAACGCCGTCACCTCCGGCCGGGCCAGCTTCTCCTCCAGGTCGTCAAAGTCCATCTCATACCGGCCGTTTTCCAGCCGCAGCGGGCTCTCCACCAGGGTCCGGCCGTTCTCCCGCACCGCCCGGAAGAAGGGCGGGTACACCGGCGGCTGGATGACGATGCCGTCCCCCGGCTGGGTGAGGGCGCGGATCGCGGCGTTCAGCCCCTGGACCACTCCGTTCACCCGGACCACCCACTCCCGCCGGATCTCCCAGCCGTGACGGGCGGCCATCCAGCCGCGCAGGGCGTTAAAGTACCGGTCCCCCCAGCCGGTGTACCCCCACAGGCCGGAGCGTGCGGTGTCCTCCAGCGCCTTGATGATGGCGGGGGGCGAGGCAAACTCCATATCCGCCACCGACAGCGGCACAATATCGGGGCTGAGGCCCGGCTTCATCAGATCCCACTTCTCCGCCTCCACGCCCACCCGGGCGGGGACGGGCCGGTCAAACTGGCTTTCCATAAGCGCGGCTCCTTTATATCATAATGTGCGTCGGCATACCCTTTCGTTCCGCTCTCTAGGGCGGGAGGGCATAAGTCTGACACATTATAACACCCTTTTCTCCTAGAAGCAACGGGGAGAACCGCCTTTTGGCGGCAAACACAAAAAACCGGCCATTTCTCTCCGGCCGCTTGCGCCCCGGTTCAAAATGGGATATACTGGTTCCAACACAGAGGGGGTCTGGCGATGAACGCTTTGAAACGGTGCTGGTGCAGAATCTTCCAGGGGGCCTTCCGGCTGGCCATCCCGCTGCTGCCCTACCGCAGGCCGGAGCAGCTGCCCGACGTGGCCAGCCTGCCGGGCAGGCTGGCGGACAGGGGCTGCGGCAGCGTGCTGGTGGTCACCAGCCCCAGCGTGGCCAATATGCCGGGAACCCGGCGTCTGCTGGACGCCCTGGCTGCGGCGGGCATATCCTGCGCGGTCTACAGCAAAACCATCCCCAACCCCACCACGGACACCGTGGAGGAGGCCCTGGCGCTCTACCGCTCGGGGAACTGCCAGGCCATCATCGGCATCGGCGGCGGCTCCAGCCTGGACTGCGCCAAGGCGGTGGGGGTGCGGGCAGTCCTGCCCCACAAACCGCTGTCCAAGCTGGGGGGCGTGCTGAAGGTGCGCCGTCCCCTGCCGCCCCTGGCCGCCGTCCCCACCACCGCCGGCACCGGCAGCGAGACCACCATCGCCGCCGTCATCACCGACGCCGTCACCCGGGACAAGTACGCCATCAGCGACTTTCCCCTCATCCCCGGCTACGCCGTGCTGGACCCAGAGATGACCCTCTCCTTGCCCCCCCGCCTCACCGCCTCCACGGGGATGGACGCCCTCACCCACGCGGTGGAGGCTTTCATCGGCCGCTCCACCACCCCGGACACCCGGGAGGACGCCCTGGCGGCGGTGGAGCTCATCTTCGCCAACCTGGAGCGGGCGTACCAAAACGGCTCGGACCTGGACGCCCGGCGCAATCTGCTCACCGCCTCCTTCCGGGCGGGGTGCGCCTTCACCAAGTCCTACGTGGGCTATATCCACGCCGTAGCCCACTCCCTGGGGGGCGCGTATAACGTGGCCCACGGCCATGCCAACGCCGTTATCCTGCCGGTGGTGCTGCGCGCCTATGGCCCCGCCGTCCACTCCCAGCTGGCCCGGCTGGCCCAGGCGGCGGGCCTGGCCCGCCCCGGCGCGGGTGAGCAAGAGGCCGCCTCAGCCTTCATCGGCGGCGTGGAGGCCCTCAACGCCCGCTGCGGCATCGGCGCCGCCATCCCGGAGCTGCGCCCGCAGGATATTCCCGCCCTGGCCCGCCGCGCGGACCGGGAGGCCAATCCCCTCTACCCCGTCCCCGTGCTCATGGACGCCCAGGAGCTGGAGCAAATCTACCGCCGGCTGCTCCCCAGGTGAAAAACAGCGCCCGCCGGTCCCTTTTCGGACCGGCGGGCGCCTCTCGTTCTATCCGGCCGCTCACGCCCCGCGGGGACACTGCCGGCCGGTGTGGTCGATGGTGTAGTCCTGCCCGCACTCCCCGGGCAGGATCAGCTGGGAGACGGGCACGAAAGCATACCCCTGCTGCAAAAGGGCCTCGATGATGCCGGGCAGGGCCTCCGGGGTGTGCAGCGCCGCGTTGTGGAAGAGCACGATGGACCCGGGCTGCACCTTGCCCGTCACCCGCTTGGTGATGTCGGCGGCGGACAGGTCCTTCCAGTCCAGGCTGTCCACGTCCCACTGGATGGGCTCGATGTCCATGGAGCGCACGGCGTTGATCACGTGGTCGTCGTACTCCCCGTAGGGGCAGCGGAACAGGGTGGGCCGCACCCCGGTGACTCCCTCAATCTTGTCCCCGCAGGCGGTGAGATCGGCCACGATCTCATCAGCGGACAGGCTGTTGAAATGGGCGTGGGTGTCGGAGTGGCTCATCACCTCATGGCCCGCGTCGGCCAGCGCCTTGACGGACTCGGGATATTTGTCCACCCACTCCCCCACCACAAAAAAGGTAGCCTTGACATCGTACTTGCCCAGGATGTCGATGAGCTGCTGGGTGTCCTCATTACCCCAGGCGGCGTCAAAGCTGAGGGAGACCACCTTGTAATCCTTCTGCACGCAGTAGATGGGCAGCTGCCGGGTGGAGGCGGACGCCCCCACCACCGCCGGGTGGTTCACCACCCAGAACATCATCACAGCGGCCAATGCGAAGGCCGCCCCGGCGATCACCTTCCGCCGCAGGTAAAAAATCTTGGTCTGCTTCATGCCGAACCCTCCGTTGCTCAAGTGTCCTTACACCTTATGCAGCGAAGGCCGGTTTCATGTTACCGCGAGGCCAGGCACACGCGGTACTGATAGGGTTCCAGCGTCCCCGCCGAGCAGGACGCCGCCTCCCCGGAGATCAGGTCGGTAAACGCCCCCTCCATGCCGTCCAGGGCGTAGGGCTCGGGGGCGCCGGCGAAGTTGAACAGGCACACCAGCCGCTCCTCCCCCGCCCGGCGCACCAGAGCCAGCACCCGGCTGCTGTGGGTATCCCAGGTGGTCACCCAGGCGCCGGGGGCGAAGCAGGGCTGGGCGGAGCGCAGCTGCTCCAGCCGCCGCAGCCCGTCCCAGATGCGCCGCTGCACGCTTCCCTCCCGTGTGCGCAGCGCCGCCTTGTCCCAGTCGAAGGGGGTGCGGTGGAGGTTGCGGCTGTCCTCCCGCAGGGCCGGGTCGTCATGGTAGCCGTAGCCGTTGAGCTGGCCGATCTCGTCCCCGCTGGACAGCATGGGGAAGCCCGCCATGCACATCACGGCGGCGTGCATCATCAGATCCCGCCGCACGCCCAGCGCCACCTGTCCCTCGTCCCCCTCGCACAGCCCCTTTTCGATGCCGCACAGGCTGGCGGTGGTGCCGCAGGTGCGGGCGTCCTGGGTGGCGGGGTCGTAGTTATACCGCTCCCCTCGGGCGAAGCTGCCGGGGAAGCTGCCCTCGAAAAACTGGTAGAGGTATTTCTTGTGGGCCAACGGGTCCATGCCGATGGTCCTGCCGTACTCCTCGTTGAGCCCCCAGCCGATGTCGTCGTGGCAGCGCAGGTAGTTGACGAAGCAGCAGTGCGCGGGCAGGGAGTGCAGGTCGTCCAGCTGCTTTTTCAGCTGCCGCACGTCGCCGGAGGCCAGGGCACTCCACTGGGTGGCCATGGTGGAGGCGTTGTAGAGCAGATGGCACTCCGGCTTGTCCGCCGTGCCGAAATAGGGGGCCAGCTCCCTGGGCGCCATCACCACCTCGCCCTTGAGGATGACGCCGGGGCACACGCATTCGACGACCAGCCGGATCATGCGCATGATGGTGTGGACCTGAGGCAGATTGCGGCAGGTGGTGCCCATTTCCTTCCACAGGTAGGGCACTGCGTCGATGCGCAGCACCTCCACCCCCAGGTTGGCCAAGCGGAGCATACTGCCCACCATGTCGTTGAACACCGCCGGGTTGCGGTAATTGAGGTCCCACTGGTAGGGGTGAAAGGATGAGCACACGTACTTGCCCATCTCGGGGACGAAGATGAAGCTGCCCGGGGCGGTGGCGGGGAACACGTCGGGAATGGTTTTTTCCATCTCCCGGGGGATATCCGGGGTGTCGAAGCAGATGTAGCGGTCGATGTATTCCTGTTCCCCCGCCTTCGCCCGCTTGGCCCACGCATGGGTGTCGGCGGTGTGGTTGATGACGAAGTCCAGACACAAGCTCATCCCCCGGCGGCGCATGGCGGCGGCCAGATGGCTCAAATCCTCGTTGCTGCCCAGGGTGGGGTCCACCTGGTCAAAGTCCTCCACGGCATAGCCGCCGTCGTTGTCCGGGTGGGGCATTTTCAGCAGAGGCATCAGGTGCAGGTAGGTGATCCCCTGCTCCTGCAAATAGCCCAGCCGCTCCTCCACGCCCTTCAGGTTTCCGGCGAACAGCCCCGGGTACATGGTCATGCCCACCATTCTCCCCGCCCGGAACCAGTCCGGAGCGGCCTCCCGCTGTTCATCCAGGCGGCGCAGGGCCTGGCTCCGGGCGCGGTGGAATCCGGCCATGCGCTCCTTCAGCTCGTTCAGCCTGTCCCGGCGGCCGTACAGCTCCATATACAGCCAGTCCAGCTCGTCCTGCCGCGCGGCCAGGCGGCGCTCAAATTCGCTCATGCCTCCGCCTCCTCTGTCCGGGCCAGCAGGCGGCGCACCTCGTCCGCCTCCGGCATGGAGCGCAGCGCTCCCTTCCGGGTGGTGACCAGATAGGCCGCCGTGTTGGCAAAGCGGAGCATGGCGGCCAGGTGGTCCCGGGCAAGCCCGTCCAGCCCGTGTTCCAGTACAAAGTCCAGCACGCAGGCACAGAAGGTATCCCCCGCCCCGGTGGTCTCGATGACGCCGCCCCTCCGGCAGGCGGGGACAAACACCCGCTCGTCCCCGTAATAGCAATAGCTGCCCTGGGCCCCGGCGGTGACGTTGAGCAGCCGGATGCCGGGGAATCGCTCCCGCAGCATGGCCGCCCCCCGGTCAAAGTCCGTTTGGCCCGTCATGAACTCCAGCTCGTTGTCCGCGATCTTCAGCACATGGCACTGGGACAGGCCGTACTCCATCTGCGCCCTGGCCTGGTCCAGGCTGTCCCACAGGGGCTCGCGCAGGTTGGGGTCAAAGGAGATCACCGCTCCGCCCTGACGGGCGCGGGCCACCGCCCTGACGGTGGCCCGGCGCACCCCCTCGTGGGTCATGGACAGGGTGCCGAAGTGGAACACCCGGCACTCCGCGATCTCGTCCAGGGGCAGCTCCTCCTCCCGCAGCAGCATATCCGCCCCGGGATTGCGGTAGAAGGAGAAATCCCGGTCGCCGTTGCCGAAGGTCTTGACAAAGGCCAGGGTGGTGCGCGCCTCCCGGTCGAACACCAGGTGGTCCATGCAGATGCCCGCCACCGCCGCGGCGTCGCGGAGCATATAGCCGAACATGTCCTCCCCCACCTTGCCCACAAAGGCGCAGCGCCGTCCCAGCTTGCTCAGCATGGCCAGCACATTGCAGGGCGCGCCGCCGGGATTGGCCTCAAACAGCGGGTTTCCCTGGGCGCTGGCGCCGCTTCCGGTGAAATCCACCAGCAGCTCGCCCAGGGCGATGACGTCATACATAGCTGATTCCTCCTTATTTTCGGTTGGTTTTTGCGGAATATTGTGATATCATAGAGCCGCAAGCAAGAAAGGATGTGCCCGGACATGAAAGATTTTTCCTTTTCCGTCTTTCCCCACGAGAACTTTCTGGACCTGCGGCTGTTCCAATGCGGGTGGGAGCAGTGCGCGCCGCTGCACTCCTTCGGCCCCTTCGTGCGCAACAACTTTCTGCTCCACTATGTGATATCGGGCCGGGGGCAACTGGATGCCACCGGCCCCGACGGCGTCACCCGGCGCTATGCGCTGGGGCCGGACCAGGCGTTTCTCATCTGTCCCGGCCTGGTCAACACCTACTTCGCGGACAAAAAGGACCCCTGGAAATACGTCTGGCTGGAATTCGGCGGCCTGCGGGCGGAGGAATACCTGGGCGAGGCGGGGCTGGGCCCCCTCCAGCCCATCTATCAGCCCCGCTCCCCGGAACAGGGCCGCGCGGTGCGGGACGCCATGCTGTATATCGCCGGCCACTCCCAGTCCTCTACACTCCATCTCACCGGCCATCTGTGCCTGTTTCTGGACGGACTGATCCAGTCCTCCTCCTCCCGGCGGCACGCCTCCGGCCCCCGCCTCCAGGACTTCTACATCCAGGAGGCGGTGACCTTCATGGAGCACAACTACCAGCGGGAGCTGAGCGTGGAGGAGCTGGCCGACGTGTGCAAGCTCAACCGCAGCTATTTCAGCAAGATGTTCAAGGAGAACATGGGCTGCCCGCCCCAGGAATTTCTCATCCGCCTGCGGCTGTCCAAGGCCGCGGAGCGGCTCACCTCCACCCGGTCCTCCATCGGGGCCATCTCCGCCGCCTGCGGCTATCCCAACCAGCTCCACTTCTCCCGGGCGTTTAAAAAGCGTTACGGCCTGTCCCCCCGGGAATGGCGTATGCAGAACAAGGGCCAGCCGGGACGCTGAGCGTCCCTTTGCGCAGGGCTTCCCCCTTGGGGGAAGCCCTGTTTGTCACTCCGCTTGAAAATACAGCTGCAAAGCCTGGTAGTCCCCGGCGGGGAGCGGCAGGGGATAGCCCGCCGCCATGAGCACGTCGCCGGGCCAGGTCTCGCCGCCGTTCACCCGGTACTGGGCGTCCGGGTCCAGTCCTCTCAGGCGCACGGTGCGGAAGGGCGCGGACGCCCGCGCCTCATGGGTCACCACGGATACCAGCGTCTCCCGCCGGTCGGGCGACACCTGCTGCCAGGCGGTGAAGGGGCCGGCAAAGGGGTCGCTGAGCCGGTAGTAATCCCCCCGCTGGATGAGCTCGTAGTGCTCCTTGAAGAAGGCCACCTGGCGTTTGATGGTCTCCCGCTCCTCCTGGGTGGTGTGGTTCAGGTCCATCTCGTAGCCGAATGTGCCCGCCATAGCCACCACGCCCCGGGTCTCCATGGGGGTGCTCCGCCCGGTCTGCTGGTTGGGCACGGCGGACACGTGGGCCCCCATGGCGGACACGGGATAGGCGAAGGAGGTGCCGTACTGGATGCGCAGCCGGTCGATGGCGTCGGTGTTGTCGCTGCACCAGATCTGGGGAGTGTAGCAGAGCATACCGGCGTCGAACCGCCCGCCGCCGCCGCAGCAGCCCTCGATGAGTATGTGGGGGAAGTCCCGGCGCATCCGCTCCAGAATGTCGTACACCCCCAGCACGAAGCGGTGGAACAGCTCGCCCTGGCGGCGGCTGGGCAGGGCGGCGGACCACACCTCGGTGAGGCTGCGGTTCATGTCCCACTTCACATAGGCAATCTCGGCGCTGCCCAGCACCTGTTTGATCTCCCCGTAGACGTGATCCCGGACCTCCCTGCGGGAGAAGTCCAGCACCAGCTGGCTCCGCCCCCGGCTGACGGGGCGGTTGGGGGCCTTCAGCGCCCAGTCGGGGTGGGCCCGGTAGAGGGCGCTGTCCTCGCTGACCATCTCCGGCTCGATCCAGATGCCGAAGGACATGCCCAGCTCCCGGATGCGGGGCACCAGGGCTTCCAGCCCGCCGGGGAGCTTTTTCTTGTTCACCGACCAGTCTCCCAGGCCGCCGTAATCGCTGTTGCGCACGCCAAACCAGCCGTCGTCCATGACGAACAGCTCAATGCCCAGGGGGGCGGCGGCCTGGGCGATGCTCACCAGTTTGTCCGCGTCGAAGTCGAACTCGGTGGCCTCCCAGTTGTTGATGAGCACCGGGCGGCGCTTCCCCTCCATGGGGTCGTGGATGAGGTGCTCCCGGATGGCCCGGTGGAACTGGCGGCTCATCTGCCCCAGCCCCCGGGGGGAGCACACCACGGCCGCCTCGGGGGCGGTGAAGGTCTCCCCCGGCCCCAGCGTCCAGCAGAAGTGATAGGGATTGATGCCCAGCAGCAGGCGGTTGTTTTCCAGGTGGGTGCGCTCCGCCGCGGCCAGGAAATTGCCGCTGTATACCAGCATGGCCCCATAGCAGACGCCGTAATCCTCGTCGGCGCCGTGATCGCACAGGATGACGAAGGGATTGTGGTGGTGGCTGGAGGTGCCCCGCACGCTCTCCACGCTCTGCACTCCCTGGCGCAGGGGGGCGCGGTTCAGGCCGCGCTCCTGGGCGTGGCAGCCGTCGAAGGTGATGAAGTCCAGCTCCCCCCCCTGGAAGTCCAGGCACAGGGAGGCACACCGGCGCAGCCGGACGCTCCGCCCCCCCTCGTTTACCACCTGGACCGCCCGGGTGATGAGGTCGCACTCCTCCAGCACGCCGTAGTACAGCTTCACCGACACCCTGCACGTGGAGTCGATGAGGTGGACGATCAGCGTCTCCCACTCCTCCCCGCCGGAAAAGGCGGGCAAGCCGGGCAGGGCGTACTTCCCCTTCTTCAGCTCGAAGCCGGTGTAGCGCAGGTCGGCCAGGCGGCTGCCGTCCTCCGGCTCGAACTCGATGGAGGGCAGGCGGAAGTCGCCCACGCCGCAGGTGGAGTACTCCTGGGGCAGGGTGTCCAGGGAGTAGGTGCGGTTGTCCCTGGCCTCGCTGGGATTGGGGGAAAAGCCCCGGTCGGCGTACTGGATGAGCCGGGACAGGTCCCCGCCCCGGACCCTTGGCCCGTAATAGGTGTGGAGCAGCACCCGGTTGGCGTCCGCCTTCATCTGATAGGTGGTGTTTTTGGTGTGCAGGGTGAACACCTTGCTGTTCTGATCGAGCACGATCATAGGGACCCCCCCATTGTAAAGTATTTGCAGTGATTGTACGGGATTTTTCACCGGGAGGCAAGGGGCATCTTGAAAAATATCGCACAAATCCACGCCCTGCTCCAGCGGGAAAATTGGAGGCTGGCTAGAGCGACAGCCCCGGCCCTTTCGCACGGCCGGGGCTGTCTGTTAAGAGGGAGAAGCGTCAGTGCGCCGGGAAGCGGTCTCCCGGTGCCGCGGAGAACTCATTTGCCGGAGAGCGTCATTCGGCCGGCGGCCGCTTATTTTCCTCCGGTGGAAGCGATGCCCTCGATGAACTGCTTCTGGAAGATGAGGTACAGGATGACCATGGGCAGCATGGCTAGCAGGGAGCCGGCCATCAGCACCGGGAAGTTGGTGGTGAACTGGCCTCGCAGGGTGGCCAGGCCGGAGGACAGGGTCATCATGTTCAGGTCGGAGTTCACCACCAGGGGCCACATCAGGTCGGAGTAGGCGAACACGGCGGTGAAGATGGTCAGGGCGGCCACGGAGGTGCCGGTGAGGGGGAACATGACCTTATAGAAGGTCTGCCACTGATTGCAGCCGTCCAGGTAGGCGGCCTCGCCCACCTCCTTGGGTATGCCCATGTAGGTCTGGCGCAGGAAGAACACGCCGAAGGCGCTCACCAGGCCGGGGAACACCAGGGCGAAGATGGTGTTGGCAAGGCCCATCTTGGCCACCATCTGGTACTGGGGGATAATGAAGATCTGGCTGGGCAGGGACATCTGCACCAGCACGATGCCGAACAGCAGGCCCTTGCCCTTGAACTCCAGCTTGGCGAAGGCGTAGCCCGCCATGGAGCTGAACAGCACCGCGCAGATCACCCGGAACAGGATCATCAGGCCCGTGTTCACATACAGGTTCAGGAAGGGCAGGCTCTTGATAGCCTCCACGAAATTGTCCAGCATCAGCCGGTCGGGCAGGATGGTGGGGGGCACCTCCATGCTCTCGGGCACGGTTTTGGAGCTGGTGAGGATCATCCACACAAAGGGGAAAATCATGATGAGGGCGCCCAGGATGAGGAACACGTAGGTGAGCACCGTGTTCATGGTCTTGGAGGATTCCATGGAACTGCGTTTCATCGTTTCAGCCCTCCCTTACACGTCGTAATTGACCCACTTCTTCTGGCCGTAGAACTGGATCACGGTGACCAGGCCGATGAGCAGCACGGTCCAGATGACGATGGCCGAGCCCATGCCGCGGCTGCCCGCCACGAAGGACTCCCGGTAGAACAGGTACATCAGGCTCTGTACGCTGGTGACGGCGGGGTTGGTCTCCTCCACCATCATGTAGATCAGGTCGTACACCTTCACGGAGGCCATCAGGCGCATAATCATCACCACGAACAGGGTGGGGGACACCATGGGCAGGGTGATGGTGAAGAACTGCTTCACCTTGCCCGCGCCGTCGATGCTGTTGGCCTCGTAGAGGGTCTTGGGGATGTTCTGAAGCCCCGCCAGCAGGAGAACGGCGTCATATCCGATATTGCTCCAGATGGCCACGATGGCGCAGGAGATCATGACGAAGTTGGGGTCGGTGATCCAGCCG
Organism: uncultured Oscillospiraceae bacterium; assembly: GCA_949841355.1. Taxonomy (GTDB): domain Bacteria; phylum Bacillota; class Clostridia; order Oscillospirales; family Oscillospiraceae; genus Enterenecus. The sequence continues at coordinate 31,601 of CATKZP010000002.1, forward strand.
ATCTTGGCGCCCAGCGCCTGGTTGAGTATGCCGTACTCGCCGTTGAAGATCCAGCGCCACACCATGGTGACGGCGGCGGGGGCGCACACCATGGGCAGGAAGAAGATGGTGCGGAAGCCGCCCTTGAACTTGATCTTGGCGTTGAGCAGCATGGCCACCAGCAGGGACAGGAACAGCCCCACGGGGACGGTGAGAATGCAGAACAGGATGGTGTTCCAGGTGGCCTTCCAGAACTCGGGGGTCTGGAACATCTCCGCGTAGTTGGCCAGGCCGATAAACTTGTAGTGGCCGAAGCCCAGGTGCTCGCAGAAGCTGGTGTAGATGGTCTGGGCGAAGGGCCACAGGTTGAGCACCAGCAGGCCGATGATGGTGGGGGCCACCATGATATAGGCCCAGTTTTGCTCCCGGCGGGCCGCCGGGGACAGCTTGTTCTTTTTCACAGTCGGCCCTCCTCTCAGTTACCCGCCAGCTTCTTGGCGGTCTCGGTGTCCACGATCTGCTGCATCTTGGCCATGGCCTGCTCCAGGCTCTGCTGGCCGTTGTAGACCTTATTCACCTCGTCCAGCACGGGGCTTTTCCACTTGGGCTTGGCGGCGTTGTTCACGTTCTGCACGCCGTACTCAAACTGGTCCATGACCATCTCCACGTTGATGTCATAGCCCTTCTTGTCAAAGGCGTCGAAGTAGGGCTGCTCGGTGCCGTTATAGGCGGAGATGGCCGCGCCGTAGGAGCTGGCCAGCAGCTGGGCCTCCTCGGTGCCAAAGAATTTGATGACGTCCAGGGCGATGTCCCGGGTCCTGCCCTTGGCGGCGGTGGAGTAGCACAGGCCGTTGGAGATGGTGGCCCGGCCGTCGCCGCTCACCGGGTCGGGGCACTTGGGCATGGGGGCGATGTCCCACTTGCCGTCCATGTTGGGGAAGTTGACGCACTTATTCATCAGCTCCCAGTTCCCCTCGATATACATGGCGCCGATGCCGGAGAAGAAGGCGGTGCCGGGGGCGGTCTCCGCGAAATAGGCCTGCTTAGGGCACCAGTCGTAGTCCTGCAGCCCCACGTAGAACTCCATGCCCTTCTTGGTGCCGGGCTGGTCGAAGCCGGCCTTGGTGAAGTCCTCGTTCAAAATGTACCCGCCGGCCTGATAGACAAAGCTCCAATAGCCCATCTGGTCGTCGTTATAGGCCATGTAGCCGTAATTCCCGGTCTTGTCGTAGATGGTCTGGGAGGCGTTCACCAGATCGTCCCAAGTCCAGTTCTCATCGGGGTAGGCCACTCCGGCGGCGTCGAACATCTCCTTGTTATACACCAGGAAGATATTGTCCTTATCCTTGGGCACGCCGTACATCCGGCCGTCGCTGCCCTGGGCGTTGCCGATGGAAATGTCGGAAAAATGGTTCTCGTAGTAGCCCGGCTCCACGTCGTTGTAGAGCTCGGTGACGTCCGCCAGGATGCCGAAGTCGGAATAGTACAAAATCTGGTTGGTGTGCATCCAGAAGATGTCCGGCATGGTGTTGGACTCGGCGGCGGCCTCCAGCTTGGTCCAGTACTCGTTCCAGCTGGTGACCTGGACCTCGATGACCACATCAGGGTGCTTTTCCGTGTAGGCGTCGCAGACGGCCTGCATACTCTCGCGCTGGGCCACGTCCCAGATCTGGAACTTGAGGTGGGTTTTGCCGTCCACCGCGCCGCACCCACACAGGGACAGCAGCAGCGCCGCGGCCAGGATCAGTGCCGCGATGCGGGGTATTTTTTTCATGAACACCACTCCTCTGCTTCGTTTTCTCCCCGCTGCCGCTCCGGGGCAGCGTTTATAAGCAGATGATACTGCTTTGTCCCCGGCGCTGTAAATGGACGGCATTTTTAAAAATATTCCCGCATGTTGCTTTCAACGCTTTCAGTGCATATGAGACGACATAACGATATATTTTTGACATTTTCGCTTTTTTGACCAGATTTATTTGCCGGTTTTTATACATAATCACGATGTATTCCCGCAGTATTTCCGGGTTTCCTGATTTTTCCTTGTCCTGCAAATTTTTACATATGGCTTTATGTGTGTATTTCTGTCGAACCCCGGCCCCTGCTCCCGCCTCCGGCGAGACAGTATTTCAAATTATTTTGAAATACTTCTTGACAGTGTCCTCCCCACCTGCTAATATCAATTTAAAGAAAATTTGAAATAGTTTGGGAGGGACACCCCATGGGCGTATCGGACATCCTGGCGGCGCTGGCCGACGAGAACCGCCGCCAAATACTCCTCCAGCTCAAGCGGGGCCGCGTCTCCTCCGGCGCGCTGGCCCAGGCGGTGGGCATGACTCCCCAGGCCCTGTCCTACCACCTGAAAAAGCTGAAAGAGGCGGAGCTGATCTACGAGACCCGGCGGAAAAACTTCATCTTCTACGAGCTGGACCTGACGGTGCTGGACGAGGCCATTTTATGGCTGGACGACTTGAGAGGAGGCGCGGATCATGAACAAAACTCTGAAAACAATGTATACCGCCTGCATCCTGCTGATCCTTCTGGCGCTGATTCTGGTGCTGGCGGCGCTGCCCTTTCTGCCGGACCGCATCCCGGCCCACTATGACGCGGCGGGCGTGGTAAACCGCTGGGGGAGCAAATTTGAAATGCTGATCTTTCCGGGCCTTCTGCTCCCCTACGGGGCGCTGTGGCTGGGCACCTGCCGGATGTGCCGGGAATTTCCCTCCGGGGAGATAGGGGAGCGCATCATAGTCATCGGAGGCGTTGCCCAGTTCGCCGTGTTCGACCTGATGACCGCGTACTTTTTGTATACCAGCTTCCGGCAGGTGGAAAACCTGGCCTTCATGCCCTTGGACCTCAACCAGCTCCTCTGCGGTTTGAGCGGCCTGGGGTTCATCGCCCTGGGCAACTGGATGCCCAAGCTGAAGGAGCCCGGCCCGGTGGGCCTGCGCACCCCGTGGAGCGTGAAAAACACGGCGGTCTGGCGGAAATGCCAGCGGTTTGGCGGCTGGGTCATGGCGGCGATGGGGGCAGTCTGCGTCCTGGCCGCCCTGCTGGCGGAGGGCGCGTGGTGCTGGCTGTGGATGGCGGCGGCGGCCGCGGCCGCTCTGGCCGCCAGCGTCGTATACTCCCGGCACGCGGCCAAAACCACCCCGGACGAATAAAACAAATAACGATAAGGCGGTATGGATATGGTTTTTTATTCCGTGATTATGTTTGCTGGGGCGCTGCTGTTCTTTGGTGTGGCGGCCGCGATCTACAGGGGAAACACAAACTTAATTCACTCGTACCATCAGACGCAGGTGGAAGAGGCGGACAAGAAAAAATACGGGGAAGCTTTCTCCAAAGGTCTGTTTGTGCTGGCCATTGCCATGGTATTCAGCGGGGTAATTGCGCTGTTTGGGGAGACGGTCCCGGTTGTGGTCCTCTCAGTGGGCGTCCTGCTGGCGGGAATGGCAGTCTCGTTTCTCATGCTGGCCAAGGTGCAAAAGGAGTTTAACGGCGGATTCATCCGCTAACCGGCGAAAAAAGCGCCCCTCCCCCGCTTGGGGGAGGGGCGCTTTGCGTATCGTCCTTACTCGATGCCGCTGAGATCGAACTGGTCCAGCCAGTCGCTGGCGGTCTGGCACACGCCCCGTAGGCACTCCTCGCCAAAGGGGCTCTCCAATCCCGCGTTTTCCAGCAGGCCGGTGAAGGTGCGGCTGCCGCCCTGGCGGGTGTAGGCCATGTACTTCTCCCAGGCCAGCCCGCGGTCCTTCTGGAGCAGCGCCCAGAACTGAAGGGCTACGGTCTGGGCCAGGCAGTAGTCGATATAGTAGAAGGGGCTGGAATAGATGTGGTGCTGGCGCTGCCAGCCCTCCCCCTCGGCGTAGAAGGGGATGTCCCCGTCCAGCTTCATCCAGGGCATATACACCCCCAGCAGCTCTTTCCAGACGGCGTGGCGCTGGGCGGGGGTCATGTCCGGGTTGGCGTAAACCTCGTGCTGGAAGTGGTCCACCATGGTGCCGTAGGGGATGAAGGTGAGGGCGCCGGACAGGTGGCTGTAAAGGAACTTCCGGGTGTCCTTGCCGAAGAAGCCCTCCGCCCAGGGCCAGGCCATGAACTCCATGGACATGGAGTGGACCTCGCAGGCCTCCATGCCAGGCCAGACGTACTCCATGGGCACCCGGTCCCGGTTCATCCAGGCGGCGAAGGCGTGGCCCGCCTCGTGGGTGACCACCTCCACATCCCCCTGGGTGCCGTTGAAGTTGGCGAAGATGAAGGGCACCCGGTAGTCGGGGATGGAGGTGCAGTAGCCGCCGGAGCGCTTGCCCTCGGTGGACAGCACGTCCAGCAGCTCATTGTCCAGCATGGTCTGGAAGAACTCGGACGTCTCGGGGGACAGCTCGTCGTAGAATTTCTTGCCCTGGGCCAGGATGTCGTCGGGGCTGCCCTGGGGCCGGGGGTTGCCGGAACGGAACTCCAGGGCGTTGTCGGCAAAGCTCATGGGGTACTGCTTGCCCAGCCGCTTGGCCTGCTCCCGGTAGATGCGGTCGGCCACCGGCACCAGGTACTTCACCACCGCGGCGCGGAACTTCTCCACGTCCTCCTTGGCGTAGCAGTTGCGGGTCATGCGGTAGTAGCCCAGGGTGGTGTACCCCTCGCAGCCCAGCGTCTTACCCATTTCGTCCCGCAGGTGGGTGAGCTGGTCGTAGAGGCGGTCCAGGTCGGCCTGATGGTCCTTGTACCACTGGCCCTCCGCCTTCCAGGCGGCCAGGCGGCGGGCGTCGTCCGCGTCCGTCTTGAAGGGGGTGAGCTGGGACAGGGTGTAGATCTTGCCCTCGAAGGGGATCTGTGCGGAGGCCAGCAGCTTTTCATACTCGGTGGTCAGGTCGTTCTCCTGCTGGAGCTGGGGGATGATCTCCGGGGAGAAGGTCTTGAGCTGGATCTCGGCGTTTATAAACATCAGATCGCCGTACTCCGCCTCGAACTCCTTGCGGAAGGGGGAATCCAGCATGGCCATGGTCCACGCCTGCATGTACTCCTGGAGCTGGGGCATGGCGCCGTTCCAGAAGGTCTCCTCCCCGTCGTAGAACGGGTCCCGGGTGTCGATGGAGTGGCGGACGCTGGCCAGGGTGGCCATGGTGTCGATGTGCTTCAGCTCCCGCTCCCGGTCCATCATGACGGCCTTGGCCTCCTCATAGGAATCCGCGCCCTTCAGCCGCTCCACCAGGCCGGACAGGGTCTGCTTCATCCCCTCCAGGTCGGGGCGCTCATAGGGCATCTGGGAAAATTTCATGGTGACTCCTCCTTGATGAAATCAGAACGAACGTTTCACGTGAAACATTCTAAACAATGGTTTGGCCGTTCAGCACGGCCCGCACCAGCTTGTCGGTTTCGCTCCTGTAGTCCAGGGTGAGCAGGAAGGGCGGCGCGTCCTGCGCCAGCAGCTGGAGGAAGATCTCGTCCCCCTCCCAGATGGGCAGCCGGGTTACTTCGCCCTTGGGCACCCACTTCAGCTCGCCCTCATTGCAGTCCATATCCAGCTCCCCCGTCCAGCCCGTGGCGGTGAACAGGTACATGAACTGGTCCGAGCTGCTGTCGTTACACAAAAAGGTGACCACCCCACGGAACCGGAACTCGGTGAGGGTGAGGCCGGTCTCCTCCAGCACCTCCCGGCGCAGGCACTCGTCGGGGCTTTCGCCCTGCTCGAACTTGCCGCCCACGCCGATCCACTTGCCCTGGTTGATGTCCGCCTTTTTCTTCACCCGGTGGAGCATCAGGTACTCCCCCCGGCTGTTTTCCAGGTAGCACAGCGTGCTGTTATACATCTCTGCCGCCCGATCAGAACGGAAGATTAAGTCCGCCCGTCAGCCTGGACATCTGGCTGGCGGCGTCCTCGGCGGCCTTGCGCAGCGCCTCGTTGACGGCGGCCACGATCAGGTCCTGGAGCATCTCCACGTCGTCCGGGTCCACCGCCTCGGGGTCGATGGCCACGGACACCAGCTCCTTCTTGCCCGACACCGTGGCGGACACCACGCCGCCCCCCGCCCCGGCCTCATAGGTTTTGCTCTCCAGCTCCTCCTGGGCCTTGAGCATGTCCTGCTGCATCTTCTGGGCCTGACGGATCATGTTGTTCATGTTCCCGCCGCCCATGCCGCCCATACCGCGGCTGTTGAATCCTTTTGCCATTTGTCTGCCTCCTTCGCCGGCGCAGAGTCCGCGCCGCTCCGTTTCCGCCTGGGGCGAAAACTGTCTTTGCTCCCTTGCCTCTCCTCTCCCCGCACAGCCCAAGGGCGGCTTTGCGGGCGCCTCGGTTTTACTCCACTGTAATATTGCTGCCCCCCTGGGCCAGAAATTGCGTCAGGGGGTCTGCCTCCGCCGCCGCAGGGGCCGCCTCCGGCGGGGCCTGCCCCACCTTCACCACCACCCCGTGGGCCGTTCCGGTGAGCTGCTGGCACAGCTGGACCATGGGGCGGACGATGGCAGGCCGGTCCAGCATGTCCCGCAGGAAATCATTGGCCGTCCACAGGGTGATCTGCCGCCCGTCGAAACGGCCCTCCGCCATGGCGGGATTGCTGAGAAAGCTGTAGTCGCTCACTGCCAGCGCGCTCTTGAGCCGGTCCCGGAAGGCGGGCCACCCGGGCCAGCCCCCTCCGGCGGCCTCCGGCGCAGGGGGCGGCGAAGCCGCCGGCGGAGGAACAGGCTCCGGCTCCCGCCGGGGCCGGGGCGCGGGGCGGGGGGCCGGGGCGGATACGGGCCGGGGCTCCGGCTCCACATCCCAGGGGGGCGCGTCCTCGTCCCGGACCGGGGGCTCGTCGGGCAGCGGCGGCTCCTCCCAGGGGACGGGTTCCGCAGGCGGCTCCTCCCGCCGGGGCGCGGGAGCGGCCCTGCGCTCCGGCCCGGGGACGGACCCTCCCCGCTCCTCCAAACGGGCCACCCGGGCGCACAGCCCCGCCGGAGACGGGTCCAGCGCCGGGTCGCACAGGGTAATCAGGCACAGCTCCATATCGGTGCGGCGGTTGGACGACCGGGTCAGCTCCGCCGCCGTTTTTTGCAGGCTGGCCAGCATCTGCGCCAGCCGGGGCGCCTCCAGCCGGGCGGACAGCCGCTTCAGCGTCTCGCCGTCAAAGCCCCCGGTCATCAGCGCCGCCCCCGCCCTGGGGGCGGTTTTGCGCACCAGCAGGTCCCGCACCAGGGCGGACAGCTCTCCCGCCAGGGCGGTCATCTCCCGGCCCCCGGCGTACAGCTTATCCAGCCGCTCCAGGGCGGCGGCGGTGTCGCCGTCGGCGGCGTGCTCCAGCAGGGCGGCGGCCTCTAAGCTGCCCGCCAGCCCCAGGGTGGACAGCACCCGCGCCTCGTCCACCGCCTCTCCCCCGCCGGAGCACTGGTCCAGCAGGGACAGCGCGTCCCGCATACCGCCCCCGGCCAGCCGGGCGATGAGGGCGGCGGCCTCCGCCGACAGGGGGAAGCCCTCCGCCCCGGCCACCCGCAGCAGGTGGGCGGCGATGTCCTCCGCCCGCAGGCGCTTGAAGGCGAACTGCTGGCACCGGCTCTTGATGGTGGCGGGCACCTTGTGCACCTCGGTGGTGGCCAGAATGAACATCAAATGCTCCGGCGGCTCCTCCAAAATCTGAAGCAGGGCGTTGAACGCCTGGGCGGACAGCATGTGCACCTCGTCCACAATGTAAACCCGCTTCTTCACCGTGGCGGGGGTGTAAACCGCCTCGTCCAGAATGGCCCGGATGTCGTCCACCCGGTTGTTGGAGGCGGCGTCCAGCTCCAGCACGTCCAGGATGGAGCCGTTCTCAATGCCCAGGCAGGCGGGGCAGGCATTGCAGGGATTGCCGTTTTGAGGGTTTTCGCAGTTCACCGCCCGGGCCAGCAGCTTGGCGCAGGAGGTCTTTCCCGTCCCCCGGGTGCCGGTGAACAGATAGGCGTGGGACAGACGGCCGGCGGTCACCTGGCGCTTCAGCGTCTGGGTGACGTGGTCCTGGCCCACCACCTCGTCGAAGGTGCGCGAGCGCCACTTGCGGTACAGGGCCTGGTACATCATAGACCACCTCTCCAATATAAAACAAACGCGCAGCGCTGTATCACGCTGCGCCTATCGTGCGCTGGGTTCCTTGTCACGCTTGGGCCGAGCCGCTTTCGCTCCGCTCCAAGCTCCCCTATGCGCCTGCCCTCGCGCTTCGGCGCAAAACAAGACCGCGCACCGGCCTTTGAAGGACAGGATATGCCCGTTACCCATACAGCCGGCTCAGGACCGGCGCTCCCACGGCACACGCCCAGGTCCGCTTAGTGCTGCTCGGTTCCCCGCCTGACACGGTTCACGGGTGAGCGTTGCGCGGGACCGATCCATCATCGCTGCTTATATGGGGCAGGCGGCACAGTCTGCCTCCGGGGGCCGGGATTCATCCCTGCTGTAGCGGGTTGCAGGTACAGGGCACCGCTAACTCCCCGACTAGCGCGGCCTTGCCTCGCGCCGAGGCGCTTGCAGGCCGCAGTTATTTTATCACGGACGGGAAAATTTATCAACTCTATTTTTCTATTTTCCAAAATTCCGGCAATTCCCGCCTGTTCAGCGCAGAATATGCCACACGTTGTCCCCCTGGAAGCCGCAGGCGCGGTAGACCCGCTCGGGCTGGGTGGGGTTCTCCCGCTCGCCGGACACGGTGGCGAAGTCCGCGAAGCCCGCCATGGCCGCCAGCGCCCGGGCCGTCAGCCCCGCGGCGATCCCCCGCCGCCTGAACTCGGGCAGCACCTGGAGCCACTCGACGACCCCCTCCCCCGCCTCCGGGTCGAACTCTCCGATGACCGCGCCCACCAGCGCCCCGTCCGCAAAGGCCCCGATCCACAGCTCCGGCCGGTAGACTGGGGATGCGGTCCACCCCAGCACCTCCTCCGCGGTCACTTCAATGCCGGAATGGCGGTAGCAGCGGCAGATCAGCTCCGCCGCCTCCCCCGCCCGCCCGCTCGCCAGCGGGCCGAAGGACACGCCCTCCGCCGGTTCCAGCCGGGGGATGTCCTCCAGGCGGTGGATCAGCCGGAAATAGCTGCTGTGGGCGCGGCCTTCCGCCATGGACGCGTCAAAGCGGCTGTGGTGAATCACGTCCACCCCCGGGTGGCCCGCCATCCCTTTCTCCTTCCAGTAGGGGAGGGCCAGCGCGCCGCAGGGGTCCGCCAGATATTCCGAAAGGGTCATCATGCCGCATCGCCCCATTTCTCATAGTTTTCTCCCCACAATCATACGGGATCGGGCGGGATCTGTCAAGGCGGGGCGGCGGCGCGGCCCTTGCAATCCGCCGGGCAGTTTGATATAATATCTGCCAACAAACGCGAAAGGGGGGCGCACCATGGACACCGTCGTCATCACGGACGGGAAATACCGCGCTTCCATCGCCGCCGCCCGGATGCTGGGGCGCAGCGGCCGCCGGGTGGCCGTCCTCCAGACCCGGGGGGACCAGCGGCTGGAGCCGCCGGTGTTCGCCTCCCGCTACGCCGCCGAAACGCGCTGGCTGGAGGGCCGCGCGTCGGACCCGGACTACCCGGACCGGCTGTATGAGCTGCTGGCGGGCTGCGGCCGTCCGGTGCTGTTCTGCGCGGGGGCGGCCACCCTGAACGCCGTGGCGAAGCAGTGGGAGCGCTTTTCCCAGGTGTGCGATTTCCTCATCGCCCCGCCGGAGACGCTGGACCAGCTCAACGACAAGCAGGCGGTCCACCGCCGCTGCGTGGAGCTGGGCATACCCGTCCCCCGGCAGTTCGAGGGCGCGCCCGACCGCTTTCCCGTGATTATCAAGCCCCGCTGCGGGGAAAAATTCGGTCTGAAGGCCAAGGACCGCTATGCCGTGGCCAACACCCCGACGGAGTACGAGGCCCACCGCGCCCGGATGGCCCGGTACGACCCCCACCCCATCGTCCAGGAACGGGTGGAGGGGGCCGGGGCCGGGGCCAGCCTGCTGCTGGACCGGGAGGGCCGGCTCATCGCCGCCCTCTGCCACCGGCGGATTCGGGAATACCCCGCCTCCGGCGGGCCCTCCACCTGCTGCGAGAGCTTTTACGACGAGGGCATGATCAGCCAGGCGTACCGCCTGCTGGCCTCCTTCGGCTTCGTGGGCATGGCCATGGTGGAGTTCAAGGGAGAGCGGGTGCTGGAGGTCAATCCCCGGGTGTGGGGCAGCTTCCCCATGACCGAGCGGGCGGATAGCCCCTTCGCCGTGCGCTACGCCCGGGCCGCCCGGGGGGAACGGCTGGACTACCAGCCCCGGGACTACCAGACCGGCGTGCGTATGCGCTTCACCCTCAACGACGGCGCGGCCATGCTGGACTACCTGCGCCACGGCCGTCCCGGCCCCTTCTTCCAGGGCGCGGCCGACTGGTTCCGGGCCAAGGAGGCCCTCGCCGCCAAGGACGATCCCGGACCCTGGCGGCGCTACCTGCGAAATACGCTGCTGAGAAGGTAACTATGGAGATTAAACTTGACCTGCACGTCCACTCCCGCCGCTCGCCGGACGGGATCATGACCATTGAGGAGATCGTGTCCCTGGCCCGCGCCAGGGGGCTGCACGGCGTAGCGGTGTGCGACCACGACCTGGCCCTCACCGATCCGCCCCGGTTTGAGGATTTCCTCCTCATCCCCGGCATTGAGGTGTCCACCCAGCTGGGCCACTTGCTGGGGCTGTTTGTCACCGGTCCAGTGGACACCCACGACTTTTTTGAGGCGGCGGAGATCATCCACCGCCAGGGCGGGCTGGCGGTGCTGGCCCACCCCTTTGAGCACAGCCGGGACGGGTCCCGGCTGGCCCCCGCCGTCCCCCTGCTGGACGGCATCGAGACCCAGAACAGCCGGGCGGACCGGAAAATCCACGACGCCAACGCCCTGGCCCGCAGCTTCGCCCAGGTGTGCCGCCTGCCCGCCTTCGGCGGCAGCGACGCCCACTGCCCCCAGGAGGTGGGGAACAGCTTCACAGCGGCGGAGACGGAGAAGCTCACCCTGGAGTCAGCGAAGGCCGCGCTGCTGTCCGGGACCGCCCGGGCGGAGGGGACGCGCAGCCGGGCGTGGTACGCCGCCCGCAGCCAGCTCACCAGGCGGCGCAAAACCGGGGCCCGGCCGCTGAGCTACGCCAAATGGGCGGCCTTCGCCGCCCAGTGCTGCCTACAGGATATTTTTTGGAGAGGGGACTGAGCCATGTCGCTCATCGTGAAAATCGGAAAGAAGGGGAAGCGGCTGGTAAAAAAGCTGCTCCCCGAGGAGAAGCGCCACCTGAGCTACACCCGCCGGATCGAGCGGATCAAAACCGCCCGGCGCGTCTGCGCCATGACCTTCGACGACGGGCCAATGGACCTGCCCGCCGCCCCCGACCGCTTCGGCGGCCGCTCCCTCACCGACGTGCTGCTGGACACCCTGGCCGAGTTCGGCGCCCGCGGCACCTTCGACGTCATCGGGGACACCAGCGAAAACTACCCCGACGCCGCGGGCAAGGCGGGCAGCGCCGCCTGGGGCGGCGTCAAGTTCGACCACTACCCCGACATCGACAGGGACAGCCAGGGGGGCGCCGCCCACTGTGAGCGGCTCATCCGCCGGATGCTGGACGAGGGGCACCAGATCACCAACCACGGCTACCGCCACATCATCTTCGGCAAAAAGCCCTTCGTCTATGGCGCGCGGGAGTACCTGGGCGGGGTGGACAAGGCGGCGGACGACCTGCGCCGCCTGCACCAGCTCATGGCGGACCGCTACGGCTACGAGATCACCATGACCCGGCCGCCCCACTATGTGGACATCATGCAGGACGGCTTCACCAGCTACGACGTGTGCGACCGGCTGGGCTACCAGTATATGGCCGCCTCCTTCGACGGGGCGGGCTGGCTGCCCTCCGCCCTGCCGGACGAGGACGCCGCCCTGGAGGCGGAGGTGAACGCCATGACGGAGCCGGTGAAACGGGCGCTGGAAAAGGACCCCGACTTCTTCTGCGGCCAGATCATCTTCCAGAAGGACGGCTATAACATGGCCAAGCGCACCCCGGTGGCCTTTGGGCTGCGAAAGCAGCTGGAGCTGCTGAAGGAGTACGGCTACCAGGTGGTGACGGTGGCCGAGCTGATGGAGGAGAGCCCCTTTGCCGACCTGGACCGGGGGGACCCGCTGTTTGACAAGCTGTGCCGCCTGCAAAAAAGCCGGGCGGTGGCCTACTCGGACAACCGGGTGCGGCTGGACCAGGTCATGACCTGGGGGGAGCTGGCCATGCTCATGGCCCCCAAGAAAGAGGCCATGAACCTGCGCTGGGCCAAAATCCGCTCCACCGGCCGGCGGCAGGACGCCTACTGCGGCGCGCTGGAGTGGTGCATGGACCAGGGGCTGCTGCCCCGGGGGATCAAGCCGGGCGGAGCCGTCACCGCCCTGCCCGGAGGGCTGTTCGGCCCGGTGGAGGGCTTTACCCGGCGGGACGTGTACGGCGCGTACCGGGAATAAGAAGCTGTACCAATCGCCGAAGTATTCAGATTCGTGAGCCAAAATTGCCGGTGGCAAGGCGAAAAATCGCGGGAATACTTTGTGTATTTCAAGATTTTTCAACGCGGCCAGCGGCAATTTTGGCCGTAAAGCTGGGTGCTGAGGCGATTGGTACAGCTTCTAAGCGTAAAAGCCCCGGCGTCCTTTGGACGCCGGGGCTTTGCTGGAACGGCTTCGCTTGTTTCGCAAATTCAGTCGCACTCGATGACCGCCCGCTTCACCGCCGGGATGGAGGCCGGGGACACCGACAGCTCGTCGATGCCCACGCTCATGTAGAAGGCGGTGAGGGCGGTGTTGGCGGCGGACTCGCCGCAGATGCCAACCCAGATGCCCGCGTCGTGGGCGGCCTTGGCGGTGCGCTCAATGAGGCGCAGAATGGCCGGGTGGCCGGAGTCGAAGAGGCTGCTGATGTTGGCGTTCATCCGGTCGGCGGCCAGGGTGTACTGGGTCAGGTCGTTGGTGCCGATGGAGAAGAAGTCCACCTCCTTGGCCAGCACGTCCGCCATCACGGCGGCGGCGGGAGTCTCGATCATGATGCCGTACTCCACGTCCTGGCTGTAGGGCACGCCCTCCTTGTCCAGCTCCTGGCGGACCTGGGCCAGAATGGTCTTGATCTCCAGCACCTGCTCCAGGTGGGTAATCATGGGGAACATGATGTTCAGCTTACCGTACACCGAGGCCCGCAGCAGCGCCCGCAGCTGAGTGCGGAAGATCTCCGGCTGCTTCAGGCAGATGCGGATGGCCCGGTAGCCCATGGCGGGGTTCTCCTCCCCCTCGATGCCGAAATAGGGGGCCTGCTTGTCGCTGCCCAGGTCCAGGGTGCGCACCACCACCGGACGGGGGGCCAGACGGGAGAGCACCTCCTTATAAATCTCGAACTGGGCCGCCTCGGTGGGGAAGTCGGGGCTGTCCAGATAGATGAACTCACTGCGGAACAGCCCCACGCCGCCGCCCCCCCGGGCGATGACCGCGTCGAGGTCCTTCAGCCCGCCGATGTTGGCGCACACCAGAACCCTGTGGCCGCTCTTCGTCACCGCCTTGCGGTCCTTATACGCCTCCAGCGCGGCCTGATCGGCCTGGAACGCCTCCCGGCGGCGGCCGAACTCCGCCCGGACGGCCTCGTCCGGCTGGGGAACCACCTCGCCAGTGGAGCCGTCGATGGCCACAAGGCCGGACTGGGGCAGCTTGGCATAGTCGTCCCCCATGCCCACAATGCAGGGGATGCCCAGCGTGCGGGCCAGAATGACGGAGTGGGAGGTGGACGAGCCCAGCTTGGTGACGAAGCCCGCCACCCGGTCCTTGTCCAGCCGGACGGTCTGGCTGGGCAGCAGGTCCTCCGCGGCCACAATCACCGGCTCGTCGGGGAACTCGGCGGTGTCCGGAATGCCCTTGAGCACCCGGATCAGGCGGTTGCCCACGTCCATGATGTCGGCGGAGCGGGCCTGCATGTACTCGTCCTCCATGGCCTTGAACAGCGCGGCCAGGCCGTCCGCCGTCTCCCGCACGGCGTATTCGGCGTTAAAGCCCTGGTCCAGCAGCTCGTCGATGCCGTCGATCAGGTCCGGGTCCTCCAGCATCATGCGGTGGATGTCGAACACCTGGGCTACGTTCTCGTCGGTGGCCCGGGCCTTCTCGTACAGGCCGTCCAGCTCCCGGATGGCCTGGGCCGCCGCCTGCTCATAGCGCTGGTGCTGCTGGGCAGGGTCCAGGCCGGTCTCCTTCACCACCGACAGGTCGGGCTCCTCCAGATAAAACAGCGGGGCTACGGCCGCCCCCGCAGACGCGGCGATTCCCTTCAACATACAAAGGACCTCCATTCTTTTGGCAAGTTCACATAGGCGCGCCACAGCCGCGCGCCCCTTATTTGTGTATATCATATAATTGTCTTTCCCGCAATGGTTATGGGCAAATTTTTCAAAAAAATTTTTTCCAGCCCCGGGTTTTTCCACAAAATACTATATCTGCGGTTTTTTTGCCGCACCCCTTGAAAAATCCGGCGCGGCCTGTTATAATACGCTAAAACGTTTGTTTGGACGGAGGGATCGCCATGCAGCCGGAGACGGCCGATACACAGCTGCGCAACCAGCTGGCGGGCACCGTGTCCGCCGTGCTGTTCCGCAATGAGGAAAACGGCTATACGGTGCTCAAGCTGGACTGCGCAGAGCGGGGGGAGATCACGGCGGTGGGCTGTATGCCCGGCGCCGCCCCCGGCGAGGCGCTGGAGCTGGAGGGGTCATGGGGCCGCCACCCCAGCTATGGCGAGCAGTTCAAGGCGGAGGTGGTCACGAGGCGTATGCCCGTGGGGGAAAAGGCCATCTTCGAGTATTTGGCCTCCGGGGTGGTGAAGGGCATCCGCATGGGGCTGGCCCGGCAGATCGTGGACCGCTTTGGGGAGGACGCCCTGGCCGTCATCGAAAACGAGCCGGAAAAGCTGTGCGAGATCCGGGGGGTGTCCCCCAAGCGTGCCCGGGCCATCGGGGAGGACTTCCGGCAGAAGATGGGTATGCGCCGGCTGGCCGAGTTTTTGTCCGAGCACCGGCTGCCCCTCACCGCCGCCATGCCGCTGTACCAGCGCTTCGGTGACTTCGCGGTGGACGTGGTGCGGGACAATCCATACCTGCTGGCCGACCGCTCGCTGGACATCCCCTTCGCCCAGGTGGACCAGCTGGCCATCGAGCTGGGGGTGGCGGGGGACGACCCCCAGCGGGTGGAGGCCGCCCTCATCTTCGAGCTGGACCACAACGCCGACAACGGCCACGTGTTTCTGCCCGAGGGCAAGCTGCTGGCCGCCACCGCCGCCCTCATCGGGGTGGAGGGGGACTGCCTGGCCCAGGGGCTGGAGGCGCTCATTGAGCGGGGCGAGGTGGTGCGGGAGGACATCGCCGGGGTGCGCGCCTGCTATCCTGCGGGGCTGTACGGCGCGGAGTGCTATGTGGCCATGCGCCTGGGGGAGATGTGCCGCACCGAAATCGCCCCGCCGGAGGGGCTGGATCAGCTCATCGACGCCATCCAGCGCGAGCAGGGCATCCGCTACGCCCAGCAGCAGCGCACGGCGGTGGAGCTGTGCGCCTCCCGGCAGGTGATGCTGCTCACCGGGGGGCCGGGGACGGGCAAGACCACCTCCCTGCGGGGAGTGCTGGCCCTGTTTGAAATGCTGGGGCTGGAGACCGCCCTCACCGCCCCCACCGGCCGGGCCGCCAAGCGCATGGGCGAGACCTGCGGGACGGACGCCCTCACCATCCACCGGCTGCTGGAGACCAAGCTGGACCCCTTCACCGGCCAGCTGGCCTTCACCAAAAACCAGGACGACCCGCTGGAGGTGGACGCGGTGATCGTAGACGAGACCTCCATGGTGGACATGTCCCTCATGGCGGCGCTGCTGGCGGCGCTGCGGGGGGACTGCCGGCTGGTGCTGGTGGGCGATCCGGACCAGCTGCCCTCCGTGGGGCCGGGGAACGTGCTGGACCACCTGATCCGCTCCCGGGTGGTGCCCGCCGTCTCCCTCACCGAGATTTTCCGCCAGGCCCGGGAGAGCGCCATCGTCATGAACGCCCACGGGGTAAACCGGGGCAGCGTGCCGGAGCTGAAAAACAAGGCCAAGGACTTCTTTTACCTGGGCCGGCGGGACGCCGCCCGGACGGTGGACACCGTGGTGGAGCTGTGCAGGACCCGGCTGCCCCAGAACATGGGCATCCCGGCCGAGCAGATCCAGGTGCTCTCCCCCACCCGCCGCCGGGGGGCGGGCACCGCCGCGCTCAACCGGGCCCTTCAGGAGGCCCTCAACCCCCCCGCCGAGGGCAAGAGCGAGCGGGCCTTCGGCCCCTACATCTTCCGGGAGGGGGACCGGGTGATGCAGGTGAAAAACAACTACGACCTGTTCTGGGAGGACCCGGACACCGGCGTGAAGGACCTGGGGGTATTCAACGGCGACATCGGCACCATCCTGGAGGTGACCGCCGGAGGGATCACCGTGTCCTTCGACGGGCGGCTGGCGGCCTATCCCCCGGAGCTGCTGGGAGAGCTGGAGCCCGCCTACGCCGTTACCGTCCACAAGGCCCAGGGCAGCGAGTACCGGGCGGTCATCCTGGCCCTGAGCGACGTGCCCCCCTCCCTGCTGGCCCGGGGGGTGCTGTATACCGCCATCACCAGGGCCAGGGAGCTTTTCATCCTGGTGGGGGACGGCGAGCTGATGGCCCGGATGACCGCCAACGACCGACAGACCCGGCGGTACTCCGCCCTGCGCACCCGGCTGCTGCGGGAGACGGGACAGGAGGGGTGATTTCCCCGATTCGCGGTCTATGGGGAGTGATTCTCAGGGGCGCCGTGGTATATTGGGTTCAAAGGAGGGACCGCTATGGATCAAATGAAGGTGGGAAAATTCATCGCCGCCCTGCGGAAGGAGCAGGGGCTCACCCAGGAGGCCCTGGGGGAAAAGCTGGGCGTCACCAACAAGACTGTCTCCCGCTGGGAGAACGGCAACTACATGCCGGACATCGAGCTGCTGGTCCCCTTGGGAGAGCTTTTAGGGGTCAGCGTCAACGAGCTGCTGGCCGGGGAGCGTTTGAGCGACGAGCAGTTCCGCAAACAGGCGGACGAGAACCTGGTGAAAGCGGTGCGGGAGAGCGCCTTCACTGTGATGGAGCGCAGGAAATTTTTCAGGAAAAAATGGCGGCGGGACCATCTGGGGCTGATCCTTGTGTTGATGCTTGCTGCGGTTCTTGTCACCGTGAAACTCAGTGAATATCAGCTGGCGGCTTTTGTGTGGGTCTTTCCCATGCTCGTCGTGTTCTGGGAAAACAACAGCATGATGTCCTATGTAGAGGGCAGGGTACACGACAATCCCAAACCGCCTAAGGACAGTTGACAATTGGGCCAAAATCGGGTATGATAACGGGGCAAATCCACCCAAGGAGACAGAGAAATGAAAAAGCCCTTTCTCACCCTGGCCCAGGCCCGGGAGATTGTCAAGACCTACCCCACCCCCTTCCACATCTACGACGAACGGGGCATCCGGGAAAACGCCCGGGCGCTGCACGCCGCCTTCGCCTGGAACCCGGGGTTCAAGGAATATTTCGCGGTAAAAGCCACCCCCACCCCCGGCATCCTCAAGCTTCTGCGGGAAGAGGGCTGCGGCGTGGACTGCTCCTCCCTCACCGAGCTTTTGATGTCGGAGAGGTGCGGCTTTTCCGGCAGTGAGATCATGTTCTCCTCCAACGAGACCCCGGCGGAGGAATTTCTACTGGCCGCCAAGCTGGGGGCCACCATCAACCTGGACGATCTGACCCACGTGGATTTTCTCCACAAAACCCTGGGCCGTGCGCCTGAGACGGTGTGCTGCCGCTTCAACCCCGGCGGCGTGTTCACCCTGGGGGAGAGTAAGGAGGGCTTCCAGGTGATGGACAAGCCGGGGGACGCCAAATACGGTATGACCCGGCCGCAGCTGGCCCAGGCCTTCGCCCGGCTGCGGGAGCTGGGAACCAAGCGGTTCGGCATACACGCTTTCCTGGCCTCTAACACCATCTCCAACGAGTATTACCCCGCCCTGGCCCGGCTGCTGTTTGAGACCGCCGCCCAAGTGGCCCAGGAAACGGGGTGTCACATCGCGTTCATCAACCTGTCCGGCGGCGTGGGCGTGCCCTACCGCCCCGACCAGAGCGCCAATGACATCGCCGTCATCGGTGAGGGTGTGCGCCGGGCCTACGAGGACATCCTGGTCCCCGCCGGGATGGGGAACGTGGCCATCTTCACCGAGCTGGGCCGGTTCATGCTGGCCCCCTTCGGCCACCTGCTCACCACCGCCGTCCACGAAAAGCACATCTATAAGGAGTATGTCGGGGTGGACGCCTGCGCCGCCAACCTGATGCGGCCTGCCATCTACGGCGCTTACCACCATATCACGGTGCTGGGCAAGGAGGATGTGCCTTGTGACCACGTATATGACGTGGTGGGCTCGCTGTGCGAGAACAGCGACAAGTTCGCCATTGACCGGGCCCTGCCGGAGATCCGGCCCGGCGACCTGCTGGTCATTCACGACACCGGGGCCCACGGATTTTCCATGGGCTATAACTACAACGGCAAGCTGCGCTCGGCGGAGCTGCTGCTGCGGGGGGACGGATCGGTGAAGCTGATGCGCCGGGCGGAGACGCCGGACGACTATTTTGCCACCCTGGTGTGGTAAGCTGAGCAAAAACGGCGGCGGGAACGTCCCGCCGCCCATATGCGCCTGTGATGGAATTGGTAGACATGCGAGATTTAGGTTCTCGTGCGGAAACGCGTGTGGGTTCGAGTCCCTTCAGGCGCACCATGTAGGGACGGAGATTTTGATACAATGAGTATCAAGATTTCCGTCCCTACTTCTTGTTCAAAACCACTGAAAACGGTGATTTTTCGTACATTTTGAAAGCAAGCACCGCCGCAGACCGAAGTGATTCATGGCCTGTGGCGGTGCTTTTTTGCTTTTCTCTGGCCTTTTGACGCCTGGATGCGTTGAAACTTTGTATAAGGCGTTAAATTTTTTGGATTGAATACGAGCTATCTAAAAAAGCCGTTAAATTTGTGAAGAAGCGTTTAATGTTACTCTTCAAAACCAAAGTCCTCAACGTGGAGCGTCCGGCAGTTTTCGGACACTGTGCGGACGATCTGCTGAGAAAGTCCATCGGGGGCTTGCACATTGACCTCCAGGGAAACTTCTACTTGTGTCCCGTCTGCTGTTGTGAGGTGGGTTATGACTTCTTCAACGAGCCGCTGCACATCTCGACCGATACGAGTGGTGTCCAATGGTACGCTCATGTAGAACCGCTTGTTTTTCGGCTGCTCAATCGCCGGAGCCGGAGTTGGCTGCGGAGGAACATTGATGACGTGGGGTCCACCGTCAATTGGCTGGGGAGGGACAACAGCCACATCACCACCAGAGCCTTGTCCTTGCTGTGCTGCTCTGGCTCTTGCCTCATCTTCTTCTGCCTGCCGTTTTGCTTCGTCTGCCGCGAGTTGGTCTTTTGCGGCTGAGACCTTCACTAAATAGGCAGATCGCTCCACCATTCCCACACTCTGACCGTACTTCAAATCCAGATAGCGAGTTTCATCAAACCCGGATGCATAAGCAAAATATTCATAGGAACTAAGGCCGGAACTAACAGCATTTAACAGTACATCCTCGTTTGCCAATCGCGGCAGATAGCAGTATGTACAGAGGTAATCCCACAGGGCTTTGATTTGGATGTGGTTTGAGTTACTCCAAAGCACATTGTCAAGCTCCATCTTCAGCAGAGCTGGTGCCCACCGGGTGATAATCTGCTCGTTTTGCTGCATTTTATTTGCCGCCCGACCAATGATTGTCTCACTGCCGCCACTGATGCGAATCGTATCCCAGACAATAGTCTTTAGATCTGTGGCCTTATCAATGTAGGGAATGAGCAGCCAGCAGTATGCCTCCTTAATTTGGTCATCCACGGCCCTATTGAACCGAGCCAGGTTGTTGTCCGTCTCCCGGTTTTGGGCAGCGTCCAAATTGAGGTCTTCACTGTCCTCTTTGATAGATTTCCAAGCAAGGTAGCGCCGTACTGTCTGCTTAAGTGAAAGCATCAAATCCTGCTCCGGGGCTACAAATGCGACCATGTTCCGATAGATTCTGGGAGTAGTGCCTCGATTATTCAGAATATCAGCAACAGCGGTCATCGCCGAATTATTCGGATTAGAAGCCCTGTAAACATCTATAGGCCGAAGAACGACAAGGCGGACAGCTTGGTCATCTGGCACATCCAGTGAGGAAGACGGGCAAACATGGATACCGGCGAACGGCTGCTCCTTTTTTACGGCGCGGAGCCTGGTTTCAATCTCATAGTCCACATCAGAGGCCGCAACCTGAGTGGCACGATCCTCTACTGTCTTGCGGAGGGTGGGCCGTGTATCATACCAAAAGCGGTCGCCGGATGGATTTGTGTATAGATATGCCAGAGATGTTGTCAGTGTACTCAATGCGTCATTAAATACGGAGATGTTCTCACCGGGCTGAACCACACCCAAGCGAATACGAGAAGATTCTATACCGCGCACATTCTGGTCGCGGGAAGTAGGTGCTGACCCCAGCATAACAG
The DNA here is from genome assembly GCA_949841355.1 of uncultured Oscillospiraceae bacterium. Lineage (GTDB taxonomy): Bacteria > Bacillota > Clostridia > Oscillospirales > Oscillospiraceae > Enterenecus. The sequence goes on from CATKZP010000002.1 coordinate 52,157, forward strand.
TTCTGGCCACACGGCGCGAGGCCAGTTTTCCGCCGTACCGCTGGTTCGCCTGGTCCTTCTGATAGGGAATGGAGTTCCGGCCATCGACCTCCCGGTCAACGAGCGCATTCCAGCCCTCGGACAGATGCCGGGTCAGTTCATCGCGGACTGTGGGTACATCCATCGGGATGGAACCGGGCATGATCAGCAGTCCGGCATCACTGCCCATCCAAAGTTCATGGATGACCGCTGCCATCAGACGCAGGACACCACGGGTCCTCTGGAATCGCTCCAGCGTGGCCCAATCCTCATACAGACGGTCAAACACCTCCGGGTGGATCGGGTAGCAGGAAATCATTCGTTCCCGATACTCCACCTCGCGGGATTCCATCGGGAAATCTCCCTGGTTCTCGTTATACATCTGACTGAACTTCGCGCAGACCGCATCGCGGGCCTCCGGATCTTTGCAGTCCAGGAACAGTCTGCGGCGAACTACTTCAAAGCCCTCGTTTGCCGCTACTGGTTTCCAGATAGACTCCATACGTCCAAAGGTATGCTCGATGGCTTCCAGGGCAATTTTTCCCGCATCGCCGCCGATTTCGATATCGGACTCTGGGATAGAGGCCACCACAAGACTGTTTTGGCTGGCTCTCGCCGCTTCGGTCATTTCCTGGATGAAGGAGATGAAGTTGTCAAAGGTTCCGGCAGGCAGGCCGTGTGCGCCATACAGTTTCTTTGCATAGGCCACCAGCTCGTCCATCAGCACCAGGCAGGGACCGCAGGCGTCAAACAGGTTCTTCAGCGCCTCGGAGCCGGGAGACACGCCCTTTTTATCGGCCTCTTTTACATAGTCATAGAGTTTCGGATCACCTGCTGATTCTGCAAGCTGCGCTGCCATCTCACCCCACAGTGTGCTAATCGTAATACCGGGGAAATTCTGTGGCCTTTTGGTCTTGGTGGGGTCCAGTGCTGTGCCTACCAGGACGGCAACATTAGCCTTGGGGATGGATGCTACTCCAGCCCTATCCAGAACGGGCTTGATGTTCGGAATTTTCCCGATGGGAGTCCGGCCACGGAGCATATGGTAGAGTGCCAGCATACTGTGGGTCTTGCCGCCGCCAAAGGCCGTCTTTAACTGGATGACCGGCTCTCCGTCCTTGCCGGACACCCGCCGGAGGGCCTGCTCCAGCAAACCGGTCATGCCCTCGGTCACATAGGTGCGGGCAAAAAACTCTACAGGGTCCCGGTATTCGTAGGCGCCCTCGCCCCGTGCAACCTGGGCAATGTCGGCGGCAAACTCAGCGTTCTTATACCGGCCCTGGGCCACGTCCGGGTGGGGCTGGATCACATCCCGCCAGCAAGGAAGTCCGCTGATGGGTGTGGCATCCAGAATGCCCACCTTTTTCTTTGCGGTCACGGGGGCTGCCATTGGTGTCTCTGTTACGGCGGTGGAGCCGCTTGCCGAACCGTAACGCGCCTCCCGCAGCAATTTGCGAATCTCCTCGGTGGCCTCTGCGTCAAACGCTTCACACAGCCGGGACATGGTGTCCAGAGCCCGCCAGGTGTCATCATCGTTGAAATCCTGTCCCCCAAGGTGCGCCAGTTTATTCCGAACGCCCATCAACTCTTTTCCCCAGGTTCGGTAATCCAGCGACAGCTTTTTCCGAAACAGATCGTTCCACTTGCGGTCAAACAGCCGCAGACAGTTGGCAACGTCCAGTGAATCTACCAGAACCCCATAATCGCCACCGTCCGGGAGATCGCGTACCTGGTCGCTCAATGTCATCAGCACCTCTTGCCACCAGTTATCCCGATATTCCTGCCGAAGCTCCTGGGCCACATAGCCGGCCAGAAATGGATGTAATATGCGAAATGCCTGTTGTATTTTTAATGAATTATCAGCCATCGTCAAACCTCCCCGCAAGATATTTCTCCGCTTGTCCAAATCTCTATTTGTTCTGCGTTGCTCCATGCGGCAGACAGCTCCGCCGCCTTGCTCTGCACGTCTGGCCACGCAACAATGAGCGAGTTATAGGCATACGCCTCCGCTGCCCAGCCCCGGCGCTCCGCCAGAGTGAACAGCCGATAGGCCAGGGCCTTGGCCCGCTCCGGCTCGGATGTAAAAAACTCCTTTACGATTTTTGCCGCGCCCATCACGCCGTCCGTCTCCATTGCGCGGGTAAGCTGCTGGGTCAGCAGCCAAATTCCCTTGTCCTTGCTTATTTCCATTGGAATTTCCTCGCGGGTCAGCAGATGCACCACGCCCTTTTCAGAGTACAGCACGCCGTCTGCCCGGAGCTTGTCCACGCTGGTGTTCTTGGCCCGCGCCAGCACGTCCGCTTCGCCGAATTTGATGTCGTTGAACGCGCACTGTGTGTACAGCTCTACACAGAAACGGCTCTCCTTGTCCAGCTCCCCGTCCTGCTCGTTGAAGTAGAGGTCCAACTCCTGGTTGATGATCTGAAGGGCCGAGCGGACGCTCATGGGGGCGCCGTCCGCCTCCAGGACCTTGGAGTAGCGGGAGTAGACCCCCATGCCGGGGCCGATGGCCGACTGTGCCAGGTCTACGGGGGCAATGTTGCTGTCCTGGAGCTTTTGCAGGGCGGGCTTTAGTTCCCGTTTCAGGGTGTTGATAAAGTCCCGGCGGGTACACATGGGGGCGTCCGCAGGGCGCTTGCGGCAGACCAGGACGATAGAGGAGGCCAGGGCATTTGTATTCATGCTGACAGTACGGTAGGCTTGCTCTGTTCTAAGTGGCCACGTTCCAGTAATAGAAAACCCTGCTCGGATTATAGCAGACAACATAGTTTCCCAACCAGTGGAGGCCGTTTGATCATCGCTGGTTTCGCTTTGTTTATATGCGTAATAAATTGTGACAGGAATATCCTCTCGGGCATAAGTATAGAGTGTTTTGCAGGTATTAAACATTCCTGACTCGAAAAAATCACGCGCCTTTTCCATGCTCCCATCAAAACGATATGGCGCAACAATGAGTTCCTCGGTCTTGGGTACAAGCATTGTACGAAAGTGGTCTGGGAAAGATTCTTTCAAGCTGTGCCGCAACCATACATAGAAGAAGTCTGCAAGGTCAGCATATTTAATGTTGTCATAATAGGGCGGATCAGTGGAAATCATGATATTGCGCAAGCCAGAATCGGTTTGCGCATCATGTTGCAAAGTGATTCCGCTTTGTACGTTAGTAGGTAATGTGTAAAGGCACGAAGATATATATTCGATTATTTGGGAGAAACTTCCAACGGAATTGCCCATAACGTTTACTTCGGGATAATCCCATGTCATTGGAATCGCTTGTTTATTGAAACAATTCATGGCCTTTTCGTTTGTTACGGCCCAACGTGACACAGAGGTGGAAAAATCAGCGAGACGATCAACAGCAAACGATAGATAAATACTCACGGCCTTGGCATATTCTTCTGATCCGCCATCCTGAATCACTTGATTTTGAGCAGTAGCCACTAATTCGCTGAATGTGGTAAGTGCATTTAGTTGCCGATTTGTAAAAAGTTTGTACCATTCGTCCATGCCATAAGGAACACAAGTCCCACCAGAAATGCGACGAATTATATTACCACGGGGCACCCAATCAGGTGCAGGAACTTGTGCTACTTGGATGTGTTCATCAATTGGAGATAAATAGAGTTTTCCATGGGTATCTTCAGCAACAATAGCCAGCATTTCTGCTTTCATTTTTCCTTGCAAAGATTGCTCTTTGATGTAGTCAGATGTAGCAGCATTCCCACATATAATACACTTAAACTTGACTCCCTGCGCTGTTTTACCAGTTTCTGGTGCGTCATTTCCTGTCTGAACCTTATAACGTATTTTTTTGCCATCAATAACTGGTCGAATATATACCCCTCGTCCCTTTTTCTTAGCAAGGGTAAAATTTCTGGCGAGAGGCATTTCACAGCCACAGGCCGGGTTAGGGCACTTCACCGTCCTTGTCCAAATCCAAGCAATAACTGTATGTTCTTTCCCTCGTTCATCTTTCACCTTCGGATACAAATATCCGATGCGCTTGAATGCCTCCCGCTTCATCCACTCGCCGTAGTAGCGCACATCTTCCGCAAGGCCCGCCGCTCCGCTCCAGCCGCGACCATCGTCCAGGTCAGACTTTCCCGGATGAATGGGCGGCTGTCCGGAGAACTTGGGGGGTATCTCGATCATGGCCTTGTTGATCATCACCGCCACAGGGTTCAGGTCGTGGGCGTGGGCCTCCAGCCCCAGCCGTTGGGCCTCCAGCGGGATGGCCCCGCCCCCCGCAAAGGGGTCCAGCAGAGCGGGCGGGTTGCCGCCCGTGGACTTCATGATCTCGGCTTTTGCTTCTTCCAATATGTCTGCATTGTTAGAGTTCTTCCATGCTACAAGATTGCTGAGAATCTTAAACAGACGCTCCCGTTCAGTATTCTGATCTTCCTCTGTAGGGAACTGATCTGGATGGCTGGAGGGATCATCTACCAACGATGCCCAAATTACCGCACGGGCCGCAGTGAACGGTCGCCTTGCCCACCACAAATGTAACCCTCTTGGATGTGGCCCTATACCCGGCATTTTTTCATATGCCGCCTCTTTATTGATGGCCTCCAGGGGGAGGGCCACCTCGATCAGTTTCTTCACTCCCATTTTCTGCTCCTTCTCTATACTTTTCTTCGATGTACGAAAAGTATCTTGTCTGCCAGTTCATTTTTTCTTGAAGCCGTATATCACCTGTATATTCTGGAAGTCTTTCTGTCCGCTTCACAATCTCTCGACCAGATTTTATAATCTCTGCGCGGTCGTAAGCATCCATTCCAGCAACAGACAAATAATCAACAAAGCATTCAGTATCCTCGTCTGCTGATATACAAAAAAGTTCTTTAGGGAACATATCAAAATAGCTTTTATTGTTCTTTATAAATCGATTGACACAGTTGTCAACTATGATGCGCGGGAATCGTGCTTTATGGTTCTCCAAATCATATGCACGAACAAGAGCCTCTCCATATATAAACACATCATCAAAGTACATATTGCCAATGGTAATTCCACCCCGAATGAGTAACCCCCGTTTCATTGCCTCTGTCTGAAAAAATACAGAAAAATTCAGCGCATCAACTATATCAAAAAGTGTTATTTCATCGTCAAATTCGCGGATGTGCTTTCGGAACGCAATCACAAGGTTATCTGAGAATATCCGAGCTTTCATCTCGGTATAGTTTGCGGCCTCCAACTGTGAAACGACTGATATTGCAGAGTGGTACAGTTCATAAAAGGTTTGCAACATTCTATTTTCATCTTTAAGCATTGCATCTTTGGTGCCAAGAAAGTCAATGTATAGAACAACATACTTTTGAAGTTTGGGAGGGCTTTCGCTCATGTGGTTATCATCTGCACTCATATACTATTTCTGCACCTCCTACTAAATCCATGATGTCATAATTCACACTGGTGGCAGCAAAGTCAGGCTGCTTATGAAAAGGTTTCTTTAAGTAGACCGTGTGGGTGGTTTCTCCATCCACCTCCACAATTGCCAAAATGAACTGTTCCGGCTCGTTCAACGCAGTTAGAATCTCATTCTTAGTGACGGTCACACTGATTGCGCCCTTGGCCCTGCCTTTGACCTCGATGAAGCGGAGCGTGGTCCCATCCGCATCCCGCAACTCGGCAGGAATTTTGGATTCGATATCATAACCCTTATTTTGTGCGCTCACGTCAGCGGGGGCAAAGCCAAGGGACTTCTCAATGTCCATCACCGCTTTCATGGCGGCAAGTTCAATTCTGCGCCGCGCCGCCGCGTCCGCGCCGAACAGCGCCGGACGGCCCATCAACTTGTCCAGCAGACCTCGTGGGATAACCACCGCGCCGCCTACGATCACAGGAGGCAGGGCGGAGATGTGTTTCTCCTGCTCCAGTTCGGCCAGCCGCTTCTGCATCCGGGCTTGCAGATCGTCAGCGCGGCGGGCTGCCATATCAGAATTCAACTTGGCGTTGACCTTGCCTGCGGCCTCCTTTGTTTTCAACTCGCCCGCCCGGAAGTCCCAAAACTGAATCTCAGCGGTCAGTCGATCCTTCACTGCCTTGACAGTCTTGTCCACCCGCTTCGTGGTACGCTGGCGCACCTCAGACACATGGGCCGGGACGATCTCAGAAATGGCGTAGCTGGTGGCGGTGTCCTCCACATTTTCTGTGAGCCATTTCTGGCTTTCCAGGAAAGAGCGGATCACCGGTTGTTCCTCCTCCGTTGCCCCATGGTAATCCAGATAAGGCGCATACCCCGCATTGGCGGCGGAGCCGTCCTTCTTCAACTCTACAAAATGGAGATTTTTTGATACCACACGTTTACTGCCGCTGGGGAGGATGATTCCATCCTGTACAGAGTCCTCCACATAGAACAGAAGTCTGGCCTCAGAAGAATAGTCGTTATCATCTACAAATACCGCACCGCGTTTCAGCACATCCATGTTCCGCTCCCGGACGAGGTCAATGGTTGCTTCCAAAAGCGGGTGGCCCGGAGCAATCAAATCGGCCTGGGGTTTCCCTTGCACATTGCAGAAGGACTTGTCGAAACAGATGCGCTCATAGCGATCCAGAACCGGGGTGCCGGTACCGATTTGCATATCCCGGCTACGGACGGCAAACGGTACGGAGGTAATCTCATAGCGGGCCTTTTCACGCTGACGGACTCTGCCGCCCACGCTTTGGAACGCCTCTAGGAAAAAGGATTCGATGAAGTAGGGCTGGAGCCGATGGGCCTCCATGCGCTCCATATCCTCTCGAATAGCCATGACCTGCCGGACATCCATCGCGTCCGGGGTTAGGGCCTGTTCGTCCAGAAGCTGCTGTAGTGCTTTCCTGTCCAGAGAATGGTCTACCACCTCAAAGAGCCGCCGCCGAACATCCTCTTGATTGTTGTAACGAACCGCCTCAATCAGTAGCTCCCGGAGCGACTTGTTGTCAAAGGACAGCTTGCCAAGGACATCAAAAACCTTGCCCTTCAACGCCTCCCGCTCCTGCTCCAGCTTTTCCAGTAAGCGCCCATACACCATGCCCTCGCGGGTTTCTTTGGATACCAAATTCCACAGATGGCAGACTTCTGTCTGGCCGATACGATGAATCCGCCCAAACCGTTGCTCCAGCCGATTGGGATTCCAAGGCAGATCGTAGTTGACCATGAGGTGCGCCCGTTGCAGGTTGATACCTTCGCCTGCGGCATCGGTGGCGATGAGAATGCGGACCTCCTTGTCCTGCTTGAAGCGCTCCTCGACCTTGCGCCGTTCATCTCGGAGCAGACCGCCGTGAATCGTTACGACAGCATCTTCACTGCCCAATAGGGATGAGATTTTGCTTTGAAGATAGCGGAGCGTATCCCTGTGTTCGGTAAAGATGATCAGCTTTTCCCGTTCGCCCTCGGCTCCGAACATACTGTCATTATCCTGGAGCAGCTTGGACAACTCGCTCCACTTGCGGTCCTCGCCGCTCTGACGCACATCGTTCGCCATGCGCTCCAATTTTTTCAGAGTGGTGATTTCGGCCTCCAGCTCTGTAATCGTTCGTGCTGCGGTGGCCTGGTCAACGACCTTCTCCTCCTCGTCCTCCAACTCAGCCGAAGGAAGATCGTCATCATCAAAGTCATCATAGTACACGGAGGAATACTCCGCGCCTCGGCGCCCCAGCCGCTCTTCGGCAAGACGACCCTCCAACCGCTCTCTGCGCCGTTTCAACGATTGGTAAATTGCCTCTGGCGAGGATGCCAATCGCCGTTGCAAAATGGTCAAGGCAAAGCCCACTGTATTTTTGCGATCCTTTTCCAGGTTGTCCGCTCGGTTAAACTCTTCCTGGACATAATCCGTCACAGCATTATACAGAGCGGCCTCACGGTCAGATAAATCGTAGTTAACCGTGTATGCCCGCCGCTCCGGGAACAGTGGAGTCCCGTCAAACTTCAGTAGGTCCTCTTTGACCAGGCGGCGCATCACATCTGTTACATCTACGGCCTGTGTTCCGCTACGGGCTACCCCCTCGAAACGGTCCTGATCGATTAGGGACATGAAAAGCTGGAAGTCCTCTTCCTTGCCGTTGTGAGGTGTTGCGGTCAGAAGCAGGAAATGATTTGTAATAGATGACAGCAAGCGTCCAACCTGAAAACGCTTCGTGTACTTCACTTCTCCGCCCCATACGGTGGCGGACATTTTGTGGGCCTCATCGCAGACGATTAGGTCCCACGATGTGATTTTCAGCTTTGCCTGGATATCCTCGTTGCGGGCCAGTTTATCCAAGCGCACGATACATAGATTGTTCTCCAAGAACACGTTGCCGGAAACCGCTGATTCGAAACGATCATTGGTCAGTATTTCAAAACGAAGGCCGAATTTCCGGTAAAGCTCATCCTGCCACTGCTCGGCCAGATTTCCTGGCGACACGATGAGGCACCGCTTCAGCGCACCGCGAATCATCAGTTCTTTGATGAACAGGCCCGTCATGATGGTTTTGCCTGCACCGGGGTCATCCGCTAAAATGTACCGAAGCGGCAGACGAGGCAGCATTTCCTGGTAGACGGCAGAAATCTGATGTGGGAGCGGTTCGACCACTGAAGTATGTACCGCAAGATAGGGGTCGAAAATGTGAGCCAGGTTAATTCGATAGGCTTCGGAGGCCAGACGCATCAAACCGGCATCCGCATCGAAGCTCCAGGGAAGGCTCCCCTCAACCACACTGAGTCCAACCTCGTCTTCCCGGAAAAGGACCTGCTCTGAAACATTACCATCAGTGGTTCTATATGTAACAGTCAAAGCGTTTGATCCATGCCATTTGACTGCAACAATCTGAACCGCTGAACTGTTACCAGCTATTCCAGATACGCTTGCGCCTACGGTGACATCTTCAAGGATTGCCATAGACATCCCTCCATTTCTTGTAGACACATCTCACCAGTATTAAATTCTACCACAAATTTCGCCAAAATTCCAGATACCGCCGGGAATAAAAGTCACTTATTTGCCGCTGACATATAGCGTAGACTTAAAAAATCCACTGCTGCTACAAAATTTTAACTGGCACCCCATGCCCCCTGGCGTACTCCACCGTGTTCCTCGTCCCCCCATACCCTCCGCTGTAAACGGCAATGACCCGCGCCGAATGATCTATCATCCACTCGTTGCGCCGCTGAAAGCAGCCCCGGCTGTAGCTGGGGCAAATGAACCGCACCAGATCGGCCCGCGCCACAACCCACCGATACTTCTCCTGCCAATCCCGGCTCCAGCGGTTCTCAAACCCTCGATAAGGGCTGGCGCAGATCAGCCGGATTACTGCGCCCTCATCTCGGAGAGTCAGCACTTCCACCGCTGCCCAAAGGTCCACACCCCTCGCCATTCCTGAAATAAATGTTTGAAATCCGTCAGCAATCGCTGTGCAGATTTCTTTTTTTAGTGCCTCCACGACCACTGGCTCCGGCTGTTCCAACTTTTCCGGCCTGTGTCCAGTAAAGCAGCACCGATGCTGCCGCAGTTCTCGTTCCGTCATTTTACCGCCCTCCTGTGATGGCTGATACAGTTTAATATAACGGTATATGCCGTACAAGTCAACTGTATAAAACCATTTAAGTGAACGGTAAAATATTGACCAGAGGGAGGTGGCATTATGGACACACATTCCAGGCTGCGGCAGTTAATGGCGGAGCGGGGCTGGACGGCTTATCGGTTGGCGAAAGAAAGCGGCCTCTCCGAGTCCACGCTTGCGAACATCTTTAAGCGGAACACTGTTCCCTCCATTTCAACTCTGGAGTCCGTATGTTCCGCCTTCGGCATCTCCTTGGCCCAGTTCTTCGCCGAGAGCGAGATGGTGGAATTGACTCCAGAACTGAAAGAACTGTTTGACAATTGGGTGTCGCTCACCCCGGAGCAGAAACAAGCGGCGCTGCATATGATCCGGGCGATGAATGCAAAATAATCAAGCTGGGAAGCCTGCGGGACTTCCCAGCGTTTGCATTCCCCGAAAAATATCAAAAAAAGACACATTCCCACTCTTGACAAAGTTGCATAGGCTGTGCTATACTTTTATTCGCAAGTTAGCGTACACGCTTTCTTGCCGTATTCACCGAGTGTTGAAAATGAAGGGCCGAGTACAGTCGAGAGCAGTCAAATGAGAGACGCAAGCCGCTATGAGGCGAAAGTGCAGTCTGAAAAGTGACAAGATATGACGAAGGATGGCCTAATTGAAAAGAAAAGGTGAAACCATTATGAACGCACAGTATCAGAATTTCGGAGAGTTTATCCAGCGGAAACGTGTGGAAAAGCAAATCCCCCTCCGCAAGATGGCGGAGCGTATCGGCATCTCTGCGCCCTATTTGAGCGACATCGAGAAGGATCGGCGCAACCCGCCTGAAATGGACAAGCTGGAACTTATCTCCCAGGTTCTCCTCCTGTCGGAAGACGAAAAATCTACTATGCTTGACTTGGCAGGCAGAAAGCGTAATTCCGTGGCGCCGGACCTCCCTGGCTACATCATGGAGCGGGAGTATGTGTCGGCCGCTCTCCGCACCGCCCGTGACCTGGATGCGGGAGAGGAAGAGTGGATGAAGTTTGTTGCCGAGCTGAAGAAGCGGAAGGGGTAAAAGCAATTTATGTACACGCCCTCGTACAGGACCCAGAAGAACGGAGTCCCCGTTCTGAGAAAAGAAGAAATCGACACAATCGGAGAAGAGTATGTACGGGACTTCCAGCCAGAGGTTCTGAGAAACCCAGCGCCCGTAGACATAGAGGGCTTTATCGAGTGCTACCTTGGAATGACTACGGACTACCAGTATCTTTCCCACAACGGCATCTATCTAGGTATGACGGTGTTCAATGATACGGACAGGGTGATCGTGTGGTCGCCTGAGACTAACCGGGCTGAGTATATTAGCGCAAAGGCCCGAACCGTCATTGTGGACAACAGCCTCTTGGAAGAGAGCCAGAAACATCGGTATCGGTTCACCCTTGGGCATGAAGGAGGACATGACATTTTCCACTCGGCCTTCTTCCGATACGACCCAGACCAGATGTCGTTCTTTGGCTCAACGATGGCCCCTATGATTCAGTGCCGCCGTGACAACACGAAAATGAGCAAGACGAATTCCAGGAGCTGGAACGACCACGACCGCATGGAGTTCCAGGCCAATCGGTTCTCATCGGCCATTCTCATGCCAAAGTCCGCCGTAGAGTTGGTGGCGCAGCGGCACAGGAAGGAACGGAGCCTGGTTCGCAGCATTGCCATCGTACATGATGTGGTCGATACCTTCGATGTTTCCTTGGAGGCCGCAACTTATCGGCTGAAGGAATTGGGGATCGTAGGTAAAGACTTCTCCGTCCCCTATGCTGGAATAGACTTTATCGAGGTCTATGCGGACGAACTGGAGAGAGTCAACGATGCATCAGCCTTTGGGCTTTGACCCTGTTATAAGCGGGGATGACTTCCCCGCTTATAATTTTACCCAAATCGTTCGCAATTTAGCGTTCAAGCGTACAATCTGAAAGGAGCCTCTGAAATGAATAGACTGCGGGAAATGTGCCACCACCTCCACTGCCCTTGGTGCGGGAAGGGTGAGACCCTTGCCGATGGACGCGCAAAGGTCACAATCTCTGTCCAGTGTAAGAAGTGCGGAAACACATATCTTGCCGACTTGGACAAACTGATAACCGAGAAAGCAAAACCACAGCGGCGCAAAGGCCGCACAGCATAACTGTTGCTGACTGACCACTGGGGCCGAATGCCACCACTAAGGCCGGAGCAATGCAGGTATTACCATACCTGCGCTGCTCCGGCCTTTTTGTTTTTTAACGCGAATCGTTATATACAGCAATAAGGTCAAAACGGCTCTGGCCGTTGAGATAACAAAATACCGTAGCCTGTGTGCGCACACGGGCGAGGATGCTATAATCGCCGACCCTCCCTACCGGGAGAGGCGTTATCAGCACCCTTGATCCTGTGCGCCCATTTTGGCTGTGCATGGTCCGGGGCTGATACGCTTCGGCCATTTTTGTGTCCCCGCCCTGCTGCCCCAGGCGGAAAGGACACCAAAATGAAGAAATCAGGAAAAACCACCGCCAAGGCCAATCCAGCAGTCAAGGCCACCTACCAAGATACCGCATTCAATAAGGCGGTCAGTGACATCCCCGCCCACACGCCAGAGTTCAAGACCTATGTGGAGCAGACTTCCGCCATCATGGATGAGCTGCCCGGTAAGTTCGGAGCAACCCTGGCCTACCACATGGACAAGCTCCGCCTGACTAACGAGGCTCTGGCTGGTCTGTGCCTCATCAACGAGGACACGATCCGCAAATATCGGAACGGCTCCAATAAATCGAAGCCCAACATCCAGACCGTTGTCGCGCTGTGTGTGGGCCTCCAGCTTCCCCTGCCGTTCAGCCTCGATTTGGTACATAAGGCCGGACACACCTTTGCCGGTGAACCGAACGATATTGCCTACCTGACGATTCTCTCGACTATGACGGGGTGCAGTATCTACGACTGCAACGCACTGCTCCGCAACACAGGAGTCCCCCCGCTGGCAAAAGAAAAATAAAAAGTTTCCCGGCTACCGGGTTTTCAAAGTCCGGCTGCTCACCCCTTGGAATAGGTCGCTTTTCAAAATTCTGCCCCGCTCAAAGCCTTGAAAATCGGCCCATTTTCGGGTTCTCAACATCCGGGGCAAACGGGGTCTGGACGGCTATTATTAGGGCCATGAGGTGGCCACTCATACAGCCACCGCCCGCCTGACCGGGTGGCGGCGGCAGGAAACATCAACCGAACGGGATGCTCCCGAATGACAGAAAGGATAGACACCATGCAGAAAGTTTTCATCTGTTCCCCCTACCGCGGGGACATCGAACACAACATCGAGGTCGCCAGGTACGCTGGCCACATCGCCGCTGTGACCGGCTATGTCCCCGTCATCCCCCATCTGCTCTACCCGCAGTTCCTGGATGACAACAGCCCCGATGAGCGCATCCTCGGCATCCAGCTTGGGGCCGAGCTGCTGAAGGTCAGCGACATGATGTGGCTCATCGGAACCAAAATCACCAAGGGTATGAAGTACGAGCTGGAGATCGCCAAGAAGATGCGCATCCCCATCCGCTGCTACGATGAGAAGCTCAACCGCATCACCCCGGACACGCTTTCCATCGATGACCGGGTGGATGCCGAGTTCCTCGCCGAGCTGAAGGGTGCGAACATTGTCTGAAGAAAGGATGCCACAAATGGATAAAAAAGTCTACAGCCAACTGGCTGAAGGCTTCGAGCTGCTGGCGGCAGGCTACCGCTCCCTGGCTGAACAGGGAGCGGAGGCCCCCCCCGAAGCGGCCCCGGAGCCGACCAAGAAGATCACCATCGAGCAGGTCCGCGCCGTCATGTCCGCCAAGAGCGATGAGGGCAAGACCGCCCAGGTCAAGGCCCTGTTGATGAAGTATGACGCTGGCAAGCTGTCTGGCGTCAAGCCGGAGGACTACGCCGACCTCCTCCAAGAAGTGGAGGCGCTCTGATGCCTTCCACTCATGCGAGATTTTCCCCTTCGGCAGCGAACCGCCGCCTGCACTGCCCTCCCTCCTTGATGCTGGAGGAGCAGTTCCAGGATGAGGAGAGCGCCTACGCCGCCGAGGGCACCGCTGGCCACGCAATGGCCGAACATCTCATCAAGAAGTACCTCAAGCAGCGCACCCGCCGCCCCGTGTCCGACTACTACTCGGACGAGCTTCTGGAGGCTGTGGACGAGTACGTTTCCTTCGTCCAGGGCGAGATCGAGGACGCGCAGCGGGTCTGCAAGGACCCCGTCTTCACCGTAGAGCAGAGGGTCGATGCCTCCGAGTATGTGGAGGGCTGTTTCGGCACCGCCGACATGGTCATCGTGACCGACTCCTACGTCCACATTATTGACCTCAAGCTGGGCCGTGGTGTCCAGGTGGATGCCGAGCGCAACCCCCAGCTTATGATCTACGGCCTGGGTGTTCTCAGCAAGGCCGAGCTGCTCTACGATCCCAAGGTGGTGCGGCTGACCATCTTCCAGCCCCGACTCTGCCACTGCTCCACTTGGGAGATCACCCCGGAGGAGCTGAAGAAGTGGGGCGAGGAGGTCCTCCGCCCCACCGGGGCCATGGCCCTCATGGGGGCCGGGGAGTTCGCCGCTGGCTCCTGGTGCCGGTTCTGCAAGGCCCGAAACCAGTGCCGAGCCAGGGCCGAGGAGTTCCTCAAGCTGGCCCAGATGGAGTTCCGCCAGCCTGCCCTGCTGGACGATGAGGAGGTCGCCGAAGTCCTCCGCCGCTCGGACGAGCTGGCGAAGTGGGCGGCAGACGTGTATGCCTTCGCCCAGGACGAGGCCATCATCCACGGAAAGCAGTGGCCTGGATACAAGCTGGTAGAGGGCCGCAGCGTCAGAAAGTACAGCAGCGAGGACGAGGTGGCGGCAGCGGCCCAGGCCAGCGGCTACACCGACATTTTCAAGAAGTCCCTCATCGGGATCGGCGACATGGAGCGGCTCATGGGCAAGGAAGAGTTCAACCGCATCCTCGGCCCCTATGTGTATAAGCCCCAAAGCAAGCTGACCCTCGTTCCCCAATCCGACAAACGACAAGAAGTCACCAAGGACACCGCATCTGCGGAATTTCAGGAGGTATAAGTTATGTCTGCTATCAATCCGACCAAGGTCATCATTCCCTGCCGCATCAGCTACGCCCACTTGTTCGAGCCGACCAGCGTGAACGGCTCCGACCCCAAGTACGGCCTTTCAGCAATTGTGTCCAAGAAGGACACCAAGACCCTCACCGCCATCAAGAACGCCATCGAGCAGGCCAAGAAGGACTCGGTGGGCAAGTGGGGCGGCAAGATTCCCCCCAACCTCAAGACCCCGCTCCGGGATGGCGACACCGACCGGCCCGATGACGAGGCGTATGCTGGGTGCTTCTTCCTCAACGCCAACAGCCGTCAGGCTCCCCAGGTGGTGGACCGCAAGGTGCAGCCCATCATCGACCAGAGCGAGGTGTACAGCGGCTGCTACTGCAATGTCAGCGTCACCTTCTACGGCTACAACAGCAATGGCAACCGCGGCATCGCCGCTGGCCTGGGCAATGTCCAGTTTGTGAAGGACGGCGAGGCCCTGGGTGGCCGCACCAAAGCCTCTGACGATTTCGAGGCGATGGCTGACGAGGACGAGGATTTCCTCTCCTGACAAACACACGACTCGGCGGGAGGGGTGGAGAGCCTCCACCCCTCTTTGCCTTATCTGGAGGCAGCTATGAGCTTATTGGCAATCGACATCGAGACCTTTTCTGATGTGGACCTTCCGAAGTGCGGAGTCTACGCCTACACAGATTCCCCGCTGTTTCAAATCCTCCTCTTTGCCTATGCCTTTGACGATGAACCTACCCAGGTGGTCGATCTGGCCTGCGGGGAGCAGCTCCCGGACCGGGTGCTGAAAGCACTGGAGGATGTGACCGTCACCAAGACGGCTTTCAACGCCGCGTTCGAGCGGACGTGTATCTCCCGCCACTTGGGGCGGCAGCTCTCCCCGGTGTCCTGGCAGTGTACCGCCGTCCAATCCGCGATGCTGGCCCTTCCCCTCACCCTGGACGGGGTGGGCGAGGTGCTGAACATCAAGCGGAAAAAGCTGAAGGAAGGTGTGGCTCTGTTCCGCTACTTCTCCATGCCCTGCAAGCCCACCAAGGCCAACGGGGGGCGGACCCGCAACCGCCCGGAGGATGCCCCGGAGTCGTGGGAACGGTTCAAAGCCTACTGTATCCGTGATGTGGACGCCGAGCGGGAGATCAGGGAAAAGCTCCGCAACTACCCCATCCCGGCCAGCGAGATGGAACTGTACCGGTTGGATCAGGAAATCAACGACCGGGGCATCATGGTCGACCAGCAGCTTGCGGCCCAAGCTGTACGCTGCGATGCAGAGTTCAAGGAACGGGCCACCGCCCAAGCCCAGCGGCTCACCGGCCTTGCCAATCCCAACTCACTGGCGCAGATCAAGGGCTGGCTGGCGGAGGGGGGCATCGAGGTGGACAGCCTCGACAAAAAGGCCATCAAGAGCCTTCTCCCCCAGGCCACCGGCGAGATGCTGGAGATGCTGGAGTTGCGGCTCCTGTTGGGGAAAACTTCTGTAAAGAAATACGAGGCCATCCAGCGGTCGGTCTGCTCGGATGGGCGCGTCCACGGACTGCTCCAGTTCTATGGCGCCAACCGCACAGGCCGCTGGGCCGGGAGGCTGGTGCAGGTGCAAAACCTCCCCCAGAACCACATCCCCGACCTGGCGCTAGCCCGGAGCCTGGTCAAACGGGGCGAGTTCGACCAGGTGGAGATGCTCTACGACTCCACCCCCGGAGTCCTCTCGGAGCTGATCCGCACCGCCTTCGTCCCCAAGCCTGGGTGCCGCTTCATTGTTGCTGACTTCGCCGCAATCGAGGCGAGGGTGCTGGCCTGGTTCTCTGGGGAGCAGTGGCGGCTGGACACCTTCCAGCAGGGCGGCGACATCTACTGCGCATCGGCCTCCAAGATGTTCCATGTCCTGGTAGAGAAGCATGGGCAGAACGCCCATCTCCGGCAGAAGGGCAAAATCGCGGAACTGGCCCTTGGCTATGGCGGCAGCGTGGGTGCGCTCACCTCCATGGGCGCTTTGGACATGGGGCTGGCCGAGGAGGAGCTTCAGCCGCTGGTGGACCAGTGGCGCGGTGCCAATCCCCACATCGTGAAGTTCTGGTGGGATGTGGATGCCGCTGCGGTGAAGGCGTTCCGGGCCAAGACGGAGGTGCGCCTTGGTTCGCTGTGTTTCTCCTGCCGCTCCGGGATGCTGTTTATCACCCTCCCCTCCGGGCGGCGGCTCTCCTATGTCAAGCCCCGGATGCTTCCTAACCGTTTCGGTCGGGAGAGCCTTACCTATGAGGGTGTGGGAGAAAACAAAAAGTGGTCACGCATCGAGACCTACGGGCCGAAGCTGACCGAGAACATCGTCCAAGCTACCGCCCGTGACCTACTAGCCCTGGCCATGCTCCGGCTGCGGAACGCTGGCTTTGAGATCGTCATGCATATACACGATGAGGCCGTGGTGGAGGTGCCGGATGGTGTCTCCTCCGTGGATGAGATTTGCCGCATTATGTCCGAGGCTCCGGCCTGGGCCGCTGGCCTTCCTCTCCGGGCGGACGGTTATGAGTGCGAGTTCTATAAGAAAGACTGAGGTGTTTTGATATGGATGAACTTGTGAAAATCAACTACAGCGGCGGTGACCGCCCCACCGTCAGCGGTCGGGAGCTGCACCAGGCTTTGCAGATTGGCACTAAATACGCCGACTGGTTCAAGCGTATGTGTGACTATGGTTTTGCCGAAGGCATCGACTTCACAACTTGCTTCTCAAATTTGGGAAGCGAGATGCATGGAGGTCAGAACAAGGTAGACCACCAGCTCACCATCAATATGGCGAAGGAGCTGTGCATGATCCAGCGCAGCGACATCGGGAAGCGGGTGCGGCAGTATTTCCTCCAAGTGGAGGCCGCATGGAACAGCCCGGACGCGATTATGGCGCGGGCCTTGCAGTTCGCCAATGACCGTCTGGCGCTGCTGACCCGGCAGAACACCGAGCTGACCGGCACCATCGCCGTCCAGAGCCAGCAGATCGCGGAGCTGCGGCCCAAGGCCAGCTACTACGACCTGGTGCTGAACTGCAAGGACCTCATTTCCACCTCCGCCATCGCCAAGGACTATGGCAAGTCAGCGGTCTGGATGAACCGCTGGCTCCATGAGAAGGGTGTGCAGTTCAAGCAGGGCGACATCTGGCTCCTCTACCAGAGGTACGCTGAGAAGGGCTATACCAGCACCAAAACCCACAGCTATTTCGGCACCGATGGAGAGCCGCACACCAAAGTGCATACCTACTGGACGCAGAAGGGCCGTCTGTTCATCTACGGCCTGATGAAGGAGGACGGCATCCTGCCGCTGATCGAGAAAGGGGCTTGATTATGGGTATCAGCAGATACAACTCCGAGGGGTACGCAGACCCCACCGCATACGAGGCCATCCGCAACATTGAGTCCTTCCGAGTGGACCATCCCAATGGCTACATCGAGGTCAACGTTGAGACCTTCTTCCCCTGCACGAACACCAAGGCCAAGAAGCTGTTCCGGCTCGTCCGGGCCTACTGCTCCGAGGCCCAGCAGGAGGAGCTGCTGGCGGCTTTGGTCCGCAAGGCCAAGTCCTGCTTGGCGGAGGCCATGAGCATGGAAGGGTCCCTGGACGAGCTGCCGTGTGACCCGAAGGAGTACCAGGAGCGGCTTCGGCGGTTCAAGGCCCTGACCCGGCAGCACACACAGCTCACCCGGAACATCCGTGACCTGACAGCGGGGAGGCAGCTATGAAGATCAAGGTATCTATCGGCAACAGCCGGATGGACAAAAAGTGGAGGCTGTCGGAAATGGAGCTGGACGAGTTCCGCGACCGCATCTTCCAGACCAAGGTGACCGCCGAGACATTGGCGGAGTTCAAGAAGATGCCCAAGGCCCAGCAGGATGCCATTAAGGACATCGGCGGCTTTGTCCTCGGCACTCTGAAGGGGGGCCGCAGGAAGAAGGACTGTGTGTTGACCCGCTCGGCCCTGTCGCTGGACATGGACTACGCCTCCCCGGAGGTCATTGAGCAGGTGGAGATGTTCTTCTCCTTCCACTGCTACTTCTACTCCACGCACAAGCACACCCCGGAGGCCCCCCGGCTCCGGCTCATCATCCCCTTGTCCCGCGAGGTCGGGCCGGACGAGTACATGGCGGTGGCCCGGAAGGTGGCGGAGGAGATCGGCATCGAGCAGTTCGATGACACCACCTACGAGCCGAGCCGCCTGATGTACTGGCCCTCCACCTCCTCGGACGGCGAGTTCGTGTGTAAGGAGATCGATGGCGACATCCTCGACCCGGACACCATTCTGGCGAAGTACACCGATTGGCGGAACACGGCGGAGTGGCCTGTCTCCCGCCGCCAGCAGGTCATTGTGCAGCGGGAGATCAAGAAGCAGGCCGACCCGCTGACCAAGGCAGGGATGGTCGGGGCCTTCTGCCGCGCCTACTCCATCACCGCAGCCATCGACACCTTCCTCCCGGACGTCTACAAGCACAGCTCCATGCCGGGGCGGTACGACTACATCCCCGCCGACTCCCACGCTGGCGTGGTCATTTACGATGACTGCTTTGCCTACAGCCACCATGCCACCGACCCGGCCTGTGGTCGGCTGCTGAACGCCTTTGACGTGGTGCGGCTGCACAAGTTCGGCGCTCTGGACGGCAAGGCCGACTCGGACGATCCCCCCTCCAAGCTGCCCTCCTTCCAGGCCATGCAGGACTTCGCCGTCCAGGACACCCAGGTGAAGCTCCAGCTTGCCAAGGAGCGTCAGGCTGTGGCGGAGTCCGAGTTCTCCGCCCAGACCGGGGACGATTGGCAGGCCGAGCTGGAGCTGGACAAGCGGGGCCGGGTGAAGGACACCCTCACCAACATCGCCGCCATCGTCCGCAACGACCCCAACCTCCAGAACATCGTCTACAACGAGTTCAAGGGCATGGTGGATGTGATCGGGCCGCTGCCCTGGAAGCAGGTGCATCCCGGCTGGAATGATGCC
This sequence comes from uncultured Oscillospiraceae bacterium, assembly GCA_949841355.1. Taxonomy (GTDB): domain Bacteria; phylum Bacillota; class Clostridia; order Oscillospirales; family Oscillospiraceae; genus Enterenecus. The sequence goes on from CATKZP010000002.1 coordinate 71,751, forward strand.
GACCTCGCCAACGCCAAGCTGTACTTCGAGCGGGTCTATGGCGTGTGGTCGCCCTCCAAGTTCAAGGACGCTCTGCTGGCGGTGGTGTCCGCCGAGCGGCTCTACCACCCGGTAAAGGAATATCTGAACGGCCTGACCTGGGACGGGACCGAGCGGCTGGACACCCTGCTGGTAGAGTACATGGGTGCCGAGGACACGGCCTACGTCCGGGCGGTGACCAGGAAAACTCTGTGTGCGGCGGTAGCGAGGATTTATGAGCCGGGGATCAAGTTCGACTCCATGCTCGTCCTCAACGGACCCCAGGGAATGGGCAAGTCCACCTTCTACGCCCTGCTGGGCCGGGAGTGGTTCTCCGACTCCCTCTCCATTGCCGATATGCGGGACAAGACCGCAGCCGAGAAGCTCCAGGGCTACTGGATTCTGGAGATCGCCGAGATGAACGGCATCAAGAAGGTGGATGTGGAAACGGTCAAGTCCTTTCTCAGCCGGTCGGATGATAAGTTCCGGCAGGCATATGGCACCGTGGTGGAGAGCCATCCGCGCACCAATATCATTGTAGGCTCCAGCAATGCTGACCGGGGCTTTCTCCGGGATGTGACCGGCAACCGCCGCTTCTGGCCCGTCAATGTCACTGGTCTGGGGGCCAAGCACCCGTGGGAGCTGCCGGAGGTCGACCAGGTGTGGGCCGAGGCTCTGGATCGGTACCGGGCCGGGGAGGAGCTGTACCTCAAGGGCGATGTGGCGGAGGAGGCTTACCAGGCCCAGCAGGATGCCATGGAGACCGATGACCGCGAGGGGCTGGTGGAGCAGTACCTGGAATGCCTTCTCCCGGAGAATTGGGCCAGAATGGACCTCTACCAGCGCAGGAGCTATCTGGGCGGAGGTGAGTTCTCCGGCTCTGCCGCTACCGGCACTGTGCGCCGGGAGCGGGTGTGCTGCATGGAGATTTGGTGTGAGTGCTTCGGCAAGGAGCGCGAGAACATCAAGCGGACGGACTCCTACGAGATCGAGGGCATCCTCCAGAAGATCGGCGGCTGGGCCATCACCACTGAGAACAAGTTCGGCAAGACCCGGTTCCCTCTGTACGGGACGCAGAAGACCTTCGTGCGGGGATAGATTGCGTTTCTACTGTTTCCAGTATCACGGTAGAAACAAACACAGAAACAGGGAGAAAGTCAGTATCCACAGGGGTTTCCGGCTCCTTGTTTCTGTGTTTCTATCTTTCCTTATGGAGTATTGAAATAGATAAAAAGAAGTAGCGGAAACACGCCTATATGCGCGTATAGGGGTTTTGGAGCTTAGAAACACAGATAGAAACAGGAGGCCGGAAACAGTGAAGGAAAGTGCCATCGAGCGAAGGCTCGTCACCGAGGCAGTTAAGCGTGGGGGGCTGGCACCCAAATTCGTGTCACCTGGTTTGGATGGGGTGCCCGACCGCCTCCTGCTGTTCCCTGGTGGTAAATTGGCCTTCGTGGAGGTCAAGGCTCCTGGGGAAAAGCCCCGGCCCCTCCAGCGCAGACGCATCGAGCAGCTTACCGCTCTGGGCTTCCAGGTGTACGTCCTGGACAGCAAAGAGCAGATTGGAGAGATTATGGATGAAGTACAAGCCTTATGATTACCAGACCTTCGCCACGAACTTCGTACTGGAGCATCCGGCCTGCGGCCTGATCTTGGACATGGGCCTGGGCAAGAGCGTCATCACGCTGACCGCCCTCTGGTTTCTGCTCCTGGACAGCTTCGATGTGGGCAAGGTGCTGGTGGTGGCCCCCAAGCGAGTGGCGGAGAACACCTGGCCCGCCGAGCTGAAAAAGTGGGAGCATCTGGACGGCCTCACCTGGTCGCTGGTGCTGGGCAGCGAGAAGGACCGCCGCGCCGCCCTCCAGCGCAGGGCGAAGATTTACATCATCAACCGGGAGAATGTCACCTGGCTGGTTGACAACTACCGCTGGGATTTCGACACACTGGTCATTGATGAGCTATCATCCTTCAAGAGCAGCAAGGCGCAGCGGTTCCGGGCTTTGAAAAGGGTGCGGCCCCGTATCAGCCGGGTCATCGGCCTGACCGGGACCCCGCAGCCCAACGGCCTCCTCGACCTGTGGCCCCAGATGTATCTTCTGGACATGGGCCAACGGCTGGGTCGGTTCGTAGGTGGATACCGGGAGCGGTTCTTCCTGCCGGATAAGCGCAACCGGGAGGTCATCTACAGCTACAAGCCCAAGGAGGGCGCGGAGGAGAAGATCTACGAGCTGATCTCGGACATCTGCATCTCCATGAGGGCTGCTGATAATCTCGATATGCCGGAGCTGGTCGCCAGCAGGGTCGAGGTGCAGATGAATGCCAAGGAACGGAAGCTGTATGAGGGGTTCGAGCGGGATATGGTCCTCCATCTGAAGGACGGCGACCTGGATGCCGTGAACGCCGCCGCCCTCTCCGGCAAGCTGGTGCAGATGGCGAACGGCGCGGTCTATGGCGAGAACCGCAAAGTCCACCATATCCACGACCGAAAGCTGGATGCCTTGGAGGACATCATCGAGGCGGCAAACGGCAAGCCGCTCCTGGTGGCATATTGGTACAAGCACGACTTGGAGCGCATCCGCCAGCGGTTCGAAGTCCGCACCATCGACACCCCGAAGGACATCGCCGATTGGAATGAGGGTAAAATCCCTGTCGCCCTCATCCATCCCGCCTCTGCCGGACACGGCCTCAACCTCCAGGACGGCGGTTCCACCATCGTATGGTTTGGCCTCACCTGGTCGCTGGAGCTATACCAGCAGTTGAACGCTCGACTCTGGCGGCAGGGCCAGAAACACACTGTGGTCGTCCAGCACATCGTGGCGGCGGGGACCCATGACGAGGACATCATGAATGCGCTGGAGAAAAAGGACATGAGCCAGACCGCTCTGATTGCTGCGGTCAAGGCCCGGATTGGAGGTGTCACATGAGTGAACGAGTGGAAAGGATGATCAAAGAGTACCCCAGCATGGTCATGGAGCGGGACTGCCTTCGGCACCAACTCGCCAACTTTCAAGGGATCACCGAGGAGGAGGTCATTGACTCCATGACCTTCTCCTCCCCGGAGGGGGAGCGCGTTCAGACCAGCAACATCACGGATAAAACGGCCTCCATCGCCATTTCCTTCCGTGACCGGGTCCACCGCATCAACCGGGATTGGATCGACCACTTAACCGTTAAGCTGCTGGCCTTGGAGGAGGAGATCGACTTTTTCCATTCGGCTCTCCGGGCCATCTCGCCAGAGCTGGCCCCGCTGATGTGGGATTTGACCGTGGAGCGGCTCACCTGGGATGCCGTGGAGGAAAAGCACCACATTTCCCGATTCACGGTTTCCAAATATCGAAAAAAGGCCATTTGCGAATTGGACTCGCTCTACGCCATCCACGATAAGGAGATGGCGGAGTACATACTGCGATAGGAGGCGGCGGAAAATGTGTAAACGAGGGGATATTTACTTTGTGAACTGCGGATGCGACACCAGTAGCTCCTTGCAGTGTGGTGTGCGCCCGGTTTTGGTGGTGAGCAACGATGCGGCGAACGCCCACTCCCCGGTGGTGACCGTGGTGCCGCTGACCGGCCAGATTCGGAAAAAGCGGTCGTTGCCCACCCATGTGCTGATCCCCTGCTCCAAGCGGCATGGCCTCACCCAGCCCAGCGTGGCCCTGGCAGAGCAGGTGACCGCCATCGACAAGAACAAGCTGGTAGAGCGGCGGGGCCACATCAAGGATCACGGTATAATGGCGAAGGTGACCGAGGCTCTGCAAATCCAGATCGGAGCAATCGCTAACTAAGTGCTAACTGACTTTTCATTTCTCCTGTGCTATGATTAAAATTGCAAAGACTGTACGGACCCGGAGGCGACCGCCTCTTGGGTCCTTTTTCTTTGCCGGACGCGGCTTCTATCCTTTCCCCGCGCCCGTACATAGGAAAGGAGAGTGTGTTTCATGAAGCGACTGGACACAGGCGGTGGTGGCTGACCATGCCGCGCCGTCCGAACATCCCCTGCAAGCATCCCGGCTGCGGTCGGCTGATCCCCTACGGCGGGATGTACTGTGAGGAGCATCGACCGCTCCACGCACACGACAGAAAGACCACCACCGAGAAGGGATACGGACGCCGCTGGCAGAAAGCCCGCGCCGCGTTCCTCCACGCCCATCCGCTGTGCGCCCGATGCCAAGGGTCGGGCCGACTGGTCAAGGCTACTGTGGTTGACCACATCGTTCCTCATCGCGGCGACTCCACTCTGTTCTGGGACACCGACAACTGGCAGGCTCTGTGTAAGCGATGCCACGACCATAAAACCATGACGGAAGACCGCTACCAGGAGTTTCGGTACTGAGCAGCGCACCCCAGGGGCGGTCTGAATCTCAACAACCTCAAGCCCCCAGACCGGCGCGGGGTCTTTTGCGAATTTTCGCAGAATTGGCAAGGGGGGACACCCCCGGAGCCAGAGCCGGAGTGCGGGAATCCCCACCGCACCGTAGGTTTGCGCAAATCGAGCAGACTGCCGTTTTGCGGAAAAGTTCACCTTGTCTGCCGCTTGGGATGAAGTTTTGACGCTTCCCAGCGGCATTTTTTACGCCCTCAAGAAAGGCAGCACAGCCATGACGGAAGACCAGGAACGCCAGATTCGTGGGCTTCGGATGCAGGGTACAGGCTACAAGGCCATCGCCTCTGCCACCGGGCTGTCCCGCGACATCGTGCGCAACTACTGCAAGAGCCACAGCCTGGAGGGACTGGCCTCAGAGTTCACCATGAACATGAAGGAGCAGATCGAGAAGGGCCTCGCTTGCGCTGGTTGCGGCAGGCCGCTGGAGCAGCCCCGCACCGGCAGGCGGCGGCGGTTCTGCTCAGACCAATGCAGACGGCATTGGTGGGCGGCTCACCCAGAGCAGAGCACACACAGTGCCGAGGCCACCTACCACGGCACCTGCGCCTACTGCGGACAGCCCTTCCAGTCCTACAGGAACCAAACCAGAAAATATTGCAGCCATGAGTGCTACATCCGCGACCGTTTCTGTAGACCGGAGAATGGTGTACCCCGGCTGCGTCAGGAGGAAACCACATGAGTGAAATGCAATGGCAGACACTCCCGCTCGGTCAACTGCGTCCCGCGGCCTACAACCCCCGGAAGGCGCTCAAGCCCAGCGATAAGGAGTACCAGAAAATCAAAAACTCCATCCAGGAGTTCGGCTATGTGGAGCCGATCATCGTCAACTACGACATGACGGTCATCGGGGGCCACCAGCGGCTGACCGTTTTGAAAGACCTCGGCTACACCGAGGCGCAGTGTGTTGTTCTGCACATCGAGGACGAGGCCAAGGTCAAGGCGCTGAACATCGCCCTCAACAAAATCTCCGGCGAATGGAACGAGCAGCTCTTGGCTGACCTGCTGGTGGATTTGCAGGACGCACAGTTCAACCTCGACCTCACCGGCTTCGAGGCCCCGGAGATCGACCAGCTTTTCTCCAAGCTCCACAATAAGGACATCGAGGAGGACGACTTCGATGTGGAGGAGGAATTAAAAAATCCTCCCTTCTCCCAGGCCGGGGACATCTGGACGCTGGGCCGTCATCGGGTCATCTGCGGTGACTCCACCCTGCCGGAGACCTTCAAGCTGCTCATGGAGGGCAAGAAGGCCAACCTCGTCCTGACGGACCCGCCCTACAATGTGAATGTGGAGGAAACGGCTGGCAAGATCAAGAATGACAATATGCCGGATGCCGACTTCTACAACTTCCTGTTCTGCGCCTTCGTCAACATGGAACAGAACATGGAGCAGGATGCCAGCATCTATGTGTTCCACGCTGACACCCAGGGGCTGACCTTCCGGCGGGCATTCGCCGATGCTGGGTTCAACCTCTCCGGCTGCTGTATCTGGAAAAAGAACGCCCTGGTTCTGGGCCGCTCCCCCTACCAATGGCAGCACGAGCCGTGTCTGTTCGGCTGGAAGAAAGGCGGCAAGCACCTGTGGTATTCCGACCGAAAGCAGACCACCATCTGGGAGTATGACCGGCCCAAGGCCAGCAAGGACCATCCGACCATGAAACCCATCGCTCTGATGGCCTACCCTATCAAAAACTCCACCATGACCAACTGCATCGTCCTCGACCCCTTCCTCGGCTCCGGCTCTACGCTGATCGCTTGCCAGGAAACTGGGCGCATCTGCTACGGTGTGGAACTGGACGAGAAGTTCTGCGATGTGATCGTCAGGCGGTACATCGAGCAGGCCGGTTCCTCTGACGGGGTGTCGGTGTTGCGGAACGGTGCCACCTACACCTACGATGAATTAGTAGGTGAGGATATTCCGCTATTTTGATGGAGGGCCTATGGAACGAAAAAACACGCTGACCCTCGGTAGCCTGTTTGACGGCTCCGGGGGATTTCCTTTGGGCGGACTGCTGGCTGGCGTCACCCCAGTCTGGGCCTCAGAGATCGAGCCGTTCCCCATCCGGGTAACCACGCGGCGGTTCCCCTCCATGAAACACTACGGCGATATCTCCCAGATGGATGGCGGGAAGATCGAGCCGGTGGACATCATCACCTTCGGCTCCCCCTGCACCGACATGAGCATCGCGGGCAAGCGGGCGGGGCTGGATGGCGCCCAATCCTCGCTGTTTTACCAAGCCATCCGCATCATCAAGGAAATGAGGTGTGCCACCAATGGAAGATACCCGCGATGGATATGCTGGGAGAACGTTGTCGGCGCTTTCAGTTCAAACCGGGGCCTCGACTTCAAAGCGGTCCTCGAAGCGGTCATCGGCATCGCCGAGCCGGGGGCCGAGGTGCCTATGCCTCCGAAAGACCGCTGGCCCTACGCCGATATTTACATGGGAGAGCGATGGAGCGTTGCGTACCGCACTTTCGATGCGCAACATTGGGGAGTCCCCCAGCGAAGACGCCGCGTCTACCTTGTCGGCGATCTTGCAGGCCAATGTGCCGGACAAGTATTATTTGAGTCCGAAGGCTTGTCTGGGTATTCTGCGGAGGGCTTCCGCTCGTGGCAAAGAGCTGCCAGAGATTCTGCGGCTGGCCTTGGAGCGGCAGGCGGCGTCTGTCTGAACGACCAGGGCGGGAGCTGCATGGATATTTCCTTCGGTGTGTCCGGGACGCTCCGCGCCCAAATGGACGGTCATCCTCCCTGCATCGTGGAACCAACTGCCGCCGTCTATGAGAACCATAGTCAGGACACCAGATACACCGGGCCGTTGGACACGGCCCCAACGGTCAGCTCCACCTACGGCACCGGGGGCAACAACCAGCCCTTCGTGGTGGAGGCCGACACGCCCAAGACGCTGAAAATCCGCTCCGGCTGTGAGGGCGGCGGAAAGGGACCGCTCATCCAGGAGGATGTGTCCGCCACCCTCTCCTGCAACAACGACCAGACGCTGTTCGTGCCGAAGTGCTACAGCATCGGCGCGGCTTTCAGCGAGGGGATGCTCTCGGACAACCCTCATAGCGGTATCTACAAGGCGGACACCTCCCGGACGCTGGATCAGAGCGGCGGCAACCCCTCCTGCAATCAGGGCGGCATCGCCGTGGTGGAGGGGCCGACCTACGCCATGACTCCCTGCACCTACACACAAATCGAGAAGGAAAAGACCCCCACGCTGAATGCGAGGGATTTCAAGGACCCCACCTTTGTCAATGCTGGTTACAGTGTGCGGAGGCTTACCCCCACCGAATGCGCCAGGTTGCAAGGGTTCCCGGATTTTTGGTGCGCTGGTCTGGACACGCCGGAGCCAACCGAGGAGGATATCGCTTTCTGGACGGAGGTCTGGGAAACCCACCGCCGGGTGGTGGGCGGCTCGACCAAGGCCAAGAGCCGGAACCAGATCGTCAAGTGGCTGCGGCATCCCCATTCGGATTCCGCAGAATATAAAATGTGGGGGAACGGAGTCGCGCTACCGAATGTATTTTTTGTGCTGGCGGGCATTGTGTGGTCTACACAATTATCCAGCCAGTAATTTGTCGAGGTCAGGGCGAGAAACAACTTGCTATATCCGCCGGGTAGAGCGAATATGTGACTACCAAAAAAAGGGGGTTTCCACCATGACGATCAACTACAACGTGACCGGCAACCAGCGCAAGCGCCTCGCCGACTACATTTCCGGCTTCATGGGTACGGAGAAAAAGTACCTGGGTGCGCCGACCTTCGCCTACCAGATCGGCTACCTCACCGTCAGCAAGGACGGCGCGGTCAGCTTCGAGAACCGGGGCTGCAACAGCGACATCGACGCGCTGATGGCGGAGCTGGAGGGCCAGGGGTTCCACACCGAGGACACCATCGCCAAGGCCGACACCGCCGAGGCGGAGGCCGCTCCCGCAGAGGAGGGCGTCACCCAGCCCCACGGCTTCGACCTGACGGTCACCCTCCCCGCCGACAGCCTGCCCTCCGAGGCGCTGACCAACCTCACCAGCCTCCTCGCCGCCAAGGGACGGCTCATCCGCAAGGCCCTGGGTGTGGCGGCCCTCCCGGTGGAGGTCGGTCCCGACACGGTTTCCTTCCCCTGGTTCGAGGGCCGCGACCTTGATGCCGATGAGGTCAAGACCTACACCCACTTGATCGCCGCCCTCTGCGACATGGCTCGGAACCAGAAGCGCATCACCGCCAAGGAAAAGGTGACCGACAACGACAAGTACGCTTTTCGGTGCTTCCTCCTCCGGCTGGGCTTCATCGGGGCCGAGTTCAAGGACGAGCGGAAGATCCTGCTCCGCAGCCTCTCCGGCAACAGTGCGTTCAAGTCCGGCCAGCGCCACGCCGAGGCCCTCCGGCCAGAGCCTCCCGCCTCCGCCGATGCGGTGGAGGTCCAGGGCGACCCGGAACTGGCCGAGGCCCTGGCGGATGAGCTGCTGATCCAGCAGGTCAACGCCTCCTTCGGAGAGGAGGCGGCATCATGAGAGCCATGACCCCGGAAATCCTCGCCAGCCTGCGTGAGCGGTTCCCGCAGGGGGCGCGGGTGGAGCTGCTCCGTATGGACGATCCCCAGGCCCCGCCCATCGGCACCAGGGGAACGGTGAGGGGTGTGGATGATTCCGGCTCCGTCATGGTGGCCTGGGACGGCGGCGGTTCCCTCCATGTGCTGTATGGTGTGGACGAGTGCAAAAAGGTGGTGGAGTGAAATGCGGAGCATCATCCGTGAGTTCTACCTGGGCAATCTCTCCCCGGACGCCACCGCCATCAAGCAGACCTCGGAACTGAAAAAGGCGGTGCAGGAGATGTCCGATGCCGAGTCCTTCCTCCGGGAACACTTGGAGGCCGAGTGCCTCGCCGCGCTGGAGCGGCTGGTGTCCGCCCAGCTTACCACCAGCACCACCACGGCGGAGGAACGCTACTTGGACGGGTTCCGTACCGGAGCCAAGTTCATGCTGGACATTCTGGAGGGCCGCAGTGAAAACCTGGCCCCGCTGGTGCAAATTGACTCATAAACTACACAATTTCGCTCCAGAATCCTTGTGTACTTTACGAATCGAATCAACTTGCTATATCTCCGTTTTAGAGCGAATATGGGTACACCGAAAGGGGGAAACACCCCGCCGGATACACAAAAACGGAGGTCAGCACCATGAACGAGAAAATGAAAAACCAGGTCGCCGAGATGAAAAAGCAGACCATCGGGGTCGAGGTGGAGATGAACAGCATCACCTGCCAGAAAGCCGCCAAGCTCGCCGCCGAGTTCTTCGGCACCGGGCGGTTCGAGGACACCGCCTGCCGCAACGGATACTACACCTGGTCGGCCTGGGATGCCCAGGGCCGCGAGTGGAAGTTCCAGCGGGACGTGAGCATCGAGGGGCCGGACAGCGAGAAGTGCGAGATGGTCACGCCGATCCTCACCTACGCCGACATGGACACCCTCCAGGAGCTGGTGCGGCGGCTGCGCAAGGCCGGAGCCAAGAGCGACTACACCAGAGGGTGCGGGGTCCACATCCACATCGGGGCCAAGGGCCACACCGCCCAGACCCTCCGCAACCTGGCGAACATCATGGCCAGCCACGAAAACCTCCTGGCGGATGCCTTGGCCCTCGACCACTACCGCATGAGCCGGTACTGCCGGACGGTCAGCCCTCGGTTCATCGAAACGGTCAACAACCGCAAGCCCACCACCATGAGCGACCTGGCGGACATTTGGTACAGCGCCAACAACGCCACCTACGGCAGGAACCAGCACTACAACGACAGCCGCTACCATATGCTCAACCTCCACGCTACCTTCACCAAGGGTACGGTCGAGTTCCGGCTTTTCCAGTTCGACGCCCCCACCGCCGAACGCAGGAACGGCCTCCACGCCGGACAGCTCAAGAGCTACATCCAGCTTTGCCTCGCACTGAGCCAGATGGCGAAGTCGGTCAAGACCGCCAGCCCCAAGCCCCAGCAGAACGACAACCCCAAGTACGCCATGCGCACCTGGCTCCTCCGCCTGGGCTTCATCGGCGAGGAGTTCGCCACCGCCCGCGACCTGCTGACCCGCCGCCTCGCTGGGGACGCTGCCTTCCGCAACGGGCGCGCCGCTTGAAGGACTTAGGTTAAACGCCCCGCCTTAACCCGCCACCGAGCGGGCTTAAGGTGGTAGAAGGGCAAAAGCCCAAGGAAAGGAAGGTACAGAACATGGCAAAAGCGAAACGGTACTACATCGCCTACGGCAGCAACCTCAATGTTCCGCAGATGCGGATGCGCTGCCCTGGGGCGCGGATCATCGGCACCTCGGTCATCCCCGACTACGAACTGCTATTCAAGGGGAGCAAAACCGGCTCCTACCTCACCATCGAGCCGAAGGCTGGGGCCAGCGTCCCGGTGGCGGCGTGGGAGGTCAGCGAGGATGACGAGTTGGCCTTGGATCACTATGAGGGCTACCCCACCTTCTACTACAAGGCTGAGATGGTGTTGCCCATCAAGGGCATCCGCTCCGGGAAGGTTCGCCGCCGTAGGGTATTCGTCTACATCATGCATGAGGAGCGGAGCCTTGGACTGCCCTCCGCCCGATATGTGGCGGTCTGCCGGGAAGGGTACGATGCCTTTGGCTTCGGCCAGCGGTACTTGACTGATGCCATCCAGCGGAGCATGGAGGGGATGAAATGAAAGACAACATTTTTCGGATTTTGCTCTGCCCCAGGTGTGGGCAGACCTACACCGCACCTCCGGCTACGGCCAGAGACGGCTCCGGCCCCATCTGCCCAGACTGCGGCACCAGGGAGGCACTGGAGAGCATCGGGGTGGACACCGCCGAGCAAGACAAGATCATTGACACCATCCACCGCTGCCAAAGGGGATGATTTACACAGTTCCGGCCCCGGATATTTGTGTAGATTATGCTCGGAATTGACTTGCTATTATCTCCGTTTAGAGCGAATATGGGTACACCGAAAGGGAAAACCACACTTTGAAAACGGAGGAACCGAACATGAAAAAGCAGAACACCAACAAGGCCCAGACCTACCGCCTGCCCCAGACCACCACCCCGGAGAACCTCGAAACCCGGCTGACGCGCAACGGCGGAACCCTCCTCACCTTCGGCGACCGCATTCTGGTCGCGGGGTACTACTACAACCCCAACGGGCGCAGCTACTACGGGGCCATCTACCGCTTCACCACCGCCGACCACACCTGCGAGGGCCGGGTGGAGCTGGTCAGCATTTCCGAGGACACCTTCGAGGACAACGGCCACGCCATTGCCTGGGCGATGGCTCGCTGAGGGAGGTGTGGACGATGACGAGGCAGAAAAAGGAGATCATCAAGAAGATCGACGATCTGGAGCAGTGGATCGAGGTTGACGAGGAGCTTGGATGCGGATTCGCGCCAGCCGGTGCCTACGATGAGACGTACCGGGAAATCGACCGGCTCCGGGGGGAACTGGCCCGGCTCCAGCACTACGCCAGCGTGGAGGATATGCTCTACGACACGAGGGGTTGCGAGAACAGCGGATGCCCCTGGTGAACTGAACCAGAACCGAATACACCGAAGCACCAGCCCTCCGGGGCTGCTGCTCGTTATGAACCGTCTTATTCGTCCCACGACCGGCCCTCTGTAAGAATCTCGTCCAAACAGCCGTCATCGTAGGAAGGACTGTCGCCCTTGTATGGCACAGCGCGGGGCCTGCCCATTTTGTAGAACTTGCAGGATTTGGGTCCATAGCAGAAACTTTCAAAGCGGTATTTCTGCCTGACGCCCCAATCATACTCAATGGCCACCACCGCCATGGTGGCCCAGACACACTGAAAGCATTTCCCCTTGTAGCAGGGGGTGCTAAGCATCCTGGCACCCCGCCGTTCACAGGTAGCCATATCCGGCAGCGGTGCGAGATAAGGCGGCGGAGAACCTGCATCCTGCGGCTCTGCGGCGCGTTCCACCACCTTCAGCGCCCCGGCGCGGTAGTAATCGGCATACTCCGTGACCGCATACATCTTCGTCCAGGCAGTTCCCTTTATCTTATCGCCGATACGAAATTGTGCTTTTTGTTGCTGCTTTTCCGAAATTGCCACAGAAAAAGGCCCTGCCAAACCGTTGACCTCTCCGTCCAGGAACAGATTATAGCCGATGTGTGAGTGGGTGCGGTTGTCCAGCCGGTACCTCCAGACGGTGGTGCGGGGCTGGATGGAAATGATGGTGCCGGACCATGTTCGCTTTTCCGGTTCATTTCTCATAACGAGAACCGCCTTTCCGATATGTGATTTGCTTCATTATATCGCGGGCTTGTCCTTTTGTCGACCACTTGCCGCTGGGCAGGTCATTTTTTTACACTTTTTTTCAGAAAGGAGGCGGTTCCGATGGCGACACGAGGCCGCAAACCCAAGCCCACCGCAATCAAAGAGCTGGAGGGCAACCCTGGCAAGCGCCCGCTGAACGCTAACGAGCCGAAACCGGAGCGCAAGGCTCCCCGCTGTCCGGCTTGGCTGGACACCGAGGCCAAGCGGGAGTGGCGGCGCATGGGCAAGGTGCTGGAGCAGATGGGCATCCTCACCGAACTGGACATGGCTGCCTTCGCTGGCTACTGCCAAGCCTACGCCCGATGGAAGGAGGCAGAGGAGTTCATTACCCAGCACGGCTCCATGATCCGCACCCCCAACGGATACCTCCAGCAAGTGCCGCAGGTGTCCATCGCCCAGACCAATATGAAAATTATGCTCCGTTTCTGTGAGCAGTTCGGCTTGACTCCCTCGGCTCGGAGCCGCATCATCGCCGGGGACGGCTCGGTGGAGCCTGCGGACGAGATGGAGAAACTGCTGGGGGGTGGCTCCTGATGGCATACGAATACACACCCTCCAAGTTCATGCTCCCCACCTCCCGCTACGACAAGACCAAGGCGGACCGGGCCGTCACCTTCATCCAGAATCTCTGCCACACCAAAGGGAAGTGGGCCAGGACCCCGTTCATGCTCCTCCCTTGGCAGGAGCAGATCGTGCGGGACATCTTCGGCATTGTGAAGGAGAACGGCAAGCGGCAATTCCTGACCGCCTATGTGGAGATTCCCAAGAAACAGGGCAAGTCGGAGCTGGCGGCTGCGGTGGCACTGTATCTGCTCTACGCTGACAACGAGCAGTCGGCGGAGGTCTACGGTGCGGCCTGCGACCGCAACCAGGCATCCATCGTGTTCGATGTAGCAAAGCAGATGGTGCAGATGTCCCCGGCGCTCATGCGCCGCTCCAAGATCACCGCCGCCCAGAAGCGCATCGTGAATTACAGCAACAACGGCTACTACCAGGTGCTTTCGGCGGAGACCGGCACTAAGCATGGGCTGAACGTGTCCGGGCTGGTCTTTGACGAGATACACGCCCAGCCCAACCGCCAGCTCTACGATGTCCTCACCAAAGGCTCCGGCGATGCCCGTGAGCAGCCGCTATTCTTCATCATCACCACCGCTGGCACCAACAAAAACAGCATCTGCTACGAACTGCACACCAAGGCCCTCGACCTGCTGGATGGCCGGAAGAATGACCCATCGTTTTATCCCGTGGTGTACGGCCTGAGTATAGAGGACGATTGGACGGATGAGACCAACTGGTACAAGGCCAACCCCTCCCTGGGACATACTATTTCCATTGACCGGGTGCGGGAAGCCTACCAGAACGCCTTGGACAACCCCGCCGAGGAAAATGTGTTCAAGCAGCTCCGCTTGAACATCTGGACTTCCGCCACCGTGTGCTGGATACCGGAACACATCTACGACCGGGGCAACCGCCCTATCGACCTGGATGACCTCTATGGCCGGGAGTGCTTTGGGGGCCTCGACCTCTCCAGCACCTCGGACATCACCGCCCTCTCGCTGGTGTTCCCACCCCGGTCAGAGGATGAGTCCTACATCGTGCTGCCCTTCTTCTGGCTCCCGGAGGATACGCTGGAGCTGCGCTGCCGCCGCGACCATGTCCTCTACGATGTGTGGAAACGGCAGGGCTTCATCAATACTACCGAGGGCAATGTGGTCCACTACGGTTTTATCGAAAAGTTCATCGAGGATTTGGGGGAACGGTACAACATTAAGGAGATTGCCTTCGACCGCTGGAACGCTACGCAGATGGTGCAGAACTTGGAGGACATGGGCTTTACCGTAGTCCCCTTCGGACAGGGGTACAAGGATATGTCCCCGCCCTCCAAGGAGTTATACAAGTTACTGATGGAGGGCCGCATCAACCACGGCGGCAACCCGGTCTTGAAGTGGATGGCCCAGAATGTGGTCATGCACCAGGACCCAGCCGGGAACATCAAGCCGGACAAGGACAAATCCACAGAAAAAATAGATGGCATCGTGGCAACGATCATGGCCCTCGACCGGGCCATCCGCTGCCAGGATGCCACTTCTGTATATGATACTAGGGGCCTGCTGTTCATCTGAGTTTCTGTTTCGGAGAAAGCTGTGAGCAGAAAAAGCGACAATGATATCAGAAGAAGAGTCTATGATAACTGAAATACTTTATTTTTTAGGAAAGTTTTTTCCGCCTATAACCAATAAGCCAATCGATAGAATTGTGCCGCCGACAGCTTTTGCACCTTTTTTTGCATTCTCAATATGTACATTCCGACAGGCTTCGCAATATCGGTGCTTGTATCCGGCAGGCAACACTTTCTGACAGCTTTTATTCTTGCAAATCTTTTGTTCCGTGCTCATCTTTCTTCTCCTCCATTCAGCATTATTGCACTTGCACAAGGCAAAGCACTGATTTTTCCTTTTATGTCTGGTAAGGTTTTCGACCAATAATTTTCCGGCGAAGGATCAATTAAATCCAATCTTTCTACAAAACCGTCAGAGTCAAGATATGTTGTCTGAATATATGATGCGTAATAGTCAAGGCTCTGATGCGCAGCCTCGCTTTCTCCCATTCCTTGATATGCCATTGCCTCTACAAGGGAAACCATATTGATGGCACTCAGACCATCTCGTATCTCATTTACCCGAGCACTAATTTTTTCCGGTTTCGCACCAGAAAATATTTTCCCCCAAAACGATTCTGGCTGGTTCTTAATAAATGTAACATTGCCTTTCTGACTTAACATTAAAAGATTCCTGCTATCCTCTGCATCCGAAGCAATCCGCAACAACATCATGGTTCGCAGTTCAGGGTTTTTAATTGTCAATGCTTGTAGTAGCTTCTGCTGGCAGCTATATGCAGTTGCTAACCTATCATCCTCTTGCCCTTGACGGACTTCTTCTATTGCAACTTGTACTTTTTGGATTTCCTCAGCTATTTGGGCCATTTGCATCTGGGTAGCAAAGCTTGTTGCTGCCTGAGACAGCGCAGGAGTTAAATCAACATTTTGCAAAGAAATTGTTGAAACAATTTTTTTGGTGTTTGGGTCTACGAGGTTCGCCATTAGGGAACCGTCTTTTTTAGTCATTAATTTGAGTGCGCCACTTGCTATTTTGGCTTCTTGTTCCTCGGTAAGCACCGCTTGTAGTGCCTGTGTTGGAATATTTGCTTTTACCAGATTAACAAACGAAGGAGCAGAGTACATCATTTGCTCCAATCTGGAAAGGGCTTCCTTTGCCCCATTTAATAGCGGTTTTGCAATGTCAGGTACAGTTGAGAAATGGTCCATAACTTCAGAGCTAAACTCAGTGCTGAGGCTCTTATTGTCTGTAGGCATCTGCAAACCCCCTCACACAAAAGATTAAGAAAAGAATATCACAAGTAGCCATATTTTTCAAGGGCGACGTGTTCTTGAGTTTCGGTTGAATTTTTCAAAACCCTTGCGGCATGGGAGTTTCCGGGCAAAATCGGTAAACGCAGTAGCAAAAGCTGCCGTCCTTTACATCACAGCGGTCCAGGCCAGAGCGCTGTGATTTTTTAGCCGAAACTCAAGCGACGTGTTCTACTCCCCATTTTCAGTGAAGGAGCGTGATTTTCATGGGCCTTTTCAGCAGCTTATTCCGTTCGCGGGACGCTCCCCAAAACCGCACTGCGGGGAGCGGCTACACTTTCTACTTTGGCGCCTCCACCTCTGGCAAGACCGTCACCGAGCGGAGCGCCATGCAGATGACGGCGGTGTATTCCTGCGTCCGCATCCTGGCGGAGGCCGTGGCTGGCCTGCCGCTCAACCTCTACCGCTACACCGAGGACGGCGGCAAGGAGAAGGCCATCGACCACCCGCTGTATCTGCTGCTCCATGACGAGCCAAACCCGGAAATGAGTTCCTTCGTGTTCCGGGAAACGCTTATGACCCACCTGCTCCTCTGGGGCAACGCCTACGCCCAGATCATCCGAAACGGCAAAGGCGAGGTGGTGGCACTGTACCCTCTCATGCCTAACAAAATGACGGTAGACCGAGACGAGCGGGGCCAGCTCTACTACAGCTATCAGCGGAGCAATGACGAGGCCGTCCGCTCCAAAGACCAGACCGTCATCCTCCGGCCCTCGGACGTGCTGCACATCCCCGGCCTGGGCTTTGACGGGCTGGTGGGCTACTCGCCCATCGCTATGGCAAAGAACGCCATCGGCATGGCAATCGCCTGCGAGGAGTACGGCGCGAAGTTCTTCGCTAACGGCGCGGCTCCGGGAGGGGTCCTGGAACACCCTGGCACCATCAAAGACCCCCAGCGTGTCCGGGAGAGCTGGCAGTCCACCTTCGGCGGCAGCGGCAACGCCAATAAGATCGCCGTTCTGGAGGAAGGCATGAAATACACGCCCATCGGCATCTCGCCGGAGCAGGCGCAGTTCCTCGAAACCCGAAAATTCCAAATCAATGAGATCGCTCGAATTTTCCGAGTGCCGCCCCACATGGTAGGCGACCTGGAAAAGTCGAGCTTTTCTAATATTGAGCAGCAGTCGCTGGAGTTCGTGAAATACACACTGGAGCCGTGGGTGATTCGGTGGGAGCAGTCCATTCAGCGGTCGCTGCTCACCCAGGGGGAGAAGGCCCACTACTTCGTGAAGTTCAATCTGGAGGGTCTGCTCCGTGGCGATTACCAGAGCCGGATGAACGGCTACGCCACCGCCCGGCAGAACGGCTGGATGTCCGCCAACGACATCCGGGAGTTGGAGAACCTTGACCGCATTCCCGCCGAGGAGGGCGGCGACCTGTACCTCATCAACGGCAATATGCTCCCGCTGAAGGACGCAGGGGCTTTTGCAGATACCACTACGACAGGAGAGGAGGATTCCGATGAAAAAATTCTGGAACTGGAAAGTGAAGGCGGCGACGGAGACGGCCCCGGAGGAACGGACGCTGTTCCTCAACGGCACCATCGCCGAGGATAGCTGGTATGACGATGACGTGACCCCGCAGCTTTTCAAGGATGAGCTGATGGGCGGCTCCGGCAACATCACCGTCTGGATCAACAGCCCCGGCGGGGACTGTGTGGCGGCGGCGCAAATCTACAATATGCTCATGGACTACCCCCACGATGTGACCGTGAAAATTGACGGCATCGCCGCCAGTGCCGCCTCGGTCATCGCCATGGCTGGCACCAAGGTGCTGATGTCCCCTGTGTCCACCATGATGATCCACAACCCCGCCACTGTCGCCTGGGGCGACACCAGCGAGATGGAGAAGGCCATCGCCATGCTGGGGACCGTCAAGGACTCCATCATCAACGCCTACGAGATCAAGTCTGGCCTGTCCCGCGCCAAGCTGTCCCACCTCATGGATGCAGAAACCTGGATGGATGCGAACAAAGCGGTGGAGCTGGGCTTTGCGGACGGCATCCTGTCCCGCGCCCAGGCCGGGGACGAGGCTCCGCCCGCGGGCTCCATGCTGTACTCTCCGGCAACGGTGGTCAATTCCCTCATGGGGAAGATTGCCACCAAGTGTCGCATCGAAAAACCGAATACCGCGCCCACAGGCCGTTCCATCGACACGCTGATGGAACGGCTTAATTTGTTGAAATTTTAAGGAGGATCACATCATGACCATTCTGGAACTAAGAGAGAAGCGGGCCAAGGCGTGGGAGGCTGCGAAAGCGTTCCTGGACAGCCACCGCAATGAGAAGGGCGTCTTGTCCGCCGAGGACGATGCCGCCTACACCCGCATGGAGCAGGACATCACTGATCTGGGTAAGGAGATTGCCCGTCTGGAGCGGCAGGAGGCGCTGGACGCCGAGCTGTCCAAGCCCACCGCCGCGCCCCTGACCGGCAAGCCCCTGGGCGGCGCTGACCAGGACGAGCCTAAGACCGGGCGGGCCTCCAAAGCCTACAAGGAGGCCATGCTCACCGCCCTGCGCACCAACTTCCGCCAGGTGAGCAACGTTCTTCAGGAGGGCATCGACTCGGGCGGCGGCTATCTGGTGCCGGAGGAGTACGACTCCCGGCTCATCGACGGGCTGACCGAGGAGAACATCATGCGCAGGCTGGGCCACCGCATCACCACCAGCGGCGAACACAAGATCAACATCGCCGCCACCAAGCCTGCTGCCGCGTGGATCGATGAGGGCGGCGCGCTCACCTTCGGAGACGCCACCTTCGCCCAGATCAGCCTGGACGCCCACAAGCTCCATGTGGCGGTGAAGGTCACCGAGGAGCTGCTCTACGACAACGCCTTCGGTCTGGAAAACTACATCATCGCTCAGTTCGCCAAGGCCCTGGGCAACGCCGAGGAGGACGCCTTCCTCAACGGGGACGGCTCCGGCAAGCCCCTGGGCCTGCTGGCGGCGACCGGCGGGGCGCAGACCGCCGTCACCACCGCCGGGGCCTCCATCGCGGCGGACGAGGTCATCGACCTGGTCTACGCCCTCAAGCGGCCCTACCGCAAGAGCGCCGCCTTCCTCACCAACGACCAGACGCTGGCCGTCCTGCGCAAGCTGAAGGACAACAACGGCCAGTACCTCTGGCAGCCCTCCTACCAGGCCGGGGAACCGGACCGTCTGTTCGGCTACGCCATCCACACTTCTCCCTATTTCCCGACCATCACCGCCGGAAAGCCCGCCATCGCCTTCGGCGATTTCAGCTACTACAACATCGGCGACCGGGGGACCCGTTCCTTCGCCGAGCTGAAGGAGCTGTTCGCCGGGAACGGCATGGTGGGCTTCGTTGCCAAGGAGCGTGTGGACGGCAAGCTGGTGCTGCCGGAGGCGGTGCAGCTCCTGGCTATCAAGGCCAGCACCGCCGCGAAGTGATCTGCGGGGGTCCCGGTGGTGTATCTGCCGGGACCCTCCGCCCATTCTGGAGGTGAGCATTTTGATCGTCACGCTGAAAGAGGCCAAGAAGTATCTCCGGGTGGATCATGACGATGAGGACACCATCATTCGGAAGTTCATCCGGGCGGCGGAAACGCTGTGCGAGGGTACGCTGCGGAAAGCCGTGGAACCTATCCCCATCAACAAAGTGGCGGTACTGTTCGCTGTGGCCTACCTCTACGAACACCGGGAGAACGCCGACATGGACGAGCTGACCCGGATGCTCCGCTATATCCTCGCCACCGAGCGGGAGGTGGCCTTCTGATGGACATTTCCAAGCTGCGCTCCCGCATCACCATCCAGCAGGCCGTGGTGCAGAAGGACGCCATCGGCAACCACATCAACGTCTGGGTGGACTTCTGGTCCTGCACTGCATACGCCAACCTCGCCTCCGGGAAAGAGTACGGGGCCGCTGGGCAGACGCTGGGCAGCGACACCCTGGTGTTCGAGGTGCGCTGGTGTGAGCGGCTCCGTGATCTGGACAGTACCAAATACCGCATCCTGTTCGGCGGCAATATCTACAACATCACCTGCGTGGACGATGTGCAGTTCCGGCATGAAAAGCTGAAGCTCACCGCCCAGCAGGAAAGGCGGTGAGGATATGGCTCGTGACAGGGTATCCATTGACCAGTTCCCCGGCGCGGTCATGGCCCAGCTTGAGGAATATGTGTCTATGGCCTCAGACGAGGTCAAAGAGGCCGTCCGCACCGTCAGCGAGGATGTGAAGGCCGAGATACAGTCCCGCGCTCCCGTCAAGACCGGGAAGTACAAAAAGAGCTGGACCGTCACCAAGGTGGAGGAGACCGCCCAATCCCTGGTGAACACTGTCCACTCGGCAAAGCACTACCGGCTGACCCATCTGCTGGAGAACGGCCACGCCAAGCGGGGCGGCGGCAGGACGCGCGCCTTCCCCCACATTGCCCCCGGCGAGGCCCTGGCGGAGAAAGAGCTGCTGGAGATCGCGGAAAGGAAATTGCGATGAAAAAATCAGATGTTCCCGCTCTGCTGGAGCGGCTGGGGTTCCCCTTCGCCTACGACCACTTTGCTGAAGGAGAGGGGCCGGACCCGCCTTTCCTGGTGTACCGCTACCCCAGCGCCGACAACTTCGCCGCCGATGGGGTGGCGTACTTCAAGCAGGATGTCCTCCACATCGAGGTCTACACCGATAAGAAGGACCCGGCGTTGGAGGAAAAGATCGAGGCCGCTCTGGATGAGAGCGGCATTTTTTATGGCAAAGGTGAGACATGGATCGACAGCGAAAAGCTGTACGAAGTCCTTTATGAAATGGAGGTATCTGCATGAGCAGCACCAATAAGCGCAACAAGGTCAAGTTCAATATCTGCAACGTCCACTACGCCCCGCTGTCCCAGGACAACGATGGGAAGTACACCTGGGCAACGCCTGTGGCCCTCCCCGGCGCGGTATCCCTGTCCCTGGACCCCCAGGGTGAGCCGGAGAGCTTCTACGCGGACGGCATCGAGTACTACGTCATCAACAACAACCAGGGCTATGACGGCGACCTTGAGGTGGCCCTCATCCCGGAGTCCTTCCGGCGGGACATCCTCATGGAGACCACGGACGCCAACAGCGTCCTGCTGGAGAACGCCGCCAGCGAGACGGGCAAGTTCGCCCTGCTGTTCGAGTTTGATGGGGATGTGCGGAAGATCCGCCACGTCCTCTACAACTGCTCCGCGTCCCGGCCCTCCATCTCCGCCAAGACCAACGAGGAGAACCGGGAGGTGCAAACGGAGACCCTGACTGTCAAGGCCCGGCCCCTGTCCACCGGCTATGTGAAGGCCAAGACCGGCGATTCCACCACGGCCAGCGTCTACAACAACTGGTACAAGAGCGTCTACCAGCCCGCCGACACCCCGGCTGTGGACGAGGATGCCGCCGCTGGCGGTCAGGGCTAAGGGAGGGCTGAACTATGGGTATCAAACGAACCATCGAGATTGACGGCCAGGAGGTGGCGTTCAAGGCCAGCGCCGCCATCCCCCGCATCTACCGGCTGAAGTTCCACCGGGACATCTACAAGGACCTCGCCGCTCTGGAAAAGAGCGTGGGCGAGAACACCGAGAGCGGCTCCGGGCTGGATATGTTCTCTCTGGAGATGTTCGAGAACATCGCCTACATCATGGCAAAGCACGCCGACCCCGCCGCTGTCCCGGATTCCCCGGAGGACTGGCTGGACCAGTTCAACACCTTCTCCATCTACCAGGTGCTGCCGCAGCTCATTGAGCTGTGGGGGCTGAACGTGCAGACGGATGTTCAGTCTAAAAAAAACTTCGCCCGACTGACCGGGAAATGACCACGCCGTTGTTCCTGCTGCGCTGTTTGCAGGTCGGGCTGTCCCTCCGGGACCTCGACCTGCTGACGGTGGGCATGGTCAACGACATTTTTGCGGAGCAGCTCAACGATGACTGTAAATACGCGACCCTGGCGACCCAGGATGACTTCGACCGCTTCTGATGGGAGGTGACGGCCTATGGGTGCAAGACGAATCGCGGGCATCACGGTGGAGATCGGCGGCGATACTACAAAGCTGACCACCGCCCTCAAGAATGTGGACAAGGCCCTCTCCACCACCCAGAGCAGCCTCCGGGATGTGAACAAGCTGCTCAAGCTGGACCCCGGCAATACAGAGTTGCTGGCACAGAAGCACAGGCTGCTGGGCGAGGCCGTTTCCGAGACCAGGGAGAAGCTGGCCACGCTGAAAACGGCGGCGGAGCAGGCCAATCAAGCCCTCGCCAGTGGGGAGATCACCCAATCGCAGTATGACGCCCTCCAGCGGGAGATCATCGAAACCGAACAAAAACTCAAGGATTTGGAGCGGCAGGCGGAAAATTCGTCTGTCGCTCTTCAAAAAATCGGACAGGTGGGCGACAAGCTCCAAGCTGTGGGTGATAAGGTGTCCGGGGTGGGCGAAACGCTCACCAAGTCGGTCACCGCCCCGGTGGTGGGCCTTGGCACCGCCGCTGTCGCCACCGCCGCCAACTTCGAGTCCTCCATGTCCCAGGTGCAGGCCACCATGGGCATCACCAAGGACGCCATGTCCACAGTCAACGGCGAGAGCGTGAACACCATGGACACCCTCTCCGCCCTGGCAAAGCAGATGGGCAGTGAAACGGCCTTCTCCGCCAGCGAGTGCGCCGAGGCATTGAACTATCTGGCCCTCGCAGGGTATGACACGCAGGAAATGTGCGATACGCTCCCCACCGTCCTCAACCTGGCGGCGGCTGGCGGCATCGACCTGGCCTCGGCCTCCGACATGGTGACGGACGCCATGTCCGCCCTCGGCATGGGGACGGACGAGGCCACCACCATGGTGGACCAGATGGCTAAGACCTCGTCCACCACGAACACCTCGGTGGCCCAGCTTGGCGACGCCATCCTGACCATCGGCGCTACGGCGAAGTCCGTCAAGGGTGGTACCGCTGAACTGAACACCGCCCTCGGCATCCTCGCCAACAATGGCATCAAGGGAGCCGAGGGCGGTACGCATCTGCGCAACGTCATTCTGTCCCTGCAAAACCCCACCGACAAGGCCGCAGCCTGCATGGAGCAGCTTGGCGTGGATGTGTACGACTCCGAGGGCAATATGCGCTCCCTCAACGATGTGCTGGGTGACCTCAACACTTCAATGGACGGCATGACCTCCGCCGAGAAGTCCAACATCATCGCCACCATCTTCAACAAGACCGACCTCGCCGCCGTCAATGCCCTCCTCGCCAATACCGGAGAGAGCTGGGACACCCTTCAGCAGTCCATCATCGAGAGCGGCGGAGCGGCCCAGCAGATGGCGGACACACAACTGGACAATCTCCAAGGCCAGCTCACCATTCTGAAATCGGCATTGGAGGGGCTGGCCATCTCCATCGGAGAACTGCTCATGCCGGTCATCAAGAACATTGTGGCTGGCATTCAGTCCTTTGTGGATTGGCTGAACAGCCTGGATGAAGGCACCAAGCAGACCATCGTCACCATCGGCCTTATCGTTGCCGCTGTGGGGCCGGTCCTCATCGTCATCGGCAAGGTGGTCTCGGCGGTCGGCACCATCCTCTCGGTAGTGTCCAAGATCGGCCCGGTCATTGGCGCGGTCAAAACCGCCGCCACCGGGCTTTTCACAGTTTTGGCGGCAAACCCCATCGGGCTGGTGGTCGCCGCCATCGCCGCCCTCATCGCCATCTTCGTGGCCCTATGGAACAACTGCGAGGGCTTCCGGGAGTTCTGGATCAACCTTTGGGAGAACATCAAGGCCGCTGCGGTGGCTGTGTGGGAGGCGCTGTCCTCCTTCTTTCAGGGCGCATGGGAGGCCATCGTCAACCTGGCCCAGACCATCTGGGGCGGCATCGGCGACTTCTTCTCCGGGCTGTGGGAGGCAATCTCCTCTACGGCCCAGGCGGTCTGGGGTGCGATCAGCGAGTTTCTCTCCGGCCTGTGGACAGGGATCGTCAGTACCGCCCAGAGCATTTGGAGCGGCATCACCGATTTCTTCTCTGGGCTGTGGGAGGGTATCTGGGCCACCGCCGAGGCGGTCTGGAATGGTATCAGCACCTTCCTCTCCGGCCTGTGGACAGGCATCGTGACCACCGCCCAGACCATCTGGAGCGGTATCTCCACATTCTTCTCCGGGCTGTGGGAGGGCATCCGCTCCACCGCCGAGGCGGTGTGGAACGGTATCAGCACTTTCCTCTCCACCCTCTGGACAGCCATTTCCACGGCGGCGCAGACCATCTGGAACGGCATCGCCACCTTCCTATCCACCCTCTGGACGACTATCTCCACCACGGCGCAGACAGCATGGAACGGGATCAAGGAGTTCCTCTCCGGCATCTGGGAGGCCATCAAGGGTGTGTTCACCACTGCTCTTGAAACCATCCAGACGGTGGTGACCGGAGCTTGGGAGGCCATCAAGAGCATGGTCTCCACAGCGATGGAGGCACTTAAGACCGCTGTCACCACAGCATGGGAGGCAATCAAAACCGCCATCTCCACTGCTCTGGAGGCCATCAAGACAGCCGTGACCACAGCGTGGGAGGCCATCAAAACGGCGGTCACCACGGTCATGGAGGCCATCAATACCGCCATCACCACGGCCTGGGAAGCCATCAAAACTGCTGTGCTGACGGTTATGGAGGCAGTGAAAACCGCCATCACCGCCGCATGGGAGGCAATCAAAACCGCTGTCACTACGGTGGTCAATGCCATCAAGGAAACAGTGGTCGCAGTCTGGGAGGGCATCAAAGAGGCCGTTTCCGGCATCATGGAGCGGCTGAAAGAGGCCGTGGTCAACGCATGGAACGCGCTGAAGGAGACTGTCACCAATGTGGTCAATGGTATCAAGGAGGCAGTCACTGGTGTGTTCAACGGCCTCGCCGATGGGGTAAAAACGGCCATGACCAAGGTGCTGGACGCGGTGAAGAACGGTTTCAACTTCGTCAAAGACCACATCCTCGGCTTGGGCAAACAAGCGGTGGGCTGGGGGCGCGACCTCATCATGGGCATCGTCAATGGTATCAAGGGGGCCATCGGAGCGGTCAAGGACGCTGTGTGCAGCGTGGGCAACACGATCCGCTCCTTCCTCCACTTCTCCGTCCCGGACGAGGGGCCGCTCACCGATTACGAAAGCTGGATGCCCGACTTCATGGCAGGGCTTGCCAGGGGCATCGAGCAGAGCCGGGGAGCCGTCCGCGCAGCCATTGGAAATGTGGCGGACGACCTGACCCTCACGCCCACGATTACCGCAACCACCAGCGGACTGGAGGCCATCCGCAACGGAAGCATGGCCCAGAGTGACAACGCTCTCACTGCTACCAGCGGCAATTCCGAGATGGCGGCACGGCTGGATGCCATGTACGAGGTGGTCACCAAGTACCTGCCCCGGCTGGCCAGCCGCCAGATCGTGCTGGACTCCGGCACCCTGGTGGGCGAGCTGTCCGATGGCATGAACCGAACGCTGGGGAGGAATCTGCTATGATCCGAAAATTCCGACTGACCAATGGCGTGGGGGACGGCTGGGATCTGAACAGCCGCTCCTCTTTCTTTCACGCCATCGCTGGCCTTGGCTTCAAGGACGGCACCCAATACGAGCAGGTCGGCACCGACTTCATCCCCCTGGAGGAGCTGTTCTCCCAGGGGGAGATGTCGGGCCGCATCCTGTTTGGCGGTGCCGCTGCCTACCAGACCTACCGGGAGTTTTCCCGGTTCGTCCGGGCGGTGCCGCTCACCCTCATCTACCAGACGGATGAGACCTATCGGGTCCCTGTCCGGCTGACCGAGCTTTCCAAGGGGGAGCTGATGGAGGGCGGCGGCGGACTGGTGTGCGATGTGGCCTTCCTCGCCACCGGGCTGTTCTACAAAAGCGTGACCCGGCAGAGCGGCGTCCTCTCCATCGGCGGCAAAGTGTATCCCTACACCTACAATTACTCCTACGCCGAGGTGTCCCAGAACACCCTGGTCATCGAGAGCGACAGCTACGAGGACAGCCCCTGCAAAATCACTATCTTCGGCCCCTGCCTCAACCCGGTCTGGAAGCACTATGTGGACAATGAACTGTTCGAGACGGGCCGCTACGAGGGGCTTATCATGGCGGACCACAAGCTGGTGGTGGACGCCACCGGCATTCCGTACAGCATCACCGAGCGCGGGGCGGCGGATGACATCGTGGCCGACCGCTACCAGCTCTGCGATTTTACCACGGAGCGGTTCTTCCACCTCAAGCATGGGAGCAACCGCATTTCTGTTTCTCACGATGGGCTGAACACAGTGAAAATGATGGTAGAAGGGAAGATTTCGTATGAGACCGTATAGCGTGGAGATTTTCCGGCCCGACTTCACGATGATGGGCAGCACCAATGTCAACGAGGTCACCTACAAGGAGGACTACCTCACCTCGGACGAGAACACCATCACGGTGCTGGCCCTCCCCGGCATTGAAAAGCAGGACTTCATCCGCATCAGCCGAGGCAGCGAGGAGTACGCCGGGGTGGTCACCGAGATCGGCTATGGCACCGACCGCTCCAAGCGGCTCCAGACCATCTCCTATAAGCCCCTGGTGGAGCTGCTGAACACTTCCATCCTCTTTGACGTGGATGCCCAGGGCCAGGGGACGCTGGAGGAGTTCATCTGTGACCGCATCCGGGAAACCTTCATTGAAAACCCGGACACGCTCCAGAACATCCACGGCCTGTCCGTGGCCCATACCAGCGCCACCACCGATTGGAACCTGCACATCACCCCGGCCCAGAGCGGAGGCCACTACAACATCGTCAATCTCATGGACTCGGTCATCGTCCCCGCCATGCAGAAGTACGGCATTCTGGTCAAGGCCGCGCTGGATATCCAGAATCGGGAGATACACCTCTCGGTGGGCCGGGCCGGGGGCGGCATCCTCACCATCGAGGCGGACCTTCCGAACATCATCAAGAAAAGCGTCACCATCAAGCAGGTCAGCGCCGATGTAAACAAACTGGTGCTGTACGACAGCGCCGACTATGCCGCCACCCGCACCTACTACCTCCACCCGGACCTGGGCTACGACACCTACGACCGGGACCGCATCACCCCTGTGGTCTGCGAGATGCAGGCGGTGCAGAGCGAGGAGGGCAGCACCTTCGATGCCGCCGCCATCCGCGCCGCCCACGACAAGTTCTCCGGGCTGGCCTACTCCAATCTCATCGAGCTGACGATGGCGAATGACGATGGGCTGGTGAAGCCGGAGCGGATAGAGTTCGGGCAGGAGGTGGACATCATCTCGGACGGGGTGGCCTATCGGAGCATCCTCACCGGGCGGGAGCGCGGGAAAAACACCAAGCTGGTGTTCGGCACTGTCCGACTGGACCTGACCAAAATACTAAGGAGGGGCGGCAATGGCCAATAACATCGTTTTGAAAACCTTTCGCGGCGGCAGCGTGACCCCGCTGGACGATGCCATCATCCAGCAGACGGTCATCGCCACCAACGGCATCTTCAAGGGCTGCAATGTCACCTACGCCAGAGGCAACGTCCTCCATGTGTCCCAGGGCTTCGGTATGATCAAGGGGCGGTTCTTCGAGGTGTACGACTGCGAAGTTGGCGTCATCCTCAACAGCGGCTCCGGCACCCTCCAGGGGCGGCTCTACATCCACATGGACCTGTCCAATGCGGACGAGCCGATCCAGCTTCTCACCGAGACGGCCTCGGTGCTGACCGACCTGACCGGGGACGAGGACGTGAACTTCAACAACACCGCCTACGACCTGGAACTGGCGACCTTCGGTGTGACCCGGACGGGCATCACCAACCTGGTGCCGACCTTCGAGAAGATCACCGGGGCCTCCGGCAGCGGCGGGGCCAGCTCCCTCCAGCGGTCCACCGAATACTTCAAAGGCGACTTCGTGACCTGCAAAAAAGCTCCCGGCTGGGTAACGCTCTACTGCACCACTGCCGGTACGACTGCCGCCGCGGAGCCTGTTGAGTACGCTGGCATCGTCCAGGTGGGCGACACGGTGCAGGATGGCACCTGCGTGTTCACTGCCCGCGATGTGGTGGGCGAGATCGGTGTGCTGAAGGACCTGTTCACCGACACCGAGACCAGCATCGCCGGTCTGGAGGACGGCCTCCAGGAGCTGCGGGAGGAGCTGAACCATAAAGCTGAAAATCTCCCGCCCCCGGTCGGCACCATCAAGTACAGTGCCGTGGACCCTGGCGAGGATTGGCTCAAGTGTGACGGCAGCTTTGTCAGCGAGGACGATTACCCCGAACTGCTCCCGCTGCTCAACCACAAAGATCCGACCGCGACCGATCTGCTCACCGCCTACACAGCGGAAAAGGCCGGAGCCATTACCAATACCTGTGTGTTCAACGGTTCCATCTGGGCCTATCTGGTAGATGCCCACCTTCTGGTCGGTATTCCGCCCACCGGCACCGCCAAGACCATCCCTGTTTCTGGTGCGGAAACATTATCCAGCGCAAGCCCTGTTTATCTCTCCATCTGCGGTGGCTGTCTGTACCTGACACAGATTGGCGGTACTCAGACAAAGATTCTCCTATTTGAATTGGTGTCGTTCTCTGGTTCAGAGTCCTCAATTGAAATGACAGCGGTTACGACTTATAGGAGCGGTTCGGTCACTCAAACCGCTACCCAGTTCACGATCCCCTATGTGGTAGATGTGGGTGGCACAAAAATGATGTCCCTATCCATTAACGACACCTATTTCTACTACATTACATGGAAAGCAGGAGAATATGCCACTACCGCCCAACAGCAGCAGAGCTACTGTAGCGGTGCCAGCACCAACATGAACTATGTCTACTCGGCAAAGCTGGCGGCAAAATTCGGTTTCTCTCCGAAAAATCAAAACGAAGCCATCTATGCTTCCCGTTATTTGGGTGTTCGGGATGACAACGTTTACGGTATGAAGTTCTGGTTTAGCATTGCCTCTGTCTCTCAGTCACTCTATGGCACCCCGGAGAGTGACCCCTACTACTCCTACGAAAGCTACACTGACATGAACGAGGCAATAGAAAAGGACACACGGGGTAAGTATCTTAAAAAGTTCATTGCCGAAAATTATACTCCGCAGATGATCACACTCCCCGCTGGTGGCGGTAACGAGTACCTTTATAACGTGGACCTTGTTGACCGGAAGGTCACGCTGATGCATGGACGGTACAACGGTGGGACACTGCCGGAGTGGAGGGACGTCAACATCAAGCTCCCGTCCAGGGCGGTGCTGTTCACCGATTCCGTCTGCTATGTGGCGGAGCAGTCCATGTGGTTCATCTTTGTGGGGACTGGGCTGCTGTTCGGCTCCAAGCTGGCCACCGGCGGCTGGGGCTACATCGACACCATGGGCCTCCTGGGGTTGGTGGCGAAGTATGGGTGCATCACCTATCTCCCCGGCGAGAACGCGCTGTATATCAGCGGGCTCAATACCGCTGGTGTCCCCGTGGTCTGCAAGCTACTGTTCGATGGGACGATGAATTTCACCGGCGCGGGCGCGTGGCTTCCCGTGCTGACCAAAGACGGCATCCCGGCCTACATCAAGGCCAAGACAACCGAATAACGGATGAAGGGCTGTCCGCCGATTGGCGGATGGCCTTTTATTATACACATTTTTGAAACGGAGGGATTATCCATGAAAGAGTTCTGGAACACGATCCAGATGGTGTTCACCGCTGTGGGCGGCTGGCTGGGCTACTTCCTGGGCGGCTGTGACGGCCTGCTCATCGCCCTGGTGGTGTTCACAGTGGTGGACTACATCACCGGGGTCATGTGCGCCATCAACGACCAAAAGCTGTCCAGCGAGGTCGGCTTTCGCGGCATCTGCCGGAAGGTGCTGATCTTCTTCCTGGTGGGAGTGGCGAACATCCTTGATGTGCAGGTCATCGGCACAGGCTCGGTGCTTCGGACGGCCATCATCTTCTTCTACCTGTCCAACGAGGGTGTGTCCCTGCTGGAGAACGCCGCCCACCTGGGCCTGCCTGTTCCCCAGAAGCTGAAGGACGTGCTGGAGCAGCTCCACGACCGGGCCGAGAAGGGCGGTGACGGGGAATGAAGCTGATCGAGTCCATCCTCACCAAAAATCCCTGCTACACCGCTGGCCGGAAGATCACGGTCAAGGGCCTCATGCTCCACTCCGTGGGCTGTCCACAGCCCAGCGCCCAGGTGTTCGTCCGAAACTGGAACAAGGCCAGCTACGACCGAGCCTGCGTCCATGCCTTCATTGACGGCAACGATGGCACCGTGTACCAGTGCCTCTCCTGGAACCATCGGGGCTGGCATTGTGGGGCCAGCGGCAACAACACCCACATCGGGGTGGAGATGTGCGAACCGGGCTGCATCAAGTACACGGGCGGGGCCACTTTCACCTGCTCTGACCTTGCCACCGCCCAGGCCGTTGCCAAGCGCACCTATCAGGCGGCGGTGGAGCTGTTCGCCATGCTCTGCCAGAAGTTCAACCTCGACCCACTGGGGGACGGGGTCATCGTCAGCCACAAGGAGGGCTGCAAGCGGGGTATTGCCTCCAACCACGGCGACCCGGAGCATCTCTGGACGCAGCTCGGCCTGCCCTACACGATGGATGCCTTCCGCAAGGCGGTTAAGGCCGCGATGGGCGGTGGAGCGGCTGCTCCCAGCGGTGTGTCCGGCATGAAGATCATGGGCGCGGCTGTCGCTACAGCGGAGCAGATGAAAGCCTACATCAAAGCCAAGAATCCGAAGGTGGCCCAGAGCGTTCTGGACATGGTGCCGCTCTATCTGTCCGAGGGGGCGGCGGAGGGTGTGCGGGGCGACATCGCCTTTGCGCAGTCCTGTCTGGAAACCGGGAATTTCGGCTTCGCTGGCTCCGCCGTCACGCTGGACCAGAACAATTTCTGCGGCATGGGTGTCACCGCCAATGGGCTGAAGGGTAATTCCTTCTCCACGGCCCAGCTCGGCATCCGGGCGCAGGTGCAGCACCTCAAAGCCTATGCCTCCACCGAGCCGCTGAAGGGCGAGTGTATCGACCCCCGGTTCAAGTATGTGGCGCGGGGCTGTGCCGAGGTGGTGGAATGGCTGGGCCAGCAGGAAAATCCCCAGGGTAAGGGCTGGGCCACCGGCGCGGGATACGGGGAGAAGATCGTCACCATCCTCAAGTCCATCCTCGCCACCGATGGTGGGACGGCTCCCACCGCCGTTCCCTTTAAGGTACGGGTGACCGCCACTGACCTCCGTATTCGCACTGGCCCTGGCACTGACACCGCCATGACTGGGAAGTTCACCGGGGCCGGGGTGTTTACCATCACCGAGGTCAAGGACGGTCCCGGTTCCGCCAAGGGCTGGGGCAGGCTGAAATCCGGCGCGGGCTGGATCGCACTGGACTTCGCACAGAAAATCTGATAGCACCACTATGGCCCACCGGGGATTTTCCCTGGTGGGCTTGAATTTCTATTACTTTTTTGAGGGGGCATCATTCTATGGCAACTGAAAAATCAATGGACATTTTACATTATCGGGAGCAGGGGCTGGGCTATAAAAAGATCGCCGCCCTCACTGGCTACTCGCTGAATACGGTCAAGTCGGTCTGCCGGAGAAATCCGAACGGCGAGGAAAAGCTGTGCCTCCAATGTGGAGCCAAGCTGGTGCGCACCCCTCACTATAAGGAGAAAAAATTCTGCTCGGATATCTGCCGCATGGCCTGGTGGAACAGCCACCCGGAGGCGGTCAACCGTAAAGCCGTCTACCACTTCACCTGCGCCCAATGCGGCCAGCCTTTCGACAGCTACGGCAACAACCACCGGAAATACTGCTCCCGCGCCTGTTACGCCGAGGCCCGGAGAAAGGGGGTGTAGGCGTGTCCGAGGAGTTCTTCCGCAATTTGGCTGCGTACAAAGCGGCGATGAGTCTCGCCAAGGGTATGCTCCACCAGGGCATTATTTCCGAAAGCGAGTACGCTGAAATCGATACAATTATGACCAAAAAGTACGACCTGTCCTTGGATAGTATTTTTCGCACAATCGCTTGATAAATCGGGCTTTTAGAGCGAATATGTGACCACCAAGGAGGTGATTTTTTGGAACGCGTTATTCAGAAAATGGGGCTGAAAGTTCCTTCACAGCCCAAGGCGGAGCGGGTTGCGGCCTACGCCAGAGTGTCCTCCGGCAAGGATGCCATGCTCCACTCCCTGTCTGCCCAGGTCAGTTACTACAGCAGCCTCATCCAGAACCACCCCGGCTGGCTCTACTGCGGGGTGTACGCAGACGAGGCCCTGACCGGCACAAAGGAGAACCGGGAGAATTTCCAGCGGCTGCTGGCCGAGTGCCGCGCCGGGAACATCGACCTCATCATCACCAAGTCGATCTCCCGGTTCGCCAGGAATACTGTGGTGCTGCTCCAGACCGTCCGGGATTTGAAATCGCTGGGGGTGGATGTCTACTTCGAGGAGCAGAACATCCACTCCATGAGTGCGGACGGTGAGCTGATGCTGACCATCCTGGCATCCTACGCCCAGGAGGAGAGCCTCTCCGCCAGCGAAAACCAGAAGTGGCGCATCAAGAAAAACTTCGAGGACGGCAAACCCTGGTCGGGGCAGGTACTGGGGTATCGGTACGAGAATGGCGTTTACATTGTCAAGCCGGAGGAGGCCGAGATCGTGCGGAGCATCTTCGCCGACTACCTCTCCGGCATGGGTGTCGAGACCATCATGAAAAAGCTGAACGCCCAAGGCAAGACCTCCCGCAACGGCCATGCCTGGTGCCGTTCCAGCGTTCGGAAGGTGCTGGGGAACTACTCCTACACCGGCAACCTGCTCCTCCAGACCACATTTCGAGAGAACCACATCACCAAAAAGACGCTCCCCAACCGGGGTGAGCTGCCCATGTACCATGCGGAAAACACCCATGAGGCCATCATCAGCATGGAGGACTACCAGGCGGTACAGGCGGAGATGGCGCGGCGGTCTGCCAAACACAACAAGACCGCCCACGGCCCTGTCAAGTATCCATTCACTTCGATGATCGTCTGCGGCACCTGCGGCAAGGGCTACCGGCGAAAGGTGACCCGCACCGGTCCGGTGTGGATTTGCAGCACCTTCAACATTTACGGCAAAGCCGCCTGCCCCTCCAAGCAGATACCAGAGCGGGTGCTTGAAAAAGCTGCGGTGGAAGTGCTGGGGCTGGATGAATTTGACGCAGATGCCCTCCACGATAAAATAACGGCTATTCGTACCGAGGGCAACAACACTCTGGTATTTCTGTTCAAGGGCGGCACTCAAACCGTTAAACGGTGGGCAGACCGTTCCAGGGCAGAAAGCTGGACCCCGGAGATGAAAGCCGCAGCCAGAGAATACGCGAGGAAAGGACAGGCGATGAGATCATGCCAGCAGCAAGAGCAGTAACGGTCATTCCCCCAACCATCAATCTTCATACCCATGCCCCGGCGGTGGCGGCGAAGAAACGCAGGACAGCAGGGTATGCCCGCGTCTCCACCGACAGTGATGAGCAGTTCACCAGTTATGAGGCACAAATCGACTACTACACCCGGTACATCAAGAGCAATCAGGAGTGGGAGTTTGTCTCGGTCTATACGGATGAGGGCATTTCTGGCACGAATACAAAGCGCAGGGCTGGTTTCAATCAGATGATCGCCGATGCCCTCGCCGGGAAAATAGACCTCATCGTCACCAAGTCGGTGAGCCGCTTTGCCAGAAACACGGTGGACAGCCTGACCACCATCCGCAAGCTGAAGGAGCATGGCGTGGAGGTCTACTTTGAAAAGGAAAACATCTGGACCTTCGACAGCAAGGGCGAATTGCTCATTACCATCATGTCCTCGCTGGCCCAGGAGGAGAGCCGCTCCCTTTCGGAGAATATCACCTGGGGCCAGCGCAAACGATTCTCGGACGGCAAGGTCAACCTCCCCTACAAGCAGTTCCTCGGCTACCGAAAGGGGCCAGATGGTTTCCCGGAGGTAGTGGAGGACGAGGCCAAGATCGTCCGCCGCATCTACGCCCTTTTCATGGAGGGAAAAACCAGCTACGCCATTGCCAAGGCCCTCACCGCTGATGGCGTTCCAACGCCCTCCGGCAAGAAAAAGTGGGGAGCCAGCGTGGTGGAGAGCATACTCACGAATGAGAAATATAAGGGGGCGGCACTCCTTCAAAAGTGCTATACGGTTGATTTCCTCAGTAAAAAGCGGAAGGTCAACGAGGGCGAGGTCCAGCAATATTGGATTGAGCGGAGCCATCAGCCTATTATCCAGCCCCGTGAGTTCGATGTTGTCCAAGCCGAGTTCGCTCGACGCAAGGGCATGGGTCTCCACTACAGCGGCGGCGGGGTGTTCGCCTCCCGCCTGGTCTGCGGTGACTGCGGCAGCTACTACGGCCCCAAGGTCTGGCACTCCAACAGCAAGTACCGCCGCGTTGTCTGGCAATGTAACGGCAAGTTTAGCAACGAGGAAAAGTGCCGCACCCCGCATCTGATGGAGGAGGACATCAAGGCTCGGTTTCTGGCAGCGTTCAATCAACTGCTGGACGGCAAGGACGCTCTGCTGGAGGATTGCCGCATTATGCAGGACCACCTCACCAACTGCGCTGCCATTGACGCGGAACTGGACGAGCTGCTCCGGGAGATTGCAGTGGTGACGGAACTGACTCAGCGATGCATCCAGGAGAACGCCGGTCGCGCACAGAGCCAAGCGGAGTACGCCGAACGCTACAACGGCTATGTGGCAAGGTATGAAAAGGCCAAAGCCAGGGTGGACGCCCTCCAGGAGCAGAAGAAACAGCGGCAGGCCAAAGCTGACCTTATTGGCGGGTTCATGTTCACTCTGCATGAGTTGGAGGATGGCGTTACTGAGTTTGACAATACCCTCTGGCTGGCGGTGGTGCGTAAGGCCACAGCCTACCACGATGGGCGGCTGGTGTTCACCTTCCAGAATGGGATGGAGATTGAGGGATAATAGAATAGCGCCACATACGACCCGCTGGTCTTTATAGGCTGGCGGGTTTTTTTAGTAGACTTCTGTATTTGAATCTGTTATAATACTGGTCAAATGCAGAAACAATCTCTATATTTCGTTTTGATATCAGCATAGGGGGAGAAAAATGATCAGTGAAGGCTCTTTGCGGCAAATCTCTCATATGTTTTGTGGGGACATTGATGGATACTACTCTTACAAGACAGGAGCCGAACTTGTAAGTTTTTTTAATCAATATTTCAGTTCAAATGATCGATATGGGCAAGGATTTCCTTCGAGATGGGCATATGTATATGACAAGCTGGTCGGGCTGCTAAATGCACACCGTATAGATTCTTTCCTTGACATCATTTTAGGTCGGGAATACTTGATGCAGGATTGTGGTATTTCTCAGGTAGAGGCAGCAGAAAAGGCAAACGAAATTTTAGAAGAATTCAATCGTATTCTCCAACAGGATTTATACAAAATAACTCGTAACGGGAAAGAACACCATTTAGTACAAGAAAAGGATGATTTGATCCTGATTGGGAGTGGTGGATTCGCAAATGTTTATCGTCAAAAATCAACTGGCCTAATTGTAAAGAAACTTAAAGATGATTTTTTGACTGACCGTGGTATTCGCAGTCGGTTCAAACGTGAATTTGAAATCACAAAGTCACTACAAGATGTGTATGGAATCATTCAAGTTTTTTCTTTCGATGAAGGAAGTTGTTCCTACACAATGGAACCAGCGGAAATTACGCTGGAAGATTATGTTCGTAATAATACGTTAAGTGACGAGATTCGGATTAACTGCATACGGCAAATCCTTTATATTATGTCCGAAGTACATAAACGGGACATTATCCATCGTGACATTAGTGCAAATAACATTTTCATTATTGCGGGAATGCTAAAAATCGCTGACTTTGGTCTGGGAAAAGATTTAAATGTTTTTAACTCTCATAACACATTTTTAACGCGAGGTGTTGGTCAATATATTTATTGTGCGCCCGAACAGTTTATGATGCTCAAGGACGGAAATAAGCTAAGTGATGTCTACTCTTTAGGACGAGTAATCAATTTTATTATGACCGGTGATCCGCGAGACTCGCATCATATTTTTAGAAATGTTGCAGAGAAAGCCACAAATGACAGCGCCGCATATCGTTACGCTGATGCGTCTCAGTTATCCTCCTTTTTTGAAAAAGCAATTACATATCAGCAACAAGAAGACAATCGAGAACGGGTTGAAGAAAAGATTCGGCAGGGAAAATTTGATGAAGAAATTGAAAACTACATCTATGATTTAACTGCGGAAAAAATTTCGGGGGCTATACATTCACGCAAAACAGGATTTGTTAATGCGCTTTTTTCATTTATGCATTTAGATGATGCCCATGCGCAACATATAATTCAGAGTGTAGATAAGACCTATCAGGACACCTGTGGGCGATCCTTTGCAGCCTATGATCCTTTCGCACACTTTGCTTACAAAATATTGAAGGATAACTTTCCGTATGTAGTGAAGGAAATTGCCGCAAATATATTGCGCTATATTGCCACGGATGTCAATAGGTTTAATGCTCAAGACTTAGTGAAAGAACTGAAAGCCGAAGGTATCGAACCAATGCTGGAAGACATTTTAGATTCGTGATCCACCTTGTTGTAAAAGTTGCCCTTTCTCTCGTAAATGGGACTTATTCTGTGGGATAGGCTTTAACCCCCCTGCTAATAAAAGAGCGCCCCCTTGGCTTCCTAATCTAACGGATTATTCGGATTATTTTCGAGGACTTGCACACCCTCTTATAAATCCTGCACACTCCGCAATGAGGCACCTTAAACAACAGAAAATCCGCACCCCCTATGCGGCAAGGGTGTGCATTTGTATCGGAATCACCAGCACTTTTCAAGATAAGTTGACAGGTCACTAAGATAGGTGACCTGTCAATTTTATATATCCAGCAAGCCACAGTGATTTTAGTTATTGTGGCTTTTATTTGTGGCGACAGCTCAGACAAGGCTGCCGCCAGGTTAGAAAATGGGGCTCCACCTCTTCTGGTACAGCTTCCTCGCCCAGATCATCAGCAGGATTGCCCAGAGCCACAGCCACAGCTCTGTGACCAGTATGGATACCGCGCCCCGCTGATACAGCGCCGGAAGCAGATCTCCCGCGGCATGGGCCAGAATCGCCAGCGGCAGATATCTCCTTTGCCCCTTCACAATTCCATACGCTACCACTACAGTGAGGGAAATGTGGACCGCCATGGCCCCCATTCGTTCCAACACAGCCATCACACCGCTCACGGCGCCGAAGTTCGCCGCAGACGAGATGGCCGCTGCCACAGGACCTACTATGCTTTCCGGACTGTCCCCTGTCACCCCCAGGAAGGGCAGCGTGCCCTCTATTCCCTGTCCTTGAAGCATTGTCGCAACAGCCAGCAGGCTCACAATAGACATCAGGCTGATGGCCCAGACTTCCGCACCGCCGTGGCCAATGCCATACATCACCATGCTTTCCCGGTTTTTGTTCTTTTTCATGAGAAACCTGATGACCACATATCTGCCGCACTCCTCAAAAATACCCGCCATGCAGGCCCCGTAGAGCACGTAAACAGGGGTGCTTCCGTTGATGAACCGGGAAACGGGATTGTCCCATACGATGCACACCATGTGCACCCCCAGCTCCAGCACCCGGGCTGATAGTAAAAAACCCGCCGCGCCAATGAACACCGGCACAAATGAAGCGGACTTCCCACACCGCCTCCTCCACCAGACCACACAGATGACAGGCAGTAGGGCCAGCGCCACCGCCGTCACAGACAAGGTAACGATTGAGCTCTGCACTTGGCTGATATCCTGGCGCAGAATTTCCTCCATGATCTTCTCCCCCTTCAAAACACACTTCGGCCAACGGTTCAAACTCATGATAAACCCTCCAGCAGATGGAAGGTCAAGCGTTTTCCGCAGTATTCTAAAAAATAAGCGGCAACCACCAAACAAATACAGGGGGACGCTCCACCGAGGAGCGTCCCCCTGTTCATCAGTCCCGCGTATCCCGCCCTTTCAAACGGGACGAGCTTCTTCTTCGGCAGCTCAGGCCGCTGCGTTCAGATCACCCGCATCCGAATAACACCGGGCACCCTGCGGATGTCCTCAATGGTCTCCTCCTCCACCCGGGAGCCCGCATCCACCATCGTATAGGCGTATTCGCCCTTGGACTTATTGGTCATGTTCTCCACGTTCACCCCGTCGGCCCCCAACTGGGTGGTGATCTGGGCGATGACGGCAGGCACATTGCGGTGGATGACGCACAGGCGCTGAACGCCGGAGCGCTCCATAATCACGTTGGGGAAGTTGACGGAATTCTTGATATTGCCGTTTTCCAGGAAGTCCCGGAGCTGGTTGGCCGCCATGACGGCGCAGTTGTCCTCGCTCTCCGGGGTGGAGGCCCCCAGGTGGGGGATGGCCACCACGCCCTCGGCCAGGGTGATCTCGTTGTCCGGGAAGTCGGTGACGTACCGGGCCGCCTTGCCGGCCTTCAGCGCGGCGATCATGTCGGCGTTGTTCACCAGCCCGCCCCGGGCCATGTTGATGATGCGCACGCCGTCTTTCATTTTGGCAATGGCGGCGGCGTTGATCGTATCCCGGGTAGCCTCCGTATAGGGCAGGTGGAGAGAAATATAATCGGAGTTGGCAAACAGCGTGTCCAGCTCCTTCACCACCTTGATGTGCCGGTCCAGCCGCAGGGCGGCGTCCACCGACAGATAGGGGTCATAGCCGTACACGTCCATGCCCAGGCTTAGCCCGATGTTGGCCACCAGCGCACCGATGGCTCCCAGCCCCACCACACCCAGGGTCTTGCGGTAAAGCTCCGGACCCACAAAAGCGGACTTCCCCTTCTCCACTGCGGTGGGTATATCCACACCGGGGACGCCTGCCTGCTCCCTCACCCACTGGGCGCCGCCAATGATGTCCCGGGAGGCCAGCAGCATCGCGCACAGCACCAGCTCCTTCACCGCGTTGGCGTTGGCGCCGGGGGTGTTGAACACCACCACGCCCGCCTCCGAGCAGCGCTCAATGGGAATGTTATTCACCCCTGCGCCCGCCCGGGCAATGGCCCACAGGCTGGCGGGGAACTCGTAGTCGTGGAGCTTGGCGGAGCGCACCAAAATGGCGTCCTCGTTTTCCACGCCGTCGCCCACGGCATAGCTGTCCGCGCCCAGCCTCTCCAGTCCCACGGGGGCGATCTTGTTCATGGTTTTGATCTTGAACATGGTTTTCACCTCATTTTTAATAAACGCTCAGCAGCAGTCCCAGTTATAGCACACCCGGGAGAAGTCCCGGCGTCTCAGCGCTTCCCGGTTGATGAAGAAATTACACACGCCGCAGTCGCCCCACAGCACAAGGTCCTTCCGGTCCTGCATATCGCTGTCCAGCTGGAACAGGAGCACATCCAGGTTGGCAAGCTCGCCGTCGTTGATGCGGGGGTCCTCCTGGGTGAAATAGGGGTAGCCACCCAGCTGGTGGAAGGGGGCTTTCTCCCTGGGCGCGGGGAACTCCTTGTTGATTTTTGTCGCCCGGTAATAGTCCCACTGTGTCTTGAGATCTGTGCCGTGAAGCTCGTTCCACTTGGCCAGGAATTGGTCCCAGGCCCGGAAGTCCTGACTGTTGATGTGCTGGACTTCCGCCGGGGCGAAGCGGATGCCGTAAGCGCCGAACAGGGGGGTATGGAATCTCGTGTCCCCCTCCGGCTGAGGGGCCTCCGCCTCCTTCGCCTGTACTTCCGACGCCGTCACGGTAGAATCCACCGTCTCGTGGTACAGCACCCGGAAATCCTTCTGTGCCGTCGAGTTGTCGAAGTCCGCGCCGAACAAATCGTCCAGACCGAAGAAAAACTGCAAAAGTCCTCCATGTGGGAAGTCGGACAGGCCCTCCAGCGCGGCGCAGTCCACCTGAGCCAGCAGTCTCATCCCCCTGCCGTTGGAATCCAGCGGCCACGCCATGTCACGGGGCAGGTAGGGCGTACCGCCCACCTTGCTCTCGAAAATCCCCGGCTCCCCCTGCTCCAGGGTGAAGCGCAGGACGGGCTCGGTGTTCCGCTCCACGACCTCCCCGGCGATCTGCCGGGCCAGCTCCAGCTCGCTCATGTCAGTTCGCCTTGTCAAACGCCCGGATGAAGTCCGCCAGCCTCTCCACACCCTCCACGGGCATGGCGTTGTAAATGGACGCCCGCATACCGCCCACGTTCCGATGGCCCTTCAGGTTGGTGAAGCCCGCCTCGGTAGCCTCCTTCACAAACTTGGCGTCCAGCTCCTCGCTCACCGAGCGGAAGGTGACGTTCATATCCGACCGGCTGGCCTTCTCCGCCGCGCAGGTGAACAGCTTGGAGCTGTCCAGCACGTCGTACAGCAGAGCGGCCTTGTCGTGCTTGATCTTCTCCATGCCCTCCACGCCGCCTTTGGCGTCCAGCCATTCCAGCACCAGCCCCAGCATGTAAATGCACCAGCAGGGCGGGGTGTTATACATGGAGTCCTTGTCGATCATGGTCTTGTAGTTCATCATCAGCGGGGTATAGGGCAGCTCATGGCCCGCCAGGTCCTCCCGCACGATGGCGATGGTGAGCCCCGCCGGGGCCAGGTTTTTCTGGGCACCGCCGAAGATGATCCCGTACTTGGACACGTCCACCGGCCGGGACAGGAAGTTGGAGGACATATCGCACACAATGGGCACGTCTCCGGTGTCGGGCACGTACTGCCACTCGGTACCGTAAATGGTGTTGTTGGCGCAGTAGTAGAAGTAGCTGGCCTGGGGGTCCAGCTTGAGCTGGTCCTGGGCGGGAATATAGGTGTGGTTCCTGTCCTCGCTGGAGGCGGCCAGGGAGATCTCCCCGTACTTCTTGGCCTCCTTATAGGCCACATTGGCGAAGTTGCCGGTGACGGCGTAGTCCGCCTTGCCGGTTTTGCCGATGAGGTTCAGGGGAACCATGGAGAACTGGCTGGAGGCTCCGCCCTGCAAAAACAGCACCTTGTAATTGTCGGGAACGTGGAACAGCCGAATGAAATTGGCCTTGGTGTCGTCAAAAATCTTCTGGAACACCTTGGAGCGGTGGCTCATCTCCATCACGGACATGCCGGAGCCCTGGTAGTTGACAATTTCGCTCCCCGCCCGCTCCAGCACCTCCAAGGGCAGCATGGACGGGCCGGCGGAGAAGTTGTAGACGCGCTCGTTTCCCATATCTCTTCCTCCTTGTTTTTCCCCCGCCCCAGCGCGGGGCGCGGGATCTCGCCAGGCATTTTACCGCTTTAGCGTATTATATATATTATATGTGCTTCCTCCCCCCGCTGTCAATGCCCAGAAGGGCAAAAAAAGCCCCCCTTCCCAGGGGGGCTTTGTGTATTCTGATACCAGAAGAAAACACTATGCGATATTGTCACGCCTCTGTTTTCAGCATACGGGTGGCGTTGAGGATCGCGATGACGGCCACCCCCACGTCGGAGAACACCGCCCCCCACATGGTGGTCCTGCCCATCGCCCCCAGCACGAGGAACAGCGCCTTGACCCCCAGGGCGAACACGATGTTCTCCCGCACGATGCGCAGGCACTTGCGGGCGATGTCCATAGCCCGCACCAGCTTGGCCGGGTCGTCGTCCATGAGCACCACGTCGGCGGCTTCGATGGCGGCGTCGGAGCCCATGGCCCCCATGGCGATGCCCACGTCGGCCCGGGAGAGCACCGGCGCGTCGTTCACCCCGTCGCCCACATAGGCCAGCACACCCTTCTCGCTCTTGCGGCGCAGCAGCTCCTCCAGCCTCTCCACCTTGTCCCCGGGCAGCAGCTGGGCATGGACCTCGTCCAACCCCAATTGGGCGGCCACCGCCTGGCCCACGGCCTCGCTGTCCCCAGTGAGCATAACGGTGCGGATGCCGCCGGCCCGCAGGGCCTGGATGGCCGCGGGGGCGGTGGGCTTCACCTGGTCGGTGATGACGGCGCAGCCCAGGTACTGTCCTTCCCGGGCCACGTGGACCACGGTGCCCGGCTGGGCGCAGGGCTGGAACGCCACGCTCTCCTTTTTCATCAGCTTCTCATTGCCCGCCAGCACCCGCCTGCCGTCCACCAGGGCGGACACGCCGTGGCCGGGGACCTCCTCCACGTCCGCCACCCGGCTGGGGTCGATCTCCCTGCCCAGGGCCCGGCGCAGGGACTGGGCGATGGGGTGGCCGGAGTGGCGCTCCGCCAGGGCGGCGCACTCCAATAGCTCCCCCTCGGTGACGCCGGGGGCGGGGATCAGCGCGGACACTTCAAACACCCCCTGGGTGAGGGTGCCGGTCTTGTCGAACACCACCGTCTCCGTCTTGGCCAGCAGCTCCAGATAATTGCCGCCCTTCACCAGAATGCCCTGGGCGGAGGCCCCGCCGATGCCGCCGAAAAAGGACAGGGGGATGGAGATGACCAGCGCGCAGGGGCAGGAGATGACCAGGAAGGTGAGCGCCCGGTGGACCCAGATTCCCCACTCTCCGGTGATCAGGGCGGGGATCACCGCCAGCGCCAGCGCGGCAAACACCACGGCGGGGGTGTAATACCGGGCAAAGCGGGTGATGAAGTTCTCCGCCTTGGCCTTTTTGGAGGCGGCGTTCTCCACCAGGTCCAGAATCTTGGCCACGGTGGACTGGCCGAATTCCTTGGTGACTTTGGCCTTCAGCAGCCCGGTGATGTTGATGCAGCCGCTGAGCAGCTCGCCCCCCGCCTCCACGTCCCGGGGGGCGGATTCGCCGGTGAGGGCGGCGGTGTTCAGGGAGGATGCGCCCTCGATGACCACGCCGTCCAGGGGGACCTTCTCGCCGGGGCGGATGACGATGATTTCGCCTACCGCCACCTCGTCCGGGTCCACCTCCAGGATCTGCCCGTCCCGCTCCACGTTGGCCGTGTCGGGCCGGATGTCCATGAGCTGGGCGATGGACCGCCGGGACTTGCCCACCGCCACGCTCTGGAACAGCTCGCCCACCTGATAGAACAGCATGACGCCCACGGCCTCGGAGGTCTCCCCCAGCACCAGCGCCCCGATGGTGGCCACGCACATGAGGAAGTTCTCGTCAAACACCTGCCCGTGGCCGATGTTGCGGATGGCCTTCCACAGGATGTCCCAGCCGATGGTGAAATAGGCGGCCAGGTACAGCCAGATGGGGGAAATTGAGTATACGCCGCCGTCCAGCCGGCTGGTGAACAGCGGAATCTCAAACGGCACCCG
Source organism: uncultured Oscillospiraceae bacterium (assembly GCA_949841355.1). Classification (GTDB taxonomy): domain Bacteria; phylum Bacillota; class Clostridia; order Oscillospirales; family Oscillospiraceae; genus Enterenecus. The sequence continues at coordinate 115,024 of CATKZP010000002.1, forward strand.
GACCGGCGGCAGCAATACCGCCAGCGCCAGCAGCGCCGCCGCCACAATAATGCGGATCAGCGTCTTTTTTTGCTTTCTGGTCATCATAAATCAACTCCTAATACGGATGTGCAGTCCGTTTTTTGCCGTCCAAACGATTCAGGCGGGCTTTTCCAGTATCCCAATGCCCTCCGGCACTCCGCCGGGAATGACCTCCAACGTCACGGGGGCCAGCTTCACGCTCTCCAGGAATTCCCGGTAGGTCTCCGGGGTAAAGGCGTGCTCGTAGTGAAAGCCCACGCCCTGGTAAATTTTAATCATGGAGCCATAGGCCGCCCCCGCTTTCCCTTGAAGGTAGGTGGGCAGGATGAGCCTCCCGCCGGGGGCGGTGACCCGCCACAGCTCCCGGACGGCAGTTTCCGGGTTTGGAAGCAGGTGGAGCACGTTGGCGGCGATCACCGCGTCAAAGCCCCCGTCCGGATCGGGCAGGTCGGTCACGTCCCGAACGGCAAAGCACACGTTGGAGTGCCCCCGCTTCCGGGCCTTTTTCCTGGCCCGGGCCAACATGGCCTCCGACTGGTCGGTGCACAGCACCGATTTTGCCCGCCGCGCCGCCGCCAGGGAGAACTCTCCCGTCCCGGCGGCGCAGTCCAGTACACGGGCTCCGGCGGGAACCAGCTCCCCCACGCGGGTTCTGGCGGCGGCGTTTACCTTTCGGTTGCTCCACTCAAACAGGTCGTACAGCCCGGCGGCCCGGTCCCAGAAGGTGCGGCTCACAGCACGATCTCGCAGTCAGGCTCCACCTTGCGGCAGACCTTCACCACGTCCTTCATGATGGCGTCCACGTCGTCCGCCTCAATGGTCATTTTCTGGGTCAGAAAGCTGACGGTGGCGCCGGTGACGCCGGGGAGCTTTTTGATGGCGTCCTCCATTTTGGCGGCGCAGTTGGCGCAGTCCAGATCAATGAGCTTGAAGGTCTTTTTCATAGTGATGACTTCCTTTCTTAATTCGTGTCCTATTCACGTCTCGCCTGTTCGCGACGGCTCGAACGCTATTCGTTCACATGCTCCATCCCCTGGGCAATGATTTTGCGCACATGGTCGTCGGCCAGGGAGTAGAACACAGTCTTGCCCTCCCGGCGGAACTTCACCAGCCGGCTGCCCTTGAGCACCCGCAGCTGGTGGGACACCGCCGACTGAGTCAGCCCCAGCAGCTGGGCGATGTCGCACACACAAAGCTCCGCCTCGAACAGAGCGTAGAGAATTTTAATCCGGGTGGAGTCCCCAAACACCTTGAACAGCTCCGCCAGGTCGTACAGCGTCTCGTCGTCGGGCATCTCGCCCAGCACCTCGCTCACGGCGTCCTCGTGAACGAACAAACAGCCGCAGCGCTCGATCTCGTTGTTGTCAGTCATGGCGCGCTCCTCTCTTTTAACAAATATATGAACATCTGCTCATATATTAACTCTTTAGAGGCCGTCTGTCAATACCCCCGCCAAAAAAATTTCAGCGGCGGGACAGAACCGCTCCAATCCGGTCCCGTCCCGCCGCTCCGGCAGGTCTATTCCTCCCGCTCCAGATAAACCATTACCGCCGCCCCCGGCCCCACGTGGGTGCCGATGACCGCCCCCACCGGATGTACCTCGCTGGGGTGGGACCCAAAGGTCTCCCGGGTGAGCGCCATCAAGCTCTGGCACAGCTCGTCATGGGCGGTATAGCCGTAGTACACCGGCAGGCGCTGGTCAAAGACCAGCTCTGCTCCCACCAGCTTCACCAAGGCGGACAGGCTTCCCTTGGCGCCCACGCCCTTGCCCACCAACCCCAGCTGGCCGTCCTTCAGGGTGATGATGGGCTTTACCTTCAAAAGCTCCCCGGCGATGGACACCGCCGCCGGCAGGCGCCCCCCCTTATGGAGGTATTTCAGGGTGTCCACCACGGCCAGCAGCCTCACTCTGCCCTTCGCCCGCTCCAATTCGTCAACGATGGCGGAGGCGTCCAGCCCCTGATCCCGGAGCAGGCACGCCAGGTCGATGAGCAGCCGCAGCCCCAGCACCGTCTGGGTGGAATCCACCACGTGGATGTTCTCATAGCCGCACATCTCCCGGGCGATGAGGGCGCTTTGGCAGGTGCCCGACAGGGACGACGCCATGGGCAGGCAGATCACGCTGTCCCCCCGGTCCTTCGCCCGCTGGAAATGGGGCAGGAAGTCATCCGGCCCCGCCTGGCTGGTGGTGGGCAGCTCCTTGGCCTGAGCCAGCCGCTGGAAAAAGGCGGCGTGGTCCAGCACATCGGGGAATTCCTCCTCCCCGAACTGCACCTTCAGGGACACTACCCAGATCCCTCTGCGCTCCGCCTCCTCCGGCGTGAAGTCGGCAGTGCTGTCTGTCAAAATGTAAATGGCCATGTTCTGGTCTCCTCCTCGTTTATGATGGATCCCGCCGGCTCACATCGTGAAAAAAACGGTCCAGCCGGCGCAGGGAGCGAAGCAGAGCGTCCAGCTCCTCTTCCTCCAGTTTGGTGGCGGCGCTGGCCGCCATACGGACGTGAAACTGGGCGTGGAGGCGGTTGGCCTCCTCCCCCTTGGGGGTGAGAAACACCCGGATGACCCGGCGGTCCCCCGGCTCGCTCCCCCGCTCCAGGCAGCCCTTGCGCACCAGGGTGTTCACCGCTGTGGTCAGCGTGCTCACCCGGATGGCCAGCGCGTCGGCCACCTGGGTCATGGTGTTGCGCCCGGAGGCCGTGAGCCCGCCCACAGCCTCCAGCACGTGCAGCTCCTTCACCGACAGGTCCTGGGCGCCCATGGCGCTGAGCGCCTGCTCCTCATAGGCCAGGATCTGGTTGAACACATGGACGAAGAAATAGTTCAGCTCATCCCGCTGGCTCTCGGTCATGGTATCCCTCCTAGATGTCGATGTTCAAATATTCAGATTTTAAAATTATTTGAACTTCAAATAATATACGCTGAAAAAAGAGGTCTGTCAACCCCTTTTTTCCGGCGGCAGGGTCACAGTGAAGGCCGTCCCCTCCCCCGCCGCGCTGCGCACCGCGATTTTTCCGCCGTGCCGCTCCGCGATGGCCGCCGCAATGGACAGCCCCAGGCCGTAACCCCCCGTCTCCCGAGTACGGGCGGCGTCCGCCCGGTAAAAGCGCTCAAACAGATGGGCCTGGGCCTCCGCCGGGATAGGCTCCCCGGTGTTGTGCACGGTGAGCGCCGCTCCCTCTCCCCGCTCCAGCCGCACCGTCACCGTCCCGCCGGGCCCGCAGTATTTGCAGGCGTTATCCACCAGAATAGCGCACAGCCGCCGCAGCTCTTCTCCGTCTCCCATGACCTCCACGCCAGGGGCCACGCTGCTCTCCAGGGTCAGCCCCGCCTCAAAGGCTACCGGCTCGAAGGACATCACGCAGCCCTCGCACACCTGGGACAGGTCCGTCCGCTCCCTGGGGCGGCCCCGGTCCCCCGCGTCCCCCCGGGCCAGGAAGAGCAGGTCCTCCACCAGCCCCTTCATCCGCAGCCCCTCCTCCCGGAGGTGCTCCACCCACCGGCGCTGGCTCTCAATGGTGTCCCCCGGGTGGCTGAGCAAAATTTCCGTGTCCGCCAGCAGCACCGTCAGGGGCGTTTTCAGCTCGTGGGAAGCGTCGGCCACAAACTGCTGCTGCCGCCGCCAGCTCTCCTCCACCGGCCGCACCAGCCGCCGGGAGAGCAGCGCGCTCACCCCAAAGAACCCCGGCAGCGCCGCGGCCAAAATCAGCATGGCGGTGAGGGCCTGCCGCCGCACCGCGCCCCGCTCCCAGCTCAGATCGGCAAAGGCCAGCTCCAGCCGCCCCCCTCTGGACCGGGCCAGGAAGCGCAGGCCCATTTCATCCAACCGCCCGGACTCCCCTCCGGCGGCCAGCGCGCCCTCCACCGCCCGGAACACCGTCTCCTCGTCCAACGAAGCGTTGAAGCTCAATGCCACCCCCACCCGGCCCCAGCTGTCCGACACCGCGTAGAAAGCGGGTATCCCGGTGCGCAGCTCCTCATCCTGGCTGAAGCCGCCGGCAAAGGGGCGCAGCGGGTCCAGCGCCGCCTCTCCTTGGTCCAGCACCGCCCGCAGCACCCGCTCCGTCTCCTCCTGGTACTGCCGGGCGGCGGAGATGGTCTGGACGGCCAGCGCCGCCGCCAGCATCCCACCCAGCAGCGCCGTGATGACCAAGATGAATTTCCAGCGCAGTTTTTTCAGCATGGCGTTTCCCCCTGTGCCCCGTTCAGCGTGGCCGCACCGCACTCCCCCGCTCTCTCCACTTTATGATATTCAGTATACCACCCTGTCCCCGGCAAATCAATTCTTTACCGGCCCAAGCGGCGGAGCTTGGGACAGCGGAAAATTTTTATTTGAAATTATTTTGAAAAAACTCTTTACAAGCGAGGAGAACTATGATATCATCCTAACAGTAATGATTCCTATTAGCAAATTTTTGGGAGAGGAGCCGCCATGAACAACGTGCGTCAAAGCAAAAAAAGGGACGCTATGCTGACACTGCTGCGCGGCACCACTTGCCATCCTTCGGCGGACTGGGTCTACCAGCAGCTGAAGGCGGAGTACCCCGACCTCAGCCTGGGCACTGTCTACCGCAATTTGAACCATCTGTGCGGCCATGGGCTGATCCGGAGGGTGGGCCCGGTGAACGGGCAGGAACGTTACGATGGGACGCTGTCCCCCCATTCCCACTTCATTTGCAACCGCTGCGGCACCATTCTGGATCTGCCCCAACAATCTCCCGGGCAGAATTGGCTGGAGTCCGCCAGCGTGCAATATGGCTTCCAGGCGGAGAGCTGTGAGTTCATTGTACGCGGCCTGTGCCGCACCTGCGAGGACCAACAGCCATACGCCCAAAATTCAACATTGGAGGAAAAATTATCATGAAAAAATGGATCTGCCCTGTCTGCGGTTATGTCTACGAAGGCGAAAATCCCCCTGCCGAGTGCCCCGTCTGCCACGTCTCCGGCTCCAAGTTCACCCTGCAGGAGGGCGAGATGAAGCTGGCCGCCGAGCATGAGTACGGCATCTACGCCAAGACCGTGAAGAACAACCCCGACATCAGCGACGAGGACAAGAAGTACATCCTGGAGCAGCTCATGGCCAACTTCAACGGCGAGTGCTCCGAGGTGGGCATGTACCTGTGCATGGCCCGCATCGCCGCCCGGGAGGGCTACCCCGAGGTGGCCCTGTATTGGGAGAAGGCCGCCTTTGAAGAGGCTGAGCACGCCGCCAAGTTCGCTGAGCTGCTGGGCGAGGAGCTGGAGCCCAACATGAAGGCCAACACCGCCAAGAACCTGGCCTGGCGTGTGGACTGCGAGTTCGGCGCCACTCAGGGCAAGTTCGACCTGGCCGCCTGCGCCAAGAAGAACGGCCTGGACGCCATCCACGACACCGTCCATGAGATGGCCCGCGACGAGGCCCGCCACGGCAAGGCGCTGAAGGGCCTGCTGGACCGGTACTTCAAGTAATCCGGCGCACAGGAGGATACATCATGGACAAGTACGCGTGCCCCTGCGGCTATGAGTATGATCCCGCGGTGGGCGACCCCGACAACGGCATCGCCCCCGGCACTCCCTGGGAGCAGGTTCCCGACAGCTGGGTCTGCCCCGTATGCGGAATGGGCAAAGACGTATTCGAGAACGCCTAACTAGCGCTCTTCATGGAGGGGAACAGGGTAACCTGTTCCCCTCCTTTTTTGCGCCCAAACGCGAGTCGGTGTGCAGCTCCCGCATACTGCTTTTTCAGCGTTCCCCTGTTACCGGCCCTCCACTTTTATCAGTGAAACCGGGCGGTCCTTGGGGCTTTTCAAGCTCTCCCGGTGCCAGCGCCCGTAGATGGCAAATACTTTTTTCACTATCTCCAGCTCCTCCGGGCTAATGCTGTCCAGAAGATGAAATAGTTCGTCAAAAATCGCCGCTTTCATCTGCTGGGAATAGCGCTCGTACTCCTCCAGTCCCAGCGGCGACACCATGAGTATAATGTCCTTTCGGTTCCCCTCCCTGTGGTATTTCTCAAGCAGGCCCTTATCCACCAGCTTCCGCACATACTTGGAGAGGGTGGCTTGGCTGAGGCCCAGCCGCTCGGCGTACCATTTCATATTTTTGTGCTGCTCGGCATATTCCAGAATATGCTCCATAATCTGCACCTCATAGGGCGAAAAGCGAATTTTATCCCCAAAGAGCTCCGTTTTACAGATCTGAGAATATCCGTTGGCGGAGCGGTAAAAATCCCCCACAATATCCCGATACGCACCCATCCATTCCAGTTTCATCTCGCGCTGTCCTTCCTTTCCCGTGTTCTATTTATTATATCATACGAGAAAACGCCTGTAAAGCTGAGTAATTTTGGCATTCCACACAAAACAGGCTTTGTATTTTTGTGTAGAATAAATACTTGCCATCGGAAACTATTTATTCTATACTGTTAATAGTTTCTTCACAAAGCCTTTGGACCTGATCCAAGAGAGGAGCGTATTTGTTATGGAAAAAACCAAAAAAACAGCGCAAATCGTCCTTTGCATCTCCCTGGCGCTGATGCTGCTGTGCGGCATCGTCGTAAACGTCGTGCAGACCAGCGGCGGCAAGGTGGTCATGCGTGAATTGACCATCGAAACCGACAGCGGCTACACCATGTCGGCCTATCTGCTCGTACCCAAGACCGCCACAGCGGAAAACCCCGCCCCCGCCATTGTCACCAGCCACGGCTATCTGAACAACAAGGAAATGACCGACGCCAACTATGTGGAGCTCGCCCGCCGGGGCTTCGTGGTGCTGGCCATCGACCAGCCCGACCACGGCGACTCGGATGTGACCCCCGACTTCTTCATCCTCGCGCCGGACGGCGTATACCAGGGCGCCCTCGCCCTCAGCCGCATGCCCTTTGTGGACACCGCCCGCATCGGCGTCACCGGCCACTCCATGGGCAGCTGGTCCGTCAACGCCGCCATCCAGGCGGATAATCTGAACGAAACCCCGCTGATCGCCGCCGCCCTCATCCACTGCAATGACCCCCTTTACCAGGACGCCGACGGCAATTTCGCCAATCCCTACGGAAGCCGCGACGTGGGCGTGATCTCCGCCATATATGACGAATTCTTCGGCACCTCCGTCAGCGCGGACGGCAAGCCCCTCAGCTCCCCCTACTTTATGGAGACCGCCACCGCGCAGACCTTCCTGAACTTCGGCCGCAATCCCGCCGAGTCGGAGGTCCGCCAGGCGTACACCGAATACCGTGAGGACGTGGACGGCAAGGACACCCTGCGCATCGTCTACCGTCCCCCCATCATCCACCCCTGGTCCCACTTCTCCGCCCGCTCCGAGTCCTACATCTGCGACTTCTTCTCCAAAACGCTGGGCGCGCCCAACCCCATTGATCCCAGCAACCAGGTCTGGCAGTGGAAAGAGGCGTTTAACTTTGTGGGCGTGATCGGCCTGGTGCTGTTCCTGTGCTCCTTCACCACGCTGCTGGTCTTTACCCCCACCTTCGCCTGCCTGCGCGCGGACGAGACCGTAAAGCCCATGCCCGTCAAGGACAAAACCGGGAAGCTCTGGTTCTGGCTGTCTCTGGCAGCGGGCGCCGTATTCGGCTGCCTGGTCTACCTGACGCTGGTGAACATGGGCAATTCCATGGCCGTGGCCCAGGGCGAGGCCATGGGCCTGGGTCTGTGGTCCACCGCCTGCGGCCTGTTCACCATCCTCAGCATGGCCGCGTACTACTTTGCTTACGGCAAGAAGAACGGCCTGGATCTGGCCGAGCGCGGCGTGAAGCTGCCGCTGAAGAAGCTGGGACTGAGCGCTTTGCTGGCGCTGATCGTCGTCACCGTGGCCTATGGGCTGGTGTTTGTGGAGGACTACTTCTTCCTGGCTGACTTCCGTCTCTGGACCCTGGCCATCAAGGCCTTTGAGCTGCCCATCCTGCGATACCTGCCCTATGTGCTGCTCTTCTTCACCTACTACATCGCCATCTCTGTCGCCACCAACTGCTTCAACTACAACGACATCGGCGGCAAGGCCAACGGCGTGATCTGCGCTGTGTTCGCCGCTCTGCCCGCGGTGATCCTGCCCGCGATCCAGTACGGCACCTACTACTCCACCAATCACATGATGTGGTACCAGCGGACCATGGCCGACCCCAACTACCCCATGTACGTCCTCTGGCTCTTCCCCATCATCCTGATTCTGTTCGGCTCCACGCTGATTACCCGCGTCATCTACAAGCACACCAAGAACCCCTACATCGCCGGCATCATCAACGCCCTCATCGTGGGCCTGCTCACCATCACCAACACCTGCTCGGTCTTTGTGGGCTGATCGAAAGAGAGCACGGCTTAATAAAAAATAGAGCAAGCGATTTCTCGCTTGCTCTATTTTTTTAGGCGCTGTTTGAAACTCGGCAATGCGCTCACCAGTATGCCAGATTACTTCCCCTTACAAGTTCGCGAACATGTCCATCTGCTTTTGGAGCTCCCCGACGATCTCCTGATTGGCGTCCATCCGTCCGGTGATCCCTTCCATATCGTCCACCAAAACGCGGGTGCTGCCGGCAGCGCCGCTGATCCCGGAGGCCGCCCCGTCTATGGAGCTGGAAATGCTGGAAATTGAGACGGCGATCTGATCCGTGGCATTTTTCAGCCGGTCCACCCGGTCGTTGAACTCCTCCATGGCGTGCCCGATATAATCCGAGTCCTCCCGATACTGCTGTCCCGCCTGAACAGACCGCTCCAGCTGGTCCGCGATGACCTGGCTCAGGTATTCGGCCAGCTCGCGGGCGCTGCTGGCCAGATAGTCCACCGCTCCCGTCACAACCTCGCTGACCTTCTGGATATGGTTTGCGGTCTCGGCACAGGAGTCCGCCAGCTTGTGGACCTCCTGAGCCACGACGGAAAATCCGGCCCCCGCCGAGCCCGCCCGGGCCGCCTCAATGGAGGCGTTGACCGCGATGAGGTTGGTGGAGGACGATATGCTGAGAATGTCCTCGGTCAGTACCTGAATCTGCTCCACGCTGTGACTCTTTTCAATGGCCTGATCCAGCATGGCCATGATGGCTTCCGTCTTGCCCCGGATCACCTCGGTCTCCGTATGGGCGGTACGCTCCATCCCCTCAGCCCGTTCCCGCATTTCCGCTGAGTAGGCGGTAATGGCGGAGCACTCCTCCGCCATGCGCTGGGTATCCCCCTGGGTGCCGGCGGCGCTGGAGGTGATGGCGGCCGCGCTGCCGGCGATTTCCTCCAGCACGGCGGAGAGCTGCTCCGTCAGTTCCGAGAGGCTGCGAACGCTGTCGTTGGAATGCTTTGTCCGCCGGCGCACCTCCCCCACCACGCCGCTGATCCGGTCTGAGCTGTCCTGAAGCGTGCTCATGGTGTCCCGGATGGGGGTGAGCACATACTTTCGTATGATTCGGAACGCCGCCGCCACCAGGAAAATGCCCACGATCAGGGTGATGGCGCTGATGGCCAAAGAGATCATGTAGACCAGCGTAAGCCGCCCCCGCGCCTCTCCCGCCTCAGCGCTCACCGCAGCGGAAAGCGCGTCAATCTCCGCCTCCGCCGCCTCGCCCCAGCGGGCCACGTCTCCGTTGGCTGTGGCGTATGCCTCCTGCGTCTTGCTGGCGGCGCTGGCGCTCACCAGATAGACCAGAGCGTGCTTGAATTCCGCGTAGCCGCTGAGCAGAGACTGGTACGCCGCTTCCTCCTCTTCGGAGACAAAGTCTGCGTAGGCGCTCAGCTTTTCATCCAGCGCCGCCTCCTCCGCCTTGATCTCCTGCACCAGCTGGATCATGGTGGCGTGGTCCTCCGCCACGATGTGAGACAGGGCCAGGCGGTGGATGTCCATAACGGACCGCCTGATCTCCTCCAGCCGCTCTTCGCTGACCATGCTCTTATCCACGATGCTCCCCGCGTTGGCGTGGACATTGTTTATGCTGAATACCGCCAGGATATTGGACAGCAGCGTAATCAGGCCCAGCAGGATAATGGGCAGGATCAAGCGCTGCTGAAGTGTCAGTCTGCCTTTCATGCGATTCCCTCCCAATGTATGATATGCTCAGCGCTCAATTACGCCTTCCACCATCCGGTCCAGCTGGGCCTGAAGAGACGCGCCGGAGGGATTTCCTTGGGCCATGCTGGCGGAAAACTCCGCCACAGGGTCCCAGAACTTCCCTCCCACCCGCTGGAGCTGCGAGTAGTTGGACTGCTCCAGCAGGGCCGCAATGGCCAGAGACGACTGAACCTCGGGGGAGTTGGCCGCGCTGACATTGGCCGGTCCCTGACCTCTCACCTCAAAGCGCAGGCGCTGGTTTTCCTCGCTGGTAATCCACTCCGCCAGCCGCGCCGCCCAGTCCGGATGCGAAGAATAGGCGTTCACCCCGATGAGCTTGCAGCCGGAGAAGGACGCCATCTGGATCTGCTGTCCCGCGCAGGTGTATGCAGGCAGCTTGGCCGCTCCCATGTCGGTGCCCCACGCCTCCTCTATGGCCACCGCGTTCCACACGCCGCTGATGCCGGCGATCACGGTGCCGTCCCGCACGCCGGCGAGAAAATCTCCGTCCGTCCGGTTGGAGAAGGCAGGGCTGGCCGCGATGTCCAGCATGGCCCGGGCCACATCTGTTCCCCGAATGGGACCGTCGGTACTGTTCCAGGTACAATAGTTGGTCAGGCCGTCCTCGTTGAGCCCTACCTCCAGCCCGGTGTTGCCGAAGAAGGCATAGACGTACCAGGCCGAGGACCAGTCCATGGACACCAGCTTCTCCGCTTGGGCGGCCACCTCCAGCATCCGCTCCAGGCTCTGGACGTCCTCGCCGGTGAAATAGGCCTTATTGTAGTACAGGAAATAGCCGTTATCCGCCGTCAGCGGGTAGGCATACAGGGTATTCCCCACGCTGGCCGCCTCCACCGCGGCGGGGAGAGATGCGCTGCGGATGGCCGCCTCGTCCGCAATCGGGTCCAGCCCGCCTGCGGCGGCCAGCGCGGCCACTTGGTCGTCGGCAAAGGCAAACACGTCCGCCCCGCCCTCCAGATCGCCCAGCAGAGCGTCCTTGCAGTTGGATTCGCTCTGAGGCTGATAGGTAATCTGAAAATCGGCCTGCCCGGCATAATGCGCCTGGAAGGACTCGAATATCTGTTTAAGCAGGGCCTCATCCTCCTCGGCGCCCCATACGGTCAGCGCAACGGTTTCCGTCACCGGCCGGCTCTCATCCGGAACAGGCGTCCGAGCGTCGCAGGCGGCAAGCAGGAATAACAAACAGGCGGATAAAATTAGAAGAAAAATCCGTTTTACCATGGTTCCCCATTCCTCCCATCAATTGCGGAAACATTATAGCATTCCGCAGGCTGGATTTCAACTAAAACTCAGCGCCGCAGTCTAACTTGTTCTTCAGTCTTTCTAAACGCAAAGCATATTTTGCAGAAAATAGCTTGTGATTAGGCTTGATTTTCTCACTGCCATCATTTAAAATAGATCTTATGGGCTGGGAAAGGCCTGATAACAACATGGGGAGGCAGCCGCAATGCAGAAACGCGTTTTGGTGGTAGATGACGACGATATGAACCTGATGAGGACCAAACGGATCCTGGGATATGACTACGATGTGTTTTTTGCCAGTTCAGGGGTTGAGGCGCTGGATACATTGAAGCGTGAAATGATGGATCTCGTTCTTTTGGATATTGAGATGCCCAGGATGAACGGTTTTGAAACATTTGAACGAATGAAGGAATTCGTCCCTGACATACCCGTGATTTTTTTGACGGCGTCGGGACAGGAGGATGATGTGGTCAGCGCAATCCGGCTGGGTGCGGTGAATTACCTGAAAAAGCCGTTCCCGCCGCAGGAGCTGCTGGCGCGGGTTACGCAGGAGCTTGAGAAGCAATGAGAGCGGAGGAGCAAATAAGCAGACACCTGCTGCTGGCTGTTATTGTCACAGTATTCAGCGCAATGCTGGGTCTGGTTACGGCCGTTATGGCGTGGGAACTCTGGATGGTCCCCCTGATGGCGGCCGGCTGCTTCAGCGTATGGCTCCTGCACATTGCCAAAATCGGTTCAAACGCATTTTATGAAAATCTCTGCGCCGGATTGATTTTACTGGAATTCTTTTTCTTTGGCGTACACGCATCCACCCTTTATGAGATCCCCGCTGTGGCCTGCGTCGTGATTCTTGCCCTGTTCATGCTGAACAAAAGATGGGTCCTGTATGTGCTTCAGGCTCTGTATGTGGTGGACCTGCTGTACCATGCGCTGATTCTCCATACTATTTCCCGCAACATTGAGTTCCAGGATGCCTTTCGCCTGGGACTTGGTGTTGTTATGACCTTTGGCGGAGCCGCGCTGGCGGGATACTGGATCAAGCGGCGCACCGCCCAGCGGAATTGGTACGAGCATGTCTTTACCGAGCTGGAGACAGCCGGAAAGCAAAACGCCGTCTTTTTGTCCAACGTCTCCCACGAGCTCCGCACGCCAATTAATATGGTAATCGGAATCAGCGAAGTAGCGCTGGGAAAAGAGCTTTCTCCTGACGTGCGAACGGATTTGAACTCCATAAAGCTGGCGGGAAAGCGCCTGTCCAACCAGATCAACAATATGCTCGACTACACGGAAATCGTGGAGGGTACGCTGACGCCGGCCAAGGAAGAGTACATGATTACTTCGGTGCTGAACGATGTAATCACCATGACCGCGCTTCAGAGCAACCGGCAGCACCTGGAGATCGTGTTCGATATCGACCCGAAGGTGCCGGCGGTCCTTATCGGAGATGCGGAAAAGATCTCCCATGTGCTCAAAATCCTGGTGGAAAACTCGATTAAGTTCACGGAAGACGGCGGCGTAAACGTCCGCATCGGATACCGGATGGAAAGCTACGGCATTAACCTGATCATCGACATACGCGATACGGGAATCGGGATGACAGATTCCCAGATGCTCCAGATGTACGACGACTTTTACCAGGCGGATTCCGGAAGCAGCCGTTTTGTGGGCGGGCTCGGCCTTGGGCTCCCCATTGCCCGAGGGCTGCTGAACGCTATGGGCGGCTTCATCCACTTCGAAAGCAAGGGCCGGGAGGGCCTGCACGCCCATATTGCGATTCCCCAGGGACTGGTGGACAAGCGGCCCTGCATTATGCTCAACGAACCGGATAAACTGTGCATCGCGTGCTATTTCAGGCCAGAGCGGTACAGCTGCGACGAGGTGCGGGAATACTATGACGGGCTGATTTACAATCTGGTGGAAGGGCTGGGCATCAAAGGGTATCAGACGCATAATTTTGAGGGCCTGCTCAGATTGCAGCGCACCCAAAAGCTGACCCATGTGTTCATCGCCCAGTCGGAATACGAGGAGAACCGCGTCTATTATGAAGATCTGGCGGCCACCCTTCAGGTCGTCGTGATTGCCGATAAAGAGTTCAGCCTGGACAGCGAGAGCAGCCTGCTTATGATACATAAGCCCTTCTCCGCCCTTTCCGTTGCAAACCTGCTCAATGGAGAGCTGGGCGCGCGCGGCTTTGCGGAAGCCCAGGCCGCGGGCCGGAAGCCGTTCACCTGCCCCGGCGTGCGGGCGCTGGCGGTCGATGACGAAGAGATGAACCTGGTGGTAGCCAAGGGCGTTTTGGGAAGCTATGGAATCCAGGTGGATACCTGTCTGAGCGGACGGGAGGCGGTGGCGCAGTGCGACAGCGTTTCCTACGACATTATTTTCCTGGACCATATGATGCCGGGATTTGACGGCGTGCAGACGCTGAAAAAGATCCGGGAGCTCCAAAACAGCGTCTATCAGGATCTGCCGGTGATTGCCTTGACCGCAAATACTGTCAGCGGCGCGCGGGAGATGTTCCGCGGCGAGGGATTTACAGAATTTGTCCCCAAGCCCATTGAGCGCACGGTTTTGGAGCGGGTGCTGAGAAGGGTGCTGCCGAAGCATCTCATCCAGTATGTCGAAGAATCCGCAGGCGCGGGCGGGGATGCGCCCAGCGAAGAAGCGCAGGCCGTTCCGGCTCCGGCGGAGGAGACGCACGCGGCGCCTGGTCCGGCGCAGCCCGCGCAGAGCCCCCAAGCCGCCGTTTTGACCCAAGCCCCGGCGGACGGGCTGGCTCCCCTCTACGACCGGCTGGCCCAGGCCGGCATCAATGTTGAGGTGGGATTAAATTACTGCGGCGGGGACGAAGGCTTTTTCAGGGAAATGCTGCAAATGTTCCAAGCCCAAAGCGGAACCAAAAAGGCGGAGATCATTTCGCTGTATGACGAAGCCAATTGGGCGGACTATGCGGTGAAGGTCCACGCATTAAAGAGCACATCGCTGACCATCGGCGCGGAAGCCCTTTCCTCGCAGGCAAAGGAGCTGGAGCTGGCCGGCAAAAGGGGCGATGCGGACTTCATCCGGGAGCACCACTCTGCGCTGATGCATGCGTACGACGAGCTCTGCGGACAGCTCGCCGCACTATAACGCATCCCGGAATTTTCCCATCGTGCCGTATTGAAAGGAGTGGGAGTCGGCGTGATTAAGAAATGGTTAGACATCCTCTCAGATCACAAAATCAGTATGCGGGAGCGCATGTTCCGCATTGTGACCTTGATCTGCATGATTGCGCTGGTGTTTACCCTGCCCATGGGCAGAAGTATTTTGAACATTGTGATCCTTGTGGCAAGCCTGACGGCCATCGCAATGATTGTGAAGATCAGCGTTCGCAAAGCGTGCATCCAAACAGGGGCCACGGCTATCGTTGTCTTGCTGCTGGTGCTGTTCCCGTTCACGTTTTTTTCCGCCGGAGGCTTCTACAGCGGAGTGCCGGAGTGGTTCGTACTTTGTTTTCTTTATATCTGCATCACCTTGCAGGGAAGGCGCATGGCCGTGTTTTTCGGATTGTGCACGGCGGAGACGCTGCTCTGCTATGGCATCGCCTTTTATTTCCCGGAGGTCGCCGCCCTGAACACCCAGCAGCGGTCCTTCTTTGATTCCGCCTTTTCCATGATTATGGTGGGTCTGCTCACCAGCGTGCTGCTCATGTTCCTGAATCGGATGTATGAGGAGGAAAACGCCCTGACGCAGCAGCAGAAAAAGGAAATTGAGGAGCTGAACCAGGCGGAGAACAATTTCTTTTCCAGCATGAGCCATGAGATCCGCACGCCCATCAACACGATCATTGGGTTAAATGAGATCACGCTGCGGGGGGATATCCCGGACGACGTGGCGGAGAACGCCAGAAATATTCAGGGCGCCAGCAAGCTGCTGCTCACGCTGATTAACGACATCCTGGACATATCCAAGATCAAATCCGGAAAAATGGAGATCGTCAACACCTCTTATGAGACGGGGATGCTTTTTTCCGAGATTGTCAACATGATCTGGATTAAGGCGAAGGAAAAGGGGCTGGAGTTTAAGCTGCATGTGGACCCATCCATCCCCAGCATGCTCTGCGGCGACGAGGTGCGCATCAAGCAGGTCCTGATCAATTTGCTGAATAACGCGGTGAAATACACCAGCGAGGGTTCGGTGACTCTCTCCATCCGCTGTGAGCGCCAGGGGGTCAACCGGGTGCGGGTCTGGTATTCTGTGGAGGATACCGGGCAGGGGGTGAAGAAGGAAAACATCCCGTATATTTTCAACGCGTTCCGGCGGGTGGACGAGGAAAAAAACCGCCATATTGAGGGCACCGGGCTGGGGCTGAGCATTGTCCAGCAGCTGGTGGAGCTCATGGGCGGCGAGATCAGCGTAAACAGCGTTTACACGAAGGGCTCAAAATTTATCGTCACGCTGGATCAGGATATCGTAGACGACAAGGAGCTGGGGACCTTTACCCTGGCTTCCCGGGCGAAGCTCCATGACAACGGGCCGTACCAGCAGAGCTTTGAGGCGCCGGAGGCGCATATCCTGGTGGTAGACGACAACGACATGAACCTGATGGTGGTGACCAAGCTGCTGGCGGAGACCAAAATCCAGATTGACACCGCATCCAGCGGCGTGGAATGCCTGAAGCTGACCCAGAGCCACCGCTACGACTGCATCCTGATGGATCATTTGATGCCTGAAATGGACGGGATTGAATGCCTTCACGCCCTGCGGCGGCAGCCGGGAGGGCTGTGCCAGGATGTGCCCGTGGTAGCGCTGACCGCCAATGCGGGCAGCGACAACCAGCTGCTTTACAAAAAGGAAGGGTTTAGCGGCTATCTGGCCAAGCCGGTGGGCGGCGCGCTGCTGGAGGCTGCTGTGCTGAGCCTTCTGCCAAAGAAGCTGGTGCGGTTGTGTGAGCAAACCGGCCATCTGGACCTGGACAAGGATATCCTCATCTTTGAACAGGCAAAGCGGCGGTCTATCCTCGTGACGACAGACAGTGTGTGCGATCTGCCGGAATCTCTCATCAAGGAATTCGGCATTTCCGTCTGCCCCTACTATATCTGCACAGACGAGGGCCGTTTTTTGGATGGTCAGGAGCTGCAGCCGGACGAGCTGCTCGCCCACATAGCGCAGGGACGGAAGGGGTACTCTCAGTCTCCTGACGTGGAGGACTATGAGCGATTCTTCGCGGAAAAGCTGACAGAAGCGCAGAACGTGATCCATATTACCATGGCAAAGCACGTGAGCGTGGGGTATCAAAACGCCCTCGAGGCAGCCAAATCCTTTAATAACGTTACGGTGATAAACTCCGGTCACCTCTCCAGCAGCATGGGTCTGGCGGTGCTGTTGGCGGCTCAGCTGGCGGAACATCATGTCCCCAAGGCGGAGATCGTGGCGTCGGTCAAGCGGATTGAGCGTTTTATTTCCTCCGCTTTTATCATAAACAGCACTCATATGATGTGCCAGTCCGGGCGGATCTCCAAACGGATACAGGTTTTATGTGACGCGCTGCTGCTGCACCCAGTTCTCGTACTGCGAAAAAGCAAAATGGCAGTGGACAGCATGGAGATGGGCAGTTTCAACCATGTGGCGAAAAAATATGTCCGAAAGGTGCTCCAAGAGACCAGAAGCATCGACCGGCGCATCCTGTTTATCACCTATTCCGGCCTGGATCAGAAAAAGCTCCAGTACATTCAGAATTTGGTCCAGCAGTACTGCCCGTTTGAACGGGTCTACCTACAAAAAGCATCTGCCGCCATCGCAAGCAACTGCGGCCCGGGTTCCTTTGGACTGCTGTTCATGCGAAAAGACGAATCCTCGCTCCCAGATGCCCAGGCGCCCAGGCAGGACGGGGCGGCCTAGGCGGTCAGCGCAGGCATCTCCTGCATCGTTAAAAGGCGCGGAAGGCTGAAGCCTTCCGCGCCTTTTTCTTTGACAGCCGTCACCGCGCGCCTTCCGCCGGTACGGCTTTTTTGATCCGTTCCGCCGTTTGAGGCAGCCGGACTCCCGCCTCCGCCCCGACGGATGCTTTTCTCCGGCGCATCCGCCGGCCCGCCGCCAGGATGATGGCGGTGGCGGCCAGCACCAGATAGCAGTTCAGCGTCCGGCTCAAAATCATGGCGGGCGCCACCAGCCCCTGGCCATACACCAGCAGGAACCCGCGCAGGAACACGCTTTCCGCCGCCCCGGCGGACCCGGGCAGGGGCAGATAGCCCACCGCGATGGCGCACAGCGCCTGGAGGGCCATCACCTCCCACAGCGAGAAGCCGGACAGCCCGAAGGCACGGTAGACCACATAGGGCATGGCGTAGGAGCAGGCCAGCTGAAGGGCGCTCAGCCCCACCACCTTGGCCAGCAGTTCCGGGGAACGGCGGATGAGATTCGCGCCCCGGCGGTATTCCGCCAGGTGCTCGTCCGCCCTGGCCTCCAGCCCCGCCCTGTCCAACGCGGGGAACAGCTTCGCCCCCAGGGCGATGCAGCCATACAGCAGCTTTTTGGCGGGGCCGGGGAGGAACAGGAAGAGGAACATGGCCGCATCCAGCAGGGCGAACACCGCCAGGCCGAAGCCCAGCAGCAGCCCCACCTGTCCCCCCAGGCGCTCGGTGAGCCCGCCTGCGGCACACAGGGCAAAGACGCCCCACCCCATGGCCGCGGTATTGTAGCCGATGGTGACCAGCAGCATGTCCAGCGCGCCGGTGGCGGCAGGGGTGCCGTCCTTGCTCATGGACACCACCTGGGCGGGCTGGCCGCCGGTGGCAGAGGGGGTGATGGTGCTGAAAAAGAAGCCCACACAGGAATAATACGCGCACCGCCGGAAGGGCTGGGGACTGCCCAGAGCGCGCAGAATGGAGTGGGTGGCCTTAGCCTCGCAGCAGATGAACAGCGCCATCAACGGCACGCCCAGCAGCAGCACCCGCCAGTCGGCGCTGAGCAGGGCGGCGGCCAGCTGCCCCGGCGTCTGCTGCTGGAAGATGGTGTATACTGTCCAGGCCAGCAGGGCAAACACCGCCCCGGTGCACACAATATTTTTCAGCTGGTTTTTCACGCGCGGACACTCCCTTCCTCCGCCAACGAGCGCACCACGGCGCACGCGGCGGTGCGGCTGAGGTCGGCGGCCATCTCGTCCATGGCCCGCTCCATGGCGGACAGGGCCAGGTCGTCATAGATGGTCTCCCGGATGGCGGCGAGACAGGCGCTCTCCTCCTTGGCGGCGATGCGGGCCATGCCCCGGCGCACCAGGAAGTTGGCGTTCTCCTGCTCCTGCTTCAAAAACGGCTGCCAGGCCAGGATGGGCAGCCGGGCGGCAATGGCCTCGAAGCAGGTGATGCCGCCGGGCTTGGACAGCATGAGGCTGGCCCGGGCCATGTACTTCTCCACCTGAGTGGTGAAGGGAACGGCCTCGATGTTCTCATACCTGCCGTCCAGGCGCTGGAAGAGCTTGTCGTTGCGGCCGGTGAGGATCGTGGTGTGCACGCCGGGCAGGGCGTTGAGGGCCTGGTAAAAGGAATCCCTCCGGGGCATGAGGCCCAGGCCGCCCCCCATGATGAGCAGCTCCCGCCGTTTGGAAGCGTCCTTGCGGGCGGGTTGGAACCGCCCGCTGACGGGGATGCCGGACACCACCACGGCGTCCGGATCGGCGCCCTTGGCGATGAATCCCTGGCGCACGGACTCCTCCGCCACCAGATAGCAGTCGGTGCCCGGGTGGAGCCATTCGCTGTGGCAGGTCACGTCGGTGACGCAGGTGACCAGAGGGATGTCCGACGGCCCCTCCTCCTTGTATTTGGCCATGGCGGCGGAGCAGATGGGGTGGGTGGACACCACCACGTCGGGCGCGTACTCGTCCAGCAGCCGGTCCAGCCCGCCCAGCAGGTTGTCCCCCCGGCCGTCGCCGGAGTCGTTCACCGTCAGGTCGTGGTAGATGTTATAGAACACCCCGCCGTAAGTCACCAGCACGTTAAACCACCAGTACATGGCGGGGGCCGCCTCGGGGACGGCGTATTCAAACAGGTCGATGACATCGGCCTTATGGCCCTCCTGCTCCAGCTGCTCCCGCAGCGCGTTGGCGGCGGACAGATGGCCCATGCCGAATTTGCCTGTCAAAATCAAAATGTTCATGAAGCTCCTCCTTACGTCGGCACAAGCTGCGCTCGCCTGCTTCCGCCTGCGGCGGAAGCTCATGCAGATGTCGTTTGACAGTACCGATTATAGAGGACAAATCTTCATTTTCAATACAGATGCGTCTTATATTTTGGTGGGGTTTTCCTTAAGAATCTCTTAAGCCCGGCAGCTCTCCGGCCTCCAGCCACACCACCCCCTCCGGCGGCGCGCCGTGGCAGCACACCGCCCCCCGCCAGCCCTCTCCTTCAAAGCCGGCGCAGCAGCCCTGGGGCACCGCCGCCTCCCTGGGGGGATAGAGGGGGGCGTCCTCCCGCTTGCACCAGCTCTCCTTCCTGGTCCACAGGCGGTAAAAGTCCTCCCAGCTGCCGTCAAATTCCTCCCGTTCCACCTCGCTCAGAACGTAGGCGGGCAGGCCCGGCCGCCGGGGGCGGACCACCTCCACGTCCACCCCCACCGGGGCGTCGGACAGCGCGCACAGCGCCAGCCCCCCGCTGTGGGACAGGGAGAACCACCGCCCCGCATCCCCCGCGAACAGCGGCTTGCCCCGGGGGGAGCGCTCCACCGGCGGCAGCTCCTCCCACCCCCAGCAGAGCCTTACCGCCGCGGCCAGCAGCGGCCAGGCCAGCGTCCGCCCGTCTCCACCCGCCGTGCCATACACTCGGGTCATGGTATCCCTCCCAGTTTCATCTGCCGGAAGGCCGCCCTCCTCCCGGAGGGCGGCCCTGCTCTCATCAAATCCCGGACGGCTCGATGTCCGTCACCGTCAGCACGCCGTCCTGGACGGTGAAGCGCACCTCCAGCCCGGCGAAGCCGAACCCATACACCCGCCCCGGGTCGTCCTGGTAAGAGGGCCGGGGGTCCTGGGCCAGCACCCCAAACAGCGCCGCCCGGCGCTCGGGCTCCACCCGGGAGAGCAGCTCCGGTGGTATGTCCACCGTCAAAACCCCCTCCGGCGCGCTCCCGGCAAAGCCCCCGGCCGCCTCGGGGCGGCAGTCGGCGTAGGGCACGTAGGGCTTCACGTCCAGAATGGGGGTGCCGTCCAGCAGGTCCGCGCCGGACACATGGAGCACCGGGCCGTCGGGCGTGTCCCACTCCACCCCCTCCAGCCTCACACAGGACAGGCCGATGGGGTTGGGCCGGAAGGGAGACCGGGTGGCGAACACCCCCAGCCGCTTATTCCCCCCCAGCCGCGGGGGGCGCACGGTGGGCGACCAGCCCCGCCCCCGGTTCTGGGAGAACTCCCAGATCAGCCACAGGTGGGAAAAGCCCTCAATGCCCCGCAGGGCCTCCGGCATCCGGAAGGGCGGGGCAAACACCACCTGGGCCCGCAGCTCCTCCACCAACCCCGCCTGCCGGGGCACGCCGAACTTGGTGGCGAAGTCGGAGCGGATATGGGCGATGGGCTCCATCGGGGCGGCCGGCAGGCGGCCGGACTGGCCGTTCATCCTTCGGATGAATGGCTGTCCTGGCTGGCGCGCATGGCCAGAATGGTCTTGCCGATGAGCTCGTCCAGCTCCCAGCCCAGCATGGCCGCGCCCTGCTCAATGACCTCCCGGGAGCACCCGGCGGCAAAGCGCTTATCCTTATACTTCTTCTTCACCGACTTGACCTCCAGGTCGGACACGCTTTTGGACGGGCGCATCAGGGCTACCGCGCCGATGAGCCCCGTCAGCTCGTCCACGGCGAAGAGCACCTTCTCCATCTGGCTTTCCGGGGCGATGTCCACGCACTCGCCATAGCCGTGGCTGGCGGTGGCGCGCACCACAGACTCGTCGATATCCCGCGCCCGCATCAGCTCCTGGCTCTTGACGCAGTGCTCCTCGGGCCACCGCTCAAAGTCCAGGTCGTGGAGAATGCCCACCGTCTCCCAGAGGGCGGCCTCATCCCCGCAGCCCAGCTCCTGGGCGAACCAGCTCATCACGCCGCCCACCGTGCGGGCGTGCCTGCGGTGGAACTCACCCTCATTGAACTCACATAAAAGCTCCCACGCCTGTTCCGGGGTCGGGATCATAGAAATCTCTCCTTTATATATGATATTCTCAAATCATATACCGCCCTTCCTCTATTGTCAAGGGCGGTCATTTCCCTGTTGACTTTCCCCGTGGGAACCAGTACAATACAAGGACCATCTCAGCCACTTCACCCAGGGGAGGACTCCGCCATGGACCAAAACAGCCTGATCTATTTCGATTACGCCGCCACCACCCCGGTGCGGCGGGAGGCCGCCGCCGCCCTGCTGGACGCGCTGGCGCACTTCGGCAACCCCTCCTCCCGCTACGGCTTCGGCCGGGAGGCCGCCCGGCGGGTGAAGGAGGACCGGGAGGCGGTGGCAACCGCCTTCGGCTGCTCCCCCGACGAGCTGTTCTTCACCTCCTGCGGCACGGAGGGCGACAACTGGGCCATCCGCCGGGGGGCGGAGCTGAACCGCCGCCGGGGGAAGCACATTGTCACCACCGCCATCGAGCACGCCGCCGTGCTGGAGACCTGCCGGGACCTGGAGCGCCAGGGGTATGAGGTCACCTGCTTGAAGCCCGGCCGGTCGGGCCGGGTCACGGCGGAGCAGCTGGCCGCCGCCCTGCGGCCGGACACGGCGCTGGTGTCCATGATGCTGGTGAACAACGAGACCGGGGCCGTCCTGCCCGTGGCGGACTGCGTTCGGGCCGTCAAGGCTTTCGACCCCGCCATCCTCTTCCACTGCGACGCGGTGCAGGGCTTTTTAAAGACGCCCGAGCCCCTCGCCCGCCTGGGGGCGGACCTTGTGGCCGTCAGCGGCCACAAGATCGGCGCGCCCAAGGGCGTCGGCGCGCTCTACATCAAAAAGGGCGTGCGCCTGCCCCCCCTGCTCACCGGGGGCGGCCAGGAGGAGGGCCTGCGCTCCGGCACCGAGGCCACGGCCCAAATCGCCGCCTTCGCCGCCGCCGTCCGGGCGGTGGCGGCGGACGAAACCCGGCTGGAGCGCACCGCCTCCATCAAGGACTACACCCTCTCCCGGCTCAAGCAGGCCCTGCCCCGCCTGGAGGTCATCTCCCAGGGGGACGCCCCCCATATCTGCGCCGTCACCCTGCCGGGGTACAAGAGCGAGGTGGTGGTGCGGGTGCTGGGAGATCGGGGCGTATGCGTCTCCTCCGGCTCCGCCTGCCACAAGGGCAGGCCCAGCCACGTGTTCGCCGCCATGAACCTGCCCAAGTCCTGGCTGGACGGGGCGCTGCGGCTGTCCTTTTCGCCGGACTCCACGAAGGAGGAGGCGGACGTCCTGGTGTCCGCCCTCAGGGACGCGGCGGGCAGCCTGTTCACCACATTATCGTAAAAGGAGCATCCACGCCATGTTCAAGCTATTCCGGCGGGAGCCGGGCTTTTATCCCAAGCTGCTCTCCCTGGCTCTGCCCATCCTGCTGCAAAACCTCATCACCAACTCCCTGGGCCTGGTGGACACCTTCATGGTGGGCACCATGGGGGAGGGCCCTCTGGCCGGCGTCACCCTGGCCAACATCCCCGTATTCGTGGTCCAGCTGATGATGTTCGGCATACAGAGCGGTTCCTCCGTCCTCATCAGCCAGTACCGCGGCAAGGGGGACACCCAGGCCATCAACCGGGTCATGGGCATCGGCATGTACGCCGCCGGGGCCATCGGCCTCACCTTCGCCCTCATCATGGGCTTCCTGCCCACCCAGTTCATGGGTCTGTTCGGCACCGACGCCGCTGTGGTGGCCACCGCCGCCCGCTACGCCCGCATTGTGGGCTGGTCCTATTTCTTCGACAGCTTTGTGCAGGTCTACATCGGCGTCCACCGGGCCATGGGCAATCCCAGCCGGGGCCTGGTGATTCTGGGCGCCTCCATGGCCAGCAACACCTTCCTCAACTGGGTGTTCATCTTCGGCAATCTGGGCGCTCCCCGGCTGGCGGAGGAGGGCGCGGCCCTGGCTACCCTGCTGGCCCGGGTGCTGTCCTGCTCCATCGCCGTGGGCTGGGCGGTGCTGGACAAACGCTTCAAGCTCTCCCCCGCCCTGCTCTTCCGCCCCGGGCGGGAGATGACCCGGCGCTTCATCCGCTTCTCCACCCCCGTGATGTGCAATGAGACCTTCTGGGGCCTGGGCACCTCCCTGTTCCCCACCATCATGGGACATATGGACGGCTCCCAGGAGATCCTGGCCGCCTACGCCATCGCCGGCAACATCACCAACCTGTGCACCGTGGGGGTGTTCGCCATCTCGGGCACCGCCGCCATCCTCATCGGCCAGGAGATCGGCTCCGGCCGCACCGACCGGGTATACTCCCTGGGCGCGCTGCTCAACGCGCTGGCCTTTCTGTTCGGGCTGGGAGCGGGGCTTTTGTTCCTGGGACTGCTGCACTGGTTCGTCGTCCCGGTGCTCTACCCGCTGTTCGGCCTGTCCTCCGCAGCGGGGGACATCTGCACCATGATGCTCACGGTGGTGTTCACCATGATGCCCCTGCGGTCCTTTGAGTGCACCAACATCGTGGGGGTGCTCCGGGGCGGCGGGGATGTGAAAATGGCCACCCTCATCGACCTCACCCCGCTGTGGGTGGTGGCCCTGCCCATGGCTGTGCTGTCGGGGCTGGTGTTCCAGGTGGGCATATTCTGGGTGTACCTGTCCATGATGAGCGAAAACGTGGTCAAGGGCATTCTGGGCATACACCGATTCCTCAGCGGCAAATGGATCAACGACGTCACCATCTCCGCCCGCACCCAGGCCGGGGCGTGACAACCCAGGAAAATATTTGGAATAGGCCCTTGCATTCCGCCGCCTCTCGTGCTAAACTGATTTTGGCGGACGCTGTGCCGCCCATCCAACGGAATGATTTTTTGGAGGTAAAAGCATCATGTCTCTGAGAAGGTTTTTGATTTCCGCCGCTGCGGCCGTCTGCGCCGCCTCACTGCTGGTTCCCGCCGCCTTTGCCCACGGCGGCTGCCATGGCCGCGCCGCCCAGCGGACCGCCCAGCCCTGCGCGGTGGAGGACTGCACCCTCATCGGTTGGCACTACCACAGCCGTTCCCTTTACTGCGGCCACACCCACGGCGGCACGCTGTGCGGCGGCGACTGCGCCCCCCTGTGCGAGGTGGAGGACTGCCAGCTCGTTGGCCGCCACGATCACGACGGCGTGACCTACTGCGGCAATTGCCACGAGGACGGATACTGTAACGGCAGCTGCCTCCCCCTGTGCGAGGCGGACGGCTGCACCCTCACCGGCCGCCACAATCACGACGGCGTGACCTACTGCGGCAGCAATCACAGCAGCGGCTGGTGTGACGGCAGCTGTCCCATCTACTCCGGCGGCCGTCACGGCTGCCGCCATTGACAATTCAATCCAACGCGCAAAGGGCGGGCCTTGAAAGGCCCGCCCTCGTTTTATTCCCCTTTGTACTTTTTTCTGGTAGCGATGCCCCCCCGTATGTGGCGCTCCGCTTTGTTTTCGTTTAGAATCGCCTTCACCTGCTGGTACAGCCCCCGGTTGATGGCGGGCAGGCGTTCGCTCAGATCCTTATGTACGGTGGACTTGCTGATGCCGAAGCGGCTGGCGGCAGCCCGGACGGTGGTCTTGTTCTCAATGATGTAAAGCGCCAGCTCCTGGGCGCGCTCTTCCATGTTCCCCTTCACAAAAACAACACTCCCCGTTGTGGTTCTCTCACAGGGAAATGTATATGCGGCCGTTGATGAATCTATGCAGCCCCGAAGTAACGCTCACCGCTCACAAGCGAGGGCGCCGCAGCCCCGCTTGTCCAGCACCGTACCCCCCTCGGCCTCAAACGCCATGCGTCGAACAAAATGCTGGAAACCCGGGATTTCTACGAGCGTTCTCTTTGCAGCAGCGCGATAGTCTCCACATGCTGCGTTCTCGGAAACAAATCCACCGCCTCCGCCCGCGCCGGAACGTACCCCAGCGCGCCAAAGCGCTTCACGTCTCTGGCCAGGGTGGCCGGGTCGCAGGAGACGTATACCACCCGCGCCGGAGCCATGCGGGCAATGACGTCCACCCCCTCCGGGGCCAGCCCCTTCCGGGGCGGGTCCACCACCACCACATCGGGGCGCACTCCCTCCTGCTCCAGCTTCGCGGCCAGCGCCGCCGCATCGCCGCATATAAAACGGGTTTTGTCCTCCAGGCCGCTGCGCCGGGCGTTCTCACGGGCGTCGGCCACCGCCTGGGGCGTCACCTCCACCCCGATGACCTGTCCGGCCCTTTCCGCCAGGGTGAGGCTGATGGTGCCCGTCCCGCAGTAGAGCTCCACCACCGTCTCCCGCCCCGTGAGGGCGGCAAAGTCCAGCGCCCGGCGGTACAGCACCTGGGTCTGCGCCCGGTTCACCTGGAAGAAGGAGGGCACCGACAGCCGGAACACGTGGCCGCACAGCTCCTCCTCCAGCCAGTCCCGCCCCCAGAGGGTGCGAAAAGCGTCGCCCAAAATCACGTTGGTTTTTTTCCTGTTCACCGATAGCACCACCCCAGCCAGACCGGGGGCCGCCGCCCTCAGGGCGTCCACCAGCTCCTCCTCGTGGGGGAGCTCTCCGCCGTTGGCCACCACGCAGCACAGCGCCTCGCCCGCGCTGTTGGTGCGCAGAAACAGGTGCCGGATCAGCCCCCGGCCCGTTTTCTCCTGGTAGGCGGGCACGTGAAAGCGCTCCATCCACTCCCGAAAGGCGGCGCGGCACGCCGTGTCCAGCTCCGGCTGAAGCAGGCAGTCGTCAATGTCCACCACCCGGTGGGTCCGCCCCTGGTAGTAGCCCACCGCCCCGTCCGCCACAGGGAACTGCACCTTGTTGCGGTAGCGTTCGGTACAGTCCGCCCCGTGGATCACCGGCACCGAAATCTGCGCCCCGCCGATGCGCCTCAAAGCGTCCTCCACCCGCCGGCGCTTGGCCTC
The DNA here is from genome assembly GCA_949841355.1 of uncultured Oscillospiraceae bacterium. GTDB lineage: Bacteria > Bacillota > Clostridia > Oscillospirales > Oscillospiraceae > Enterenecus. Next base: position 141,329 of record CATKZP010000002.1, read on the forward strand.
CAGCTCCTCGGCATAGGTCATATGCCGGAACTGGCACCCCCCGCAGCTGCCGTAATAGGGGCAGTCCGGCTCCACCCGGGCAGGGGAGGGCTCCAGCAGCTTGTCCACATGGCCCCAGGCGGCGCTGTGGCCGATGTGCTCGATGAACACATCCGCCCGCTCTCCCTGGAGGGCCCCCTTGACGAACACCGCCATGCCCTCAATGCGGGCCACCCCCTCGCCGCCGCTGGCGTAGCCCTCGATGCGGGCGGGATAGACCATTCCCTCTTTCAGCATTGAGCCGCCCCCCTTCCCTGTTCCTTGTGCAGCTTGTGGAGCTCCTTCTTCCGGCGGTTGGAAAAGCGCTCCTCCTCGCTGTATACGCACCCGCAGTATTTCTGCATGTAAAGCCCCAGCGCCCGAGCCTCCTCCTGCCCCTCCCGGAAGCGGGGGCGGAAATCGTAGGGGATGAACTCCACCCCGTACCGCTCCCCCATCCTCGCCCCCGTGGCGCAGATCAGCGCCCGGTCCTGGTAGGGGGACACCAGCAGCGTGGTGGAAAAGGCCGCGAAGCCGTTTTCCGCGGCATACCGGGCGGTGTGCTCCATGCGGCAGGCGTAGCAGTAGCCGCACCGGTGGTCACAGTCCTGGGCCACGGCGGCGGTGAACTGCCGCAGGCCGTAGTCATCCTCCTCCCGCAGCTCCAGGCCGATGTCCCGGGCGTACTGCCGCAGGGTGTCCCGCCGGGCCTTGTACTCCAAAAAGGGGTGGATGTTGGGGTTATACCAAAAGCCGGTGGGCTCTGTCCCCTCCTCCCGCAGCGTTTTGACGCAGGCCACGGAGCAGGGGGCGCAGCAGATATGGAGCAGAGTGCTCATCTCGCGTGCCTCCTTTATCAGCAATGCGGAGCCCGCGCCCGCAGGCGCGGACCCCGCGTCAAAACCGCAAATCCTCTCCCAGATCAGGGGATGATGCCCAGCCCCGCCAGCACCGCGTACATTCCGGCGGCCGCCTCCTCCCGGAGGACCGGGGCGGAGGGGGAGATGTCCTTCAGCGGGGCGAACAGCATATCCCCCCGCTCCTCGCCCAGAGCGTACTCCCGGCCCCAGGCCAGCGCGGCCACATTGGGCCTGGCCCAGCCGGCATAGGGCTCCAGCTCCAGCCACCTGGATACGGGCAGGGACACCAGCTCCAGCTCAAAGGCCTCGCCAAAGTCGTCAATGGCGAAGTTGAGGTACCGGGCCGCGCGGCCCAGGATGGTGAGAAACTCCTCCTGGGTGAGGACCTTGCCGGGGTCGAACCGGCCGCCGCCCACGCCGTTCACCAGCCCCAGCTCCGCCATGGCGTTCACCGCCCCGGCGTACCAGGCGTCCTGGGATACGTCGCTGAACCGGCTGGGGCCGTTCCACGTCACGTTAATCACCCGGGAGAGCATGACGCACAGCTGGGCCCGGGTGAGCTGTCCCTCCGGGTCAAACACACCGGGCTCGGTGCCGTTGAGCAGCCCATAGGTCCCCATGGCGTTGATGGCCTTGGCGTAGAGGCTGTCCGCCGCGTCCTCAAACCAGCGGCTTTCGTAGTCCACACCCAGCTTGTCCGCCGCCTCGGACACCGTGCAGTCCCGGAAGCTCCCGTCGTTGTAAAACACCTCCATCTGGGGGGAGAGGGCGGACAGCAGCGCGGCCACTACCCGGCTGTCCGCCTCCGGGTCCACATAGAAGGGGTCGTTCCCCGGCATGACGCACAGCTTGGAGGTCTCCGGGCTGCCGCCGCACAGGGCCGCGGCCACCGCCTCGGCGTAGACGTCGCTCACCAGCAGGGTGGGAATCACGCCGATCTTGTCGGTGGTGGTGCCCCCTGCGGAGTAGAACCGGGCGGTGGTCACCTTCAGCCCGTCGCCGTCAAAGTACTCCGGGACGGTCTCCTCGTCCAGCATATTCTGCCCCACCCCCTTGCCGAAGGTGCGGCTGCCGATGATGATGCCCCGCCCGGTGTCCCGCACGCCGGCGGAAAACGCCTCGGAGGCGCTGGCGCTCTCGCCGTTCACCAGCACGATCACCGGCTTGCCGGTGGCGGGCTCCCCCTCGCGGTCATAGGCGCCCATGCTGCCGCCGTTCACCTCGTAGTAGAGGTAGTAGCCCGGGCCGTTCACACCCTCCAGCATGTCCATGGCGGAGTCGGTGTAGCCGCCCACGTTATTGCGCAGGTCCACCACCCACACGTCCACCTGGTCCTCATACTCCTCCAGGTACTGCACGAAGGCCGCGCCGGTGTCGGAGCCGAAGCTGTTGCAGTCGATGTAGCCCACGCCCCCCTCCATCAGGGTGATCTCGGTGTTGGGGATGTGGATGACCCGCCGGGTGAGGGTATAGTCCCGGGTCTGGCCGTCCCGGAGGACGGTCACCGTCACGCTGGTGCCCGCCTCCCCCACCAGCAGCTCCCGGTGGCTGTCCAGCGCGGGGACGCAGGAGGCGCCGTTCACCGCCACGATCAGGTCCCCGGCCTGTATGCCGGCCTCCTTAGCACTGCCGCCGGACACCACGCTGTCCACCAGCAGCCCCTCCTGGGTGAAGCGGATCATGGTGCCGATGCCCACCGCGTCCACGTCGCCCTCCACCGAGCCGAGGAATTCCTCGTACTCCTCCTGGTCCATGTAATAGGTATACGGGTCGCCCAGCCGCTGAAACAGCTCGTCCAGGCTGTCCGCCTCATAGGCTTCCTCGGGTATGTCGAAATAGAAGTGGTCCTCCAGCAGCTCCAGCGCCTGGTCCACCGTGAGGGCGGAGGCGGGGGCTGCCAGCATCGTCAGCGCCAGCAGGGCGCAGGCAAAACGGATGAGGTGCTTTTTCATAAACAGTTCTCCTTTGTGCGCTGCGGGGATTTTGTAAATTGACAAACGGAGCGGCGCATAGTAAAGTAATTATACCACATATCAACAAGGTTAGGGTGAATAAAATATGACCAAATTTTCGGAATTTACATTTCCCTCCAAGGACGGCGTCCACCGCTGCCACGCGAGCCTCTGGGAGCCGGAGGACGCGCCCCGGGCGGTGGTACAGATCGTTCACGGCGTGGCGGAGTACGCCGGGCGGTACGACCACTTCGCCCGGTACCTGGCGGACCACGGCGTGGCGGTGTGCGCAGAGGACCACCTGGGCCACGGCAAAACAGTGGACGACGGCAAGTACGGCTATTTCGCCAAAAAGGACGGCTGGGCGCTGGTGACGGCGGACGTGCGCCAGCTGCGCGTCCTCATGGGGGAGAAATTCCCCGGCGTGCCCTACTTCCTGCTGGGCCACTCCATGGGGTCCTTCCTGGCCCGGACCTATTTGTGCACCTATCCCGGCACGGTGGACGGCTGCATCCTGTCCGGCACGGGGCAGGAGAAGCCCGCCCTGGTGGCGGCGGGGGAGGCGGTGGCCTCCGCCATCTGCGCCCTGCGCGGCCCGGAGACGGTGAGCAAGCTGGTGGACCAGCTCTCCCTGGGGGCGTATAACAAGCAGTTCAAGCCCAACCGCACCACGGCGGACTGGATCTGCCGGGACGAGGCGGTGGTGGACGCCTATCTGAAGGACCCCTTCTGCACCTTCAAGCCCACCGCCGGCATGTTCCGGGACATGATGGGCGGCCTGCGGTTCATCGCCAGCGAGGACGCGCTGTCCCGGATGGACCCGTCCACCCCCGTCTATCTCTTCTCCGGAGATCGGGACCCGGTAGGCTCCAACGGGGAGGGCGTAAAGACGGTCTACGGCTTCTTCAAGGACCACGGCACCGCCGACCTGACCGTGAAGCTCTACCCCGGCGGGCGGCACGAAATGCTCAACGAGATCAACAAGGGCGAGGTCTACGCCGACGTGCTGGCCTGGCTGGACAAACACATCTAAGCGCAAAGCGCCGGGTCTCCCCGGCGCTTTTTTATGCCTTACCCGCCTTGCGCAGGAACCTGAACTGGGTCTCGGAGCACACCATAGCCAGGAAGATGACGCAGAAGCCCAAGTAAATCAGCGGCGTGGGCCGCTCCGCCCCGAACAGCACCGAAAACAGCACCCCAAAGGGGGCCTCCAGCGAGAGCAGCAGGGCGGCGGAGGCGGGGTCGGTGTACTTCTGCCCCACGTTCTGGAACAGCAGGGCCACGGCGGTGGAGCCGATGGCCAAATACAGCATCACGCCCCAGGCCGAACCGGGCAGGCCGTCCACCGGAACGCCCCGGGTAAAGGCCGTCCCCACCCAGCACATCAAAGCGATCATGGCGAACTGGAGGGTGGTGAGCAGAAAGATGTCCCGTCCTTCGGAGAATTTGGCCACCGCGATGATATGGCAGGCCAGGAAAAACCCGGCCGCCAGGGTGAGCACGTCCCCCAGCGCCAGGGACAGCCCCCCGTCCCAAGACACAAGGCCGATGCCCGTCACGCTCAAGAGGGCGGCCAGCACATTCCAGCGGGAGGGCCGCTTCCAGTCCACCGCCCAGTAGAGGAAGGGGACGATGACGCAGTACACGGCGGTGAAAAAGGCGTTTTTCCCCGGCGTGGTGCCCATCAGGCCAAAGGTCTGAAGGATGTAGGCCGCCCCCATCAGCAGCCCCAGCACCGCGCCCTGCCAGACGTAGGCCCGGTCCATGTCCTTCCACCGCCGCCAGAACACCGCCGCCAGCAGCGCCGCCGCCAGGGTGAAGCGGAAGGCCAGCATAAACAGCGCGTCCACATCGTCCAGCGCGTCCTTAATCATGAAAAAGGTGGACCCCCAGATGACAGGCGCGCACACCAGCATGGGCTTGGCCAGCTTTTTCAGCATGGTTTCGTTCATAAAATATTCAGCTCCTAGTTTTCAAATGGGGAAAAACGCGGTATAATGGCAGCAAGAATGGAAAAAGGGGGCAAGGCCATGCTGGCCCAGCGCTTTTTCGAGGGTGACACCGTACAGACCGCCCGCTCGCTGGTGGGAAAATATCTGGTGCGGCGGTACGATGGGCTCACCCTCGCCGCCCGCATCACCGAGACCGAAGCCTATGTCGGCCGGACGGACAAGGCGTGCCACGCCTACGGCTACCGAAAAACGGAGCGGACCCGCACCCTCTTCGCCCCGCCGGGAACGGCCTACGTCTATCTCATCTACGGCATGCACTGCTGCCTGAACTTCGTCACCGAGCCCGAGGGGGAGCCGGCGGCGGTGCTCATCCGGGGGCTGGCCCCGCGGCATAACCAGGACATCATAGCAGAAAACCGCTTTCATTGCAAGTGCGCGGACATGAGCGCCTACCAGAAGAAGAACTTCCTCAACGGCCCCGGCAAGGTGTGCGCGGGCATGAACATCGACCGTTCCCTCAACGCCCTGCCCTGGGGCTCTCAGGAGCTGTTCGTCTGCCAGAGCCTGGACGAGCTGGGCCTGCCCACGCCGGAGGAGGACCTGGCCCCCCTCCGCATCCGCGTGGGCAAGCGCATCGGCATCGACTACGCCCAGGAGGCCGTGGATTTCCCCTGGCGGTTTTACCTATAGGCCCCGTCCCTTGACGGGCGGAGGGTTTTTTGGTACTATAATCGGGCACTGTCAATTATCACCAAGGAAAAAGCCCACAGCTTTTGGAGGTCACGGCCATGCGCGGCAACACCCTTTACATCGTCGTTCCCTGTTATAATGAGGAGGAGGTCCTCCCCGAAACCGCCCGGCGGCTGGGGGACAAGCTCAAAGCCCTGATGAACGCCGGAAAAATCAGCCCCCGCAGCCGGGTGCTGTTTGTCAATGACGGCTCCAAGGACCAGACCTGGGCGGTCATCACCCGCCTGCACGGGGAGAACCCCCTGCTGTGCGGAGCGGACCTGTCCCGCAACCGGGGGCACCAGAACGCCCTGCTGGCCGGGCTCATGGCCGCCAGGGACAAGGCGGACATGGTCATTTCCATGGACGCCGACCTCCAGGACGACGTGGACGCGGCGGACGCCATGGTGGACAAGTATCTGGCCGGGGCGGACATCGTATACGGCGTGCGCTCCTCCCGGAAAACCGACACCTTCTTCAAGCGCACCACCGCCGAGGCCTTTTACCGCCTGATGGACCTGCTGGGGGCGGAGACGGTGTTCAACCACGCCGACTACCGCCTCATGTCCCGCCGGGCGCTGGAGGGGCTGGCTCAGTTTAAGGAGGTCAATCTCTTCCTGCGGGGCATCGTGCCCATGATCGGCTATCCCTGCGACACGGTGGAGTACGAGCGGGGGGAGCGCTTCGCGGGCCAGAGCAAGTACCCCTTGAAAAAAATGCTGTCCTTCGCCCTGGAGGGGGTCACGTCCCTGTCGGTGCGCCCCCTGCGGATGATTACGACACTGGGGTTTCTGGTGTTTTTCGTCTCCCTCGTCATGATCGCCTACAACGTGGGGCGCTGGGCCACGGGGAATACGGTGGCGGGCTGGGCCAGCCTGTCCTGCTCGGTGTGGTTTATCGGGGGGCTTATCCTGCTGTCCCTGGGGGTTATCGGGGAGTACCTGGGCAAGCTGTACCTGGAGAGCAAGGGACGGCCCCGCTTCCTCATCCAGGAAGAGCTGGGCCTGGACGGGGAAACTGAGAAGGAATCTTTGACAGATTGTTAAACCTTTCTAAATATTGGGCAAAGTCCCTTGCAATTTTCCGCCGCCCGGCATACAATAGGGCCAGTGGATCGGAGGGGCGGACAAGGCCCTTCCCTAGAGGCGGCGAACACCGCGCCGCTGGGCGGCGGCCCACAACAATTTCATCAGGAGGTAATTCCCATGAGCATTGATTTTGAGAGCCTGAAGGACAAAGCTGTGGTCGCAGCCCAAACCGGCGTGACCAAGGCCAAGGAAATCACCGAGACCGGCATCGCCAAGGCCAAGGAGCTGGCCGACACCGGCGTGGCTAAGGCCAAGGAGCTGACTGAGATCGGCAAGCTGAAAGTGAACAACTCCGCCGAGCAGGAGGCCATCCGCAAGGCCTACTCCGAGCTGGGCAAGCTGTATTACGCTGAGCGGGCCTCCGCGCCCGAGCCCGCCTACGCCGACATCTGCCAGCGGATCACCGACGCCCTGGCCCGCATCTCCTACAACAACGAGCGCATTGCGGACATCAAGGCCGCCGGCCAGATCACCGACGAAGAGGTGGAGGCCGTGGGCACCGAGAACGTCTGCGGGGAAGATGCGCCCTGCTGCTGCCAGGAGGAGGATCAGGGCGAGGGGAGCTGCTGCTGCCAGGACGAGGATAAGCCCCAGGAGTAACCGGACAAACAAGGCAAGGGCCCGGCGCTGTGCGCCGGGCCTTCTTTTATTTTGTGCCCGTGGAGCCGAAGCCCCCGCTTCCCCGCTGGGTCGCCTCCAGCTCCTCCGCCTGGGTGAACTGGGCGGTGAGATAGGGCACGATCAACAGCTGGGCTACCCGGTCACCGTCCTCCACCACCTGGGGGACGCTGCCGTGGTTGTGGAGGGCCACGCGTACCTCCCCCCGGTAATCGGCGTCAATGACGCCCACCTTGTTGGCGGGGGCCAGGCCCCTTTTTGCCCCCAGACTGGAGCGAGCGCATACCAGTCCCACATACCCCTTCGGGATGGCGAAGGCCAGACCGGTGTGAAGCATCACCGTCTCCCCGGGGGCGATGACCACCGGGCCATCAGTGAGGGCGTGCAGGTCGGCCCCGGCGGCGTCCGGAGTGCCGTAGGCGGGCAGCTTGGCCCGGGGGTCCAGCAGCTTGACGCGGACAGTATCATTCATAGCTCCGGCCTCCTTACACCGTGATGGGCTGAATGGTCGTCTCCCCGTCCCACAGCACGGGGGCATGGGCTTTGATGCTGGCGGGGACGTTCAAAATCCGCTGGTTGGCAGACCCCCGGAAGCGCAGGTTCAAATCCTTCTCCGCCTCCACAAAAGGCCCGTCCACCAGCACGTCGAGGAGGGAAAGCATCTCGTCGGTACACTCGCACCGGGCGCGGCTGTCCCGCCACAGCGCCCCGTCCAGGGTGTAGCCGGAATAGCACCAGATCTCTTTGTCCGGAAAGCGCTCCTTCACCCGGCGCAGGAAGGGGAGCAGCGAGCGCTGGTTGTCCGGCTCAAAGGGCTCGCCCCCCAGCAGGGACAGCCCCTTGATGTACTCGGGAGCCAGAGCGTCCAGAATCCGCTCCTCCTCCTCGCCGGTGAAGGGCCTGCCGTAGCCGAAGTCCCACGCCTCCTCGTTGAAGCAGCCCGGGCAGCGGTGGGTGCAGCCGGACACGAACAGGGACACCCGCACCCCGGGGCCGTTGGCCACGTCGGCCCATTTGATGGTGGCGTAATTCATATGAATCTCCTTGATATGGAAACGGGGCGGTGGTGAACCCGCCCCGTTTGCGCTTATTTTACAGGTGGAGCACCCGGGAGGCGATCTCCTTGGTCTTGCCCTCGTTCCAGAAGTTCTCGCCCAGGTAGCCGCAGGTGCGGCGCGTCACGTTCATCTTGGCGTGGTCCTTGTTGTGGCACATGGGGCACTCCCACTCGTTGTCCTCGTTGACGATGATCTCCCCGTCGTAGCCGCACACCTGGCAGTAATCGCTCTTGGTGTTGAACTCGGCGTACTGGATATTGTCATAGATGAACCGCACCAGGTCCTTCAGCGCCTCCAGATTGTGGCGCATGTTGGGGATCTCCACGTAGGAGATGCACCCGCCGGAGGAGATCTTCTGGAACTGGCTCTCAAAGGTAAACTTGGCGAAGGCGTCGATGTCCTCCCGCACGTCCACGTGGTAGCTGTTGGTGTAATACCCCTTGTCGGTGATGTCGGGGATGGTGCCGAAGCGCTCCTTGTCAATGCGGGCGAAGCGGTAGCACAGGCTCTCCGCCGGGGTGCCGTAGAGGGCGAAGCCGATATTGGTCTCCCGGCGCCAGCGGTCGGTGGTCTCACGCAGGTGCTTCATCAGGCGCTGGGCGAAGTCCTCTCCCTCGGGCTCGGTCTGGGAGCAGCCCTTCACCAGCTTGGTCACCTCATACAGCCCGATATAGCCCAGGGAGATGGAGGAGTAGCCGCCGAACAGCAGCTTGTCGATGGTCTCGCCCTTGTCCAGCCGGGCCACCGCGCCGTACTGCCAGTGGATGGGGGACACGTCGGACCGGATGCCCTTCAGGGCGTTGTGGCGGCACATAAGGGCCTCGAAGCACAGCTCCAGCCGCTCCTCCAGCAGGGGCCAGAACTTGTCCTCATCCTGGCCGGAGAGAATGCCGATCTGGGGCAGGTTGAGGGACACCACGCCCTGGTTGAACCGGCCCTCGAACTTGTAGTTCCCCGCTTCGTCCTTCCAGGGGGACAGGAAGGACCGGCAGCCCATGGGGGAGAACACGTTCCCCTCGTAGTGCTCCCGCATCTTCTTGGCGGAGATATAGTCGGGGTACATCCGCTTGGCGGAGCACTTCACCGCCAGCTCGGTGAGGTAGTCGTACTCGCCGCCGGTGAGGTTATTGCACTCGTCCAGCACATACACCAGCTTGGGGAAGGCGGGGGTGATATACACGCCCTTCTCGTTCTTGATGCCCTCCAGCCGCTGGGAGAGGATCTCCTGGATGATGGCGGCGTTCTCCCTGATATAGGGGTCGCCCTCCCGCAGCACCAGGAACAGGGTGACGAAGGGGGACTGGCCGTTGGTGGTCATCAGGGTGTTGATCTGGTACTGGATGGTCTGCACGCCGCTCTTCAGCTCGTCCCGGGTGCGGGCGGCGGCGATCTTCTCCACGGTGGCGTCGGACAGCTCGGGGGCGGCCTCCCGGGTGCGGCGGATATACTTCTCATAGGACGCCCGCAGGTACTTGCCCAGGTGGCTCATCTCCACGGACTGGCCGCCGTACTGGTTGGAGGCCACGCAGGAGATGATCTGAGTGACCACGGTGCAGGCCACCTGGAAGCTCTTGGGGGACTCGATGAGCTTGCCGTTAATCATGGTGCCGTTGTCCAGCATGTCCCCGATGTTGACCAGGCAGCAGTTGAAGATGTGCTGCACAAAATAGTCCGCGTCGTGGAAGTGGATCACGCCGTCGTCGTGGGCCTTGGAGATATGCTCGGGCAGCAGGATGCGCCGGGTGAGGTCCCGGCTCACCTCGCCGGCGATGTAGTCCCGCTGGGTGGAGGCGATGGCGGTATTTTTGTTGGCGTTCTCCTCCGCCAGCTCCTTGTTGTCGTTGCGGATGAGGGAGAGGATGGACTCGTCGGTGGTGTTGGCCTTGCGCACCAGCGCCCGGGTGTAGCGGTAGATGATATAGGCCTTGGCCAGCTCGTACTTGCCGGCGGCCATCAGCTTGGTCTCCACCATATCTTGTATGTCCTCCACCAGCAGGCGCTTGCGGCCCTTGGTGGACGCCACGGCGTCAGCGATGGCGTCGATGGACCCCTCGTCGATGCGGCAGGGCTCGTCCACCGCCTGGTTGGCCTTCTGGATGGCGGCGACGATTTTTGCTCGGTCAAACTCCACAACGGAGTCGTCTCTTTTGATGACTTTCATGGGGCGGGCTCCCTTCTCTTGATGGTTCTTTTGTGCGCTGGGCCGGTTCCGGCGGCCCGCTCCGCCCTGGAAAGATCTGGGGTGGCAAGCTGGGGCGCTCCATTATGATACTATATCTTGTGGTCGGTGTCAACTAGCATTCTATATAAATGGCCCCCTATTTTTTTGTCCAGGTTTTTTTGCTCCGGGGCTTGACAGCTCCGGTGGCCGTCCCTCCGCCCCGGGCATAGACTGGAGTGCACCCAGGCGGGCGCTGCGCCCTGCCCCCGCGTCCGACTCCGGCCCCGGCGGAGGCGGCGGGCCCCCTGGGCTCAGGGCCGGTGAAAGGAGCGTACTCATGAGTCAATTCTATTGGAACGAACCCTCCAAGGGCTACGCCATGTCCGCGGAGGAGTTTGCCGCCGGGACCTGCCAGCGCCCCGGTCCTCAGCCCTGCCCGCCGTCCCAGCCCGGCTGCGGCTGCAATCCCGCCCCGCCCCCCATGCCCCCCACGGGCTGCGACTGCGGCGGAGCCATCCCCGGCTGTCCGGACGGCGGCTGCGGCCAGGGGCCGGAGTACTGCCAGCAGATGATCTGCTGCTGCCGTCCCGCCCCCGGACCCAACCCCCAGCCCCCCCAGGTGGAGGAGGGCTGCTGCTGCAAGCAGAGCTTCCGGGCGGCGCTGAGCCTTTTGTGCGACGAGCGCATCTCCAGCCTGCTGGACTTCGACATCGCCGCCTTCCTGACGGGCACCTACGCCGCCGGGACGGTGCTCACCCCCATCACGCCCCCCGAGGAGGGGGCCGCCGCCCCTGCGGCGGTGGTGCCCACCGTCACCCCCGCCGACAACCTGGGGGTGCCCACGGGCAGCTTCCGCCGTTTCGCGCCGTGCAGCTGCGACCTGCTGGACATCAGTGCCGAGCTGTATACCGCCGCCGGCGCCGCCGTGGGCTTCACCGCGGCCCAGGTAAACCTGTGCGAGCTGGACGCGGTGGTCATTCAAGGCGCCGCCGCCACGGCAGAGGGCGATCTCACCGCCGAGGAGGTGGCGGCCCGGAACTTCCGGTGCGTCCGCACCCTGCTGGCCCAGCGGCTCAGCCCGGTGGGCGCTCCCTGCGGCCAGACCGCCTGCTCCTGCGCCTGCGACGGCCGGGACTGCTGCTGCGCCGCCGGGCTGCTGTCCACCCTGGCTCAGAACAACCTCAGCCGCCGCGTGTCCCTGACGGCGGGGCTGCTGGTGCTGCACAACGTGCAGCTGCTGGGCACCGTGGGCAATGTGCTGGTGCTGGCCAACGAGGCCAACAACCGGCTGTACTTCGTGTGCGTGAACAGCGTGCAGTTCATCGGGTAAGGGACGCAGTCCTCCCGGCGGACCGGCCCGGCGCGGTTCATGGGATGAACAAATTTGCGCCCCCTCCGCATTCAGCGGAAGGGGCGCGCCCTTATATGGTGGAAAAAGACCCGTCGTTTGGGCATGTTGACAATTTTCAAACAAGCCCTAGCTCTCCGTCTGCTCCTTTTCCCGGGCCAGCTCCCTGCGCACCGCCCGGGCCAGCCAGATCTGATAGGCCAATGCGCCGATCACAGAGGCCAGCGCAATCCACGGCAGCTCCGGCAGCGCCAGAGCGAACACCGCCCCGATTCCCATGAGAATCACCGCCCCGTAGGGCATAACGGGGGCGAATGTTCCGAACATGGCCCGGTAGACGCGCCTTCCCGTCCGGCCGTTTTCCACGTCCTTCCGGTGTCCCTCTTCCGTCAGGGACGCCTCCAGGCCCTCCACCGCCATGCCCAGGGCCATCACGGCCAAGACCGCCCCGAACAGCCAGTCTCCCCGGCAGATCCGGACCACCGCATACGCCAGCATACCTCCAGCCCCCAATATTGTGACCAGCAGGGTTTTCCAACTGTATACCTTCACCGCTCCGCCCTCCTTGTCCACACGCCCTCTTTGTCTCTTCCAGTATACCTCAGCCAGCCGGGAAAGTCAAAGCGTTTCACGTGAAACAATCGTTTGACAAATCGAAACGGACGCTGTATACTATCCCCAAAGGGGGAAGCGCCATGGAACGGATCATCTATCACTGCGACTGCAACAGCTTTTACTGCTCGGTGGAGCTGCTCTCCCACCCGGAGCTGCGGCGTGTTCCCACGGCGGTGTGCGGCGACCCCAAGAGCCGCCACGGCATCATCCTGGCCAAAAACGAGCCCGCCAAGCGGTGCGGCGTGCGCACGGCGGAGACCATCTGGCAGGCCCGGCAGAAGTGCCCCGACCTGGTCCTCCTCCCCGCCCACCAGGGGCTGTACCGGGAGTATTCCCAGCGGGTGAACGCCGTCTACGACCGCTTCACCGACCTCATCGAACCCTTCGGCATCGACGAGAGCTGGCTGGATGTCACCGGCTCCCTCCACCTGTTCGGCGGCGACCCCAAGGCCCTGGCCGACCGTATCCGCGGCATCGTCCGGGAGGAGCTGGGACTGACCATCTCGGTTGGGGTGTCCTTCAACAAGGTGTTCGCCAAGCTGGGCAGCGACTACAAAAAACCGGACGCCACCACCGTCATCTCCCGGGAGAACTTCAAGCAAATCGTCTGGCCCCTGCCGGTGACCGACCTGCTCTTTGTGGGCCGGGCGGCGGCCAGGGTGCTGCGGCAGTACGGCGTGTCCACCATCGGGGATCTGGCCGTTTTTGACCGGGGCGCCCTCATTGAGCTGCTGGGCAAGCAGGGCGGGCAGCTGTGGGAGTACGCCAACGGCCTGGAGCACAGCGCCGTGGCCCCGGCGGGGACGTACACGCCCCCCAAATCGGTGGGCAATGGGGAGACCTTCCCCCGCAATCTCATCCGCCGGGATGAGGTGGGCCGGGGGGTGGCCATGTTGGCCGACCAGGTGGCGGTGCGGCTGCGCCGGCACGGCATGAAGGCGTCCACCCTTCAGGTGACCATCCGGGACCCCAAGTTTCACGACATCTGCCGCCAGCGGCCCCTGCCCGCCCCCACCAACACCGCCCGGGAGCTCTCCCAGGCCGCCATGGACATCATTGCCCGCAGCTGGAAGTCCAACGCCCCCATCCGGGCCATCACCCTCACCGCCCACAACCTCATCCCCGAGGGGGAGGCCGCGGTGCAGCTGGACCTGTTCCAGTCCTCCGCCCCCCAGCGGCGGGAGCGGGTGGAGACGCTGGAACGCACCATGGACGCCATCCGCTCCAAATACGGCCGGAAGGCGGTGACTGTGGCCGTCCTGGCCCCCCGGGAGCGGCCGGAGGAGGACCCCGGCGCGGAGGGAGCCCTGCCCTTCTGAGCCCAGCGCCCCGCAAAAAGCGAAGCCGCCCGAAACAGCCCGGGCGGCTTCGTTTATTCGTCCATGTCAAAGGGCGGGGCCTCCCGGTCCTGGGGGAGGGCGTCCCCCTCGAAGGGCAGCTCGTCGGGGACGGCGGCCACCATGTTCTGCCGGTACTGCATCTCCGCCCACTGCTCTTTGGTGATGAGCAGCTGCCGGGGCTTGGAGCCCTCGAAGGGGCCAACGACCCCCTTTTCCTCCATCTGGTCCACCAGCCGGGCCGCCCGGCCGTAGCCCAGCTTCAGCCTGCGCTGGAGCATGGACACGCTGGCCTGCCCCACCTCCAGCACCACGTCGATGGCGGCGGGGAGCAGCTCGTCGTAGTCGTCCCCGCCCGCCGGGTCGGAGCCGCCCACGCCCTTGTCCGCCTTGCTCTTGTCCTCGGCGTTCTTCTCGATCTCGTGCATGACCTGCTCGTCGTACTGGGCGGACGCACCCTCCTTGATGAAGTCCACCACGTTGGCCACCTCTTCCTCGGTGATGAAGCAGCCCTGCACCCGCAGCTTGTCCTGCCCCAGAGGGGCGTACAGCATGTCCCCCTTGCCCACCAGCTTTTCCGCTCCGGTGGTGTCCAGAATGATGCGGGACTCCAGGCTGGAGGCCACCGCGAAGGCGATGCGGCTGGGGATGTTGGCCTTCATCAAGCCCGTGATCACGTCCGCCCGGGGGCTCTGGGTGGCGATGACCAGGTGCATCCCGGAGGCGCGGCCCATCTGGGCCACCCGGCAGATGGATTCCTCCACCTCCTTCGCCGCCACCAGCATCAGGTCGGCCAGCTCGTCGATGACCACCACGATCTGAGGCATGGGCTCCAGGCCGTCCCGCCGGGCGTGGTTGTTGTAGGACGCCAGGTCCTTCGCCCCCACCTCGGAGAACTTCTGGTAGCGCTTCATCATCTCGCTCACCGCCCACTGGAGGGCGCCCGCCGCCTTTTTGGGGTCGGTGACCACCGGGATGAGCAGGTGGGGGATGCCGTTGTAGACGCTCAGCTCCACCATTTTGGGGTCCACCATGATGAGGCGGACCTCCTCCGGCGTGGCCTTGTAAAGCAGGGAGATGATGAGGGAGTTGGTGCACACCGACTTGCCCGACCCGGTGGTGCCCGCGATGAGCATATGGGGCAGCCGGGCGATATTGCCCACGATGGGGCTGCCGCTGATGTCCTTGCCCACGGCGAAGGACACCTTGGAGGAGCTGTCGGTAAACGCCTTGGACGCCAGCACGTCCCGGATGCACACGGGGCTGACATGCCGGTTTGGCACCTCGATGCCCACGGTGGAAATCTTGTCGGGGATGGGGGCCACCCGGACGGCGGACGCCCCCAGAGCCAGGGCGATGTCGCCGGACAGGTTGGTGATCTTGTTCAGCTTCACCCCCTGGTCCAGCTCCAGCTCATACCGGGTGACGGCGGGGCCCCGGATGACGTTGACAATCCGCGCGCTGACGCCGAAGGACTGAAGAGCGTCCTGAAGGCGCTGCTGGTTGGCGTGAAGCTCCCCCTCCGCGGCGGAGGCGCTGCCCCCTCCCCCCTGGTTGAGCAGGGTGACGGGGGGATAGCGGTAGGCGGGGGCGTCCTGCTCCATGCCGGCCTCGATCTCCCGGGCCACCTCCTCCCGGACCTGCTCCCGCTCCTCCTCCTTGGAGCGCTTCGGAGGGGCGGGCTCGCGGATGACGGGGGGCGGCACCGGGTCCTCCCGGACCACCGGAGGGGGCGGGGTCTCCGCGCGCAGGGGTGTGGGGGCCGGCGGGGCCGTCAGCTCCCCCGTGTCCGGCGGCGGGGCCGCCGGGGAGGGCTTGGGGGTGCGGGAAGGCTCCTTCATGGGGCGCAGCTCGGCCACGTCCTCGTACTCCGGGGGCTCCTCCTCCAAAACGGGCTTGTCCTCCCGGCCGGGGACGGCCACCCCCGCCACCTTGTCGAAAAAGGACTTCTTGCGCACGGTGGACACCGGCGTGGTGGGCTTTTTGCTCAGCAGGGGGCCGTCGTCCACGGGAATGTCGATGGCGGCGTTTTTCCGCCGGGCGGGGGCAGGCTCCTTGGGAGCCGCCCGGCGGGGTTCGGGCTCCGGGTAGTCGTCCGGGTCATACTCCGGGCGCTCCTCCCGGCGCTGGCGCAGGTAGTCCAGGATATCCGCCGGGGTGAGCCGCAGGGCGCACAGCGCCGCCGCCGCGGTGAACAGCAGCAGCACCACCACCGCTCCCACCGTGGTGAAGGCGAAGCGGAAGGCCATGGCCAGCGTACCGCTGACCACGCCGCCGCAGGCCGCCGCCCGGCCGTCCGCCCACAGCTTGCCGAACAGCGCCCAGCCCCACTCATACTCCCCCCTGCTCAGCAGCAGGTGGAGCAGGGCCCCGATAAACACCGGCAGGCTCACCGCCCCCGCCACCCGCAGGCGGACGGGGCGGCCCCGGTGGAACACCAGTATGCCCGCTGCGGCCAGCAGCATGGGCGGGGCCAGGTAGAAGCCGTAGCCGCACAGCCCCTTGAGCAGGTCGCAGAACAGGGCGATGACCGCCCCGTCCTCCGTTTTGAAGTAGCCGATAGCCCCGAACAGGGCCAGCAGGAAGCACACCGCTCCCCCCACCTCCCGGCGGTAGGGCTTCTTCTGGGGCGCGGACCGGCGGGACCGGCTCTTGGAGCCGGTCGAGGACCCGGACCGGGCCGCGGCGCGTTTGCCGCCGCTCTTGGACGGGCTGGACGAGGAGCGGCTCTTGGACGGGCCGCTGGACGATGAAGTTCTCTTTTGTGTGGATGCCATGGAAGAGACCCTCCTGTTTTGTTATGCGCCGGCGGGTGCCAGCAGGGGGAGAAGAACGCTGGCGGCCAGGGCCGCGGCCCCGGCGATCCAGCAGTAGTAGGCAAACATGCCGAACTTGCCCTTGCGGGCCAGCAGCTTCACCAGGGAGATGGAGAAATAGCCCACCACCCCGGCCACCGCCATCCCCGTCAGGTACATGGGAAGCAGGGCCATGTCGATCTCCCCCGCGCCCGCCACCTTGATAACCTTCAGCAGGGTGGCGCCCAGCACGGCGGGCAGGGACAGCAGGAAGGAAAAGCGCACGGCGAAGTTGCGCTCAAAGCCCAGGGCCATCCCGGCGGAGATGGTGGCGCCCGACCGGGACAGGCCGGGGATGGTGGCCGCCCCCTGGGCCAGCCCCACCAGCAGCACGTCCTTCACCGTGGCGGTGCGGCCGTTCTTCCGCCCGCCGCCATACCGGTCGGACAAATACAGAATGCAGCCGGTGACCAGCAGCATGACGGACACGAACACCGGGTTGGCCCCCAGCTCCTCCACAAAATCCTCGATGGGCAGCACCAAAAACAGGGGCAGGGTGCCCAGCACCAGCAGCAGCACCAGCCGCCGGGCCTCGGGGGGATTGCTCCGCTCCCGCGCGCCCCCCCGGGAGAACAGCGACGCCAGCCCCCGGAAGAACTCCACGATCATGTCCGCGATGTCCCCCCGGTACACCACGCACACCGCCAGCAGCGTGGCAAAGTGGAGCAGAATGTTATAAAGGGCGTCCGGCTCCTCCATACCGAAGAAATGCTGTAACAGGGACAGGTGCCCCGAGCTGGATATGGGCAGAAACTCCGCCACTCCCTGCACCAAACCCAGAACAATTGCCATCCAGAATTCCAATGTATCCACCTCGTTTCCCCCAGGCCCCAGCGGGGCGGGTCAAATATGTTCAAGATACTATATTACCACACTTCGCCGCAAAATTCCAGTGTCAATCGAAAAAGGATGGCCGCTGTGCTTCCTCCATGGGAAGCGGTGGGGACCGGAGAATTTTATTGTGCATTTTGATGCGGGTAAAATGCCCCGGTTTTCTTGCTTTTTCCCCGGTAATTTGCTACACTAAAGTAAATCACCCACGGGAGGGAATACACATGATTACCGTTCAAACCGCCCCCGTCCGCTTCCAGTGCGGCCGCTTTGTCCCCGCCGGGGACTGCCACAGCCGGGAGGGAACCATGGCTCACGCCATCCTCATGGCCCACAACGCCTCAAAGGACCCGGACCGCCTGTCCATCCGCTTTGACGCCATGGCGTCCCACGACATCACCTACGTGGGCATCATCCAGACCGCCCGGGCCTCCGGGATGAAGGAGTTCCCCCTGCCCTATGTGCTCACCAACTGCCACAACTCCCTGTGCGCCGTGGGGGGCACCATCAACGAGGACGACCACGTGTTCGGCCTTTCCGCCGCCAAAAAGTACGGCGGCGAGTTCGTCCCCGCCCATCAGGCCGTCATCCACTCCTACATGCGGGAGCGGTACGCCGCCCCCGGCAGCATGATTCTCGGCTCCGACTCCCACACCCGCTACGGCGCTTACGGCTGTATGGCCATCGGTGAGGGCGGGCCGGAGTTGGCCCGGCAGCTGCTGCGCAAGACATACGACATCGCCTACCCCAAGGTGATCGCCGTCTACCTCACCGGCGCGCCCCGGCCTGGGGTGGGGCCCCAGGACGTGGCCCTGGCCCTGGTAGCGGCCACCTTCCAAAGCGGCGCGGTGAAGAACGCCGTGCTGGAGTTCTTCGGCCCCGGCGTGGCCAGCCTGTCCATGGACTACCGGTCGGGCATCGACGTGATGACCACCGAGACCACCTGCCTGTCCTCCCTGTGGCAGACCGACGCGCAGACCAAAACCGCCCTCGCCCTGCTGGGCCGGGGGGACCGCTACCAGGAGATGGCCCCGGCGGAGGGCGCGCGCTATGACGGCGTCGTCACCGTGGAGCTGGACAAGGTGGAGCCCATGATCGCCTTGCCCTTCCACCCCTCCAACGCCTTCCCCATCCGGGAGTTCAAGGCCAACATGGCCGACCTGCTCCACCGGGCGGACGTGGACGCCGCGGAGCAGCTGGGTGTGAAGAACACCCCCTCCCTGCTGAACAAGATCGTAAACGGCCGGTTCCTGGTGGACCAAGGGATCATCGCCGGCTGCTCCGGCGGCACCTACCAGAACCTGAAGCGGGCCGCCGAAATTCTGAAGGGCTGCTCCACCGGCTCCGGGGCCTTCTGGCTGAGCTGCTACCCCGGCTCCATGCCCATCAATCTGGAGCTGACGAAAAACGGCTGCATCGCCCAGCTTATGGCGGCGGGGGCGTCTATTCGCTCCTGTTTCTGCGGGCCGTGCTTCGGCGCGGGGGACGTGCCCGCCAACGGGGCCTTCTCCATCCGCCACTCCACCCGCAACTTCCCCAACCGGGAGGGCTCCAAGCCCGGGGACGGGCAGATCTCCTACGTGGCCCTCATGGACGCCCGGTCCATCGCCGCCACCGCCCGGATGGGCGGCGTGCTCACCGGGGCGGACGAGCTGCCTCCGGAAATCATTCCCGCCGACCGGCCCGACGAGCAGTGGAGCTATGACGATTCCGCCTACCGCTCCCGGGTGTACTTCGGCGTGGGCAGGCCCCAGCCCGACGCCCCGCTGGTCTTTGGCCCCAACATCGCTGACTGGCCGGAGCAGATTCCCCTGCCGGAGGACCTGCTGCTCACCTGCTGCGCCGCCATCTACGACCCGGTGACCACCACCGACGAGCTCATCCCCTCCGGGGAGACCTCCTCCTACCGCTCCAATCCTCTGCGGCTGTCCGAGTTCGCCCTGAGTCGGAAGGACCCCCAGTACGTCCCCCGGGCTAAAGCTGTCCAGGCGGTGGAAACGCTGCGCAGGAGCGATCCCGGCGCCCCCGAGGTGCGGGAGGCGCTGGGCGAATTCGACCCCGCCAAAACCGGCCTGGGTTCCCTGGTGATGGCTCTCAAGCCCGGGGACGGCTCCGCCCGGGAGCAGGCCGCCTCCTGCCAGCGGGTGCTGGGGGGCTGCGCCAACCTGGCGGAGGAGTACGCCACCAAGCGCTACCGCTCCAACGTGGTGAACTGGGGTATGCTGCCCTTTGTGTCCGGCGGCCTCCGGGAGCTGAACCTCCAGCCCGGCGACCGGCTGCATATCCCCGGCATACGCGCCCTGCTGAAGGGGGACGGGGAGGAAATTGCCGCCACCCTCATTCAGGCCGGGACCGACGGCCCCACCGCCCGGGCTGTGACCCTCACCCTGCCCGGCCTCACCCGGGAGGAGCGGGACATCATTCTCGCCGGCTGCCTCATCAACTACTACGCGGAGGGGTAAGCATGGAGCTGGAACTGTATATCCCCAAGCTAGAGGACCTGTGGTTCTACCAAAAAATGATGTCCGACCCGGCCACCATGTCCTATAACGCGGGCTACGACCCCTGGCCCGGCTACCACCGGGACACCGGCTGCATCGACTTCCCCCGGGAGGAGTGGGAGGACTGGCACACCCAGTGGGTGAGCCGGGAGCCGGAACGGTTCTATGCCTACATCCGGCGCAGGTCCGACGGGGAGTGGATTGGAGACATCTGCTTCCACTACACGCCGGACAAAGACTGGTGGGACATGGGCATCGTGATCTACGCCCCCTGCCGGGGTCAGGGGTATGCCGTTCCCGCCCTGCGGCTGATGCTGGACCACGCCTTCCGGGTCTGCGGTATCAGCCGCCTCCACAACTACTTTGAAACCACCCGGGATGCCGCCTGGAAGGCTCACCTGGCGGCGGGCTTCCGGGACGCGGGCACGGTGGACGGCATCCGCCACCTGCTGCTCACCCGGGAGGAGTACCTGGCTGACCAGGACGGATGAACCAGCTGCTGTCACATAAAAAGGACCGGCCGATTGCTCGGCCGGTCCTTTTTTGGTTTGCTCTGCTCAGTCCTTACGCCGCTCAGACCATCTTCAGGAAGGTCTGGCAGTAGCGGGTCAGCATGGTGGCCGCCTGATAGCGGGTCGCCGTGCCGTTGGGGCTGAGGGTGTTGGGGTTGGTGCCGGTGATGATGCCGTTGCCCACGGCCCACTGCATGGGAGTCAGGGCGTAATTGTCCACGTAGCCCCGGTCAGTGAACTGGCTCAGGTTGGACAGGTTGCCGCTGCTCAGGCCGCGGAAGTTGTTGTAACGGTACAGAATGGCGGCCAGCTCCTGGCGGGTGATCGCCGCGTTGGGATCGAAGGTGGTGGTATTACGGCCGTTCACAACGCCGCTGGCGGCGGCCCAAGCCACGGGATACGCATAGTACTCATTGGCGGGCACGTCCTTGAAGCTGGTGTTCAGCGCCACGACGGGGCTGCCCTGGAGACGGTACAGAATGGTGACGATCTGACCGCGGGTGATGCGGCCGTTGCCGTTGAAAGTGTAGTCGTTGCCGTCGCCCTTCATCATGCCGTGGTTGTAAACAAACTTCACGTAGGGCAGGTAGTACTCGGTGGCGGCCACATCCAGGAAGGGCAGGCCGGTGTCCACGCTGAAGCTGGGCGTGATGCTCACGGTGGTGACATTGGCGGGCACGCTGAAGCTCCAGGTATTGGTGCCGGTGTTGGTGGCGTTCACCGTGGTGCCGTTGCTGAAGCGCACGCTGACGCCGGTGGCGCGGTAGCCGGTCTTGGGCGTGGTGTAAACGGTGACGGTGCTGCCCTGCGCCACGGTGTTGGCATTGCCGGCCACGATGGCGGAGCCGTTGGTGTTGTTGTTCACGCTGACGGTGGCCTGACCGGCGACGCCGAAGCGCGGGGTGACGGTGATGCTGGTCACGTTCTCGGGCACCTTGAAGGACCAGCTGTTGCCGGAACCGGTGACGGGAACAGTGACATTGCCGTTGCCAACCGCGGTCATGCCCAGAGTGGAGAAGCCGGCTTTCGGCGTGGCGGTGATGGTCACAGTCTGGCCGACCTTGGCGATGGTGGCAGAAGCCACGGCAGTGCCGTTCTCAGCGCCGTTGACGGCGATGGCCACAGAACCGGCCGCAACAGCGTCCTGCTTCAGCTCCATCACGTAGCGGTGGCCGCCCGCGGTCTGCAGGCTCACATCCTTGCCGTTGGTGGTCACATCCTGCTGGCCCTCGGCCACCAGGTAAACCTTACGGGACATGCCGGTCATGTTCACCGCGCAGCTGCCGGTGTACTGGCCGTCAATCTTGACGGTGTCCATGGTCTCAGCCGTGATGCCGGTCACGCCGCCGCTGGTCTGGATCGTGGCGCCTCGCACGGTGTCGTCAATGGCGGCCTGGAGGGTGTCGTACTTGCAGGCCAGAGCAGTCAGAGCGGGCGCACGATTGTCAATGGCAGCCGGACCGCCCGTCACAGCCGTATCTTCAATGGTGACAAGGCCGTCCTTGCCGTTGATGACCATGGTGCCCAGCGTGCCGTTGGCGCCCAGATGGGTGATCTTCCAGCCGTTAGCCTGAGTGCCGGCATAAACGTACTTGCCGTCCTGATGCATGAACTGCGTCTCGAAGGCGGCGCCAAGATTGAACTTCACCTTCACGGGCTCATTGGTCATGCCGCCGGTGAGCGTGAGGGCGCGGCCCTGCTGCACGGTGTAGGCCATATCAGAGTCATAGGTACCCGCGCTCACATCCACACGGTAATAGGGGGTCAGGGTAACGGTCATGCCGCCCGCGGGATCGTAGTCGGTGACGTTCACCACCAGGTAGGGCACGATATAGGCATTGCTGAACGCCGCCTCAATGGCCGCGCCGTCGGCGGAGGCGCTGTTGTAGGCGCCGGTGTGGGGAGCCATCTTGTCCACATAGCCGTAGTGGATATTCTGAGTGGTGTCGGGGCTCTTGAATCCCTGGCGCCAAATGGTGTTCTTGGCGTTGGTGATCCAGCCGGTGACAGTGTTGTTGGCGGTAATGGTGGCCTGGGCGGCGTTGATCGCCTGCTGCATGGCCTGGTTATTGCCGTAGAGGAAGCTGGTGCCAGTACCGGCCAGCTTATCGGTCAGCTCCTCCTTCTGCTTCGCGCTCCAGCTGGAGAGCTTGCCGCCGAAGGTGACCACGATACCCTGGCCCACATTAGCCTCCGTGACGATGCCCAGCCGGGAGGCGGGCTCGGTCAGGCTGGCGGTGACGGTATACCGCTCGCCGGTGCCGTTGTTCAGCACCAGCTGGCCGTTCTGCACGATGATGCCCACATGGTTCACGGTCTTGGGCTGAATCGCGTTGAAGGCGACCCGCTTGCTGTCCACGTAGTAGTCGATGACGACGCCTTCCAGGGTGATGTACTCGCCCTGGTCATCCACCACGTCAGTATCCAGGTCCACCTTGATGGTGGCGATGCCGCCGGCGGCGGAGGTGACCGCGCCGCTCACGTGGATGTTGTTGCCGTTCAGGGTAACGGTCACATTCTGGTTATTCACAATGTCGCCGGGGGTGTTGGCGACGGCCACGGTAGCCTTGGTGATCTTGTTCACCGCCGCGCTGGTGGTGGTGCAGTTCAGGGTCAGATCACCGGCCAGGGCGGGCACGCCCTCTTCCTTACCGGCGGGCAGGATGATGTTGTGGTTATCCACCGCGAACCACTGGGAAATGACCATGCCGTTGATCTTGTCGGGGAGGATCAGCGGAGTGGTGGCGCTGTAGACGATCTTCGCCAGCTCGTTCTGGCCGTTCTTCAGGACGAGGTTATGGCCGCCGGCCTGACCCAGAACAACAATCTTATTGGGCTGAATGGCCTGGGCGGTGCCGATGTCGGAGATGGCGCGGGCCAGCTCGGTCTTGGTGTAGAGGTCGTAATTGGCGCCGTTGTCCACAAAGAACTGGAGGTTCTTCACATCCAGCCAAGCCTTGGCGGTGGCGTTGCCGAACGCGGTGGCATTGGTCTTAGCGAAGGTGCCGCCGGTGATCTTGCCGCCGTCGTAGGTGCTCAGGTCCAGCGTGCCGTAGTTGTTTCCGCCGTCCCGCTGACGCGCGCCGTTCCAGGCGCTGATGGTCAGATTGCTGTTGCCCACGATGCCGCCGAAGGTACTGTTGCTGGCGGACATGCGCAGGGTGGTGGGGGCCTTAGCCGCCAGGGTCACATTGCCGGTAATCTGCACGCCGGAGCCCGCGATGGACACGGTGCCCTTGTCCACCTTGACGGCGGCGCCGTCGGCGTCGGTGATGCTCACATTGCCGTTGACCTCGGCGGTGATCGTGCCGAACTGGGTGCCCGTGCCAGTGACGGTGACGTTCAGGACCTTGTCGTTATTGGCGACTTGGCCCTGGGTCACGCCGGCCACAGTGCCGCCGGTGATCCGCACCTGGGCATAGCTGCCGTTCACGGTGCGCGGGGTCACGGTGATCAGATCAGTGGTGGACGCGCCGCCCACCTGAATGGTGCCGCCGTCGCTGGTGAAGCCGATGGCGCCGCCCACAGTGGAATCCTGCAGGGTAACGCCGCCGCCGTTGCTGTTGGCGATGGTAATGGCGCCGGTGGTGGTGCGGGTGGCGTTAATGGTCTGGGCGCCCCAGGAGTTGGGGGTGGCGCCGCCCACGGTGGTGATGGTCGCGCCGTCCATGGTGATCGCGCCCACGGTGCAGTCGGTCAGGCGCAGGGTGTTGGCCCGGCCGGTCAGGTTGATGGAATCAATGTTCACATTCTCAGCGGTGATGTTCAGGCCGCTGTTGGTGCCGCCAGTGACCTGGGTGCTGCGATCAACCGAGATCGCGCCCACATGGCCCTGGTTCATGACACCGGCGGGAGTATCCTGGAACTTGCCGGTGACGTTGAGGGAGGTCAGGGTAGTGGGAATGGTGAGGCTGGCGGTATCGTTGGCGATGGCCAGCGTCAGGCTGGTGTCCTTGTAAGCGGACAGGTTGATGGCCGCAGTGCCCAGCGCGGTGAACGCGCCGCGCACCTTCTCACCGCCGCCGGTCACAGCGGTGCTGTAGTCCTCAACGCTGGCGTACCACTGGCCGCTGCCGCTGGTGCCGGCGACGATGCCGGTGTTAACGGCAACGTACTGGGGGGCCTTGGCGTCAGTGCCCTTGTTCTTCTGCCAGTACCAAGTGCCGTACACCTGGCCGGTGAGGGGATTGCTGGCGTTGCAGCGGGTCACGGTGACCGTGCTGGTCACTTTGCCGTTTGCGTCCTTCACATAATAATCCTTTTGCTCGGGATTTGTGTCAGACACTTGATACTTTTGCCCCTCGGGCGATGTGGGGGTGCTGTCAGTCGTCCAGTCCACCGCGAACGCGGTGGCGGGCAGTAATGCCAGCACCATCACGAGCGCGAGCAGGGCTGACAAAATCCGTTTCTTCATGTACGTATTCCTCCTGTTCTGGTTTAGGTCTCTTTCTGGGGAGTGCTGTTTCGGTCCGCCGGTCCAGCCGGCTGAAAATAGATTCCCCCGCACGGGGGGCGTGGCCGGGCATTCGGCCCTCCTTCCATCGGAATGATTGGCTGACGCCTCCGACGCCACAGTTATACGGCTACTATTATACTATATCGGCAAAAATTTGCAAGGGATTAGCAAAACTTTTTAGAAAAATTCATGGGCGAATTTCCACGCCCTTCCAGCGAGGCGCGGGCCTTGCAATCCCATGTCCGCCATGGTATAATTGGAATAAGGTGCCGTTACATAATAGGCGGTCAGCAGCCTTTCCCCGCAAGGGGGGAGGTGACGCGGATGGGTGGAAGTCGCAGGGCGAAGGTCCTGCGGGTCCTGTTTTGGTTCATCATCGTGCTTTTTCTGATGATCATAAACGCCCAACATGCTTGTTGACCGCCCGGCTAGCCCCCGAGCGGTCAACGTAAAACTTGACATAGCTATTCAGGGGAAAAGCTGACCGCCGTAACGGCACCCCTTGTATGTTCATTATACCATTTCCACTCTATTTGTCAAGCACATCTCAGTTCAGGAGGTCCTTCCATGGACTACGACACCCTGCTTTCCGGCTGCTGCGAGGTGGCCCGGGAGCTTCTGCGCCACGGCGCGGAGATTCAGCGCGCGGAGGACACCATGCGCCGCCTTCTGGCGGCCTACGGCCTGGAGGGGGAGGTGTTCGCCATCCCCAACTGCGTCTGGGCCAGCGCCCGGGAGCCGGACGGCCGGGTGTGCACGGTGATGCGCCGCGTGCCCCCCTCCACCTTAAATATTGAGGGTATTGAACGCTTCAACGATCTGTCCCGGCGTCTGTGCGCCGCCCCGCCGGACGATCCCGGCGAGCTGCTGCTCCAGTGCCGCCGGGAGGCGGCGCAGCTGCGGCGCTATCCCATGCGCCTGCGGGTGGCGGGGTATTTTGTGGGGGCGTTTTTCTTTGCGCTGTTTTTCGGCGGCGGCCTGCCGGAGGCCGGAGCGGCGGGGCTGGCGGGGCTGGCCTGCGGCGCGTGCCTGGCCTATTTGGAGCAGGCGGGGGCCAACGCCTTTCTCTCCACCCTGGCGTCGGCCTTTGTGCTGGGCGGGTCGTCCTGCGCCCTGCTGGCCCTGGGCGCGCCCATCAGCCTGGAGGTCACTCTGGCCGGGGGCATCATGGTGCTGGTGCCCGGGCTGGTGTTCACCAACTTCATGAGCAATCTGCTCACCGGGGACATGGTTTCCGGGCTGGCCACCTGCGCCCGGGCGCTGCTGTCGGCGGCGGCCATTGCCCTGGGGGCGGGAGCCGCCATGGCGCTGTTTCAGGGGCTGTGGCCCGTCCAGGCCGGGGGAAGCACCACGGCCTATCCGCCCCTTGTGTCCTGCGCGCTGGCCTACGTGGCCTGCCTGGGCTTCTGCCTGCCCACCAACGCCCAGGGAGTGGGGGCGGCGCTGTGCGGGCTGGGGGGCGCGCTGGGCTGGGCGGTGTACCTGTTTCTCTTCGGACTGGGGACCAATATCTTCCTGGCCAACCTGCTGGCCGCGGTGGCGGTGTCCGTCTGGTCGGAGGCCATGGCCCGGCGGCGGCGCTGTCCGGCCACCTCCTATCTGGTCATCGGCATCTTCCCCCTGGTCCCCGGCCTGACCATCTACCAGGCCATGGACTATGGCCTGCGCGGGCATACCGAGCTGTTTTGGGACACGTTTTTCCGCACCTTCGGCATCGCGGGCTGCCTGGCGCTGGGGCTGCTGCTGGTGTCCGCCTCGCTGGAGCTCCAGCGGCGCAGGCTGCGGGGATGACCCCTGCCCTGTCACAATTTTGACCCCGCTTTGTAACCTTTCCCGTCTTGACCTTCCATGGGCGCCGTGTTAACATAACACGGAAGTAAACACAAAGGAGCCCTGACCGAAATGCACGTCAAAACCCTGTCCCTGCTGCTGTGTATGCTGCTGTTGGTCCCGCTGGCCGCCTGTGGGACCACCTCTGGGCACTATGTGCCCAACCCATCCCCGTCCCCCGTCCCCACGGCGGCCTCCTCCGCCCCAGAGACCACACCTGCTCCCACGCCCACGCCGGAGCCGTCCCCAGAGCCCACGCCGGAACCCAGCGCGGAGCCCACGCCCGTCTGGACGGAATCGGACCTCTATGAATTCGGCGCCCCGCTGGAGGAGAACGAGCCGCTGGAGGACGACTCCTTTTTTGACACGGCGGTCTACCTGGGGGACTCCCGCACCGAGGGCTTGCAGCTGTTCAGCGGTCTGAAGCGCGGGGATTTCTACTGGGCCCGGGGCATGACCGTGTTCAAGGCGGACAGCGAGGACTACCGGGTGTTCGAGGTGGACGCTCAGAAGTACAATCTGATGGAGGTCCTGGCCCTGAAGCAGTACGAGAGCGTGTATATCATGCTGGGGGTGAACGAGCTGGGCTTCTCCGCCGCAAGCTACCAGGAGGGCCTGGGCCAGCTGCTGGACAAGGTCATCGAGCTCCAGCCGGACGCGGTGGTGTACCTCCAGCTCATGCCCCCGCTGAATGACGGGCTGTGCCGCCAAAACAAGCTGGCCTCCTACATCAACAACCAAAATCTCAGCCAGTTCAACGACGCCATCGCCCTGCTGGCCGCAGAGAAAAAGGTGGTGCTGCTCAACACCGCTGAGGCGTACGCCGGGGCGGACGGCCAACTGCCCGCGGAGCTGGCCAGCGACGGGTGCCACTTCGCCTATTCGGCCTACAGCCGCTGGGCCGACTACCTGCGCTGCCACGTCATCGACCGGGAGCGGTACTTCCTCAGCCGGGCCCATGCGCTGGAGCAGTAATATTGAATAAGGTAGGGCGGCCAGCCGGCGCAATCCGGTCGGCCGTCTTTTTTAGAAGCTGTACCAATCGTCGAAGTATTCCGATTCGCGATCCAAAATTGCCGGTGGCAAGGCGAAAAATCGCGGGAATACTTTGTGTATTTCAAGATTTTTCAACGCAGCCAGCGGCAATTTGGGCCGCTAAGCTGGGTGCTGAGGCGATTGGTACGGCTTCTTAGAAAATTTCCCGGGCCCTGTGATAATCGGGCCGTCTCAATCGTTTTATAAGCGTGGCCACAAAGAAGCGCGGAGAGGCGGACAGGACGCTCGGCCGTCTCGCAGCGTGACAGCAGCAAAGCAATGAGCGCGACAACAAAACGGCGGCAAAAGGAAGTGACCCGCAATGGACGCAGAAAAACTGGCGGACCTGTTCCGCAAATACGGCGACGACGTGTTCCGGATGGCCTACAGCTATCTGGGGTCCCGCGCCGACGGGGAAGACGTGTGCCAAAGCGTATTCCTCAAGCTGGCGGAGGGCAAAACCGTCCTCCTGCCGGGACGGGAAAAAAGCTGGCTGCTCACCTGCGCCGCCAACCTGTGCAAGAGCCAGCTGAGATCTTTCTGGCGGCGGAACGTGGGGGAGCTGGACGAATCCGTTCCCTTCCGTGACCAGTCCGACCGGGATCTGTGGGACGCGGTGATGGCCCTGCCCCCCAAATACCGGGCGGTGGTCCACCTCTACTACTGGGAGGGCTACGACCAGGGGGAAATCGCGGACGTGCTCCGCATCTCCCGCACCGCGGTCCAGACGCGCATGTCACGGGCCCGAGACATGCTGAGAAAGGAGCTGAGCGACGATGAACAACTATTGGCACATGATGGAACAGGTCACACTCAGTGACCAGAAAAAGGAGGAAATCATGGATATGCTGGAAAACAAGGGTGCTCAGAAGGGGCGCAGGCCCTCTGTCAAGGTACTGGTGCTGGCGGCGGCGCTGGCGGTGGGCTGCGTGCTGTCCATCGCGGCGGGCCTGCCCGCCCAGGTGTACAACTTCATGAGCGGCGGCACGATGGTCAATATGCCCGGAAGCAACCATGCGGAATTTACGATGCCCGCGGGCAGTCCCCTCACCTTGGAGAACGGCCGTATCTGGCTCACCGCCAACGGTGAGAAGCTGGATATCACCGACAAGATGGACGAGAACACCCCCTATATCCAGGAGCACACAGACCCCGCCACCGGTAACAAAGGCTACTTCGTCGCGGGCGGCACCCCTGAGAGATTCGGCTGGGCCGAGTTCCCCGTGGTCGACGGCGCTGTTTCGGCGGTCTCGGGCAGCAGCTATGAGGACTGGTGGTACACGATGCCCGACGGTTCCGAGATCATCCTCAGCGACCTCCCCATGGAGGAGCAGATGAAGCTGTCGGAGGAGAACGGCGGCGGCCTCACGTTCACCCCCGTCAACCGTCCCTGGTTCCAGGCCGCGCTGGACCAGCTGGGCCTGGAGGATTGACGCCGCTCCGCTCAAATGCAGCGCCCCGCCCGGATCGTTCCGGGCGGGGCGTTCTTTCATTCTTTGGGTCCTTCGGGCGTTTCCGGCTCTTCCTCCGGCGCGGGCGACTCCTCCCCGTCCTCATCGTGGGCGGGCATGGGGATCGGCTCGTCGATGATGTGGACGTGCCGGGCGGGGGGCTCGATGTCCCCCGGCAGCTGCTTGGCGTGGGTGGAGGTGTAGGCCCCCTCCACCAGCGCCGGGTCCCGGCCCTCCAGAATGGCCACCATCTCGCCGCCGGTGATGGTCTCCTTCTCCAGCAGGTAGGCCACCACCTTGTCCATGTCCTCCCGGTTGGCCTGGATGACCTTCACCGCCTCGGCGTAGCACACGTCCAGCACCGCCTTGACGGCCTTGTCCATCACGGCGGCGGTGTCCTGGGCGCAGTCCAGGCCGTAGCCCCCGTCCAGATACTGGTTGCGCACGGAGCCCAGGGCCATCATGCCGAATTCCTCGCTCATGCCGTACATGGCCACCATGTTCCGGGCGATATTGGTGGCCTCCTGGATGTCCTGGGAGGCGCCGTTGGTCATGGTGTTCATCACCACTTCCTCGGCGGCGCGGCCGCCCATGGACACGGTGATCTTGGCCATCAGCTCTTCCCGGGTGCGCAGGTTGGTCTTGTCCTCCTCGGGCATCAGCAGGGTGTAGCCCAGGGACCCCTCGGTGTGGGGGACGATGGTGATTTTCTGCACCGGCTCGGCGTTTTTCTGCTTATAGGCCACCATGGCGTGGCCCACCTCGTGATAGGCCACCAGCTTGCGCTCGAACTCGGTGAGCACGGAATTTTTCTTCTCGCTGCCCGCGATGACGAACTCGAAGGAGGCCAGCAGGTCCTCCTGGGTGACCAGCCTGCGGCCCTTGCGCACCGCACGGAGGGCGGCCTCGTTCACCAGGTTGGCCAGGTCCGCGCCCACGCAGCCCGCGGTGGCCAGAGCGATCTTGTTCAGGTCCACGTCCTCGGCCAGCTTGATCTTGCGGGTGTGGACCTGCAAGGTGGCCAAGCGGCCTGCCAGATTGGGCCGGTCGATGGTGATGCGCCGGTCGAACCGCCCCGGACGCAGCAGGGCCTTGTCCAGCACCTCGGGCCGGTTGGTGGCCCCCAGCACGATGACGCCCTTGCCGGGGTCGAAGCCGTCCAGCTCGGCCAGCAGCTGGTTCAGGGTCTGCTCCCGCTCGTCGTTGCCGCCCATGCGGTTGTCCCGGGATTTGCCGATGGTGTCGATCTCGTCGATGAAAATAATGCAGGGGGCCATCTTGGACGCTTCCTTAAACAGGTCGCGGACGCGGCTCGCGCCCACGCCCACAAACATCTCCACGAAGTCGGAGCCGGAGATGGAAAAGAAGGGCACGTTGGCCTCGCCGGCCACGGCCTTGGCCAGCAGGGTCTTGCCGGTGCCCGGCGGGCCCACCAGCAGCGCGCCCTTGGGCAACTTGGCGCCGATCTCGGTGTACTTGCCCGGGTTATGGAGGAAGTCGATGATCTCCTCCAGGCTCTCCTTGGCCTCGTCCTGGCCCGCCACGTCCTTGAACGTGACGCCGGTTTTTTTCTCCACATACACCTTGGCGTTGGACTTGCCCACGCCGCCGATGCCGCCAAAGCCGCCGCCGGACCCCATTTTCTTGAACATATAGCGGTAGAGCAGCAGCAGCCCGCCCACCATCAGCAGGATAGGCAGCACCGTCCCCGCCACCATGGAGAGCATCTGCTGCTCCTGGGTCACCGGGTCGGTGCCGAACTCGTCCACTCCACTCTCGGCCAGCCAGCCGGCCAGGTCCTCGCGGATGGGGCCGGTCTGAAAGCGGATGGAGCTGCTGGCGGCGCTCTCCAGGTCCTCGCGGTCCATCTGGTTGAACAGATTGCCCAGCGCCCCGGTCCCATAGCTCTCCGACATCTTGTCCACCAGCTCCTTCAGCGGCGGCGCGTCCTCCTTCAGGGTGAAGCTATACACATTGGCGTCCAGCTTCACCTCCGCCACGTAGCCCGCCTCCACCCACTCATAGAAGGTGGAATAGGGGATGGTCTGTACCGTGGCGTTCTCCACCCTGCTGCGGCACATGTTCAGCAGGAACACCAGCATCACCGCCCACAGGACAATGCTGAAAAACCCCAGCGGGGCGCGTTTTTTATCGTCGCCGCCATTGGGGTCCTCCCGGCGGTTGGGGTCGTTTGGTTTCATTGGGCCGGCCATTCTTGCAGCCTCCTTTTCAAAAACCGAAGCGGAGCTCCGGTCTGTTTTTGGGATACTATTATGGCAGTATACCACACCTTTCCAGTAAACACAAGAAATGTTCTTAACCGGGGTGTAAACTTTCTATGACGAAAAATGGGGAGACGGAAAAAGACGCCCTCCCCCTTTTCCCCGGCGGAAGTTTATGATATACTACACTCATTATAGCCAGATGCAAAGGAGTTCTTTCCATGCGAGACGATAAAAACCGCCGCCCGCCCCAGGACGGGCTGGCCGACGGCCTCATCGAGGGCCGCAACGCCGTCATCGAAGCCCTCCGGGCCGGGACGGCCATTGATAAAATTTACATCGCCCGGGGCGAGACCGACGCCACCCTGGGCCACATCGCCTCCACCGCCCGGAGCAGGGGCGTGGTGGTCACCGACGCGGACCGGCGCAAGCTGGACGGCATGAGCCGCACCAAAAGCCATCAGGGCGTTATCGCCGTGGCCGCCGTGCGGGAGTACGCCAGCGTGGACGACATTTTGAACGCCGCCCGGGACAAGGGCGAGGCCCCCCTGGTGGTGGTGTGCGACGAGCTCAGCGACCCCCACAACCTGGGCGCGGTGATCCGCACCGCCGAGTGCGCCGGGGCCCACGGCGTCATCATCCCCAAGCGGCGCTCTGCGGGGCTCACCGCCATCGTGGCCAAGACCAGCGCCGGGGCGGTGAGCCATCTCCCCGTGGCCCGGGTGCCCAACCTCACCGCCCTGCTCAAGGAGCTGAAGGCGGCGGGGATCTGGGTGTTCGGCGCCGCCGCCGACGGCGGGACAAGCCTGTATCAGGCCGACCTGAAGGGCCCCGCCGCCATCGTCATCGGCAGCGAGGGGGACGGCATGGGCAGGCTCGTCCGGGAACAGTGCGATTTTCTGGTGTCCATCCCCATGAGAGGCCAGCTCAATTCCCTCAACGCCTCCACGGCGGCGGCGATTGTATTATATGAAGCTGTTCGTCAGCGGGGCTAGGAGGCGCGTTCATGTCCGATGAGACGAAAAAAAACGGCGGGCGGGAGTACACTGTGGACGAAATTCTGGCGGAATACGGCTCCAAGGGCAAGGGGAAGCCGTCCCCCAAGGCCGGGCGTCCCCCCAAGGTGGTGGACTTCCCCACCGGGGAGATCCCGCCCGTACCCTCCCCCCTGCCGGAATCCGGCGACGACGAGCCCACCATCCGGCTGGTGAAAAAGCCCTCCAAGCCGGAGGACAAGCCCATCCCGGAGATCGTGCCGGAAAGCATGGGCCGGCGCTTTGGCGCCCGCCTGCACACCCTGCTGCGCCGGGCGGACCACTTTGCCGACCACATGTACGACCAGGCCGAGCCTGATCCCGAGGCCCGCAAGGCGGAGAAATACACCCCCGGCGTGGACCAGGAGGTGCTGCCCGGCGATGACAGCGCCCCGCCCCGCCGCCCCAGGCTGAGGCTCGTGAAGCCCAGGCAGCTGCCCCCCGACACCCCCCCCGCCAAGCTGGCCGCCCAGTACCAAAAGGGCCTCCGGGGGCAGGGCGCGCGGGTGCGCCTGGCCATGGTCCTGTCCCTGCTGGCCGCGGCCTGCTCGACAGATCTGCCCTTTCTGCCCTGGGGCTCCCTGTCCCAGGCCGCCGGGCTGGACGAGTTCCAGCTGCAATGCTGGGTCCTCACCGCCCTGCTGCTTTTGACGGGACCGCTGTGCTATGAGATCATCGCCGCCGGGGCAAAGCAGTTCTTCACCCTGCGCCCCCGGGCGGAGAGCGTGCTGCTGTTCGCCTTTTTCTTCACCCTGGCCGACGGCCTCACCGCCCCCCGGGTGGAGGGGCGGGAGCAGTCCCTCCCCTTCTCGGCGGTGACCGCCCTGGGGCTGGCCTTCGCCCTGTGGGGGGAGCACCGCCGCCGCCGGGCCGACCGCATGTCCGCCAAGGCCGCCTCCCAGGTCAAAGCCCCCTACGTGGTGTGCATGAACGACACCCTCTGGTCCAGCAAGCCCACCTATACCAAGGCCTCCGGCTCCAGCCTGGGCTTCGGCAGCCAGCTCCAGGCGGAGGACGGCGGCCACGACGCCTACCGCATCGCCGCCCCGCTGCTGCTGCTGGGGGCGATGCTGTGCGCGGTTATGGCCTCGGTGGGGCAGCAGGCCCCGGGGCGGCTGTTGTGGGCGGCCTCCGCCTGCTTCACCGCCGCCGGCTCCTGGACCGCCCTGCTGGCCTTCGCCCTGCCCTACCAGAAGCTCACCGTCCGGCTCAACCGCGTGGGGGCCGCGCTGGCCGGCTGGCCGGCCGCCGCCCGGTGCGGCCAGGGGGGCGTCATCCTCAGCGACCTGGACCTGTTCCCCACCGGCTCGGTGAGCGTGGCCCAGGTGAAGGTGTTCGGCGGCGCCGCCACGGAAAAGGTAGTGGGCTACACCGCCACCATGCTCCGGGTGATGGACTGCGGCCTCACCCGGCCCTTTCACGACCTGCTGCGCACCTACGGCGCCCTCTACCGGGAGGTATCCGGCCTGGAGTGGCACGAGGGCGGCGCGTCCGGCATCATCCGCAACCATGAGGTGCTGGTGGGCACCTCCGCCTACATGCACCTGATGGAGGTGCCCCTCCCCCCGGGACACAACATCAAAAACGCCATCTTCTGCGCCATCAACGGCCAGCTGTCCGGCCTGTTCCTGCTGGAGTACGCCATGAGCCCCGCGGTGAACCCCAGCCTGTCCGCGCTGATGAAGGCGGGGGCCGCCCCGGTGCTGGCCACCCGGGACCCCAACCTCATCCCCGCCCTGCTGGAGCAGAAGTTCAAGCTGCCGGTGGACAAAATGGAGTTCCCCCCGGTGGACCGGCGGCTGGAGCTGTCCAAGCCCACCCCGGAACAGGCGGGGGAGCTGGTGGCCCTGCTCAGCCGGGAGGGGCTGGGCCCCTACTGCGACGCGGTGGTGGGCGGGCGGCGGCTCCGGATGGCGGTCTGGCTGGGGCTGGCTTTCTCCCTGGCGGGGTCGGTGATCGGGCTGTGCCTCACCTTCTACCTCACCTCGGTGGGGGCCTTCGCCTCCCTCACCGCGGCCAACTTCCTCGTTTTCATGGCCGCCTGGCTGGTCCCCCAGTGGCTCATCGCCAACTGGGTGAATCAATACTAGAGACCGTAAAAACCGAAGTCTTTGGTCCGCTTTTTCAGCCATTTCATCAGAGAGGAACCCGAGCATGAAGGACAAATACGAATTTGACGCCGTCATCCACGAGATGAGGGACAGCGGCGGCGCCTATGTCGTCTTCCCCTGGGACATCCGGGAGGAATTCGGCGCGGGCCGGGTGAAGGTCTCCGCCACCTTTGACGCCGTGCCCTACGACGGCAGCATCGTCAACATGGGCCTCAAGGACAGGCAGGGCAATCCCTGCTACATCATCGGCGTGCTCAAGGCCATTCGCAGGCAGCTGGGCAAAGGGGACGGGGACCTGGTCCATGTGACCGTGACCAAGCGGTAAAAAAGAGACGCTCCGGCCGACTGCGCCGGGGCGTCTCTATATTTGTCTCAGGGGCGGGCCGTCCAGGGCGATGAGCCGGTCGCAGGCGGCCAGCACCTGGGGCTGGTGGGTGGCCAGCACCACCGGCACGCCCAGCCCCCGCAGCCGCTCCAGCATCCGCTCCGCCCGCTGGGGGTCCACCCCGGCAAAGGGCTCGTCCAGCAAAAGCGCCTCGCCCCCCAGCGCCGCGCACCGGGCCAGCGCCAGCCGCCGGGCCATTCCGCCGGACAGGGCGGCGGGGCGGGCGTCCCCCTCCCCCTCCAGCTCCGCGAAGGCCAGCCATTCCGCCGCCTCCCCCCGGCGGGACCGGGGAAGCACATCCGCAATGTGCTGCGCCGCCGTCCGCCAGGGCAGCAGCCGGTCCTCCTGGAACAAAAACGCCGTTCGGGCGGGGTCCACGCCGGACACCTCGCCGCTCTCGGGAGCGCTCAGCCCCCCCATCACCCGCAGCAGCGTGGTCTTGCCGCACCCGGAGGGACCGCACAGAGCGGTAAGCCCCTGGGCGGGGATTTCCAGGGAAAAGCGGTCCAGCACCAGCTTGTCCCCATAACGCAGGGTGATATCCTTCAGCTTTATCACGCTTTGTTCCCCCTCTCCAGCCCCCGGCGCAGCACCTTCTCCAGCATCAGGGACAACGCCACGATGGTGAGGGTCCAGGCAAACAGGTCCGGCGTCTCCAGCCCCAGCTTGGCCTGCTGGATGCGGGAGCCTACGGCGTGGGCGGGGGGACACAGCACCTCCGCCGCCACTCCGGACTTCCAGGCCAGCCCGAAGCCGGTGAGCAGTCCGGCGGCAAACTGGGGCCGCAGGGCGGGCAGATAGACCACCCGCAGGGTCTTGAGGGGCGAAAAGCGGTAGGCCCGGGCCAATTCCAGCAGCTTTTGGTCCATGCTGTCCAGCCCGGCGGACAGCGACCCCCACACCACCGGCAGCACCATCAGCCCCGCGATGGCCCAGGGGATGGCGCTGCGGGCCACCCACAGGTACACCAGCAGGATGAAGGACACCACCGGCGTGGCCCGCACCACCCGGATGGCGGGGGATATGAGCCGGTCCGCCCAGGGGGAGAAGTGGGTGGCGAAGGCCAGCGCCGTCCCCGCCAGCGCTCCCCAGCCAAGGCCCAGAAACACCCGCGCCAGGGTGGCCCCCACCGACAGCCAGAAGTCTGTCCCCCCCGCCAGCGCCAGCAGGCGCCCGCCCACCGACAGCGGGCCGGGCAGGAGCAGCTCCCGCCCCACCGCCGCAGACGCCAGCGCCCATACCCCCAGCCAGAAGGCCAGGGGCGCGGCGGCATTCAGCAGCTTTTTCAATTGCCCAGCCAGTAGATCCCGTCGTCGGGCAGGGAGCCGCCCACGGCGGCGGGGTCCACGGACCACAGCACCGAGTAGTAGTCGGAGATGCCCGCCACCATGTCATGCCCGGCCAGGAAGGCCAGATGGCACTGGGGAATGGCCTGCTTGGCGATGCCCGCGCTGGGGGTGAGGCCCAGCCCCGCGATCATCTCCGCCGCCGCGTCCTGATTGTTGTTCACGAAGTCAATGGACGCCTCGTAGTCGGTGAGGAAGGCCGCCACCCGGTCCGGGTGGGCCTCGGCAAACTCCGTCCGCACCACCACGGCGGTCATAATGAGCTGGCTGCCGTTTTTCAGGCCCTCCCACGCCTCGGTCAGGTCGATGGCGGCGCGCACCTTGCCCTCGCTCTTCATGATGGCGGCGGTGGCGGCGGGGACGGGCAGCATGGCGCACTCAATCTCGCCGGACAGCAGCTTGGCGCTGATCTCAGAGGCGTCGGCAAACACCACCTCCACGTCCTTGCCCGCCTCCAGCCCGTTTTCCTGTAATAAATAGCGCAGAATATACTCCGGGTTAGCGCCCTGGCCAGCGGCGTAAACGGTTTTGCCCGCCAGATCGGCCATAGAGCTGATGGACGTCCCGCCGCCGCTCTCCAGAATGTGGAGGACGCCCAGAGTGCCCGCGGCGATGATCTGCACCCCGCCGTCCGTCTTGTTGTAGAGGTTCACCGCCACGTTGGAGGCCACGGTGGCAATGTCGATCTCCCCGTTGGACAGCCCCGCCACCAGCTCGCTGTTGTCGCTGGCGATGGTGTAGCTGTAGCCGCTGCGCTGAAGGGCGGCGGGGTTGTTGTCGATGTTGTCCAGCAGCTTGGCCGCCCCCACCCCCGTGGGGCCGGACAGCACCGCGATGCGCGTACCCGGACCGGGCTCCACGTCGGTGATCTCACCGGTGGGCTCCACCGAGGGCTCCTGGGTGGGCGCGGGCTCGGAGGAGGGGGCCTGGGTGGGCGGAGCCGTGGGGTCCGCCGCCGCCGGTTTGCAGGCGGCCAGCGTAAACAGCAGGGTCAAGGCCAGCACAAGCGCCGGGAATTTTACGTGTTTCATGGTCTGATTCCTTTCTTCACGGACGGGGCGGACGTCCCGCCCACAATGGAAAATTTGTCGCGGCTACAATTTTAGTCGTGGAAGTTCCCAATGTCAAGGGCTGGAACGGGGGAATTTATTTACCATTTCTTAACGAAGCTCCTCTTGTATTTTCCAGCGCGGTCCGCTATACTAGGGAGCGGTCCAAAGTTGACATAATCCGAGGCCCTTCGACATGGCCTTTTTGGAAAGGAAGCCTCTCCCATGAGCACTTCGGCTAAACGTCAGGCCCGGCGCGGGCCCTCCCCCCTGGTGCGCCTGGCCAAGACCCTCTACTTCGTGCTGTTCGGCCTGTCCCTGGTGGTGGTGATCGGCTTCGCTGCCCTCAAGCTGTTCGCCCCCGAGCCCACGGTGGACGATCAGGTCACCATCCCGCCCCAACCCGCCGGGCCATCCGCTCCCCCCGCCGTCACCGACGGGCCGGACGCCTCCGCCGAGCCCACTCCCCTGGTGCTCACCCGCCGCAAGGGGGTCCATACCTGCCTGCTGCTGGGTGTGGCCGACATGGGCGGCAGCGATACCATCATGCTGGGCGTGTTCGACACCAATGCCAAAACCGCCTCCCTCATCTCCATCCCCCGGGACACAGTGATCCTCCAGGACGGAAAATACCGCAAAATTAATTCCACCTACGCCGGCGGGCCGGAGGCGGTGGTGTCTGCGGTCCACGAGCTGCTGGGCGTGCCGGTGGACTCCTACGTTTCGGTGAATCTGAAGGCGTTTTCCTCCATCGTGGACCAAATCGGCGGGGTGTGGTTCGACGTGCCGGTGCGGATGGATTACAAGGACCCCCTCCAAGATCTGGTCATCGACATCCAGCCGGGCTATCAGCTGCTGGACGGCAAAAAGGCGGAGGGCGTCATGCGCTGCCGCAACTGCTATCCCAGCGCCGACATCGGCCGCGCCGCCACCCAGCGGGCTTTCCTCACCGCCCTGGTGAAGCAGACCATCACCCTTTCCAACGTGGCCAACGTCACCTCCCTCATCAACACCTTCATCCAGTATGTGGACACCGACATGCCGCTGAGCGACATGGTGTTTTTCGCCACCCAGGCCATCGGCATGGACCTGGACGCCGCCCTGACCGCCTCCTCCCTGGAGGGCGAGTGGATCAGCCCCTACTGGCAGCTGGACGACGAGGCGGTGCTGGCGCTGGTCAACAGCCTGGACATTTACGAGGAGGCCGTCCCCGCCCAGGCCCTGCGCATCGTCCATCCGTAAGCCCTTCCCCTCAAAACCGCCGCGGGGCGGCATGGCCAAACGCCATGCCGCCCCGCGTTTTTTCACTCAAAGATCTGGGCCGTCCGGGCCAGCAGGCTGCGGATCTCCAGGTGCTGGGGACAGATTTCCTCGCATTTTCCGCACTTCACGCACTGGGAGGCCCTGCCCCGGCCCTCCACCGCCGCCTGGTAGGACACCGCCCGGCCCTGGGCCCTGTCGTTGACGCAGGCGAACAGCTCGGGGATGGGAATGGACGCGGGGCAGCCGTCCACGCAGTAGCGGCAGCCGGTGCAGGGGATGGCCTTCTGGGCGGCCAGCACGTCCCGGGCGCGGAACACCGCCGCCATCTCCTCTTCTCCCAGGGGGCCGGGGATGGACATGGCGGACAGATTGTCCTCCATCATGTCCATGCTGCCCATGCCGGACAGGATCATGCACACATTGGGAAAGCTGGCGCAGAAGCGCAGCGCCGCCCCCGCGGGGCTCAGCCCGCCCAGGGGCTCCAGCTCCGCCCGGGCCGCCGGGGGCAGGTCGGCCAGCTTGCCCCCCTTCACCGGCTCCATGACGATGACGGGCTTGTTGTGCTTCACGCACACCTCATAGCAGGCCCGGCTCTGCACCCTGGGGTCGTCGAAGTCCAGGTAGTTGAACTGGAGCTGCACCACCTCCAGCTCCGGGTGGTCGGTGAGGATGCGGTCCAGCACATCCGCCGTGTCGTGGAAGGACATGCCCACGTGGCGGATCTTCCCCTCCGCCTTCAGCTCCTGAACGATCTGAAAGGCGCGGCAGTCCGTGTACTGCCCGTACCGGGATGCGCTCATGGCGTGAAGCAGGTAAAAATCGAAGTATTCCACCCCGCAGGCGGCCAGCTGGCGCTCAAAGAGGGGGCGGATATCCGCTTGCGTCTCGAAGTAGTTCCCGCTGAGCTTGTCGGTGAGGATGTAGGACTCCCGGGGGTGGCGGGAGGTGAGGCAGGCGCGGATGGCGGTCTCGCTCTTCTCGCTGATGTAGCCGTGGGCGGTGTCGAAATAGTTGAAGCCCCCCGCCAGAAAGCGGTCCGTCATGGCGGCGAAGTGGTCCAGGTCCACCTCCTCGCCCGCCATGGGCAGGCGCATACAGCCAAAGCCAAACCGGCCCTTGACCTCGGGAAACAGGGTATTCATCCAAAAAACTCCTTTCGGGGGCCGCGCCCCAGCGTTTCCCACAGTATATCACACACCGCTCCCCGCCCGTCAAGTGCGGGGAGGAAAATGTGAGAAAAATTTTTGTCATCCTTTCCCCGGTCCCTGCATACACTGGTCTGTATCGCGCAGCTTGAGAAGCTGTGCGCAGAATAGAAAAAGGAGCGATGAACATGACAGAAAGATATCACCCTGCCCGGAGCGCCGAGCCCGCCCAGCAGGATGTGGACGACCTGATCTTCCTGGGCCAGACCGGCCCCCAGGTCAGCCAGCGCTGAGCCGCCTGTCCCCCCGCCTTCGCGGGGCGCGGGCGGTTTTTCGCTTTTCCTCTTTACATTTGGCCCGGCGTTCTATATAATTGTACGGAAAATAACGGCAAGCGCCGCGGAAGGATGAAAACGCAATGCTTCAATTTGACGAATACCGGGTGAAGCTCAACAATTTAAAGCCGGAGCTGGACAAGCTGGGCCAGGCGCTGGACCTGGAGGCCGCCGCGCGGGAGCTGGACGAGCTCCACGCACAGTCCGCCGCCGACGGCTTCTGGGACAATGTGGAGAAGGCCCAGAAGGTCCAAAAGCGCATCAGCAACCTGGAGGACAAGGTGAGCGCCCAGGCCAAGCGCCAGGGCGCCTGGGACGACCTGATAACCCTGTGCGAGATGGGCAATGAGGAGGAGGACGAGTCCCTCATCCCCGAGGTGGAGGCGGGCTTTGACGCGCTGGTGAAGGAGATGGAGACCGCCCGGCTGTCCACCCTGTTGTCCGGGGAGTACGACGGCTCCACCGCCATCGTCTCCCTCCAGGCCGGGGCGGGGGGCACCGAGGCCCAGGACTGGGCCCAGATGCTCTACCGCATGTATACCCGCTGGGCGGAGCGCCACGGCTTCACCTACTCCGTGCTGGACTATCAGGACGGGGACGAGGCGGGCATCAAGTCCGCCGCCATCCGCATCGAGGGCGACAACGCCTACGGCTACCTGAAGAGCGAGCACGGCGTCCACCGCCTGGTGCGCATCTCCCCCTTCGACGCCAACGCCCGGCGGCAGACCTCCTTCGCCGCCGTGGAGGTGATGCCCGAGCTGGACGACAGCGTGGAGGTGGACATCCGGGACGAGGACATCGAGCGTCAGGTCTACCGCTCCTCCGGCGCCGGCGGCCAGCACATCAACAAGACCTCCTCCGCCGTGCGCCTCATCCACAAGCCCACCGGCATTGTGGTGTCCTGCCAGACCGAGCGCTCCCAGTTCCAGAACGAGGAGACCTGTATGAAGATGCTGCGCTCCAAGCTGATGCAGATTAAGGAGCAGGAGCACCTGGACAAGATCTCCGACATCAAGGGCGTGCAGCTCAAAATCGAATGGGGCAGCCAGATCCGCTCCTATGTGTTCATGCCCTACCAGCTGGTGAAGGACAACCGCACCGCCTACGAGACCTCCAACGTCAACGGCGTGATGGACGGCGACCTGGACGGCTTTATCAACGCCTACCTCACCGCCGCCGCCACGGGGAGCTGGGCCGCAAAGTAATCAAAACGGCTCTGGTCAGGGGACCGGGGCCGTTTTTGCCGCTTTGAAAAAATTGGGAGGATTTTTGGAATAACTGCGCAGATTTGGTTGAAAATCCGGCGCAGTTTTTGTATAATAGACCCACAGCCTTCTTGAGAAGGGGAGGCTGAACGAAACCAGAAGGGAAAGGT
Source organism: uncultured Oscillospiraceae bacterium (assembly GCA_949841355.1). GTDB lineage: Bacteria > Bacillota > Clostridia > Oscillospirales > Oscillospiraceae > Enterenecus. Next base: position 182,801 of record CATKZP010000002.1, read on the forward strand.
GAGCAAATGAAAGTAAAAAGCAAGCTGCTGGCGCTGCTGCTGGCGTTGGTGATGGCCGTCGGTCTGGCTGTCCCCGCGTTCGCGGCGCCGGCGGGCCCCTCCTCCGGAGAGGCCGAGGTGGATCTGGAGGGTAAAATCGTCATCCTCCACACCAACGATGTCCACGGCGCCATCGACAGCTATGCCAAGGTGGCCGCCCTCAAGAGCACCTATGAGGAGGCCGGAGCCGACGTCCTGCTGATGGACGCGGGCGACTTCAGCCAGGGCGAGCTGGAGGTGGGCGCCGACCGCGGCGCCTACGCCGTGGAGCTGATGAATCTGGCGGGCTACGACGTGGCCGCCCCCGGCAACCACGAGTTCGACTATGGCTTTGACAACCTGAAGGCCATGGTGGAAAAGGCGGACTTCCCCGTCCTGGCCGCCAACGTCCAGTACGAGGGCAAGAACGCCTTCGGTGACCGCATCGTGCTGACCGCCGGCGAGAAGAAGATCGGCGTGTTCGGCCTGGACACCCCGGAGAGCGCCACCAAGACCCATCCCGCCAAGACCGTAGGCGTCACCTTCGCGGAGAAGGAGGCCATGTTCAAGATCGCCCAGGAGCAGGTGGACGCGCTGAAGGCCGAGGAATGCGACTACATCATCTGCCTGGGCCACCTGGGCATCGACGATGAGTCCGCGGGGAACCGCTCCATCGACCTGCTGGAGAAGGTCAGCGGCATTGATGTGTTCATCGACGGCCACTCCCACTCCACCCTGGAGGCCGTCAAGGAGGCCACCGGCGGCGCCGGCAAGGTGGGCGACACCTACCTGACCTCCACCGGCACCAAGCTGGCCAGCGTGGGCCGGGTTATCCTGGACGGCGAGACCATCGCCATCGACAGCGTTTCCACCGAGGGCATCGAGGCGCCCGAGGACAGCGCCGTGGCCGCCCGCGCCGCCGAGATGAAGGCCGACATCGCCAAGCGCTATGACAACGGCAAGGTTGGCTCCACCGAAGTACTGCTCAACGGCGACCGCGATCCCGGCAACCGCACCGAGGAGACCAATCTGGGCGACCTGATCTGTGACGCGCTGCTGTGGCGCGCCAAGAAGGAGGGCCTGGATGTGGACGCCGCCTTCACCAACGGCGGCGGCATCCGCGCCCCCATCAAGGCGGGCGACATCACCAAGCGCGACGTGTTCAATGTGCTGCCCTTCTTCAACACTCTGGCCGTGGCCGAGGTGACCGGCGAGCAGCTGCTGGAGATCCTGGAGGCGTCCACCTACTGTACCCCCACCGCCGTGGGCGGCTTCCCCCAGGTGTCCGGCATTGAGTACACCATCGACACCACCGTGGAGTTCGACCAGGGCGGTCAGTACCCCGGTTCCACCTACTACGGCCCCGCCTCCATCAAGCGCGTGACCATCCAGACCGTGGGCGGCGAGGCGTTTGATCCCCAGGCCGTCTACCACATCGCCACCAACGACTTCCTGGCCGCGGGCGGCGACACCTGCTACACCCTGAAGAGCCTGGACGCCGACAAGAACAAGAGCATCGAGGTGTTCCTGGACGAGGCCCTGATGTCCTACATCGACGAGGAGCTGAAGGGCACCGTCACCGCCGAGCAGTATGGCCAGCCCCAGGGCCGCATCACCATCAAGAAGGCCGAGGTGCAGCCAGAGCCCAATCCTCAGCCCGATCCTAAGCCCGAGGGCGCCTATACCGTGGTGCCGGGCGACAACCTCTCCAAGATCGCCAAGAACCAGTACGGCGACAGCTCCAAGTGGCGCGTGATCTACGAGGCCAACAAGAACATCATCTCCAATCCCAACCAGATCTGGCCCGGCCAGACCCTGGTTCTCCCCGCCGCCTGAGCGCACACGGGACCCCGGCCAATGGCTGGGGTCCCGCTTTTTCGCCTCTTCCGTCGAAAAAGAAACTTTTGGAAATTTTCTTGACACTCCGGCAAAATAAGAGTATACTCAAAGTAAAGAAAAGGAAAGTTTTGACTTTTGAATGATGGTCCAAGCCATGCAGAGTCCTACTTGCGGCACAGCGCCACACAGGCAGGGACGGCTGCCGGCATGGACTTTTATTTTATTCCGCCGGCAGCGCTCCAGTCCGCCGCCGTCTCGGAATACGTCCTGTTATTCCCTGCGTCCCGGGAGCTTGTCAGCGGGCCGGCGGGCGCAGGGCCGCGCCCCGCGCGTCCACCGGCGCGGGCGGAGAGGAGAGAGAGATATGAAAAGCGCATTAATCAAGCTGCGGGAGACCCAAAACTCCATGAGCGCCACCGAGCGCGCCGTCTCCAACTACCTGCTGACCCACCAGGGGGAGGCCATGGGGCTGAGCATCCATCAGCTGGCTGAAAAAACCTTCGCCTCCCCTTCGACCATCATCCGAATGTGCCAGCGCATCGGCTTCGCCGGATACAAGGAATTCCGCCAGGCCGTAACGTGCGAGGTGGCGGTGCGCCGCTTCAGCCAGAATGAGCAGCGCCCCCGGGAGATCTCCTCCTCCGACAGCATGGAGGACATCGTGGAAAAGGTCACCCAAAAGAACATTCTCTCCCTGGAGGACAGCAAAAACCTGCTGGACGCCGCCACCCTGGACGCCTGCGTCGAGCTGCTCAAAACCTCCCGCACGGTGCTGCTGTTCGGGCTGGGCGCGTCGCTGTACGCCGCGCGGGACGCCTATTTGAAGTTCCTGCGGCTGAACAAGCCCTGCGTCATCAACGACGACTGGCCTTCCCAGCTGCTCCAGGCCAAAAACTCCGGCAGCCAGGATCTGGCCATTGTGGTGTCCTACTCCGGCGAGACGGCGGAGGTCATTCAGTCCATGCGCATCCTCCGGGAGAACGGCACTCCCATCATCGCCATCACCCGGTGCTCCCCCACGCCGGTCTCGGAGCTGGCCGACTACCGGCTCTACACCACCGACGACGAGGCCACCCTCCACGACGGCACCATGTCCTCCCGCATCGCTCAGCTGAACGTCTTTGACATCCTTTACACCGCCTTCACCACCGCCGAGCTCAGGTACCACATGGAGCAGTTTTCCGTCGCCCGCGAGGCCGGAACCGCCTGATCCGCCATCCATCCATAAAAACAGCTGCCGGAGCCAAATGGCTCCGGCAGCGTCTTTTTGATATACCGTCTTATCCCAGCCGGCGGCGCAGCAGTTCCGGGTTGTCCGCGTGGGCCAGGGCTGTCTCCCGGCTGATCTTGCCCGCCTGGCACAGCGCCAGAATGGACTGGTCCATGGAGATCATGCCCTCCGCGCCGCCCGCGGCGATGGCGTTGTCGATCTGGTGGCTCTTGCCGTCCCGGATCAGGCCCTTGATGCCGCTGGTGGCGTGCATGACCTCGAAAGCGGGCACCAGCCCGCCGTTCTCCCCCACAATCAGCTGCTGGGACACCACGGTGCGCAGCACCATGCTCAGCTGAATGCGCACCTGGGCCTGCTGCTCGCTGGGGAAGGAGTCGATGATGCGGTCGATGGCGTTCACCGCCCCCTTGGTGTGCAGGGTGGCGATGAGCAGATGGCCGGTCTCCGCCGCGGTCATGGCGGTGAGGATGGTCTCATGGTCCCGCATCTCGCCCAGCAGAATCACGTCAGGCGCCTGGCGCAGGCAGGCCCGCAGCCCGGAGATGTAGTCCTCCGTGTCAATGGAGATCTCCCGCTGGCTGATGACGCTGCGCTGGTTGCGGTGCAGGTACTCGATGGGGTTCTCCATGGTGATGATGTGGCACTCCCGGGTGCGGTTGATGCGGTCGATGATGCAGGCCTGAGTGGTGGACTTGCCGCTGCCCGCCTTGCCGGTGACCAAAATCATGCCGGAGCGTTCCTCCGCCAGGTCGATCACCCGGGTCGGGATGTCCACCGACCGCCAGTCGGGGATGCCGAAGGCCACCACCCGGATCACCGCCGCCATGGAGCCGCGCTGGCGGTATGCGTTCACGCGAAACCGGGCCAGCCCCGCCACAGAGAAGGAAAAGTCGTCGTCCCCCCGCGCCCGGAAGCCGTCAATGGGGCGGTTGGCCTGGGCGTAGATGGCGGCAATCAGCCGCTCGCTCTCCTCGGGGGTGACCCGGTCGGCGCCGATGGGCTGCATCCGCACGCCCAGCTTCTCACACACGGGGCTGCCCGCGATGATGAACATGTCCGACCCCTCGTCCTTCACCACCCGGGTCAGATATTCCAGCAATTCCGCCATAATATGGTCCGTCCTCCTTAAAACAGCGTGCTGTCTCCGTCCCAGACGTCCAGCTCGTCGTCCGCCTCCCACTGTCCCACGGGAACCGCCTTCCAGCACACGATTTCATAGTTTTCCAGGTCCAGCGCGTCGGGGAAGCGCACCTCCACCCGCAGCTCCTGCTGGTCCGAGATGGGGCAGCTGTAGCTGGCGCTGAGCTCGCCAAGGCCGTCCCACTCCACGCCCTCCGGCTCCTCTCCCGCCCGCAGGCGGGCCAGAATCTCCTGGGCCTTCACGTCGGCGGCGTAATAGTCGGCCACCGCCCGGGCGGAGGTCTCGCTGAGCCGCCCGTTGGCCCGCACGGTGGACAGGCTGAGCAGCGCGAACACCGTCAGGCACAGCACCGCGAACACCACCAGCAGGGACGCGCCCCCCACCGGCGGCGGCGACAGCTCGGTCTGCTTCCGCTCATCCATGGAAAAACACCTCCTGCTGCCAGGCCACTTCGATCTCGAACAGCGCCTCTCCCTCCGCCTCGGACACGCAGACGGACGCCTTGCCCATACCGGCCACACCGATGTCAACAGATTCGGCCCGCAGGCAGTAGGCATATTCCCGAGTATCGGAAAGGCTCCAGTCCTCGTTGTAATGGGCAGAAAAGGCGGGCTCCTCCTGGGCATACGCCCCGAACGGGATGCCCAGCTGCTGCGCCGCCGCTTCAAAATCGCCGCCACTGTGCCGGATGGCCTCCGCCGCGTTCTGGCACAGCACCACCGCCGCGTCCCGGGCCTCGTTCCGGGCGGAGGCCGCGTCGGAGCGCACAAAGGCCTGGACGCACAGCGCCGCCGCCAGGGCGAACACCACCAGCATCACCATCTGCTCCATGAGCAGCAATGGGGCCTTGCTTTTCATGACCCAGCCCCCTCTCCGCTGCGCAGGGACAGCACCAGCTCCACCGCCGCGCCCTGCTCCGGCGTCACGCTCAATTCCAGCAGCCCGTCCGTCAGCGACACCGACAGGGCCTGGGCCGCCATCAGCTTTTCCCCGTCCTCCGGGGCCATCCCGCTGTCTGGGGCGCTGAACAGCTCCATCAAATAGCCGCCGTTGACATAGATCCAGGTGACATACTCCTGCCCGTCGATGTTCTGGCTGAGCAGCAGCGCGTCACCGCCGCCGAACTGGCCCGCCGCCACCGCGCCGGCGGCGTCGGACTGGCGCACCCGGGTGGCCAGATACTGGGCGCACACCCGGCGGTTGTCGGACACCCGGTCACGCTGGGTCAGGTCCTGGTAGCTGTCCGCGCCGGTGAGCAGCACGATGAGCAGGCACACCGCGAACACGCCGAACAGCAGCAGGGCCATCAGGCCCTCCAGATGATAGCCATGCTTTTTCATGCTCATCCCTCACCGCCCTCTCGGGGAACGGGCAGCACATGGATGTCCGGCATCAGGTTCTGCGCCACTGCGGAGTAGCGCACAATGTACTCTTCCTCGTCGATCTGAAGGCCGTACCGGTCCTTCAGGTAATCCAGGTCCGGAGGGTAAGTGCCCTCAAGGGCATAGCAGGACACGCAGCTGCGCCGCACCGCCTGCTCCACCTGCTGCAAGCGCTGTGCGGACTGGCCGTCCTCCAGGCTGTCCACCGCCGCGGTGAAGCACAGCAGCGCCGCCGCCACCGCCAGCGGGGCCAGCAGCACCCGTAAAATTTTCGTCCCCGTCCTCATAGGCTCACCCGATGGCGCTCATAATGTGCATCAACGGCAGCATCACCGACAGCAGGATCAGCCCCACCAGGATGGAGCACACCAGCACCAGCGCCGGCTCCACCCGGTTCACCAGGTCCTCCAGGGCGGCCTCGCCGTCCTCGGACAGGTCCCGGGCGATCTTCTCCATGGCGGCGTCCGCCGTACCGCCCCGCTGGCCGATCTCCAGCAGGCGGCAGGCTCCGGCGGGCAGCAGCCCGCTCTCCCCCATGGCGGAGGACAGCGTCTCGCCGCCCTCCAGCCGGGCGCGGCAGTCCTCGCACCGGGCCTGAGCGGGGGGCACGTCGTCCATCAGGGAGGCGGCCAGCTCCATGGAACGCTCCAAGGGCAGGCCGCTGGCCATGCCCATGGCCATGGCCTGGGCCAGACGGGCGTTGTTCATCCGGCGGGACACGCCCCGGTCGCCCCGGCCGCGCCGCCAGAAGGCCATTACCTTCCCCCGGAAGGACTCCACCCCGGCGAAGGCGGCGAAGAACACCACCGCCACGGCCAGCACTACCCACAGCACCGGCATGGCCGCGTCCATTCCTCGGCCCAGAGCCAGCAGGCCCCCGGCCACGCCGGTGAGTCGCCCGCCCAGGGAGGCGTACACATCGTCAAAAATGGGCAGCACCCGCACCAGCAGCACGGCGATGACCAGCAGCATCAGCACCAGCATCACCGCCGGGTAGAGCAGCGCGCTGCGCACCTGCCGGTCCAGCCTGGCCCGGCGCTCGTAGTAGCGGGACAGAGCGGCCAGCGCCTCTTCCGTGCGCCCCGTCTCCTCGCCCACCTCCACCAGTCCGCAGACATAGGCGGGGATGCGCCCCCCCTCCCGCAGGCATTGGGACAGCGGAGCGCCCTCATCCGCCCGCTGGGCCATCCCGGCCAGCAGGTCCTTGTAGTTCTCCTCCTGGCTGAGCATGGCCAGCGCGTCCCCCGCGCCCACTCCGGCGTGGAGGAGCATGGACAGCTCCATGGTCAGGCTGGACAGCTCTGCGTTTGTGATCGTCTTTCCCATACCCAATCAACTCACTTAATAGAGATACATGGCGTTATAATTGCTGCCATTGCCCACATATTTCTGGATTGCGGTGCTGTTTTTCCCCGAGGAGATGAAGGTGGGGTCCATGCGCTGCCAAGTGGAGCCGTCGAAGAACACCACGCCGTCCACCCAGCCGGTCTCCTCCGTCCACACGCTGATCCAGGCGTGGTACGCCTTGCCCGCGTAGCCCACCACCAGCTTGCAGGGCACGCCCTGGCTGCGCAGCATACCGGTCATCAGCGCGGCGTAGTCGAAGCAGATCCCCTTCCCGGTGGACAGGGTGTCGTCCAGTACGGGCAGATAGCCGGACTGCACCGACTGGGCCTTCTTCTTGTCGTAGGTGACATTGTTCACCACGAACTTATAGACCTCTTCCACCTTTTTCAGCGGATCGTCAATGCCCTCGGTGAGCTCGGCGGCCTTGGCGATGGAGTTCTCCGCGCCCTCCTCGTAGTTCACGTACTGGTTGGGCCGCAGGAAGGGGGCAAACTCGTCCGCCAGGGTCACGTTGAAGGAGGCGGACAGCAAGCTTGCGTACTTCTTGCCCGAGGTGTTCTCGTACACCGTCACCTTGTAGCTGCCGTTTCCGTCGGACAGGGGGAAGGTGGTCCACTCGTCCGCGTTCAGATTATAGGTATATTTGGTCTCATTAGTGGCGTAGGACGGGCCGAATACCTGCACCATCAGCTTCTTGCCGGCGCCGGACGCCTTCACCATGATATAGCCGTCGGCGGTGTTGGAGTAGTCGATGGTGACCCGGCTGTTGGTCTGGGTGAGCTTGCCGGACGCCTCGGGCTTGAGCAGGATTGCGGTGGCGGGGAGGGGCGCTTCGGACAGGGCCACGGCTTCGTCCTCAATCTCCACCAGCGGCACCTGGTCGATATACCCGTCCGTATCCAATTTGCTTGTCCCCGCCTGATCGGAGCAGCCCGCCAGCAGGACAAAGGCCAGCACAGCGGCCAAAACGCGTTGAACCTTCATGTCGATCTCCTTATTTCTTGATAGATTTGCGGACCGGGAGCGCAGCCTCCCCCTCTGCTTCCCCCGGTATACTGCTTAAAATTCTATCATAGCCCGCCGCTGATTGCAAGATGCAATTCACCGATTTCCGCTGCGGCCGCGCCCTCTTGACGGCCTGTCCCGATTGCTATACAATAGAAACGAACGCAATTATATTCTTTTTAAGGAGGATTGCCATGAAACCCACCGTCTATTTTACCCATGACCTCACCCCCGCCGCCATGATCCGGCTGTACGGCGCCCTGGGCGTCCAGCTCCCCGGCAGGGTGGCGGTCAAGATCCACTCCGGCGAACCGGGCAATCAGAACTTCCTGCGCCCCGACTTCATGAAGCCCATGATCGACCACGTGAGCGGCGTCATCGTGGAGTGCAATACCGCCTATGACGGCGGGCGCAACACCACAAAGGCCCACAAGATCACCATGGAGCGCCACGGCTGGCTCAGCGCCGGACAGGTGGACATCATGGATGAGACGGAGGACATGGAGCTGCCCATCCCCGGCGGCCATGTCATCCGGAAAAACTTCGTGGGCGCCCATCTGGTGAATTACGACTCCCTGCTGGTGCTCTCCCACTTCAAGGGCCACCCCATGGGCGGCTTCGGCGGCGCGCTGAAGAACATCTCCATCGGCATCGCCTCCTCCCGGGGCAAGCAGTATATCCACGGCGCGGGGGACATGGACAAGTTCTGGGACGCCGACCACGACTCCTTCCTGGAGGCCATGGCCGACGCCGCCTGGTCCATCCACAACCGCTTCCAGGGGAAGATCGCCTATCTCAACGTGATGAAGAACATGTCGGTGGACTGCGACTGCTGCGCCGTGGCGGAGGACCCGAAAATCGGTGACATCGGCATTCTGGCCTCCCTGGACCCGGTGGCCCTGGACCAGGCCTGCCTGGACCAGGTCTACGCCTCCGGCGACCCGGGCAAGGCCGACCTCATCGAGCGCATCGAGTCCCGCAACGGCGTCCACACCGTGGAGGCCGCCGCCGCGCTGGGCATCGGCAGCCGGGAGTACGAGCTGGTCACGCTGGACTGAACAGCACCCGCAAAAAAGGGCGCGCCGCCGGGCGCGCCCTTTTCTTATCCTCTTTTGCCCCGCCGGTCCAGCGCCCACAGCAGCGCCAGCACCGCCAGTCCGGCTCCGCCCAGCGCCAGCGCGTCCCCCCGCCGCCCGGCGCAGGCGCCCAGGTAGAGGGACACCGGCGACCACCGCACCGCCGGGGCCAGG
>CATKZP010000003.1 GCA_949841355.1 uncultured Oscillospiraceae bacterium
TGGGGCAATAAGAAGTACATGAACATGAAGCATCTGGAAACCGCTTTGGATGATCCTTCTATCGCCGGCTGACCCATTCTCATTGGAGACTGCTTCCCCTTTTGCGCATAACTCTTGACACTACCTTGGCAAGCGTTTCTTTCAGCGCGACACATCGGGCATCGGCCTCGTTGTAGCCCCAGGGAAACTTCCTCGGACGATGGCCGGTGAACGCACAACACCGTTCAATCATGGTAATCAGCCTCCGATCTCATTCTTGGATATGGGGGTTATATCCCCTTAACATTGGAGATTATAACCCCCATACTGATTGGTGTCAATCGGGGGTGAGGTCGTGATTATTTTTGATAAGCTGTGGGATGTAATGAAAGCAAAAGGCGTTTCCACCTACCAGCTTCGAGAGAAGTGCGGCATCGACAGCAAGACTGTCCGGCGTCTGCGGGCCAATGACAACATGGAAACAAAGACGCTGAACAAACTGTGCTCGGTGCTGGACTGCCGCCTGGAGGACATCGCGGAATACGTCCCCGACGAATAACAGCTCTACGGGTCTGCGGGTGCAGAAGCGTAGAGCTGTTGCCATTTTCGAGGCCGGTCAATACAAGCCGCTTTTGCGGGTTGTATTGACACGGGCCGAGAAAATGGAGGGGGTTTCCAAAGGGGGACAATCCCCCTTTGGCACACGACTTTCGGAGAAAGTCTAGTGTGTTATACCTTTTGCCCCGGCTGGTGCGGGAAAGGGGCGGCGCGATCTGGCGCAGACACTTTCCCGCACCAGAAAATCAGCCTGAGAAATGGAGCGTCAGCAATCATTTCTCGGGCTGATTTTGGGAGGGGCGAAAGGTATATAAAGCCCCCGTCCCTCGTCCTCCGTCCCGCCGCAGCGGTGCTGGTGCTGCTTGGAGCACACCCGCCCGGGTATGCGATGGGCAGCGCTCAGCTATCCCCGGTATCGCCGCCCCCGGGCAGCGATTCAAAGGCAGAAAGTAACCCGCCCCGGAGGGCTGCTAAACCCTCTGCGTTCAGTCCTGCGCTGTACGCTGTGTGTACAATGGCATCCACAATCTGTTCCGGCGTGATGGCAGTCAATGGAACATCCTGCCCCTTTGTCAGTTCTGCCATCATCTGCCCGACAATCTCACTTGTGGCCGCTTTAACAGGCTCCAGGCTCGACCCGGCGTCCCGCTTCAGCTCCTTCAGAATGGTCATAAACGTGTTTTGGATTTTCGCCAGTTCCACTTGATGGGGTGGCGTCTTGGACAGCTTCACAGTGCGGGCCGCTTCTTTTATCGCTGCCCTCTGCCCGGAATCGGACTGTCCGGTACTCAAAAGAATATCGCTCATAGCGTCAAAAAGCTCGTTCTGCGCGGCTACCCCGGCGGCAAAAGTATCGTCCAGATATTGCGCGATCATCGCAGTCAGTAGGGAGAATTTCGGGTGTTCCAGCAGGCGGTTCACCACATCCGTGTTGACCCTGCCCGTGTAGAGGTTCCGTGCCGCCTGATCGGAAAGCCCCAGCGCTCCAATCTCATAATTCTTTCGGTCTGGGATGTCCGTCAGGCCCAGTAGGTAATCTGCGGAAACCTGGAACTCTCGAGCCAGTGCTGTCAGCACATCGCTGCCAACCTTCTGTGTCTGTCCTTTCTCCATACGCCCCAGCGTAGTGGCGTTGACGCCGATTTTCGCCGCCAGCTCCTCCAGAGTCATGTCCCGCCGCTCCCGGAGCCCGGTGATGCGCCGTCCAATCGCTTCAGACATAACTTCCCCTCCCATCCTGTTGATTTTACCACAAGCCCACTTCAAAGACCAGCCCGGAACCTGCATTTTTGCAGATTTTCCGGGCTGTGTTTTATTTTCTGGCTTTTCCGCCGGAATCAAGGGCTATAGACGTTTTTCCGTTATATTGGAGTACGCAAATAGAATTTGCTAAATCAATTTGGGAGGTATCAAAGTATTGCGTATTCCAATCAGTGAGATCAAAATCAACCCCGAACGGCGTAAGGCCGACCCGGCCCATATCAAGGAATTATCCAAAAGCATAGCCGATGTGGGCCTGCTCAACCCAATCACCGTCAACGAAGATCACACGCTCATCGCTGGCCTGCACCGCCTGGAGGCGGCACAGCTGCTGGGGTGGACAGAAATCGAGTGTACTGTGTGCGGGATCGACAGCATCCGGGCAGAACTGGCTGAGATCGACGAAAATGTGATCCGCCGAAACCTGACCAACACAGAACTGAACGATCTGCTGGCCCGCCGGAAGAAGCTCTACGAAACCCTTCACCCGGAGACAATCGCCAGGAACCGCCCCGGCCATGTGAGCAATCATCAAGGTTCGAGCGACAAATTGTCGCCCGAATCCAAGGTAAAGTCTTTCGTGGAGGACACCGCCGAAAAGCTGGGCGTCTCCGCCAGAACAGTCGAGCGTCACCTATACCTGGCTGAACATCTGACACCGAAAGTCAGTGAAATTCTCAAGAAAATGGACAAACAGCCGCCCCGGTGTGAACTGATGAAGCTGGCCCGGTTGGAGCCAGGCCAGCAGGAGGAGTGCGCTGCGCTGTTTATGTCCGGCGAAATCAAATCGGTGGACACTTATTTGAAGCAGGGAAAGCTGGAAAACACCGAGACCGATGTTTCCTCATCTTTTGACGGCTTTATGGAAAGTTTAAGCCTGATCCTTAATGAAGTTGAACAGCTTTCCGCACTTTTAGCGGAAAATTCCGGTTTTACTGACGAGCAGAAGTCAACCGTCCAGACACAAGCGGCCAAACTGTATGAGGCGGCGGGCAGGCTGGCGGCACAGCTCGAAGATAGGCGGTGAGCACGATGCAGAAACCGCAGTACGCCATTCTTCGCTTTGCCAAGTATAAGGGACCGGAGATCGGGCAGATCGAGGCTCACAACGAGCGCAAAAAGGAGAAATACGCCAGCAACCCCGATATAGATACCAGCAGGAGCCATCTCAACTTCCATCTTGTTCAGCCGGAGCGGAAGTATCGGGCCGAGGCGGAGCGGCAAATCGCCCAGGCCGGGTGCCGCACCCGGAAGGACAGCGTTCGGGTGGTGGAGATGCTGGTGACAGCCAGCCCAGAGTTTTTCAAGGGCAAGAAGCGGGCTGAGGTACGGGCTTTCTTTGAGGAGGCCGTTCGTTTTATCGAAAGGCGGCAGCCGAAGGATACGATCATCTCCGCCGTGGTGCATATGGACGAGAAAACGCCTCATATGCACCTGTCCTTTATTCCGCTGACGAAGGATGGGCGGCTAAGCGCCAAGGACATTGTTGGCAACAAGAAAAAGCTGACATGGTGGCAGGACCAGTTCTGGAAACACATGGTCAGACGGTGGCCGAACCTGGAACGTGGCGAGAGCGCCAGCGAGACTGGCAGGACACACATCCCACCCCGGCTGTTCAAGGAGGCAGCCCACCTCAACCGCCAGCGGGATATGCTAATGAAGCTGCTGGGGGAGGTCAATCCGCTCAACGCCAAGAAGAAAAGTGCCGAGATTGAGGCGTTGCTGGAGCGGTATATCCCCGGCGTGGAGCGGATGCAAACGCAGATGAGGAAATACGATACCGCTTATAAAGCTCTCCGGGCTGAGAACGCCGAACTGAAAAAGCAAGTGGATTCCAGCAAAGAAAGCGTCAGGCACCGACTGGAGGTGTCTCAGCAGCTTCAAGAACTGGAGGACCTGCGCCGGACGGTAGACAACATCCCGCCGGAAATCTTGCAAGTGTATCGATCTGTTCCTAAATTTCAGAAGATTGAGAGGTAATTGAATGATAATTGATTTTGACGAATATTTCAAGAACTATGTGTATGAGCCCATTGACCTTTGTGCTATCTATGAGCCAATGTTTTATCCTCCTGCCGGTTTTGGGGATGAGCCGCAGAATCCCTTCTCCTGCACAGTGACCCGGAAGATTGGGAATACATGGTATATCGTTGAAGCGGAGTGTGCCGGAAGTGAACCGCTCCCTGGCCTAATAAGGCGGCTGATTTTTTCGGGGCAGGAGGCAATTTGATGTCGACAAAACGAAAAAGTTATGTTAACATGACACCATGCACTACGGTACTGTCAGCTGACCCGCATAAGAAAGGAGAAAATGGCGTGGATCAGCAGAAAATCACCATTTTGTACTGCCGTTTGAGCAACGAGGATGCCCTTGACGGCGAGTCAAACAGTATCGCAAATCAAAGAAGTATCTTAACTCGCTTCGCCGCAGACCAGGGTTTCACAAATACCCGTATCCTGGTGGACGATGGCTATACGGGAACGAACTTCAATCGCCCTGGCGTGCAAGAGGGCCTTTCCCTGGTGGAGCAGGGCTTGGTCGGCACCTGGATCGTCAAAGACATGAGCCGCTTTGGGCGGGACTATTTGCAGGTGGGCCGTTATACGGAAATCGTTTTTCCCAGCTTCGATGTCCGGTTCATCGCTGTCAATGATGGCGTGGACAGCGAGCGTGGAGACAACGATTTTACTCCGTTTCGCAATTTATTTAACGATTTTTATGCCAAGGATACCTCTAAAAAGGTCCGTTCCGTTATGAAAGCCCGTGGCATCAGCGGCAAGCACCTGGGCGGCCCGCCCTACGGCTATCGCTCTGACCCGCAGGACAAGGACCACTGGATTCTGGACGAGGACGCCGCTCCAGTGGTCAAGCGCATTTTTGACTTGACGATTGCCGGAGTTGGCCCGTCCCGGATTGCGCGAATTCTGGAGGCGGACGAGGTGCCAACGGTCAAGGCCCTCTATGCCATGCGTAAGGGCAAGCCCACGCCGGAGTGTCCTTGCCACTGGATCGAACAATCTGTCGTCAACATCCTGGAGCGTATGGAGTACACCGGCTGTGTCTGCAATTTCAAGACCTATTCAAAGTCCTACAAGCTGAAGAAGCGTATCCCCAACGCCAAAGAAGATATGTTCATCCTGCCCGGTACACAGGAGGCCATCATCCCGCAGGAACAGTGGGATCGGGTGCAGGAACTGCGGAAAAACAAACGCCGCATCACCAAGGGTGAGCGGCAAGGACTGTTTTCCGGACTGCTGTTCTGTGCTGACTGCGGGGGCAAGCTTCACTTCGCCACCTGCAAACGGTATGATGGCAGTCAGGACCGCTACGTCTGCTCCAAATACAAAAGCGGGCGCGGCATCTGCTCGGCCCACTACATCAGGGAGGAAGTGCTGCGGGATGTGGTGCTGGAGCGTATCCGCGCCGTGACGGAGATGGTCCGCTCCGATGTGGAGGGCTTTCAAGAGGACTGGCTCCAGTGTCGGAGAGAGGATCAGGAGAAGTCCATCCGAGAGGATAAGCGGCGGCTGGCCCAGGCTAAGAAACGGATGGCGGACATTGACGTGCTGATGACCCGCATTTACGAGGACATGGCTTTGGGCAATTTGAGCCGGGAACGCTACCAAAAGATGGCGGAGGGCTACGAGGCGGAGCAGGCCAGGCTGAACAATGAGATCGTCGGCTTGGAGGATTGGGTAGCGACCCGAGAGGAAATGGACGACAGCTTTGACCGGTTTGCCGCTCTGGTGGAGAAATATGTGGACATCCCGGAATTGACGCCGGCTATTGTGAACGAGTTCATTAAGAAAATCGTTGTCTACGCGCCGGAAAAGCAAGGGTCCAGGCGGATTCAGAAGGTCAGGATCATCTTCAACTTTCTGGATGAACTGGATATGCCGGAGATTGGTGAGCCTGTTGTCACAGAAACTACCTATGGGCGCAGAAAGACGGCGTGACTATCAAGTCACGCCGCCCTCTGCGGTAATAGTTCCTTATTACCTTTAAGGCTTCCGTTTCCGGCTTTGCCGAAAACTGTACTCTGGTGAGAATTTCTTTGCGTGCCGCCTCTTTCCTACCGCCGCCGCGGGAAAGAGGCGGCAGCCGATCATAACGCCCGGCGCGGGCGTCCCGGGCCTTATAGGCAGCCCTCAAGAAAAATCTCCCATTTACAAATAGGCCGTCCTGTGTTAACATAACGTTTAGTCGTTTCACGCAGACAGCAAGCAAAGCTCTCGGCAAAGACAGGAGGAACTCATGAAAAATTTTGCAAGACGGTGCGCCGCACTGGTGCTGACCGCCGCCCTCGCCGTTACGCTGTGCGCTCCCGCCAGCGCCTCCCTGGCGCTGGGCACCGAGCTGACCCAGCACACGACGGAGCTGGGCGCGGGCGCCACCCTCACCAGCCAAAGTCTGTGGTCCGCCTCCAAGGAGGACCTGCGCACAGAGCACTATGTTACATATACCCCCAACTCCGCCCTCACGCCTGTGGTGTTCAGCGGGACCTATGTGGCCAGCACCAACACCGTGCAGACCGCCGCCGCCCAGCTGGAAGCTCAGGGCTGGCGGGTGGCCGCCGCCATCAACGGCGGCTTTTTCAACTCCGACGGCACCATCGTGGGCATGCTCGTGACCGACGGGGTGGTGCGCGCCCTGGATGTGGACAATTACACCCTGCTGGGCTTCACCGGGGATGGGCGCGTGTTCATCGACGAGAGCAAGCCCACCATCTCCGCCGCCTGGGTGGGGCTGGACGGGATGCAGCGAACCTTCCCCATCGCCGGCTTCAACGCCTACCGCAATTCCAACTACCTGGACAAGCTGTACCTCTATAACCAGGACTTCTCCTCCAAGGTCACCAGCGGAGGGCCCTGCGTGTCCGCCGTCCTGCGCCCGCTGTACGGCGAGCAGATGCACATGAACCGCACCCTCACCCTGGAGGTGGTGTCGGTCACCGACGCCACGCTGGATAAGACCGCCTTCAACGGCGTCCTCCCCGAGGGCTGCTTCATGCTCTACGCCGAGGACCGCAATAACCCCGAGCTGCTTGCCGCCCTGCGGGGGCTGCTGCCGGGGATGCAGGTATCCGTGGCCCTAGGGGGCGCGTCGGAGCAGTGGGACCAGGCGGCATACGGCGTCAGCGGCCTGTATACCCTGCTGCGGGACGGGCAGGTTGCTGACAGCGGACTGCCCACCCCCGCCAACCCCTACACCGCCGTGGGCGTCAAGGCCGACGGCTCGGCGGTCTTTTACACCATCGACGGCCGCCAGAGCGGCTACTCCGTGGGCGCGACCTACGCCCAGGTGGCCCAGCGGCTTCAGGAGCTGGGCTGCGTGTCTGCCGTGGCGCTGGACGGCGGCGGCTCCACCACCCTGGGGGCCACCCTGCCGGGCAGCGCCGGGTTCCAGGTGGTGAACCGGCCCTCCACCAATCAGCGGAAGATCAATAACACCATCGCCCTGGTCAGCCGGGCCGGGGAAGAGATCCTCACCCCGGGCGCTTACGTCAGCGCCCAGCACCGGGTGGTGCTGGCGGGGGCCAGCCTCCCCGTGAACGCCGCCGCCTACGACGGCGCGGGACGGCCTGTCACCGACCAGTTCTTCAACTGGAGCGCCACCGGCGGCTTTATGGTGGCCGGCGAGACCGGCGCGGTGTATACCGCCGGACAGCTCCCGGGCAGCTACACCGTCTCCGCCGGGACGGGCGACCCCTTGTCTGTGCAGGTGGTGGACCGGCTCACCGCCCTCACCGTCACCCGGAAGGACACCTCCACCAAGGCCGACACGCTGATCCTGGAGCCCGGAGAGGTGGTGGACCTGGCCGCCTCCGGTATCTGGTATAACCTGCCCGTGGCCATGGACGCGGAGAACGTGATCTGGGCCGCCGACCCCGCCGTGGGTGTCATCGACGACCAGGGCTGCTTCACCGCCGGCACCGCCAACGGCGAGGGGAACATCACCGTCACCGCCGGAGGCGTCACCGTGACCATCCCCGTCAAGGTGGACCGGGGCGACCCCTTCACCGACATGGCCGGCCACTGGAGCGCCGACTACGTTACCCAGCTCTACAAGCTGGGGCTGACCACCGGCTACAGCCAGGAGGACGGCACCGCTCTGTACCGTCCCGACGGCAGGCTCACCCGGGCGGAGCTGCTGGCCTTCATCACCCGGGTGCTGGGGGTGGACGAGTCGGCTTATTACACCGTGGAGCTGCCCTTCGCGGACAACACGGACATCCCCAATTGGGCCCAGAACTATGTTCAGGCCATGTATACCCTAGGGGTGCTCAAGGGCAGCAATGAGAACGGAGCGCTGTACGCCAACGTAAACGGCTATGTCACCCGGGAGGAGACCATGACCCTTCTGGGCCGGGTGCTGGCCGCCTCCCAGAGCTGCGATCTGTCCCTGTTCCCCGACGCGTCCTCGGTGAGCGACTGGGCCGCGCCCCATGTGCAGACCCTGGTGGCGCTGAACATCGTGGGCGGCAGCAACGGCCTGCTGGTCCCCCAGGAGTACATCGACCGGGCCGCCATTGCCAAGCTGCTGGTGGAGGTCTACCCCCTGGAGAAGGCGCTGCTCATCCCCCGGCTGGATCTGATTTCATGACTTGACCCGAAACGCCCTGCGTCCAAAAACCGCAGGGCGTTTTTTGGATAAAACCACCTCCCGGCGGCCATACTGACAGGGAGGTGAAGCGCATGGACATGACCAATCAACAGTATAACCAATATGTCAGCGGCAGGGCTAAGCCCTCCCCAATCTGGAAGGACTGCCTGTGGGCCTTCTGCGTGGGCGGGGCCATCTGCGCCGGAGGACAGGGGCTCACGGCGCTCTATCAGAGCTGGGGAGCGGGCAAGGAGGACGCGGGGACCTGGACATCCATCACGTTAATCTTCCTGGCCTCTCTGCTCACCGGCCTGGGGGTGTTCGACAACATCGCCAAGCACGCCGGTGCGGGGACGCTGGTGCCCATCACCGGCTTCTCCAACGCTATGGTTTCCCCCGCACTGGAGTTCAAAAGCGAGGGGTTTATCACCGGAACCGGCGCCAAGCTGTTCACCGTAGCGGGGCCGGTGCTGGCCTACGGCATCTCCGCCAGCGTGATATACGGCATTATTCTGTATATCGCCGGGCTGTTTTAAAATAGGACGTGCGGTCTGTGCCGCACGTCCTATTTTATCTCCCTGCGGGAAATTTCTTGCCTACCGGCGGAAAAAATGCTATACTTGCCCCAGACAGAGAGAGGGGGAGAGGTTGTGGCGTCTAAGGGAGTGGGCAGCATTCACACCGGCCACCGCCAGCGGGTCAGGGCGGAGTTTTTGGAGCACGGCCTCAGCGGCCTGCCCGACCACAAGGTGCTGGAGCTGCTGCTGTTCTACGCCATTCCCCAGGGGGACGTAAACCCCCTGGCCCACCGGCTGGTAGATCACTTCGGTTCGCTGGCCGGGGTGTTTCACGCCACCTATGAACAGCTGCTGGAGGTAAAGGGCATCGGGCCCAATACCGCCATACTTCTCCAGCTCATCCCCGCCGCCTCCGCCCAATATATGCGGCAAAGCGCCAGCTTTGACGGCCAAATCGTAGACATCTGGCAGCTTAAAGAGCTGTTGGAACCCTATTTTTTCGGTCAGCGGGATGAATTGGCCTATCTGGTGTGTATGGACGGCAAGAGTAAGCTGCTGGCCGCCAAAAAGCTGGGGGAGGGCGTGGTGGACGCCGTACACATCGCCACCCGCAAGGTGCTTCAGGCCGCGCTGACGTGCAATGCCAGTCGGGTGGTGCTGGCCCACAACCACGTATCCGGGGTGGCCGTCCCGTCCCAGGCGGACGTGGACACCACTCTGCGGCTGAGGCGGGTGCTGGCCGAGGCGGGCATCACCCTGGAGGACCACCTGATTTTTGCCGGGGGCGACATGGTTTCCATGGCGGAATCGGGGCTGCTCCGGGACCGGTAATACCAAAACATCCGCTGGTCCTTTTGCTTTTTCTCTTTGTCACGCAATCCACACCGTTTCGATGAACGCAGCGTGCCCTGGATAAAAAAGAGACCTCGCATCGTGAGATGCGAGGTCTCTTTTTTGCCCTACGACAGAAGCGGCTGGTGCTCAGCCCTCTTTGATGGCGGCCTGAGCGGCGGCCAGGCGGGCGATGGGCACCCGGAAGGGAGAGCAGGACACGTAATCCAGGCCGATCCTATGGCAGAACTCCACCGAGGAGGGATCGCCGCCGTGCTCACCGCAGATGCCCACGTGAATGTGGGGGTTGGTGGAACGGCCCCAGCGGGTGGCGTTGGAGATGAGGCGGCCCACGCCATGCTGGTCCAGTTTGGCAAAGGGATCGCTCTCGTAAATCTTCTTGTCATAGTAGGCGTCCAGGAACTTGCCCGCGTCGTCGCGGCTGAAGCCGAAGGTCATCTGAGTCAGGTCGTTGGAGCCGAAGGAGAAGAAGTTGGCGTGGGGAGAGATCTCGTCGGCGGTCATAGCGGCCCGGGGAATCTCGATCATGGTGCCCACCTTATACTTCATGGAGGAGCCGGCCTCGCTGATGAGCTTGTCGGCGGTGGTGGTGACGATGTTCTTGACAAAGAGGAACTCCTTCACCTCGCCCACCAGGGGAATCATGATCTCGGGCACCAGGTTCCATTCGGGGTGGCGGGCCTGGACGGCCAGGGCGGCCTTGATGACGGCGTTGGTCTGCATCACGGCGATTTCGGGGTAAGTGACGGCCAGACGGCAGCCGCGGTGGCCCATCATGGGGTTGAACTCGTGCAGGCCCGCGATGATGACCTTGATATCGGCCACGGACTTGCCCATATCCTCAGCCAGCTTGGCGATATCGGCCTCCTCGGTGGGGACGAACTCGTGCAGGGGGGGGTCCAGGAAGCGGATGGTGACAGGCAGGCCCTCCATGGCCTCGTAGATGCCCTCGAAGTCGGACTGCTGCATGGGCTCCAGCTTGGCCAGGGCGCGCTCGCGCTGCTCCACGGTATCGGAACAGATCATCTCCCGGATGGCGGGGATGCGGTCGTCGTTGAAGAACATGTGCTCGGTGCGGCACAGGCCGATGCCCTGAGCGCCGAATTTCTTGGCTTGAGCGGCGTCGTGAGGCGTGTCGGCGTTGGTGCGCACGTCCAGGCGGCGGTACTTGTCCGCCCAGCCCATCACCCGGCCGAACTCGCCGCCGATGGTGGCGGGGACGGTGGGCACAGCGCCGTCGTAGATCTTGCCGGTGGAGCCGTCCAGGCTGAGCCAGTCGCCCTCGTGGAAGGTCTTGCCGGCCAGCTCGAACTGCTTGTTCTCCTCGTCCATCTTGATCTCGCCGCAGCCGGACACGCAGCACTTGCCCATGCCGCGGGCGACGACGGCGGCGTGGGAGGTCATGCCGCCGCGCACGGTGAGGATGCCCTGGGCGGCCTTCATGCCCTCGATGTCCTCAGGAGAGGTCTCCAGCCGGACCAGCACCACCTTCTCGCCCCGGGCGGCCCACTCCTTGGCCTCCTCGGCGGAGTAGACGATGCGGCCGGAGGCGGCGCCGGGGGAGGCGCCCAGAGCGGTGGCCAGCAGGGGGGCTTCCTTCAAAGCCGCGCCGTCAAACTGGGGATGGAGCAGGGTGTCCAGGGAGCGGGGCTCGATCATGGCCACGGCCTTCTTCTCGTCGATCATGCCCTCGTCCACCAGGTCGCAGGCGATCTTCAGAGCGGCGGCGGGGGTGCGCTTGCCGTTGCGGGTCTGGAGCATGTAGAGCTTGCCCGCCTCCACGGTGAACTCCATGTCCTGCATGTCACGGTAGTGGTCCTCCAGGGTCTTGCACACCTGCTCGAACTGGGCGAAGGCCTCGGGGAACTTGTCGGCCATCTCGCTGATGGGCATGGGGGTGCGCACGCCGGCCACCACGTCCTCGCCCTGGGCGTTGGTCAGGAACTCACCGAACAGCTTTTTCTCGCCGGTGGCGGGGTTGCGGGTGAAGGCCACGCCGGTGCCGCAGTCGTCGCCCATATTGCCGAAGGCCATGGACTGCACATTGACGGCGGTGCCCCAGGAGTAGGGAATGTCGTTATCCCGGCGGTAGACGTTGGCGCGGGGGTTGTCCCAGGAGCGGAACACGGCCTTGATGGCGCCCATCAGCTGCTCCTTGGGGTCGGAGGGGAAGTCGGCGCCGATCTTGGCCTTGTACTCGGCCTTGAACTGGCCGGCCAGCTCCTTCAGATCGTCGGCGGTGAGCTCCACGTCCTGCGTGACGCCCTTCTTCTCCTTCATCTGGTCGATGAGCTGCTCGAAGTACTTCTTGCCCACCTCCATCACCACGTCGGAGTACATCTGGATGAAGCGGCGGTAGCAGTCCCAGGCCCAGCGGGGGTTGCCGGACTTGCGGGAGAGAACCTCCACCACGTCCTCGTTGAGGCCCAGGTTGAGGATGGTGTCCATCATGCCGGGCATGGAGGCCCGGGCGCCGGAGCGCACGGAGACCAGCAGGGGATTTTCCTTGTCACCGAACTTCTTGCCGGTGATCTGCTCCATGGTGACGATATACTCCATGATCTGGGTCTGGATCTCGTCGTTGATCTTCTGCCCGTCCTCGTAGTACTGGGTGCACGCCTCGGTGGTGATGGTAAAGCCCTGGGGCACGGGCAGGCCGATGTTGGTCATCTCGGCCAGATTGGCGCCCTTGCCGCCCAGGAGCTCGCGCATGTTGGCGTTACCCTCTGAGAACAGGTAGACATATTTGTGAGCCATGATACATTCCTCCAATTTTATCGGATGTGCAGGGATAGATGCTGGGATAGGAGTCTGATGAGAATATTTTAGCAGAATACACAAGAATGGTCAAGTAAGACTTGCCTGTCTTTTCAATTTTTCCCATAGTCTGCGCCGCCGCACGGCGCAGATGTGAATTTTTACAAAAATGAGGCTTTGATATCCGCTAAACCTGTTTTGTGCAATAAAATTTTGCGTCCATGTCGAAAACTATTGACAAAAACCGCCTTTGTGCTATGCTGAAAGCGAAAAACGCGAATAGAGGCGTTTGGGACGCCGCGGGCGGGAGCCTTCGGCGCAGGAAAGGAGAGGCCGGTCATGGGATATACCAAAGAAGATATCGTGCGCATGGTGAGGGAGGAGGACGTAAAGTTCATCCGAATGCAGTTTACGGACATATTTGGGCAGCTGAAAAACGTGGCCATCACCGCCTCCCAGATTGAGAAGGCGGTGAACAATCAGATCATGCTGGACGGCTCGTCCATCGAGGGCTTTGTGCGCATCAACGAGTCCGACCAGTACCTCTACCCCGATCTGGACAGCTTTGTCATCTTCCCCTGGGAGCCCCAGCACGCCAAGGTGGCCCGGCTGATCTGCGACGTCCACAACCCGGACGGCTCCTCCTTTGTAGGCGATCCCCGGGGGGTGCTGGAGCGGGTGCTGGAAAAGGCCCGCGCCATGGGCTACGACACCTTCAACGTGGGCCCCGAGGCGGAGTTCTTCCTGTTTCAAACCGACGAGGACGGCAAGCCCACCACCAAGACCAACGACGAGGCGGGCTATTTCGACCTGGGCCCTCTGGACCACGGCGAGCCCACCCGGCGGCGCATCTGTCTGGCGCTGGAGCAGATGGGGTATGAGATCGAGGCGTCCCACCACGAGGTGGCCCCGGGGCAGCACGAGATCGACTTCAAGTACGCCCCCGCCCTGGACTGCGCCGACAAGATCATGACATTCAAGCTGGCGGTCAAGACCATCGCCCAGCGAGACAATCTTCATGCCACCTTCATGCCCAAGCCCATTTACGGCTTGGCGGGCAATGGAATGCACACCAACATGTCCTTGTTCCGGGACGGGAAAAACGTGTTCTACGATGAAAAAGGGGAGAAGGGGCTGTCCAAGGAGTGCTATTCCTTCATCGCGGGCGTGCTGTGCCACATGAAGGGGATGTGCGCCATCACCAACCCCCTGGTGAACTCCTACAAGCGGCTGGTGCCCGGCTATGAGGCCCCCTGCTACATGGCCTGGTCGGCCTCCAACCGCTCCACCCTCATCCGCATCCCGGCCAGCCGAGGCCAGGGCACCCGGGTGGAGCTGCGCTGTCCCGATCCGGCCTGCAATCCCTACCTAACCCTGGCGGTGTGCCTGGCGGCGGGGCTGGACGGCATCGCCAAGGGGCTGACCCCGCCCCCCGAGGTCACTGAGAACATCTTCGCCATGACCCCCGCCACCCGGAAGCGCCGGGGCATCGAGGCCCTGCCCGGCTCCCTGGAGGAGGCGCTGGCGGCCATGCGCAAGGACAAGCTGGTGATGTCGGTGCTGGGCCAGCACGTCACCAGCCAGTACATCGCCGGCAAGGAGGCGGAGTGGGACGAGTACCGCACCCGCGTA
Organism: uncultured Oscillospiraceae bacterium; assembly: GCA_949841355.1. Lineage (GTDB taxonomy): Bacteria > Bacillota > Clostridia > Oscillospirales > Oscillospiraceae > Enterenecus. The sequence continues at coordinate 14,161 of CATKZP010000003.1, forward strand.
TCCTCCTGGGAGCGGGATAAGTATATCATCAACTACTGAAATGGATATTTCCTATAAAACTGAGGGGGAAAAGTTCAATTACAGAGTTTGCGCGCTCATGATTTCCGACGGCAGAATACTGGCAATGCGGGATGAGCGCTCCCCCTATTTTTACCTTCCCGGCGGCAGGGTCAAGCTGGGCGAGACGGCGGAAGCCGCTGTGCTCCGGGAGGTTTGGGAGGAGCTGGAAATCGAGGCAGAGATCGTCCGCCCGCTCTGGCTGAACCAAGCGTTTTTTACGGAGGACGTGGACCGTTTAAGGTATCATGAGCTGTGCGTCTATTTTTTGATGGATGTCTCCCATGCGGGGCTTCGCTCAAGAGGGGATCGGTTCACCCGGCGTGAGGGAACGCACACCCATGATTTTGAATGGCTGGAATTTGACCGGCTCAAAAAGGAGTACTTTTACCCGCTGTTTTTAAAAGAGGACATCTTTCATCTGCCGGAGGAATTCACGATTCGCGAGGAATTCACGATTCGCGTGGAGGCCGAATAGGCCGCCGCCCCCGGACCGTCCGCATTTCTGGTTTCATACCGCGCCGGCAAAGCGCATACGCTTTCCCATAAGGAGGGGAGCGTATGCGCTTTACTAAAATGCACGGTCTGGGGAACGACTATATCTTCCTCAACTGTATGGACGGGATGCCGGACGATCTGCCCGGGCTGTCCCGCCGCTTGTCCCACCGCCACTTTGGCGTGGGCGGAGACGGCATCATCTGCGTGTGTCCGTCGAAGCGGGCGGATTTTCAAATGCGGATGTTCAACGCCGACGGCTCCGAGGGGGCCATGTGCGGCAACGGCATCCGCTGCTTCGGCAAATACGTCCACGACAAGGGGCTGACGGACAAACGCCACCTGACCATTGAGACCGGGGCGGGGGAGCGGGAGCTGTCCCTGATCCTTGAAAACGGCGCTGTGACGGGCGCGGCGGTGGGGATGGGCGTGCCCGTTCTGGGGGACGCCGTGCCGCTGGTGCTGGACGGGCGGGCGTACACAGCCATCCCCGTGTCCATGGGCAATCCCCACGCGGTGATGGAGGCGGACGACCCCGCCGCCCTGGACCTGGAGATTTTGGGGCCGCTGGCGGAGCGAAACCCCGCCTTTCCCGGCGGGGTGAACGCGGAGTTCATCCGGGTGCTGAACCGGCGGGAGCTGCAAATGCGGGTGTGGGAGCGGGGGAGCGGCGAGACCATGGCCTGCGGCACCGGGGCGTGCGCGTCGGCCTGCGCCATGATGGCCGCGGGGAAGCTGGACCGGGCGGCGGCGGTCCATCTGGCCGGCGGGGACCTGAACGTCCGCTGGGATGAGAAATCCGGCCAAATGTTCATGACCGGCCCCGCCGTCACGGTATTTGATGGCGAAACTGCCGATTGACCAAGACGGGGCGGCTGATGTAAAATAGTTTAACTCAATGAAGTAAGGAGTGGTCCCCATGGCCCACATCAATCAAAATTTCCAAAAGCTCCCCGGCGGCTACCTGTTTCCGGAGATCGGCCGCCGCGTGCGCGCCTTTTCCGCCCAGAACCCGCCCATGCCCCTCATCCGCCTGGGCATTGGCGACGTGACCCAGCCCCTGGCCCCCGCGGTGGTGGACGCCATGGTGAAGGCGTCCCGCGAGATGGGGGTCAAGGAGACCTTCCGGGGCTACTGCGAGGAGACCTGCTGCGCCTACGACTTCCTGCGCTTTGCCATCCGGGACTCCTACAAGGAGCGGGGGGTGGACATCGGTGACGACGAGATTTTCGTATCCGACGGGGCCAAGACCGACTGCGGCAGCATCGGAGACATCTTTTCTGCGGACAACGTGGTGGCGGTGTGCGACCCAGTTTACCCCGTCTACGTGGACACCAGCGCCATGGCGGGCCGGGCCGGGGACTTCGACGGGGAGAAGTGGACGGACCTGGTGTACCTGCCCTGCACGGCGGACAACGGCTTTTTCCCCAGCCTGCCCGAAGGGGACAGGGCGCCCGACCTCATCTACCTCTGCTCCCCCAACAACCCCACCGGCGCGGCGGCCAGTTATGACCAGCTCAAGGTGTGGGTGGACTACGCCAACGCCCACGGCAGCGTGATCCTCTTCGACTCCGCCTACGAGGCGTTCATCACCGAGCCGGGCATCCCCCACAGCATTTTCGAGGTGGAGGGCGCCAAGACCTGCGCCATCGAGTTCCGCTCCTTCTCCAAGTCCGCGGGGTTCACCGGCACCCGCTGCGCCTACACCGTCATCCCCAAGGCGCTGGAGCGGGAGGGCGTGTCCCTCCGGGCCCTGTGGAACCGCCGCCAGGGCAGCAAGTTCAACGGCGTGCCCTACGTCATCCAGCGGGCGGCGGAGGCGGCGCTCTCCCCCGAGGGCAGGGCCCAGACCAAGCTGGCCATCGACTACTACCTGAACAACGCCAAGGTCATCCGGGAGGGACTGACCGCCGCGGGACTGACGGTATACGGCGGGGTGAACGCCCCCTACCTGTGGGTCAAAACCCCCGGCGGCGTCCCGTCCTGGGACTTCTTCGACCTGCTGCTGAAGCGGGCCTGCGTGGTCACCACCCCCGGCGCGGGCTTCGGCCCCAGCGGGGAGGGCTACATCCGCATCACCGCCTTTGGGGACGCGGACGCCACAAAGGAGGCGGTCCAGCGCATCGTCTCCGTGCTGAAATAATCAAAATAGAAAATGTGAAAAATCCGCCTGCCGGGCTCTCCGGCGGGCGGATTTTTTTGGCTGCGCGCTGGAATATTGGGGGACACGCCCTCATAGGATTGGGGTAACGAAGGCGGTGAACGGTATGGACGAAAGAAAACCCTGGCAGCAGGCGGCGGCGGTGCTGCCCGCATCCCTGCGCGCCGGCCTGCGCGCCCTGGGAGAGGACAGGCTGGCGGGGGCGGAGGAATTCCGGCTGCGCCGGGGCTATCCCATGACGGTCCTCCTCCCGGAGGGGGAGGCGGAGGCGGGCGGTCCCCCGGTGGGGGAGGAGGCGCTGCGGCAGGTGGTGGAGAACGCCACCCAGTGCTCCGCCCACACGGCGCTGGACCGGGTGCGGCAGGGCTTTGTCACCCTGCGGGGCGGGCACCGGGTTGGCCTGTGCGGCACGGTGGTGCGTCAGGAGGACCGGATTGTCACCCTGCGGGAGCTGTCCTCCCTGTCCGTCCGGGTGGCCCGGGGAGTGACCGGCCCGGCGCGGCCTCTGCTTCCCCAGCTGATGGCGGGCGGGCGGCCCCTGAGCACCCTGATCGTGGCCCCTCCGGGAGCGGGCAAGACCACGCTGCTGCGGGACCTGGTGCGGGCGCTGTCCGACGGGGAGGGGGGCGCGCCGCAGCGCGTGTGCGTGGCGGACGAGCGGGGGGAGATCGCTGCATTGTGGCGGGGGGAGCCCCAGCTGTACGTGGGCCGGCACACCGACGTGCTGGACGGCTGCTCCAAGGCCGAGGGGCTGTCCATCCTCATCCGGGGGATGAACCCCCAGGCGGCGGCGGTGGACGAGCTGGGGAGTCCCGGGGACGTCCGGGCGGTGGTGGACGCGGCGGGCTGCGGCGTGGCGGTGCTGGCCACCGCCCACGGCTCGGGCCTGGACGACCTGCGCCGCCGTCCAGCCGGCCGGGAGCTGCTGAGCGCCGGGGTGTTCCGGCGGCTGGTGGTGCTGGAGCGCCGGGGCGGGGAGCGTACCGCCCGGGTGGAGGCGCTGTCATGACGCGGCTTTTGGGGGCGGTGCTGGTGGTGGCCGGATGCGCTGCGCTGGGCCTGCGGGCCGCGGCCCGGCTGGAGGGCCGGGTGCGGGACCTGGGGGAGCTGGCGGCGGGGCTGGACGCCCTCCAGCGGGAGCTGGGCTGGCGGCTCAGCCCCCTGCCCGACGCGATGGAGACGGCGGCGGGCGCGCTGCGCGGCCCGGCGGCCCAGTTTTTTGCCCAATGCGCCCAGCGCGCCCGGGCGCCGGACACGCAGGCATTCCAATCGGTGTGGCGGGCGGAGCTGGACGCGGCGCCCCTCCGCCTCAAGCCGGAGGACCGGGCGCTGCTGGCCCGGCTGGGCTGCGTGCTGGGCCGGTACGACGGGGACAGCCAGCGGCGCGCGCTGGAGGAGACGGCGGCGGGCCTGCGCGCCCTACAGGGGGAGGCGGCCGGCGAGCGCAGCCGTCTGGGCCGGGTATACGGCGTGCTGGGGGTGACGGCGGGGCTGTTCGCTGCCATCCTGCTGCTGTAATGTTAGGGTACATAGGAGGAGAATATGGACGTGGACCTCATTTTTAAAATTGCGGCCATCGGCATTCTGGTGTCGGTGCTCAACCAGGTGCTCACCCGCTCCGGGCGGGACGAGATGGCCACCATGACCACCCTGGTGGCGCTGGTGGTGGTGCTGATGATCGTGGTGCAGCAGATCAACGACCTGTTCACCCTGGTGAAGGGCCTGTTCGGGCTGTGAGCGGGGTGCTGAAAATCGCGGCGGCGGCGGTGACGGCGGCGCTGTGCGCCGTGGTGGTGCGCAAGCAGTCGCCGGAGATCGCCCTCGCCCTGGGGGTGGGGGCGTGCGCGCTCATTGTGCTGTACTGCTCTGGCGCGCTGGAGGCGGTGATGGAGCTGGCGGACAAGCTGGTCCGGATGGGCGGGCTGTCCGCCCAGGTGGTGGAGCCGGTGATTAAGACGGCGGGAATCGCCATCGCCGCCCGGCTGGCCTCCGGGTTCTGCCGGGACGCCCAGGAGGGCGGGCTGGCCGAGGCGGTGGAGCTGGCGGGGACGGTGCTGGCCCTGGCCGCGGCGCTGCCGCTGATGACGGCGGTGCTGGACATGCTCACCCAGCTGCTGTAGGGGAGGGGACGGGATGAGACGGAGATGGGGCGCTTGGCTGGCGCTGGCGCTGCTGGCGCTGCTGTGCCTGCCCGCCCGCGCCCTCACCGGGCAGGAGGCGCTGGAGGGGCAGGAGGAGCTGGTGGACGTGGACGCCCTGCGCCGGGCGGCTCAGGAGAGCGGCGGCGGCGCGCAGTACGGCGCCACCCTGGACCAGGGGCTGGAGAGCCTGCTGGACACGGGCACCCGGGAGCTGGGCGGCGCGCTGAGGAAGGCGGGGCGGTCGGGGGCGCTGCTGCTGGTGATTTTGATGTTCTGCGCCCTGGCGGCCTCGGTGGGAGAGGCGGAGAAGGGGAGCGTGCGCGCGGCGAGCCTGGCGGGGGCGCTGGCGGTGGCCGCGGTGGCGGCGGCGGACGTGAACTCCCTGCTGGGCATGGGCACGGGAAGCATTGAGAAAATGGCCTCCTTCGCCAACGTGCTGCTGCCCACGGCGGCCATGCTGGCGGCGGCGACAGGGGCGGTCACCGGGGCGGCGGTCCGGCAGATGGCGGCGGCGCTGTTCTGCGATTTGCTCATCGGGCTCATCGACGCCCTGCTGGTGCCCCTGCTGTACGGGTACATCGCCGTGTCGGTGGTGGAGGCGGCGCTGGAGCGGGAGGAGCTGAAGCGGATGGCGGAGCTGCTCAAGTGGACGGTGACCACCCTGATTACGGTTGTGATGACGGCCTTTGTGGGCTACCTCACCGCCAGCGGCGTGGTGGCCGGGGCGGCGGACGCGGCGGCGGTGAAGGCCGCGCGGCTGGCCATCTCGGGAGCCATCCCGGTGGTGGGGGGTATTTTGTCCGACGCGGCGGAGACGGTGCTGGCCTCGGCGGGGGTGCTGCGGGGGACGGTGGGGGTGTTCGGCATGATGACGGTGCTGGGCGTGTGCCTGCTGCCGCTGCTCCAGCTGGCGGTGCACTACCTGGCGTACAAGCTGGTGGCCGCCCTGTCCTGCGCCTTTGGCGGCGGGCCGGTGTGCACGCTGGTGGACCGGCTCAGCTCGGCCTTCGGGCTGGTGCTGGGGATGACGGGGGCGTGCTGCCTGCTGCTGCTCATCGCCCTGGTGTCCTGCGTGTCGGTGAGCGCGGCATGATGGGGGCGGCGCGCAGCTGGCTACTGGGGGTGACGGCGGCCGCCCTGGTGGTGGCGCTGGCGGAGACCCTGGCGCCGGAGGGAAACGTAAAAAAGGTGTGCCGCCTGGCGGGCGGGCTGGCCCTGCTGCTGGCGGTGCTGAAGCCGGCTGTCACAGCGCTGAACGGGGTCCCCTTTCTCCAGGGGGCGGGCGGCTGGCGCAGCCAGGTGCAGAGCTGTGAGCGGCAGCTGGAAGAGGAGAACGGCCGCTTTTATCTGGCTATCATAGAGCGGGAGACCGCCGCATATGTTATGGACAAGGCGAAGCAATTCGGCTTTGAATGTGCGGTGGAGGTGACCTGCGGCTATGATGAGCAGGGCGTACCCTGCCCCTGGGAGGTCGCCGCCCGGGGGAGCTGGACGCAGGAGCAGCGCGCCCAATTGGAGCGGCTGCTGGAGGAGGAGCTGGGCGTGCCCGCCCAGCGGCAGCATTACGAGGAGACACAGCCATGAGCTTGCAATGGAAAAAGCCGGAGGCGGAGAAAATCTGGAAGGCGCTGGAGCGGTACAAGTACGTGCTTTTGCTGCTGGCGGCGGGGGCGGCGCTGCTGCTCTGGCCCACGGGGGAGGGGGCGGAGCCGCCCAAAGCCGCCGCCTCCGGCCAGCAGGAGGACTTCGACCTGGCAGCGCTGGAGGAGAAGCTCTCCCGCACGCTGTCCCAGGTGGAGGGGGCGGGGAAGGTGACGGTGACCCTCACCGTCAAAAGCGGCATGGAGCAGGTGCCCGTCACCGACCGGTCCACCTCCTCCGGGGAGCGGGAGAACCGCGTGGAGGAAAAAACGGTGGTGGTGAACACCGGCTCGGGCCAGGAGGCGGTGGTGCGCCTTCAGCGCTCCCCGGTGTTTCAGGGGGCGCTGGTGGTGTGCGAGGGAGCCGGCCAGGCGGAGGTGCGGCTGGCGATGACCCAGGCGGTATCGGCGCTCACCGGGCTGGGGGCGGACCGGATCACGGTGTGTAAAGGAAGCGCTGGACCGTGGTGAGCAGGCGAAGCGTGCCGGCAAGAGAACAAAACGAATGTTTCACGTGAAACAAACTATGAACTGGAGGGCAGAGCAATGAGTGTATGGAAACGCAACGCGGTCGTGGTGGCCATCGTGCTCTTTGTGGGGGCGGCGGTATACCTGAATTGGTCCTACGGCAGGGAGACGGCGGCCAGCGATGGGACGGACGGCCAGAACGGAAGCGGGAAGCTGCTGGGTCAGGCGGCCCTGGTCAACGGGAAAGAGGACGGCAGGCAGCAGGGGGAGGACGGCAAGACCGGCGCCCAGCCCTCCGCGGACCCCAGCGCCCAGCCCAGCGCGGCGGGGGAGCAGACGGGCTATTTCGCCTCCGCCCGGCTCAACCGCCAGCAGGCCCGGGACAGCGCGCTGGAGCTGCTCCAGCAGGCGGCAGCGGACGCGGGAGCCCAGCAGGACATCATTGACGAGGCCAACGCCTCCATCCAGACTATGGCGGCGTTTACCATGTCGGAGGCCAACGTGGAGAACCTGATTACCGCCAAGGGCTACGGCGACTGCGTGTGCTTCATCAACGACAACAGCGCCAGCGTGGTGGTGTCGTCCACGGAAAACGGCTTGAGCGAAAACGACGTGACCAAGATTATGGAGATCGTCAAGAAGGAGACCGGGCTGACGGCGGACAAAATCACGGTCATTGAGAACGAGCCGTAATCAAGAAGCGCGGAGAAGCAGACAGCGAGGGAGGTTGGACCGGAGCGAGGGGAAAAGCCCAGCCGCCGCGCAGCGCACAAGAAAATAAGCATTGTAATTTGCGGGGCGGGGTGCTATAATAGTCTCAGCATACGATGAAGGAGCGTGAGGCTTTATGGCCGACGGCAAGGAATATATCTCCCACGAGGGCGAGCTGGGCAGCGTGAGCATTTCAGAGGAGGTTCTGTCCGTCATCGCCGCCGCCGCCGCAGTGGACGTGGAGGGCGTGAGCTGCCTTGGCAACGGCGTGGGCCGGGACCTGGCCGATCCCGCCAACCGCAAGGCCCTGACCCGGGGCGTGCGCCTGTGGGTGGAGGACGAGCGGGTGAGCGTGGACCTGCCCGTTCTGGTGCGGTATGGCTACGTGGTCACTGAGGTGGCCCGGGCGGTGCAGGAGGCGGTGTTCAGCGCCGTGGAGAACACCAGCGGGCTGGAAGTGGCTCAGGTGAACGTCACGGTGGTGGGCGTGAGCTTCCAGAAGTAAAGAGACGGTGAAAGAGAGCCGGGGCCTGCCCCTGGCTCTCAATTTGCCGGAAGGACCCGGCAGGAGAACGAGAAAACAGCCCCCGGCTTCCACTGGAAGCCGGGGGCTGTTCTTATTTCATCAGGCCCTGAATCAGAATGACCAGGATGAGCACGGGCAGCACGAACTGGAAGTAGGGCTTCAGCGCCCGGGGCATTTTCAGCCCCTTGCCGGTGTTGGCCTCCTCCAAATACTTGTCGAAGCCCCAGCCCCATTTGGTGACGCAGAAGAGCAGATACACCAGCGAACCCAGGGGGAGAAGCAGGTTGGAGACCAAAAAGTCCTCGATATCCAGCACCTGGCCAATGCCGCCGTTGGGCAGCACGGCCTCGAAGTACCACAGATTATAGCCCAGCACACAGGGCAGGCTGGCGATGAGGACAAAGGCCCCGTTGATGAGCGCCGCCTTTTTCCGGCTCCAGCCGAAGTTGTCGATGCAGCCGGCTAGCAGGTTCTCAAACACGGCGATCACTGTGGAAAAGCTGGCGAAGGACATGAACAGGAAGAACAGCGACCCCCACAGCCGCCCCCCGGCCATGCCGGTGAACACCTTGGGCAGGGTGACGAAGATCAGGGGCGGCCCCGCGTTGGGCGTCACCCCGAAGGAGAAGCAGGCGGGGAAGATAATCAGGCCGCTCATGATGGCCACGAAGGTGTCCAGGCCGCAGATGCGGGCGGCCTCGCCGGTCAGCGTATTGTCCCGGCTCATGTAGCTGCCGAAGATCTCCATGGCGGCGATGCCCAGGCTCAGGGTGAAAAACGCCTGGTTCATGGCGGCGGTGATTACTTTGCCCAGACCCTGCTCCATCGCCCGGCCAAAGTCGGGCAGCAGGTAGAACTTGACCCCTTCCACCGCGCCGGGCAGGGTGAGGCTGTGGACGGCCAGCACCACGATGAGGCCCAAAAGGCCCAGCATCATCCACTTGGTCACCCGCTCCAGCCCGCCCTGAAGGCCCAGGGAGCACACCAGAAAGCCCGCCAGCACCGTCACCGCCATCCACACCGTCATCTCGGCGGGGTTGGCGCGCATGGCGGAGAACACCCCGTCCACAGCCTCGTTTGACATACCGGAGAAGGCCCCCCCGGCGAACTTGAAGAAGTAGCCCAGCATCCAGCCGGACACGGTGGTGTAGTACATCATCAGCAGGTAACACCCGATCAGGCAGAACCAGCCGTGTATGTGCCAGTTGGAACCCTCGGGCTCCAGCGCCTGATAGCCCTGCACCGCGCTTTTGCGGCTGGCCCGGCCCACCGCCAGCTCCATGGTGAGCACGGGTATGCCCATAATCACCAGAAACAGCAGGTAGAACAGCACGAACACGCCGCCGCCGTTCTCCCCGGTGACATAGGGGAATTTCCACACGTTGCCGATGCCGATGGCGCATCCGGCGCTCACCAGCAGGAAGCCCAGCCGGGAGCGGAAATTTTCTCGTTTCATTTGTCCTCTCCTGTCCTCTCTCAAAAGTGGCAACATTATATCGAAAACCGGGGCAAATGTCAACGCATGATCGCGGCCGCCGCCCGGGGGGCGCGGGGAGGGGCGCTTGACAGGCGTGATATAATATCCTGACCTGTAAATGCCCGGCGGGCATTCGACAGGGGCATTTGCCATGTTCAGCGGTCCGGCTTATCATCGCGCCGTGCCGCCGAAGCGTTTGGACGAAAGGAGTGACGGCCCGTGCTTGAGCGGCTGTATGAGAGCGTTCCGCTGCTGGAAATTCTGGTGGACTCGTTCCCCAAAATACTGATTCCCGGGCTGACGGTGACCATTCCGCTGACGGCCATCGCCTTTTCCCTGGCCATGGTCATCGCCGTGGCGGCGGCCATGATCCAGTTTGCCCGGGTGCCGGCGGCGGCCCAGCTGTGCCGGTTCTACATTTGGATCTTTCGGGGCACGCCGCTGCTGGTGCAGCTGTTTGTGGTGTTTTTCGGCCTTCCCAAGGTGGGGGTGCGCATCGAGCCATTCCCCGCGGCGGTGCTCGTGTTTTCCCTCAACGAGGGGGCCTACTGCGCGGAGACCGTCCGGGCGGCGCTGGAGGCGGTGCCCGCCGGACAGCTGGAGGCCGGGCGCTGCGCGGGGCTGAGCTACCTCCAGACTATGCGCCGCATTGTGCTGCCCCAGGCCATGCGCACCGCGTTCCCGCCCCTGTCCAACTCGCTGATCGCCATGGTGAAGGACACCTCCCTGGCCGCCAACATCACGGTGGTGGAGATGTTCCGGGCCACCGAGCAGATCGACGCCCGGGTCTATCAGCCGCTGGCGCTTTACATAGAGGTGGGGCTGGTGTATCTGCTGTTTTCCACCGTGCTCACCTGGCTTCAGCACATCGGGGAGCGGAAGCTGAGCGCCTACGAATACCGGGAGGGCTGAGGAGTGTTATTGGAGGTAAAAAACGTGCGCAAATCCTTTGGGCAGACCCAGGTGCTCAAGGGGGTGGACCTGCGGGTGGACAGGGGAGACGTGGTGGCCATCCTGGGCCCCAGCGGCTCGGGCAAGACCACGCTTCTGCGCTGCCTGAACTTTTTGGAGCGGGCGGACGAGGGGACGCTGCGCTTTGACGAAGAGGAATTCCGGCTGGGGCATATGTCCAAGCGGGATGTCGCCCGGCTGCGGAAACGGACCGCCTTCGTCTTTCAGAGCTATAACCTGTTTTTAAACAAAACCGCGCTGCAAAACGTTACCGAGGGGCTGATCGTGGGCCGGAAGATGCCCAGGGACAGAGCGGAGGAGATCGGCCGCAGGGCGCTTTCAAAGGTGGGCATGGCCGACCGGATGAACCACTACCCCAGCCAGCTGTCCGGCGGCCAGCAGCAGCGGGTGGCCATCGCCCGGGCCATGGCGGTGGAGCCGGAGATCATCTACTTCGACGAGCCCACCTCCGCGCTGGACCCGGAGCTGACGGGGGAGGTGCTGGCGGTGATGCGACAGCTGGCCGGCGAGGGGATGACCATGCTGGTGGTCACCCACGAGCTGGGCTTTGCCCGCACCGTGTCCAGCCAGACGGTGTTCATGGAGCACGGCGTGGTGGTGGAGGCGGGAGCGTCCCGGGAGGTCTTTGAGCACCCCAGGGAGGAGCGCACCCGCGCCTTCCTCCAGACGGATGGAAGAGCAGAAGGAAAGGACTGACGTATGATGGAAAAAGTCAAAAAAACCGGCCGGGGCTGGAAAATTGCGGTGATCGTTCTGGCGGCGGTTTTCGTGCTGGCCGCAGCGGTGCTGGCCTTTGCGGGCAATTATTTGTTCCGCTTCGCCCTGGACCCCCAGGGGGGCGGTATGCTCAGCGCCGAGGACCTGGACAACCTGGAGCTGGAGGGGAAGTACGCCTGGTTCGCCGGACAAGCCGGGGACCGCTGGCTCACCAGCCACGACGGGCTGAAGCTCCACGCCCTGTACCTGCCCCATGAGGGCAGCCACCAATACGCCGTGGTCTGCCACGGCTACGGCTCCATCCCCCAGTACGAGGGCGGGTTCGCCGCGAAATTTTACGAAATGGGGTACAGCGTCCTGGCCCCCGCCGCCCGGGCTCACGAGCGCAGCGAGGGCCGCTACGCCGGCATGGGCTGGCCGGAGCGGCGGGACATTGTGGCCTGGGTGGACGCCATCGTGGAGGAGGACCCCCAGGCGGAGGTGGTGTTGTTCGGCGTGTCCATGGGCGGGGCCACGGTGATGATGACCGCCGGGGAGGAGGATCTGTCCCCCAACGTGCGGTGCATCATTGAGGACTGCGGCTACTCCTCCGTGTGGGACGAGTTCGCGGGGCAGCTGGAGGAGATGTTCGGCCTGCCCACCTTCCCGGTGCTGGACGCGGCCTCCCTGGTGACCCAGATCCGGGCGGGGTACGGATTTAAAGAGGCGTCGGCGGTGGAGCAGCTCAAGAAAACACAGCTGCCCATGCTCTTCATCCACGGGGAGGAGGACACCTTTGTGCCCTATTGGATGCTGGACGTGGTGTATAACGCCTGCGCCAGCCCGGACAAGGAGCGGCTGTCCGTCCCCGGTGCGGCCCACGGGGGAGCGGCAGGCACAGACCCGGAGCTGTACTGGGCCACGGTGGAGGCGTTTTTGGACAAATACATGGACTAGGAGGTTGCTGGCGCAGCTTCTAGGATTACTGCACGAAGGAGCGATGAAAACATGAATGGGAAACGGTTTGCGGCGGCGCTTGCCGCGCTGGCGCTGTGTCTGGCCTCTCTGGCGGGCTGCGCCCAGGAGAAGCCCCAAGTGACTGACATGGGGGGCGATCTGCTGGCCGCCATCCAGGCCAAGGGGGAGATGGTGGTGGCCATGGAGGGTACCTGGGCCCCCTGGACCTACCACGATGAGGGCGATGCGCTGGTGGGCTACGACGTGGAGGTGGCCCAGGCCATCGGAGAAAAGCTGGGGGTGGATGTGAGCTTTGTGGAGGGCGAGTGGTCGGGCCTGCTGGCCGGGCTGGACTCCGGGCGGTACGACATCATGGTCAACGGGGTGGACGTGGACGAGGAACGGCAGAAAAAGTACGATTTTTCCACGCCCTACGCCTATAACCGCACGGTGGTCATCGTCCGCGCGGACGACGATTCCATCCAGGCCATGGAGGACCTGGCGGGGAAAAAGACCGCCAACACCCTGAACAGCACCTACGCCGCCGTGGGGGAGGCCTACGGCGCCCAGGTCACCGGGGTGGACGACTTCATCCAGACCATTGAGCTGCTGGTCTCGGGCCGCATCGACGCTACGCTGAACGCCGAGGTGAGCTATTACGATTACCTGAACGCCCACCCGGAGGCCCAGGTGAAGATCGCCTGCGTGGACTCCCAGACCACTCAGGTGGCAATCCCCATGCGCAAGGGTGAGGAGACCGCCGCCCTGCACCAGGCCATTGACGAGGCCCTGTCGGAGCTGGCCCAGGAGGGCACGCTGTCGGAGCTGTCCGTCAAATACTTCGGTACGGACATATCCCAGAACGAGTGAGGTCCGGGAAGCGCCCGAATGTGAAAAACGAGCCTAAGAAGCTGTACCAATCGCCTCAGCACCCAGCTTTACGGCCCAAATTGCCGCTGGCTGCGTTGAAAAATCTTGAAATACACAAAGTATTCCCGCGATTTTTCGCCTTGCCACCGGTAATTTTGGCTCGCGAATCTGAATACTTCGGCCATTAGTACAGCTTCTAAGCGGCGGCTGCTCTGCGGTGCGTTTTCCTATGTAATATGTAAAGCGTCCCCCGTCAGTGTGACGGGGGACGCTTTTTTGATCTGGGCAGCACCGGCGCGGGAGCCTCCTTTGGCCCCCGCTTTCGTGCGCCGCAATGGGCGATACCAGAATTTACATGAGAGAAGTTTGCCCAAAAAGGTAAAGCGACGGCTTTTTGGGGACGAATTGAATAATTGTAGGGGCAGCGGCCTGGGCCGCCCCATCACACGCACAACAGAAAGGAAGGTTTTCACCATGATGAAACGATTTGCCGCCCCTGCGGCGGCGCTTTGCTTGGCGCTGTGCGCGCTCACTGTCACCGCCAGCGCGGCCGCCTGTTTCCCGCAGTACAGCGGCGGCAGCGCCTCCATCGCCGCCGCGCTGAACGAACTGGGCGCCGATCCGTCGTACGCCAACCGGGCGAAGATCGCCGCGGCCAACGGCATCACCGGCTACCGCGGGACCGCCGGTCAGAATACCCAGATGCTGGCCCTGCTGCGGCAGGGAGCCCTCATCGACCCCTCCGCCCCGGCCCAGAGCGATCTGTTTTTCCCCGCCTATACCGGCGCATCCCCCTCCATCGCGGCGGCGCTGGACGCCGTGGGAGCCCAATCCGGCTATTCGTACCGGACTCAAATTGCCGCCGCCAACGGGATGGCGGGCTATTCCGGCTCGGCGTCCCAAAACACAGCCCTGCTCCAGCTGCTGCGGCAGGGCAGGCTGCTCCGGCCGGACGTCGCCGCCGCCCCCACCCCCGCTCCCTCCGGCGGGCTGACCGCCAACCTGGACCGGGTGGCCTTCATCCGGCAGGACAGAAACACGTGCAAGGCCACTGCGGCGGCTATGGCGGTAAATACCATCTTGGGGAAAAACCGCTATGCCACCGCGGACATGATCCACAGCGGCGTGCTGTGCCGGAGCCTGGAGGGGGAGGTATACGTGGGCTCCGATGGGAACGCCTATCGGACTACCTACAAGACGGACGGCTACGTGGGCAGTCTGGGAGAGCTGAAGGCGGCTGTGGACGCCGCTTTGGACAGGGGCCTGCCCATCGTGACCGCTGTGCACTCCGCAGGCAGTCCCCACCACTGGATTGTGGTGGTGGGCCGGGACGGACGCGGCTATCTGGCGGTGGACCCGGCCAGAAAGGGGACGGGCTCCATGGCCAGCCAGGCCAGGAGCATGGCCTCCATGGGCTATTCCTTTGGCCTGGCCGACTACGCCCAGCCCCACTACGGCTATATCACCTTCCGGCAGCGCTGACCTGGTCCCGCTTATACATCCCCAAGGCGGACACGCTGCATATTTTGCCGATTTATCTTGACAATCATGAATGAATATGCAATAATGGCGGGTAAGATCCGTCTTGGAAAGGTTGAGGGATATGAACACGCAGCTTGCGGCGTATTCGCTCCATCCATTCGGCCGGCTGCGACGAACCGCGCCGGACAGTGGAGCGCGCCACTGAGTTCCACATTTTATACAAGGAATTATTTCAGCGGGTACTTGCCATTATCTTGTGAATATATGACACTGGAGACGGCATCATTCAGAGGCGGATTTATACAATTGCCACAAAATGAGATGAAGTGAGGTTGAGAAGAATGAAGAAACACGTGACCCGGCTCTTTGTAAGCTGCCTGGCGGCCTTCCTGCTGTTCAACAGCGTGGGCAGCGCCCTGGCCTGCACAGGCGTCTACGTCGGCAAGGACGTGAGCGCCGACGGCTCCATCATCATCGGCCGCTGCGAGGACATCGGCGCGGTGTATGACAAGCTCCAGACCTATGTCCCCGCTTCGGACGAGGCGGATCGCACCATGGACGACATCAATGGCTTTTCTTATCCGCTGCCCGCCCACACCTATGGCTATACCCAGATGGAGGACCATCCTGACGCCGGGGACGGCCTGTATGCCGCCGTCTGCGTCAACGAGAAGGGCGTGGCCATCACCGGCACTGTGACCGCCTACGGCTGCGACGCCTGGGGCGAAGCCGATCCCTTTGTGGAGGACGGCTTGCGTGAGGCCGTGATTCCCTGTCTGGCCGCCGCCACCGCCGCCACCGCCAAGGAGGCCGTGGACGTGCTGACCAAGGCCGTGGATACCTATGGCTCTGAGAGCGGCCACATCGTCATGATGGCCGACCAGAACGAGGCGTGGATTCTGGAGGTCTACGGCGGCAAGAACTATGTGGCCATGAAGCTGCCCGACGACCAGGTGGCCGTGTTCGGCAACCAGTTTATGATCGGCGCCATCGACCCCAAGGACACGGAGAATTTCGTGGTATCCAAGGGCTTTGTGGAGACGCTGGAGAAGGCTGAGCTGGTCAAGAAGGACAAGGACGGCAAGGTGCTGGCCGCGCAGTCCGTCTGTGACGGCGAGCGCGGCGACGGCTCCAACCTGCGTAACTGGGGCGGCATGCATTTGCTGGCCCCCTCCCTGGCCGGGGACGAGTATAACACCGACACCTTCTACCCCCTGCTCTACAAGCCCGACGCGGAGAAGGTGACGCTGCAGGACGTGTTCGAGGTCTACCGCTGCCGCTATGAGGGCACTCCCTATGACCTGAGCCTGGAGGGCCAGGAGGGGAACCGGGCCATCGCCGTGTCCGGCACCCCCGACACCCACGTGATCCAGCTCTTCGCGGACATGCCCGCGGCCTACTCCGCCGTCACCTGGCTGGCCCTGGCCGGCGGCGAGCACAGCGTGTTCTTCCCTGAGATCTCCGGCACCACCCAGCTGCCCGAGTCCCTGAGCTTGGCCGCTGAGAGCTATGACCCCGACAGCGCTTACTGGGCCTTCAAGCGGATCTGCGGATTGGCCGACGTGAACCGCGAGCTTTACAGCAAGGGCGTCCAGGACTTCTGGATGCTTCAGGAAGAGGTCTACATCGCCCAGATCGACGAACAGCTGGCTCAGCTCAAGGCCCTGGCCGAGAGCGATCCCGACGGGGCGGCGGAGTATGTGAACAAGCATCTGGCCGATAACCTGGACGACCTGACCAAGAAGTCCGAGGTGCTTTTCGGTGAGCTGCTGACCCTGGTGAACCGGAATGCCGGCTATGCCGCCAACCGGGCCAAGGCCTTTGAGCCCAGCGTGCCCCTGCGCACCGCCGCCGAGGCCAAGGGCTACACCGTCACCTGGGACGCCGCCGCCAAAGCGGTGACCCTCACCAAGGGTTCCACCACCAAGACCGTCTCCACCACCGGTAGCGAGGCGGTGGTCATCAACGGCGTGACCTATGTGCCCTACTCCTTCCTGAAAGAGCTGTAAGACCTGATCCGGCAAGACAATGGGCCCGCGTGCATACGCACGCGGGCCCATTTTTTGTGTTGCGTCGGGTATTTCAGCTCAAAGCACGGTCAATCCGCCGTCCGCCGCGTCCACCGTGAGGACGGAGTCGGGGACGGCCTCCCCGGCGATGATCTTCCGGCCCACCAGATTTTCCACCGTGTGCTGGAGGTACCGGCGCAGAGGCCGGGCGCCGTACATGGGGTCGTAGGCGGCGTCCAAAATCAGCGACTTGGCGCCATCGGTGAGCTCCACCTTGAGCCGCTTGTCCTCCAGACGGCGGTTGAGGCCGGCCAGCAGCAGGTCGATGATGTGGTAGATATTGTCCTTCGTCAGCGGCTTGTAGAACACGATCTCGTCCAGCCGGTTCAAAAACTCCGGGCGGAAGGAGCGCTTCAAAAGCTCCTCGGTCTGAGCCCTAGCCTCCGGAGACACCTCGCCGTCCGCCCCAATGCCGTCCAGCAGGTACTGGCTGCCCAGGTTGGAGGTGAGGATGATGACGGTGTTCTTGAAATCCACCGTCCGGCCCTGGCTGTCGGTGATGCGCCCGTCGTCCAGCACCTGTAGGAGCACGTTGAACACGTCGGGGTGGGCCTTCTCCACCTCGTCAAAGAGGATGACGGAGTAGGGGTGGTGGCGCACGGCCTCCGTGAGTTGGCCGCCCTCCTCATAGCCAACGTACCCCGGAGGGGCCCCGATGAGCCGGGAGACGGAGAACTTCTCCATATACTCGCTCATGTCGATGCGCACCAGGTTCTTTTCGCTGTCAAACAGGGCCTCGCTGAGGGCCTTGGCCAGCTCCGTCTTTCCCACTCCGGTGGGGCCCAGGAACAGGAAGGAGCCGATGGGCTTATCGGGGTCAGCGATGCCGGCGCGGCTTCTCAAAATGGCCTCGCTCACCAGGCGCACAGCCTCCTCCTGGCCCACCACCCGCTGGTGGAGAATGTCCTCCAGGTGGAGCAGCTTTTCCCGCTCCCCCTCCATCAGCTTGGATACGGGAATGCCCGTCCAGCGCTCCACGATGCGGGCGATCTCCTCCTCGGTGACCTTATCCCGGAGCAGATTGTCCTCCTTGGACTGGGCGGCGAAGCCCTCCTGCTCCTCCAGCTGCTTTTTCAGCTCGGGGATGGCGCCGTACTGGAGCTGGGCGGCCTTTTCCAGGTCGTACTCCCGCTGGGCCTTTTCCAAGGCGGCGTTGGCCTGCTCCAGGTCCTCCCGCAGCTTCTGCACCCTGCCGATGGCGTTTTTTTCGTTCTCCCACTTGGCTTTTCCCGCGTGGAAGCGGTCCCGCAGCTCGGCCAGCTCCTTCTGGATGTCGGCAAGCCGGGCCTGGGAGAGGGTGTCGTCCTCCTTTTTCAGCGCGGCCTCCTCGATCTCGCACTGGATGATTTTCCGGGAAATCACGTCCAGCTCGGTGGGCATGGAGTCCATTTCCGTGCGGATGAGGGCGCAGGCCTCGTCAATCAGGTCAATGGCCTTGTCAGGCAGGAAGCGGTCGGTGATATAGCGGTTGCTCAGCGTGGCGGCGGCCACGATGGCCCCGTCGGTGATCTTCACCCCGTGGAACACCTCGTAGCGCTCTTTCAGGCCGCGCAGAATGGCCACCGCGTCCTCCACTGTGGGCTCAGACACCATGACGGGCTGGAACCGGCGCTCCAACGCCGCGTCCTTCTCAATATACTGCCGGTACTCGTTGAGGGTGGTGGCCCCGATGCAGTGCAGCTCGCCCCGGGCCAGCATGGGCTTGAGCAGATTGCCCGCGTCCATGGCACCCTCGGTCTTGCCCGCGCCCACGATGGTGTGCAGCTCGTCGATGAACAGTAGAATGCGGCCCTCGGAGTGCTTCACCTCGTTCAAGACGGCCTTCAAGCGCTCCTCGAACTCCCCCCGGTACTTGGCACCGGCGATGAGCGCCCCCATGTCCAGGGCGAAAATGGTCTTGTCCTTCAGCCCCGCAGGCACGTCGCCTTTGACAATGCGCTGGGCCAGCCCCTCAGCGATGGCGGTTTTTCCCACGCCCGGCTCCCCGATGAGCACCGGGTTGTTTTTGCTCTTCCGGGACAGGATGCGGATGACGTTGCGGATCTCGTCGTCCCGGCCGATCACCGGGTCCAGCTTGTTCTGCCGCGCCCGCTCCACCAGGTCGGAGCCGTACTTTTTCAGCGCCTCATAGGTGTCCTCGGGGTTGTCGGAGGTCACCCGCTGGTTCCCCCGCAGAGCGGCCAGGGCCTGCATCACCTGCTCCCGGTCCACGTGATAGGTGCGCAGCAGCTCCTTCAAGCGGCCCTCCGCCGTGTCGATGAGGGCCAGGAAGATATGCTCCACCGACACGAACTCGTCCTTCATGCTCCCCGCGATGGTGAGGGCTTGGCCGAGGGCCTTATCCACCCCCGGGGTGATGTATACCTTATCCGCCTCCCGGCCGGAGCCGGACACCTTGGGCAGGACCTCCACCTCGTGCCGGACCGCGGCCCGGAAGGACTCCAGGGTGAGGCCCATATGGGTGAGCAGCTGGGGGATGAAGCCGCCCTCCTGGTCCACCAGGGCCAGCAGGAGGTGGAGCTGCTCGATCTGCTGATTGCCGTGCTGGACGGCCAGGTTCTGGGCGTTCTGGATGGCCTCCAGGGATTTCTGGGTAAATTGGTTCATGTTCATGAAATACTCAACTCCTTTGGGCGGACGGGAAAGCCGCCGCCTGTCTGTATATTCAAGTTGTAGTATACCCCGTCCCGCTCGGATTTCATGAACTGGGTGTAAACAATTAGCACTCTAGAGAAGAGAGTGCTAATCCGGCCGCGCGCACAAATCCACAAACACCTGGAACAGCGCTCCGCCGTCCACCGTGTCGGGCCGGGCCAGCGCCCCGGTCATCCGCTCTGGGTGGAACTGGACGCAGATGAGGGGCAGGCTCTCGTGCTCCGCCGCCTCCACCACCCCATCCTCGGACCAGGCGGAGGTCCGCAGCCCCCGGCCCAGCCGCCCTAGGCCCTGGTGGTGGCTGGAATTTACCGGAAACAGTGGCCCGTACAGCCGGTGCAGGAGGGACCCCTTTTCCGCCTGGACCACATGGACCTGGTCGCCCTCCTCCCGCTGGTGGAAGGGGACCACCCCCGGCCCCAGGTCCTGGATCAGGCTGCCTCCCAGCCATACATTCACCACCTGATGGCCCCGGCAGATGGCCAGCACCGGCTTGCCGGTGCCGCAGAAGGCGTCCAGCAGGGCCAGCTCCGCCTGGTCCCGGGCCCGGTCGATGCCCCGGGAGCCGTGGTTTCGCTGGCCGAACAGGGCGGGGTCCATGTCCGCCCCGCCGGCGAGGAGCAGGCCGCGATAGGACAGATCCGGGGCGGGGAGGTATTGGGCTTCTCCCGCCCCTCCGGCGGCGCGCAGCGCGTCCAGATAATTTCCGGCGTCCCCTCCGCCGGTGGAGATCAAAATGTTCGGCCTCATGTCAGTCCCCCTTTGATACGGCTCGACGATGCGTCCGCCGCCGTCAGATGATTCACTGTGCGCACAAAACGGTTCAAAGCTCCTTTTGCTGCGCTTTCTCTCGAGAAAATGTGACCCCCTGGGCCATCAGGGCGGCGGCGTACAGCACCAGCCCCAGCAGGACGCACACCAGCGCCGACCAGCCCTGGCCGCAGCGGCTGTCCAGCATCACCCGGTGGAGCAGATTACACCACAGCCCCATGAGCACCGCCGCCAGCAGGGGCCGGACGAACCACGAAAACCACTTGGGCCGCAGGCTGGCCGCCCGGAGGATGGAGGCCAGATTCAGCCCCGCCCCCACCAGCCCGGAGGCGGCGTAACCGGCGGCAAACCCCGCCAGCCCAAACCGGGACACGGCGAAAAAGGTGAAGGCCAGCTGGACCACATCGCTGAGAATGGCGTTGCGGGCGGCTTTGCTCTGGAGGCCCAGGCCGTTGAGGGCTCCTGACAGCACCGACTGCCAGCACCCCAGCAGGGTGCCGATGGCCAGGGGCAGGATCAGCTCTCCCACCCGGGCGTCCTTGAACAACGTCCGGCCCAGCGGGGGGCCGATGACGGTGAGCAGGGCCATGGCCGGGGCCATGAGCAGGGAGGTGGCGGACAGCACCCGGTCCAGAAAGCCCGCCGCCGCCCGGCGGTCCCCCTGGGCGGTGCGCCGGGACAGGTCGGGCACCATCACCAGGCACAGCGCCCCGATAAATCCTGTGGGCAGTCCCAGCAGGGGCAGGGTCATGCCGCTGAGCACTCCGAATTCCGCCATGGCCTGGGACAGGGTCATGCCCCCCTCCACCAGCTTGGCGGGGATGAGCACCGCGTTGGCCGACCCCAGCAGAGTGCCCAGCAGGGAAGTGGCCCCCACCGGCACGGCGATGGCCATGAGACGCCGCCCGCCGATCTCCGCCCCCGGCGCTCCGGGGGGGAAACGCCGCCAGTGCCGCCGGAACAGCAGGGTGAGGGCGCAGGCGGAAAAAACCTCGCACACCACCATGCCCAGCACGATGAGGCCCACCGTCTCCTCGGCGGACCGGGGCAGCAGGACGAGGAGCAGCCCCAGCACCGTCCCTGTCCGGATGAGCTGCTCGGCGGTTTCCACAGCGGCGGGAGGACGCACCCGGCCGATGCCGTAAAAACAGTGCTTGTGCAGGTTTTCCACCCCGGTGAGCAGCACGCAGGGGGCCAGCAGCATCACCCCCAGCTGGGTCCGGGCGTCCCCCAGCAGGTAGACCGAGATGGGGTCGGACAGCAAAATCACCGCCGCGCTCAGCGGGACGGCCAGGAGAAAAAAGCACCCCAGCGCCCGGCGCAGCACCGATTTCACCGTGCCGCTGTCCCCCAGGGCGTGGTGCCGGGCGGACAGGGTGGACACCGCCACCGTCAGCCCCACGGCGGTCACCGACATGAGCATGGAGTACACCGGCATCACCAGCTGATACAGCCCCATGGTCTCCGCTCCGATGAGCCGGGACAGGGCCATGCGGTATAAAAACCCCACCACCTGGGAGAACAGGCCGGTGGCGGTGAGCAGCAGGGTCCCGGCCAGGATTGTGGACAAAATATCCGCCCCCCTTCACAAGGATAGCTTTATATCCATCCTATGATCAAAGAGCACAAAAAATCTTTGATTATTTGTGCCCACAGCGTAAACGCTGCGGAAGGCCGCCAGAAGGCGGCCTTCCTTTGACTATATGAAGGGGGGCTTGTCAGACATGCTTTTATTGGTCGGAGGCCCGGGTGAGGGACCCGGTAACGCAGTCCAGGTAGTAGCTGGCCGTGTCGGTGGCCACCAGCCACACCGGGGTCAGCCGCACGCCGCCGGACAGGGACTGCACCGTCCCCCGATAGCCGGCCTGCATGGACTGGATGGAGGAGCACACATCGCCGGTGGCGGTCACCTCGTCCAAAAACCGCAGCAGCGCCGTGGGCAGGGTCATGGCTTGGCCGTCCTCCGCCGTGCCGCTCCCTGCCGTGAGCAGTACGCCCTGGATGGAGGCCAGCGCTCTGCCCCGATACGCAAATTCCACCTGGCAGGAGAACACGGGCGCGCCGTTCCACAGCTGCCGGAAGCGCACCCGGGTCCACTCATCGTCCTCCGATACATCAATTTGTTCCGCGTCGATGCCCGCCTTTTTCAGCAGATCGGCGGCATGACGCTCTAGGCTGCCGCTGACAGGCTGGTCCGAATCACCGGTCAATTGCGCGGACAGCTCGCCCCCAGCCCGGACGCTCAGCTCTCCATTGCCATTGTGATAGAAGTACAGCCCGCCGCCCTGGTTTTCCGCCTGAATGCGCCCCTTGCCCAGCAGGGCCTGGGCTATCTGGAGCTCTCGCTCCAGATCCCGCCCGGCGCTGAGGGGGACGAGGCTGTCCGCGGCGGACAGGCTGGCGTGGTCCGCATAGATGCCGCTGCGTTCCAGAACCTTTACGGTCTGAGCCAGGGCGGAGCGCTCATATTGGGCGGCCTCCTGGCTCCGGGCGACCACCAGCACCAGCAAAAAGCCGTTTACCAGCAGCAGAATGAGGATGATAAAGGTTTTCAGTTTTCGCCACTCCATGGCGTCAGCCGCCTCCTTTCATCGCGCCGTCAGGCCGCCACCCACTGGGGGGAGACGGAGGCGCCGCCCCCGTCCTGATACTGGATGACCAGCTCCCGCCGCTCCTGGGCTATGCTGGGCAGCATGGCCGCCGCCTTATCAATGGGCAGCAGCAGAGCGTGCTCGCCGCTGGGCGTGTAGCTGCGGAAATAGAGGGTGAACTGGGTGATATAGCCCTGCTTGACCCAGAATTCCGCCGCCCAGCCGCCGTTGTTCAGGTAGACGGGACAGCCGTTGAGCAGATAGCCGAAGCGCAGGCGCACCGCGCCCTCCGACTCCTGGGCGGACATGAGGTAGAGCCGCGCGTCGCCGCATGAAGTGCCCAGGGCGCCCTCCGCCAGCGCCCGGGCGGCGTCCACCGCGCTGGCCAGGCTGGCCTCGTGCTGGGAGGGGGCGGTGGGGTATTTTTCCCCCTGGGCCGCTCTGTAGCTCACGGCGCCGCTGGCGCTCACCACCAGGCGGTCGCCGCCGTCCAGGTACACCTCGCCGCCGCTCACCGGGGCGTGGTTCTGGGCGCTGAAGGACAGGGCGTCCAGAACCTTGTCCACTCCGCCGCCCGTCAGAGGATTGGACACAGAATAGCAGGCCCCCTGGCGCGCCGCCTCAGTAATGAGGGTATAGGGGTCGAGCAGGCCGGACAGGACCGGATTTTCAAAGGCGAAATAGGCCGCGTTAGGGGAGACGGCGGCGGCAGCGGGGTCCAGGTGGAGGGTCTGGGTGAGGGCGGTGGAGCAGGAGAAAAACTGGCCGCTCCCGGCCTGCTGCCAGCACAGCAGCACCTGATCCTCCTCGCCGGCGCACAGCAGTACCCGGCGGGCGGCTCCCTCCAGCCCCTGCGTCCCCGCGCTCTGGAGCCAGTGCTCCAGGGCGGACAGGGGGACCTCACCAGCGAAGTCGAAATAGATGCTTTTCCCCTCCAGATACCGCCGCCACTGGGGCTCGGAGACAGCCTGGGGCTGGCCGGCGGAGGCCAGCGCGTCCCCCAGCAGGGCGCCCAGGGAGGGAAAAAGCTCCTCCAGCCGGGCTTCGTCGTACTGCAGGCCGTAGCGGCCTCCCTCGGTGTTGACGGCCAGCCGGGCGGGCAGCATGGCCGTTCCCTGACTCTGGGCGAGGGAGTTGGCCCCTGGGCTCTCCCGGGGAGGGAACAGGTCCAGCAGGCCGCTGTCCCGCACCAAGGGGGTCATGGACAGCAGATAGACGGCGGACAGCGACAGCAGCACGATGAGCGCGTCCTTGCCCCACTCGATGAGGCGGCGCTTATCCCTCATGGGCGTCCTCCTCCCTGGGGCCGCAGACGGGCAGCTCCATGCGGATGGTGAGCCCGGGCTCGGCCTTGTCCACCAGGTACAGCCCGCCCTCGTGCTGCTTCATGATCTCCTGGGCGATGGACAGCCCCAGGCCCGTGCCCCCGGACTGGCGGGAGCGGGCCTTGTCCACCCGGTAGAAGCGTTCGAAAATACGCCCGCGGTCGCTCTCCGGGATGCCGATGCCGTTGTCGTCCACCTCCATCCAGACCTTGTCCCCGTCCTGCCCGGCGGACAGGACGATGCGCCCCCCGTCGGGGGTGTATTTGATGGCGTTGGAAACAATATTCATCATCACCTGCATTACCCGCTCCCGGTCCGCCCGCACCTGGGGCAGGCTGTCCGGCAGATTCAGCTCCACGGTGTGGGCGTGGTTCTGGGCGTCCATCAATATGGCCTGATAGGTGTCGTTCACCGCCTGGGCGAAGGGGAACTCGGTCAGGCGCAACTCGCTGCGCCCCGAGTCGAACCGGGACAGGGTGAGCAGATCCTGAAGGATATGGGTCATGCGGTCGGACTCGTTGAGGATGACGCCCAGAAAGCGCTGCTCCATCTCGGGGGGCAGCTCGCCCACCCCGTCGGCCAGAGTCTCGGCGTAGCTTTTGATGTTGGTCAGGGGGGTGCGCAGCTCGTGGGAGACGTTGGCCACAAAGTCCTTGCGCTGCTGCTCGGCGCGGCGCTGCTCGGTGACGTCGTGGATGAGCACCAGCACGCCGCCCTGACTGGCCCGGGCATAGGGGGCCAGCAGCAGCTCCAGAAACCGCCCTCCCACCGTCCGGGACCCGGCCAGATGGCCGTCTGCGGCCTCCGCCTGCTCAAAGGGGAACAGGTCACCGAAGAGCTCCCCATAGGTGTCCTCTTGGGTGAAGGCGCGGCCCAGCAGCCGGGCGGCGGCGGGGTTGGAGTGGATGACCCGCTGCGCCCGGTCAAAGGCCACGACGCCGTCCGCCATGTGGAGGAAGAGGGTGTCCAGCTTGTTGCGCTCGTTTTCCACGGCGGCGATGGTGGTCTCCAGCTGCTGCGCCATGGCGTTAAAGCTCTCAGTGAGCTGGCCGATCTCGTCGCTGGAGGTGATTTCCAGCTTGCGGGAGAAGTTCCCCCGGGCCACCTCCTCAATGCCATTGGTGAGGCGCTGGAGGGGATCGACCATGGTTTTGGACAGCAGAAAGGACAGCAGAATGGAGATGATAAGGCCCAGGGCCAGCGCCTCCACGATGAGGGAGAACATGCTGGCGTTGAGGCTGCGGGCGGTCTCCCGCCCGTCCAGAATGTAGACGATATAGGGGTGCCCGCCCCGGGTGATGGGGATGGCGGCGTCCATATAGTCGGCGGTGACGCTGCTGTCGAAACCCCTCCCTCCCAGCAGGGCGGAGGAGATGTTGGGGGTGACGGGTATGCCGCCCTCCGGCGGGGTGGCGGAGCCGCCCAGGCAGCGCCCGGTGACGCCGTCCAGCACGTAGAAGTTGCGGTCCCGCCGGTCCACCCCCAGAATGCCGGCGTAGGCGTCCAGCACTTCCTTCACCATGGCCGCGCCGTCCTCCCCCTCCTGGGTGACGGTCTGAAGATCCCGGACGAAGTCGTTCTGGCCGAAGGCGTCTGCGATCTGCTGATAGAATTCGTTGATATAGTAGCCGGTGACAGAGTTCATCAAAAACGCGCCCACCACCACCATCAGCGACACGATGAGCAAAACCATGATGAGCACCAGCTTGATATGCAGGTTGCGGCGCACGGCAGACGCCTCCTTTCGTTATCGCAAAGTCAGCTTCACTTGGTTGATCCTCTTTTCCCCACAGAGCCTGAAGGGCGGCTTTGCGGGGCTGCGTAAAATTGCCTACACCCCAAAAGCGTAGCCCAGGCCCCGGCGGGTGACGATGAATTTGGGGTCGGCGGGGTCGTCCTCCAATTTTTCGCGCAGGCGCCGGATGGCCACGTCCACCGCCCGCACGTCGCCCACGTAGCCGTCGTAATTCCAGACCTGCTCCATCAGCGACTCCCGGGACAGGGCCTGGCCCCGGGCGGCGGCCAGGGTCTTGACCAGCTCGTACTCCCGCTGGGTCAGGTCCAGCGCCTCGCCGTCCTTGTAGACCAGCATGGAGTCCAGATCCACCTGCACCCGGCCCAGCTCCAGCCGGTTGGCGGCGGCCTGCGGGCTGGCCTTGGCCAGCATCTCCGTGCGGCGGATATTGCTCTTCACCCGGGCCAGCAGCTCCCGCATGGAGAAGGGCTTGGTGATATAGTCGTCCGCCCCCAGCTCCAGCCCCAGCACCTTGTCCGTCTCTTCCTCCCGGGCGGTGAGCATGATGATGGGGGTAGCCCGTCCCTGCTCCCGCAGGGTGCGGCACACCTGGAAGCCGTCCATTTTGGGCAGCATCAGGTCCAGCAGAATAAGGTCCGGGTCCTGTTCCAGGGCAAGGCGCAGCCCCGCAGCCCCGTCCAGCGCTTCCAGGGTGGCGTACCCCTCCCGCTGAAGGTTGAAGGTGAGGATGTCCACGATATTGCGCTCGTCCTCCACCACCAGGATTGTTTTAGCCATGTCGTCCCTCCTGTCTGTTTGGCAGTCCGGCTTACGCTTCGGACTGCGCCTTCATCAGCCGGTCCGCCCGGAACAGGGCGGCCAGGGTTTTGGCGTCGTTGAGACGGCCGTCGGCGGCCATGTCCAGCGCCTGGGCAAAGGGGAGCTTGAAGGGCTCTAAAAACTCATCCTGGTCCAGGTGCTGCTGGCCGAAGGTGAGGTCCCGGGCCAGATAGAGGTAGAGCATTTCGTCGGTATACCCCACGGTGGGCATGATATAGCCCAAAGCGTCCCACCGGCCCGCCTCGGCGCCGATTTCCTCCTTCAGCTCCCGGCGGATGGCGTCGAAGGGGTCCTCTCCCGGTTCCAGCTTGCCGGCGGGGACTTCCATGACCACCTTGCGGTAGGGATAGCGGAACTGGCGCTCCAGATAGACGTTCCCATCCCCGTCCAGCGCCACCACCGCAGCGCCGCCCGGGTGGTGGACGAACTCCCGGATGGAGTTCTCCCCGTTGGCCAGCGCCACCTCGTCTAGGTAGACTTTGAGCAGCCGCCCGTCAAAAACTTGCTTGCTGGACAGTGTTTTTTCCATCAATTCCACGGCAAACTACCTCCCGGCAGGATATTTTTTCATATGCCAGGTTATTTTACCACAAGCCGGCGGAAATAGAAAGCCAAAAGTCATATTTTCCCGGGAAATTGAGGGATTGCCATTTGGGCGCGCATCCTCTATAATATTCCCAGTGAGGTGAATCCCATGAATGTAAAAACCATGCTGGCCGCCCTGCGGGGCGTGACGGCCTATAAAGATATTCTGACCCAGCCGGTGATGGAGTGTGCCCTGCGCCTGCTTTCCAGCGCCGCCCATGGGGACGGCCTGGGAGGGCTGGAGGCGTATACCGACCTGTTCTACTGCCTGCGGTTGGAGGGACAGCCGGGGCTGGGCCAGTGGCTGGCGCAGGCCCTGCGCTGGTCGGAAGGGCCCTACCCGGCGCTGGCCGAGCGGGGAGACCGGGACCCGGCCCTGGAGCAGGCCGCCCGGCTGGACCTGTCCGCCTTTGAGCTGCTGGCCAGCGTGGACTGCGACAGGTGGCTGAGCCATCTTTCCAAGTTTCTGGACAGCGATTACCAGGGGGTGCTCACCTCCCTGCCCCGGTGGCAGAGCGGCGTGCCCTTCTCCTTCGAGCAGCTCACCAATGTTTACCGCAGGGAGGGAGCGGGCCGGTTCGCCCGGTACCGGGCCTTTGTGTGGGAGGGAGGCGCCCTCATCCCGGTGGAGCGGCCGGACTGCCCGGGTTCAGACCAGCTTTCGGGCTATGAGGAGCAGCGGGCCGAGGTAGAGCGCAACACCCGGGCGCTGGCGGAGGGCCATTATGTGAACAACGTGTTGCTCTACGGCGAGAGCGGCACGGGCAAGTCGGCCACGGTGAAGCACCTGCTCACCCTGCCGGGGATGGAGGAGCTGCGGCTCATCGAGGCGGACAAGGCGGATCTGGGGGGGCTGCCCGCCCTCATCCGAAAGCTGGACGGGCGGCGGCAGAAGTTCATCGTGTTCATCGACGACCTCACCTTTGACCGGGACGACTCTACATACTCTGTGCTGAAAACCATCCTGGAGGGAGGCGTGGAGCGCCGGCCCCAGAACGTGGCCGTCTACGCCACCTCCAACCGCCGCCATCTGGTGCGTCAGACCATATCCGAGCGGGCGGGGGACGAGATGGACCGCTCCGAGACCATTCGGGAAAAGACCTCGCTGGCCGACCGGTTCGGGGTGCGGGTGCTGTTCCAGGGACTGAGCAAGCCAGAGTTTTTGGCGCTGGTGGATATGCTGGCGGAACGGCACAACGTCAAATTGGAGCGGGAGGAGCTCCACCGTCAGGCGGTGGCCTGGGAGCGGTTCCACGGGGCCCAGACCCCCCGGACGGCGCTGCAATTCATCCTGTCGCTGTAAAAGCGTGGGAAATAAAAACATCAGGAGGATTTTTGGTATGTTTAAAAAGTTTATAAATTCGGTGAGTGTGGCCTGACCGGGAGGTTTGCGTCACAATTAACTCACCCAAACCTCCCAAAGGAATCACATCTTTTAGGAGGATTTATCCCTTGAATCGAGAAAACAAACGAAAGCAGTACGAAAAAGGCTACTACAGGACCCATCCCTGCCGGGATGCCTTCACCTGCCGGGTGTGCGGCTGGCTGGCCGGCCCGCAGGGGGCGGGGAGCGACCACCGCAACCACTGTCCCAACTGCCTGTCCAGCCTCCATGTGGACGTGGAACCGGGAGACCGGGCCTCCGACTGCGGCGGCATTATGGAGCCCATCGCCGTATGGGTGCGCAAAGGAGGCGAGTGGGCGGTGATCCACCGCTGCCGCCGGTGCGGTGCGCTGTCCTCCAACCGGGTGGCGGCGGACGATAACCCCAGAAAGCTGATGTCCATTGCCATGAAGCCGGTGGCCTTCCCGCCCTTCCCCATTGAGCGGCTGGAGGAGCTGGCGGGGGAGTGACGGAAAGCGGCGCGCGGTTACTTGCCGCGCGTCGTTTTTTACCCAAAGGGGCGCTTGCAACCGCCGGTGGCGGCTTTTCCAGCCAAAGCTGGTGGACTGCCACCGGTTTGGGCGGTAAGATAGAGGCGGAAAGGAGGTCGTTTCCATGACCTTTGGAGTAAGACTTCAGCAGGTGAGAAAGGCGGCGGGACTGTCCCAGGAGCAGCTGGCCGGATTGGTGGGCATGTCCCGCCAGGCGGTGTCCAAGTGGGAGACGGATCAGGCCGCGCCGGACATCGGCACACTGGCCCTGCTGTGCGGGGTGCTGGGGGTGTCCGCCGACGAGCTGCTGGGCAGGGAGGCCCCGTCCCGGCCGGAGGGCCAGGGGGTGGACCTGGAGGGCTGCGTCAGGCTGAACGCCGCCCGGAGGTGCTTCACCGCCGGGTGGGTCACGGTGCTGGCGGGGGTGGTGCTGCTGATTTTGGAGCTGTTTTCCCTCTTTATCATCCAGTTCGTCAATGCGGAAATACATCAGCGCTGGTATACTAACGCGATGGAATACGCGAAGGAGGGGCCTATGCCGGTGATTTTCGGCGTCACCGCCGCCGTCATTGGGGCAGGTGTGTTCATGGCGGCGGGCGGCCTGCTGGCCATGAGCGGTAAGCGCCTCTCTAAAAAGCACAGGAACCCATGACCAGAGGAAGGCCCCCGGCGCATGCCGGAGGCCTTCCTCAGCGCTCCTCTTGGTAATCCGCCTCGTACCGCTTGATGCCATGGCTGTTCTCCACCGGCCCCCACGCGGGCAGGGGCAGGCGCTGCATGGCGCCAAACACGTAGTCCTTCAGCTTGGGGTAGTCCTGGGACAGCCGGGCCACCAGCTCTTTTACCTCCTGCCGACGGGTATTTCCGTCGGCGGGGCAGGGGTTGTGGACCACCGGCAGGTGATACCGCGCCGCGGCATTGCGCAGCGTCCCCTCCCCGCAGTAGAGCAAGGGACGGATCTGGGTGATGCCCGTGCGGTCCAGATAAGTCACCGGCTGGAAGCAGGACAGCCGCCCTTCATAAAACAGGGAGAGAAAAAAGGTCTCCACCGCGTCGTCAAAGTGATGGCCCAGGGCCACCTTGGAGATACCCAGCTCCTGAAGGGCTTTGTGCATGGCCCCCCGGCGCATTTTGGCGCACATGGAGCAGGGGTTCTTCTCCTTCCGGCAATCGAAAATGATGTGGAAGATCTCCGTTTGGATCAGGTGATACTCCACCCCCAGCTCTGCGCACAGCGCCGCCACAGAGGAGAAGTCCATCTCCTCGGGCCCGGGGTGGATGGTGATGGCGTGGAGCTCAAATGGAGCGGGGTAGAATTCCCGCAGCTTGGCCATGGCGTACAGTAGCGCCAGCGAGTCCTTGCCGCCGGACACGCCCACGGCGATTTTGTCGCCGGGCTGGATCATGGCGTAATCCTCCACGCACCGGCGCATATGGGATAAGATGAGCCGCATGGCGGGCACCTCCTTGTAAAAGCGAAATATCAAAACGAGATAACGGAAGTATTCAAGCGCTTATGGACGATATCGAAAGAATTTCAAAAATAATTTGAAAAAATCCAGGGTTTCGGTTGACACGGCCGCTTTTCCGCATTATAATACACCATGCTCCCCGTTGTAAAGGGGAGCATTCCCATGCTTCATACAAATTTGAGATAAATGGAGGAAACCAGAATGTCCACCTTTATGGCAAACAAGGCCAACATTCAGCGCAAATGGTACGTGCTGGACGCCGCCGGCAAGCCTCTGGGCAAGACCGCCGTCGCCGCCGCCACCATCCTGCGGGGCAAGCACAAGCCCGAGTATACCCCCCATGCCGACTGCGGTGATTTCGTTATCGTCATCAACGCCGAGAAGGCGGTGCTCACCGGCAAGAAGCTGGAGCAGAAGTACTATCGCACCCATTCCGGCTGGGTGGGCGGCCTGAAAGAGACCAAGTACCGCCTGCTGATGCAGCAGCGCCCTGAGCTGGCCGTCCGGCTGGCGGTGCGTGGCATGATGCCCCGCAACATCGTCACCAAGGACTCCCTCACCCGGCTGAAGATTTACCGCGGCGACAGCCACCCCCACGCCGCCCAGAAGCCCGAGACCTGGACCGTGGAATAAGGAGGTAACGGAACATGTACAAGAGCAAGAAGCCTTATCAT
The DNA here is from genome assembly GCA_949841355.1 of uncultured Oscillospiraceae bacterium. Classification (GTDB taxonomy): domain Bacteria; phylum Bacillota; class Clostridia; order Oscillospirales; family Oscillospiraceae; genus Enterenecus. The sequence continues at coordinate 45,406 of CATKZP010000003.1, forward strand.
TACGGCACTGGCCGCCGGAAGTCCTCCGTGGCCCGGGTGCACCTGTTCCCCAACGGCAGCGGCTCCATCACCATCAACGGCCGCGACATTGAGGAGTATTTTGGTCTGGAGACCCTGAAGATGGTGGTCCGCCAGCCCCTGAATACCACCGGCGTGGTGGGCAAGGTGGACATCACCGCCACCGTCACCGGCGGCGGCGTGTCCGGCCAGGCCGGCGCCCTGCGCCACGGCATCTCCCGCGCCCTGCTGGAGATGGACCCCGAGTTCCGTCCCGCGCTGAAGGCCGCTGGGTTCCTCACCCGCGATCCTCGTATGAAGGAGCGTAAGAAGTACGGCCTCAAGGCAGCCCGTCGCGCGCCGCAGTTCAGCAAGCGTTAAACAATTTCAAAGCCCTGATACCGCGGGCATCTTTGGAAATAGAAACCTATTTCCAAAGATGCCTGTGCTTTTTAATGGGCTTGCCGGCAGTTTTCTTCCGGCAGATATTTCAGACGACCACCCTTGGCTGCGAGTTTCAGGATTGGGGATATAATGCGAGCTGCGATCTGCCATTGACAAACGGCGGGGCGGAGCGTATGATTCAAATGGGTCCGGGAAGAGAATGGTTTGCCTGGACAAATCTGAAAAGACGCCCGTTAACCCCCTAAAAAGTGGCGCGGGCGGTTCAAAATGGAGGAGGCTTTGCAATGAGCAATATCTATACATCCGCCGAGCAGCTGATCGGCCGCACCCCGCTGCTGGAGCTCACCCATTTAGAGCGGGAGGAAAACCTGAAGGCTCGCATTCTGGCCAAGCTGGAGTACTTTAACCCGGCGGGGAGCGCTAAGGACCGGGTGGCGAAGGCCATGCTGGATGACGCTGAGGCCAGAGGACTGCTGAAACCTGGCTCCGTCATTATTGAACCAACTTCCGGTAACACTGGAATAGGGCTGGCGTCGGTGGCCGCCGTCCGAGGATACCGCGTCATCATCGTCATGCCCGAGACCATGAGCGTGGAGCGCCGCCAGCTGATGAAGGCCTACGGCGCGGAGCTGGTGCTCACCGAGGGAAGCCAGGGGATGGCGGGAGCCATCGCCAAGGCCGATGAGCTGGCCCGGGAGATCCCAGACAGCTTTATTCCCGGGCAGTTCGTCAATCCGGCCAACCCCGCCGCCCATAGGGCGTCCACCGGGCCGGAGATCTGGACGGACACCGATGGCCAGGTGGATATTTTTGTGGCCGGCGTGGGAACCGGCGGCACCATCACCGGGGTGGGAGAGTATCTGAAAGGGCAGAACGCAAGCGTGAAGGTGGTGGCGGTTGAGCCCGCGTCCTCTCCGGTGCTGGGCGGAGGGGCGGCCGGTAAGCACGGCCTCCAGGGCATTGGCGCGGGATTCGTGCCCCAGGTGCTGAACACGGCGGCATATGACGAACTGGTGGCGGTGGAAGATGAGGACGCCTTTGAAATGGGCCGGAGAATGGGCCGGACCGAGGGCGTGCTGGTGGGGATTTCCTCCGGCGCGGCGCTGTGGGCGGCGGTCCAGCTGGCCAGGCGCCCAGAGCATGAGGGCAAAACCATCGTCGTTCTGCTGCCCGACGCGGGAGACCGCTATCTGTCCACGCCCATGTTCGCCCAGTAAACGGGTACAGCGCAAAGCCTCCGCACGTTGGAGGCTTTGCGCTGTTTTAAAAAAATTTACCGCTTCGGGCAAAATAACAGGTGTCAAACTGCGTCCAATGATGTATAATACTGGTTTAGAGCAATTTGCACCAACGAGGAGGAAGGCAAGGCTATGCAGCAGCATTGGAAACGTCTGGCGGACGGCGTAGAGCTGTCGGTATCTCAGACGGATAAGTTCAAGACCGGCCTGTTGGCCGTGACCCTTACCATACCCCTGCGGGAGGAGACGGCCACTGCGGGGGCGCTCATCCCGGAAGTGCTGAGCCGGGGCAGCCGGACCCACCCCAATATGGAGCTTCTTTCCGCCGCGTCGGACGCGCTGTATGGCGCGTCTTTGGGCCCGGCGGTGCGCCAGCGGGGAGAGAGCCAGTGCGTCAGTTTTTTGTGCAGCTTTATCGACGACCGCTATGCCCTGGACGGTTCGGCGGTGCTGGAACCCGCCGCCGACTTGATGGGAGAGGTGCTGCTGGACCCCGCGCTTCAGGACGGCGTGTTTCGCCGGGATTATGTGGAGTCGGAGGGAGCCAACCTGGCCGACCGCATTGAGGCGCGAGTGAACGATAAGCGCGGGTGGGCGATGTTCCGCCTGATCCAGGAGATGTGCGCCGGGGAGGCCTACGCCGTGGATAAGCTGGGCAGCGCGCAGCGTGCCCGGGCAGCCACGGCCCAATCGCTGTGGGCGGATTACCATGCGCTGCTGTCGGGGGCGAAGGTGAATTTCTACTACGGCGGCGCGGCCCTGCCGGAGCGGGTGGAGGACGCTGTGCGCCGCGCCTTTGCTCCGTTGCTGACGGGTAGGGACGCCCCGGTGTGCTGCCAAGTGGCGGCGCAGCCACAGGGCCCGGTCCGCACGGTGACCGAGGCCATGGACGTGACCCAGGGCAAACTGGCCATGGGCTTTCGGACCGGCGGCGTGACGCTGGCCAGCGATGAATTTCCGGCGCTTCTGGTGTGCAATGCCTTGTACGGCGGCAGCGCCAACTCTAAGCTGTTCCTCAACGTGCGGGAAAAGCTGAGCCTGTGCTATTACGCCTCGTCCATGCTGGACAAGGCGAAGGGACTGATGGCGGTGTCCTCCGGAGTGGAATTTGCCCAGTTCGACCGGGCGCAGGAGGCGATTCTGGCCCAGCTGGACGCCATCCGCCGGGGCGGCTTCACCGGGGAGGAGCTCACCGCCGCCATTCGTACGGTGGTCAACGGCCTGCGGGGACGCCGGGACAGCCAGGGGCAGATGGAGGACGACCGTTTGACAAACCTGCTGTTCCACTCCGCCGCTGGGGAGGGCGAAGCCCTCATTGGCGAGGTGGAAAAGGTCACGGCGGACCAGGTAGTGGAGGCCGCCCGGCGGCTGAAGCTGGACACGGTTTACCGTCTGACGGGAAAGGAGGGCTGAGGCCATGGACAAGCTGGAATACACCGCTCTGGACCAGAGCATCCACCACTGCGTCCTGCCCAACGGGCTGAACATCTATGTGGATGTGCGCCCGGAATATGCCAAGCAGTTCGCCTTCTTCGCCACCCGCTACGGGGGGATGGACCTGCGCTTTCGCGGGGAGGACGGGGAATGGCTGGACACCCCGGCGGGCGTGGCCCATTTCCTGGAGCACAAGACCTTTGACACGGAGGATGGAAACGCCCTCCAGATCATGGCCGCCAATGGGACAGATCCCAACGCCTTCACCTCTTGGGCGATGACGGGCTATTTTTTCGACGGGGTGCGGGGGTTCGAGGAAAATCTGCGCACTCTGCTGTCCTTTGTCTCGGTGCCGTGGTTCACGCCGGAGAGTGTGGATAAGGAGCAGGGCATCATCGCCCAGGAAATCCGCATGTATGAGGACGACCCTGGGGATGAGGTTTACTGCCGGCTGCTGGAAGCCATGTACGTCCGCCACCCCATCCGGACAAAGGTGGCGGGGACGGTGGAGTCGATTGCCCAGATCACGGCAGATACGCTTTACCAGTGCCACGGGGCGTTTTACCGGCCGGGGAACATGGTACTGTGCGCGGCGGGGAACATCGACCCCCAGCGGGTGGCGGATATCGCCCGGGAGGTGCTGCCCGGCGTGCCCGCCCCGGCGGTGGCGGTGGACCACGGGCGGCCTGAGCCGCCGCAGGTGGGGCAGCAGTATGTCCGAAAGACCATGGCGGTGTCCATGCCCTTGTTTGCGCTGGGCTTTAAGGGCACGCCGGCGCAGGAAGGCGGCCTGCGACAGCGGCTGGTGGCGGAACTGGTGTGTGATGTGCTGTTCAGCTCATCCGCGCCGCTTTACAGCCGCCTCTATGAGCAGGGGCTTATCAATAGCTCCTTCAACAGCTGTTACAGCGCCGCCCCCGGCTGCGCGTGGATCATGGCGGAGGGAGAGAGCCGCGACCCGGAGCGGGTACGGGCCGAGGTGCTCCAGGAGGCCGCCCGCCTGGGACGGGAGGGCATTGACCAGCAGCTGTGGGACAGGCTGAAGAACGCGGCCTACGGCGCCATGGTGCGCCACCTCAATTCCATGGAGGACACGTGCATTGAGCTGGCCGAGGCCCACTTCAAAGGGGAGGACTATCTCAGCTTCCCCCAGGTGTTCCAGAGCATTGAGCGCGCCGACGGCGAGGCGCTGCTGCGGGAGTGGTGCGTTGAGAGCAGGACGGCCCTGTCGGTGGTCGCGCCGGAAGACTGAACAGATAGAAAGAAGAATGACCATGACAAACACTGTCTTTTTCCCTGGGCTGGGGCTTGAGTTTGAGCTGAACCGGGTTGCGTTCACCGTATTCGGCCACAACATCTATTGGTACGGCGTCATCATTACCTGCGGCTTCCTGCTGGCGGTGGCGTATGGCCTGTATATCACGCCCCGGTTCGGCATGGACCCGGATAAGGTCACGGACGCCATTTTTGTGGTGGTGCCCATGGCCATCATCGGCGCCCGGCTGTATTATGTGATCTTTAACCCTGCGGTGTGCTTCAACGCGGACGGGTCCTTCAGCTTTCTGAAGATGGTCGCGTTTTGGGATGGAGGGCTGGCTATCTACGGCGGCGTGATCGCCACGGTAGTCACTGCCCTGATCTACTGCAAGGTGCGGAAGATTGATTTCTGGAGCGGCATGGACGTCACCGTCTACGGCCTGCTCATCGGGCAGCTCGTCGGGCGCTGGGGAAATTTCGTCAATGTGGAGGCATACGGAGCCATCACCGACCTGCCCTGGCGGATGTGTTCCAGCTCCATCGCCAGCGAGCTGTGGCGAGACGGCTTTTTGGAGTCCGAGCAGATGTATCAGAGGGTGCTGAACGGAGAGCTGGGCGTTCACCCCACCTTCCTCTACGAGTCGCTGTGGAATCTGCTGGGCCTCGTGCTGCTGATCCTGCTGATGAAGCGGGGCAGAAAGTTCAATGGGCAGATGTTCCTCAGCTATGTGATCTGGTACGGTGTGGGCCGGGCGGTGATTGAGGGACTGCGCACCGACAGTCTGTATTTCTTCGGCACTGCCATCCGCTCGTCTCAGATGCTGGGTATCGTGTCGGCGGCGGTGGGTATTGGATTGTATGTCCTGCGGCGCAGGACCTCCGGGCCCGTCCTGCCGCCCTTCCGGCCAGCAGCGGAGGCGGAAGGCGGAGCGGAGACGGCCGGAAGCGTTTCAACCGCAGAGAACATAGCAACGGCAGGCCCCGCGGAGTCCACGGGTACGCAGGAAGAGAACAAGGAGGAGAACAGCAATGGCGGCGACACGAATTGACGGCAAGGCCCTGGCGGCCAAACTGAAGGAGCAGGTCCGGGAAGAGGCGGCGGCCCTGCCCCGAAAGCCCGGGCTGGCGGTGATTTTGGTGGGGGACGACCCCGCCTCCCGAGTGTATGTGACCAGCAAGCGCAAGGACTGCGAGGAGTGCGGTTTTTACAGCGAGGAATACGCCCTCCCCGCCGGCACCACGCAAAAGAGCTTGCTGGAGTTGGTGGAAGAGCTGAACGGCAGGGAGAATATCGACGGCATTCTGGTACAGCTTCCTCTGCCCAAGGGACTGGATGAGCGGGAGGTGCTGCTGGCCATCGACCCGGCCAAGGATGTGGACTGCTTCCACCCCTATAATGTGGGCCAGCTCACCATTGGTGCGCCAGTGTTCCAGCCCTGCACCCCCGGCGGCGTAATGGAGATGCTCCAGGAGTATCACATCGACCCGGCGGGAAAGCGGTGCGTGGTGCTGGGCCGGTCCAACATCGTGGGCAAGCCCATGGCCCTGCTGCTGCTCCATGCCAACGGCACGGTGGCGGTGTGCCACTCCAAAACGCCGGATTTGAAGGAACTGGCGGCTAGCGCGGACATACTGGTGTCCGCCGTGGGCAGGACGGGGCTGGTCACCGCCGATATGGTGAAGGAGGGTGCGGTGGTCATCGACGTGGCCATGAACCGAAACGAGGCGGGCAAGCTGTGCGGCGACGTGTGCTTTGAAGAGGCGGCGGAGAAGGCCGCTTACATCACCCCGGTGCCCGGCGGCGTGGGGCCAATGACCCGGGCCATGCTGATGAAAAACACCCTGACGGCGGCGAAGCTGCACCAGGGTGTGAAGTAAAAAATGAGCGCCCAGCCGAGATCCCGGCTGGGCGCTTGTCATCAGGAGCGCAGGGCGGCGGTCTGCCTGGGCAGGAGAATCTGGACGGGGAGGGAGAGCAGCGCCCCGATCAGCACCCCCAGGAAATTGAGGAAGATGTCGTCCACGTCAAAGCTGCGCCCGGTGAGGGGCTGGAGCAGTTCAATAGACAGGATGAGGGCCAGTCCCGCGGGCAGTACCCGCAGCCCACGCAGCTTTTCCCAGAGCAGAGGGGCCAGGACACCAAAGGGGATCAGCATGAGCACGTTTCCCGTCATCATGGCCCACACCCAGTTTCCGGCGGCGTACTCGCCCCGGGCCATGGCGAGGATGGTGGAATTGAACTCATAGCGGCCGACCGCCCCCGGCATAAAGTGGAAGGGGAGGAAGGTGATCGCCAGCACCGTGCAGAGGTACAGCGCGAACAAGGCAAGGCCCGCCTCGTGGGGGATGGACCGCCGGGTGAGCACTCCCCTGCGGCATAGGAGGTGCCGGAAAAACAGGAATAGAGCGCCCCCGGCCAGCAGGGCGGGCAGCTGTTCCTGGGCGAAGGAGAGGGCGTAGTCGAAGAGCATGGACAGCATGGGCGATTCCTCCTTTTCCCCTAAAATAACACAAAATCTTTAAGAAAAAGGGAAGGCCGCCTTATCATTTTTTGAATTCCGACCTGGCGTACCTGCACCAAGAGGCGAGGGTGCAGCTTCCGCACATGGCCTTCCTTGCTGTGCACACCGCCCGGCCGTGGAGCACCATCCGATGGCAGAAGTTATTGGACTCCTCCGGCGGCAGGATTTTGCGCAGCTGCTGCTCCACCTTGGCGGGGTCCTTCGTTCCGTCCGTCAGCCCCAGCCGCCCGGTGATGCGGATGCAGTGGGTGTCCGCCACCACCACGCCGGGGGTGTTGTGTATGTCGCCCAGAATGAGATTAGCTGTTTTGCGGCCCACGCCGGGCAAGCGCAGCAGGTCCTCCATGGTCCCCGGCACCTTGCCGCCGTATTCGCTGAGCAGCATCTGGGCGCATAGCACCAGGTCCCGGCTTTTGCCCCGGAAGAAGCCGCAGGAGTGGATGTACTGTCCCACCTCTTCCGGGTCCGCCTGCGCGAAAGCCTCCAGGGTGGGGAAGCGCTCATATAGGGCGGGGGTGACCTTGTTCACCCGCTCGTCGGTGCATTGGGCGGACAGACGCACGGCGAACAGGAGCTCGTAGTCCTTTTCATATTGCAGGGAGCACAGGGAATCAGGATACAGCTCCTTCAGGGTGCCGACAATGGCGGCGACGTTTTCTTTTTTCATGGAACTCACCTCACTGGATAGGATACCACAAAAAACGCCAAAAAGCGAGACTGTTTTTTCAGCAGGTGACAGTTGTGCTTTGACGGAAAACATTGTATAATAAAAGGGATCAAAATTTGGAAAGGCGGAGACACAAAATGGTTTTAGAGTATATGGATTTCGTATCTAAGCATGATCCCGAGCTGGGCGCGGCTATCCGGGCGGAGTACCAGCGCCAGTGCGACAACATTGAGCTGATCGCGTCGGAGAACATCGTATCCGAGGCCGTGCTGGCCGCCATGGGTAGCGTGCTCACCAACAAGTACGCGGAGGGGTATCCCGGCAAGCGGTATTACGGCGGGTGCCAGTGCGTGGACGTGGCGGAAAACCTGGCCATTGAGCGGGCGTGCAAGCTGTTTGGCGCGAACTTTGCCAACGTTCAGCCCCACTCCGGCGCCCAGGCCAACTACGCCGTCTATATGGCTCTGTGCCAGCCCGGGGACACGGTGCTGGGCATGAACCTGGATCACGGCGGGCACCTGACCCACGGCAGCCCCGTGAACTTCTCCGGCAAATATTTCAAGATGGTGTCCTACGGTGTGAACGAGGAAACCGGTGTCATCGACTACGACGAGGTGGAGCGCATCGCCAAGGAGTGCAGGCCCCGTATGATTATCGCGGGCGCGTCCGCCTATCCCCGGGTGATCGACTTCAAGCGCTTCCGCGAGATCGCAGATGAGGTGGAGGCGTATCTGTGGGTGGATATGGCCCACATCGCCGGCCTTGTGGCGGCGGGGCTGCACCCCTCGCCCATCCCCTACGCCCACGTCACCTCCACTACCACCCACAAGACCCTGCGGGGCCCCCGGGGCGGCATGCTGCTTACCAACGACGAGGACTTGGCCAAGAAGCTCAATTCCGCCATCTTCCCCGGTTCCCAGGGCGGCCCGCTGATGCACGTTATCGCCGCCAAGGCGGTGGCTCTGGGCGAGGCGCTTGCCCCCGAGTTCAAAATGTACCAGGAGCAGATTGTGAAAAACTCCGCCGCGCTGGCCCAGGGGCTGATGAAGCGGGGGATGAAGCTGGTGTCCGGCGGCACGGACAACCACCTGTCCCTCATCGACCTGCGGGACCTGGGCGAGCTCACCGGCAAGGAGCTGGAGCGCCGCCTGGATGAGGTGCGCATCACCGCGAACAAAAACAAGGTGCCCGGCGATCCCCGCTCTCCCTTCCAGACCAGCGGCCTGCGGGTGGGCAGTCCCGCCGTCACCAGCCGCGGCTTTGTGGAGGCGGATATGGACCAGGTGGCGGAGTATATCGCCCTGGCGGCCACCGACTTTGAGGCCAAGGCGGAGTATATCCGCGCCGGTGTGGCGGAGCTGACGGTCAAATACCCGATTTACTGAGCGGCTTGAAAGGAAAAAACCATGACATTTGAGCGGATCACCAGCCTGAACCGGCCCCTAGTCAACCAATTTTTGGAGCGGCACTGGTTTACCACAACTATGATTGTGCGCGGAGAAGAAATTGATATGACGAAGGTGGACGGGTTTTACCTGGCGGAGGACGGGGCCATTCTGGCCCTGCTGACCTATACCGTCTATGACGGCGTGCTGGAAATTATTTCTCTGGACAGCTTGAGGGAGAACCAGGGGATCGGTACCGCGCTAGTTGAGGCCGCAGTCCGGGAGGCCGGGAAGCAGGGGTGCTCAAAGGTCGTGCTCATCACAACCAATGATAATGTGGACGCGATGCGGTTTTATCAAAAGCGGGGCTTTGATATGGCGCGGCTCTTCCGCAACGCGTTGGACCGGTCCAGGCAGTTGAAGCCGGAGATCCCTCTGATCGGGGAGCACGGAATTGCTCTGCGCCATGAAATTGAATTTGAACGGGTTCTGGACACCGGGAAAAGGAATTGATATGAAATCGGAGCTGACAGCTATCCCCGGCGTGGGGGAAAACATGGCCGCCCATTTGAACGCATTGGGGATTTGGCGCATTGACGAGCTGAAGGGAAAAGACCCGGAAGCGCTCTACGCCCAGGAGTGCGCTCAGCAGGGCTGCACCGTGGACCGGTGCGTACTCTATGTGTACCGCCTTGCCGTGGCCTGGGCCGAAGGCAGGATCGAAAGTCCTGAGCAGCTCAAGTGGTGGAACTGGAAAGATTAGACGAATATCCCGGCAGAAAAGCGGAGTTTCTGGATTGATTTCAGAAACTCCGCTTTTTGATTGCAAATCCATAACACACGAAAATAAATCTGCCAAGGGAGGATGTGGAAGCGTCCCGCCGGCGGTTCCAGTTTTATGCCTGAGTTTCGTACCGCTCCATTCCCCACCAATGGGGGATGAGCTCCCCCAGGGTGACGGTTTGGCGGCTGTCATAGTCCACCAGGATCTCCATGTCCCGGTTTCGCAGGTTCAGCTGCATGAAAAATTCCCGGCAGGCCCCGCATGGCATTCCGCTGCCCCCACCGTAGGGCGGGCGGTCCCGAAAGGACACGAGCCGCTTCACTACGGTCTGGCTGCTGCTGAGGTACATATTGAGGGCGGCCACCCGCTCGGCGCACAGGTCCAGCACGCCGGAGCAGCTCTCAAAGCAGAAGCCGGTAAAGATCTGGCCGTTTTCGCTCTCCAAAGCGCACACCACATGGTGGGCGTAGAGGAACGGGGAGACCTGCTGGGGGTGGTACTGCTCCCGGGCTCTGGCGCAGAGGGTTTCCCAAATATCCATGGCTACCGGCCTCCCTCTCCGGCGATGAGGTGGGACATGTCGTACAATCCCGGCGCGTCCACTCCGGCCAGGAATTTGGCGGCCTTCACCGCCCCAACGGCGAACACCTCCCGGCTGGCGGCGCGGTGGGTGAGCTCAATCACCTCGTCCCGCCCGGCGAACACCACGGTGTGGTCGCCCACAATGGTGCCCCCCCGGAGAGAGGCGATGCCGATTTCCTGCGTATCCCTGGGCTTGCGGACGCTGTGGCGGTCATAGGTGAGCTGGGCCTCGTAGGGCAGGGCCCCGGCGGCGGCGTCAGCCAGCATCAGGGCGGTGCCGCTGGGAGCGTCCAGCTTGCGGCGGTGGTGGCGCTCCTCGATCTCCACGTCGAAATCCTCCCCCAGCAGGGCGGCCGCCCGGCGCACCAGGTCCATAAGCACGTTAATGCCCAGAGACATGTTGGCGGAGCGGAAGATGGGGATGGACCGGGCCGCAGCCTCAATCTGGATCAGCTGTTCCTGGGTGTAGCCTGTGGTGGCCAGCACCGCGGGGAGCTTGCGCGCGGTGCAGAACTCCAGCAGAGGGCCCAGGGCGGCGGGGTGGGAGAAGTCGATGACAGCATCTGCCTCCACATTACAGGCGGCGGGGGTGGAGAATACGGGGAAGCCCTCCATGGGCTGGGCGAGCAGGTCGATGCCAGCTGCGGCTTCCGCGTCCGGATCGTTGGCGCATATGTCCGCCACCACTCGGCCCATGTGGCCGCAGCAGCCGGAAATGATAATCTTTTGCATGAAAACAGCTCCTTATTGGCGGGTTACGCCAGCAGGCCGGCCCGCTTCATGGCCAGGCGCAGGACCTCCAGGTTTTTCTCAGAGATATCACACAGGGGCAGGCGCAGGGGGCCCGCCTCCATGCCCAGCAGGTTCATGGCCGCCTTGATGGGGATGGGGTTGACCTCGGTGAACAGCGCGTCGATGAGGTCCATGTACTGGATCTGGAGCTTTGAGGCGGCGGCGAAGTCGTTATCCAGGCACAGGCGGCTCATCTTCACCATCACCTCGGGTACGATATTGGAGGCCACCGAGATCACGCCCTTGGCCCCCAGGGCCATCATGGGCACCACCTGGTCGTCGTTGCCGGACCAGATATAGAAATCATCCCCGCACAAAAACCGGGTGTGGGCCAGCAGGGAGAAATTGCCGCTGGCCTCCTTGACGCCGTTGATTTTGGGATTTTCAGACAGGATTTTATAGGTCTCGGCAGTGAAGGACACCCCGGTGCGGCCAGGCACGTTGTAGAGGATGATGGGCAGCTCCACCCGGTCAGCGATGTACTCGTAGTGTTTGATGAGGCCGGCCTGGCTGGCCTTGTTATAGTAGGGAGTGACGTGGAGCAGGGCGTCCGCCCCGGAGTCCTGGGCGTGCTGGGACAGGTAGACGGCGGCGGAGGTGTCGTTGGACCCGGCCCCCGCGATCACCTTCACCCGGTGGTTGACCCGCTTCACGCAGAACTCCACCGCGGCGATGTGCTCCCGGATGGACATGGTGGCGGACTCGCCGGTGGTGCCGCACACGCACACCGCGTCCACCCCGGCCTCAATCTGGGCGTCGATGAGCCTGCCGAAGGCGTCGTAGTTGATGATGTTATGCTGGTCAAAGGGGGTGACCAGGGCGGGGCAGGAGCCGGTAAAGACGGGTGTTCTCATAATGTCAGCATCCTTTCAATGATGGTCGGTAGGAACCGAGGACTGGCCGTTAGGCCGTTCCGAGCGGCGCGGACTTGGCTTTGACGATATATCCCTCGGCGCACAGCAGCTCGGCCAGCTCCACGCCGCCGCCCGCCGCGCCCCGCAGGGTGTTGTGGGACAGGGAGACAAACTTGTAATCGTACTGGGAGTCCGGGCGCAGCCGGCCGATGGACACCGCCATGCCGCCCTCCAGATCCCGGTCCAGCTTGGCCTGAGGCCGGTCCGGCTCCTCGAAGTAGTGCAGGAACTGCTTGGGGGCGCTGGGCAGCTTCAGCTCCTGGGCGCGGCCCTGATAATTGGACCAGGCCTGCTTCATCTGCTCCATGGTGGGCTTGTTTTTGAAGGTGACAAAGGCGGCGGCGGTGTGGCCGTTGGACACAGGCACACGCAGGCACTGGGCGGTGATGGAGGTGCCCTCCGCGTTGACAATGACGCCGTTTTCCACATGGCCCCAGACCTTCAGGGGCTCCTGCTCGCTCTTCTCCTCCTCGCCGCCGATGTAGGGGATGAGGTTATCCACCATCTCGGGCCAGGTGGCAAAGGTCTTTCCCGCGCCGGAGATGGCCTGGTAGGTGCACACCAGCACCTTCTCCACGCCAAACTCCCGCAGGGGGGACAGGGCGGGGACGTAGCTCTGGATGGAGCAGTTGGACTTCACCGCGATGAAGCCCCGCTTAGTGCCCAGTCGTGCGCGCTGAGCACGGATGACCTCAATGTGCTCGGGGTTCACCTCGGGGATGACCATGGGCACGTCGGGGGTCCAGCGGTGGGCGGAGTTGTTGGATACCACCGGGCACTCGTGCCGGGCATACTCCTCTTCCAGGGTGCGGATCTCCTCCTTCTTCATATCCACGGCGGAGAACACGAAGTCCACCTGGGACGCGATCTGCTCAATGTCGTCCTGGGCGGAGAGTAGCACCAGGTCCTTTGACTCGCTGGGGATGGGGGTGTCCATAGCCCAGCGGTTTCCCACCGCGTCCTCGTACCGCTTGCCTGCGGAGCGGGGACTGGCGGCCACCACGGTGAGCTGGAACCAGGGGTGGTTCTCCAGCAGGGTGACGAACCGCTGGCCCACCATGCCGGTGGCGCCGATGACGCCTACGTTATACTTTTCCATGTCAATCTGCCTCCTGTGCGCCCGCCGGGAAATTAGGGGTTGCGGCTGAACGGCGGATACGCTATAATATGAAAATAATGTCGAAGTATGTGCCTTTAGCAAACTATATGGCTGTTACCACTATAACATTAACACACTAAAGTGTCAATTTGACGTTTCCGCTGAAAGTGGAGAAATGGAGCACCAAATGAAGGGAAAATTCGTGCAAATTGCAGCGCTGTGCCTGTCGGCGGCGCTCCTGCTGGCCGCGGGAGGGGAAAAAGCCTCCGCCGCGCCCGTGCCCTCCGCCGTGTCCGAACGGATTATGCGGGTGGGTCTCCACTACGGTACCGGGGCGATGGAAGGGGTGAACTTGCTCAACGAGAAGGGGAGCGGCTACCGCTTCGGGTATTACGACGCCTCCAACCGCTTCGTGGAGCTGGGGTCCACCAGCCAGACAGCCATTTCGGCGGTGGAGACAGTGAACGTCTGGTATGGCACTTACGATAAGTATACCAGCTACCACACCGCCATCACGTCCGCAGTGGCGGTGGGAGAGTACCACTTGGAGCTGCCGGGGACCTATCAGACCTTTGCGGAGGCGCAGGGGATGGCCTCCCTCTATCAGGGCGGGTTTGCGGCCTATATCGGCGGAATGTTTTATGTCAGAATCGGTAATTATACCACCCGGGACGGGGCGGTGGCCGCGCAGAGCGCTCTGGCTGCGCAGGGCGTGTATACGGAGCTGCGGGGCACCTCGGGCTTCGGAGTGAGCGTGGTGACCACGGGCACCAGCAACATCCTGTTCCAGTACGACGACCTGGGCAGCGGCACCGGCTTGGGCATCGAGCCAATCTCGGTCAACGGGGAGAAGTGTGCCACCTTGAGCAAGGACTGCCTGTATAACGGCGGCTTCCGCTTCGAACGCATCAACGGCGGCAAGATGACAGTGGTGAACATAGTGGAGCTGGAGGACTATGTGAAGGGCGTGGTGGCCAATGAGATGAGCGACAGCTGGCCCATTGAGGCGCTGAAGGCTCAGGCGGTGGCCGCCTGGAGCTATGCCCTTTCCCTGGGCAGCAAGCATGGCTCCCACCACTTTGACGTCTGCTTTGACGTTGACTGTCAGGCGTACTACGGCAGAGAGAAGGCCGGGGCAAACTCCGACGGGGCGGTGGACCAGACCGCCGGACAGGTGGCGCTGTATAACGGGCAGACGGCTCAGACATTTTACTACTCCAGCAACGGCGGGGCCAGCCAGAGCGTGTCCGTGGTGTGGGGGAGCAATCAGGCCCTCTACCCCTATCTGGCAGAGGTGGCGGACCCCTATGAGGCCAGCTTGAACCTGAATAACAGCTGGACCCGCACCGTCACCAGCACAGAGATCATATCCAAGGTGCTCAGGGAGTACGCTGTCAGTGGACCCATCGTGTCGGCTGAGGTGTCCTCTTACACAAATGCCGGTAACCCATGGATGTTCACCTTCACCGACAGCGCCGGAAAGAAGTTCTCCGTACGGAGCGGCCGGGTGTACCAGGGTCTGGGCCTTCCCTCCTGCCGGTTCGGCTTTGCTGGGAGCGGAGGGAACAGCCAGCCCACTCCCCCCGCCGCTCCATCTGGTTCCGTGTCCATCAACGGCTCCACTCCAGTGAGCGGCACGGCGGGCCTCTACGCCATGGACGGCAATGGGAACCTGACCGCCCTGGGGGGCGATGTGTACGTCATCACCGACAGTGGCACGTCCCTGCTGGGCCAGGGCGGGGGTTCGGACCAGGGTCAGGGCTCCAGCCAGTGGGCTTCCTCCGATGCGGTGGTAAATGGTTCGATCACCTTTGCGGGCCGGGGCTGGGGCCACAACATCGGCATGAGCCAGTTCGGCGCGAAAGCCATGGCCGAGCAGGGGCATACTTACCAGCAGATTCTGCAATTCTACTATACTGGCATTACGGTGGGATATATGTGAAAACCTCAGATTTTTATTTTGACCTGCCTCCCGAGCTCATTGCCCAGACGCCGCTGGAGCGGCGGGACGCCTCCCGCCTGCTGGCGCTGGACAAGACTACGGGGGGGACCCAGCACATGCGCTTTTACGACCTGCCCTCTCTGCTGCGCCCCGGGGACTGTCTGGTGCTCAACGACAGCCGGGTGCTGCCCGCCCGGCTCATCGGTAAGCGGGCGGGAGGCGGCGCCTGTGAGGTGCTGCTGCTCATTGACCGGGGGGACAGAACGTGGGAGTGCCTGGTCCGCCCAGGGAAAAAACTTCGCTCCGGCGCAAAGATTACCTTCGGGGAAAACGAGCTGTCCGCCGAGATTGTAGGCGAGGTGGAGGGCGGCAACCGGCTGGTCCGTTTCGACTACGACGGCATTTTTCTGGAGATTCTGGAACGGCTGGGCAGGATGCCCCTGCCGCCCTATATCAAGGCGGAGCTGGAGGATGCGGAGCGTTACCAGACAGTGTACTCCAAGGTGACGGGCTCCGCCGCTGCCCCCACGGCGGGGCTTCACTTCACATCTGAGCTTTTGGAAAAGGTCCAAACCATAGGGGTGAAGGTATGCTATGTGACCCTCCATGTGGGGCTGGGCACCTTCCGCCCGGTGAAGGCGGAAAACCTGGACGAGCACGAGATGCATTCGGAATACTGCGTCATTCCCCAGGAGACCGCTGACGCCGTCAATGAAACTAAGCGGGAGGGAGGCCGGGTGATCTGCGTAGGCACCACCTCCTGTCGCACGGTGGAGAGCTGGGCGGGGGAGGACGGTACGCTGAAAGCCTCAGCGGGCTGGACCAATATTTTCATCTACCCCGGCTACCGCTTCAAGGTGCTGGACGCGCTCATCACCAATTTCCATCTGCCCGAGTCTACCCTTGTCATGCTGGTGTCCGCCCTGGCGGGGCGGGAGCATGTTCTGGCCGCCTATGAGCAGGCGGTCAGGGAGCGGTACCGGTTCTTCTCCTTTGGCGACGCCATGTTTATCGCGGACGGACTTGCTCCGCAGTGAAAAACAATCCCCGGGACCAGAAAACGTGGTCCCGGGGGTTTGCTGTCCGGCGTCTATGAACCCTCCGGGGAGGAGGTGTAGGCGTCGTCGTACATCTGGCGGCAGGCGTCCATGCGGCCCTGATCGAAGGCGAGACGGATGCGATCCGCCGCCCTGCGGTCTCTGAGCCATGCGGTGAGAAGGGGGGAGAAGCGCTTTCCTTCCAGCTCTATGGCGGCCTGGACAGCCTCGTCAAAGGCCATTTCTCTGCCCGTATAGGCGGCCCCCTGATGGGTCATGGCGGCCAGCCAGTCCACCAGGGCGATGACGTCCACCATCTGCCGCTCGGGACATTCCAGGCGCTTGTAATCGGAGGAATTGCTGTGAGAGCCGTCGTACCAGGTGTGATGGCCCAGGGCGGCGGGGGTGTAGCGGGTGGTTGAGGAACGGGGCAGGAGAAGCTGGCCTCCGGCGATGGTGTGAAGCCGGGCCATCTCGTACTCCTCGTCGAACCACTGCCGGGCGGTCTGGGAATAGAGCTCGATCATGTTGATCTTGCCCACGTCGTGGAACGCGCCGCAGCCCATGGCGTAATCCAGCACCGCCTGGCGCTTTTCCTCCGGATCGCTGAGGGCGCAAATGGATTCGATGTCATCGAAGAAGGTGGGCTCCTCGTCCATGATGAGGGCGCACAGCGCTTTGGCTCCGGCGCCTACCATTTGGGAGTGAACATAGGTCTCGGGCGCAAAGCGCAGCAAAATGCGCTGAAGAAACGTGCTGTAGGGGGTTTGGCTGTCGGTGCCCACATAGGTGTGGGAGAGCTGGCGCAGGTATAGGAAAAGACTGCTGCTGCTGAAAGGATTGGGAAAGGCCTCCACATAGTCCAGCGTCCGCCGGTAAAGTCCCTCCACATACTCCTTGCGCCTGGGAAGCTGGTCGGGATACTGCTGGAGATACTGGCTGTAGAAGGCGGGCAGGGAGATCATGGCGTACATACCGTCGGTGGAATAGTCGGCGGGATCGGCGGCGTTCATCAGGCTTTCGACCTTGGACAGCAGGGTGTCCAGGCTATAGAGGCCGCAGTAGTATTCGATGGCAAAATAAGCGAAAGCGGATTTGGTGGGAGGCTGCCTGCCCTGCATTTCCGCCTCCTCAAACCGCCGCTGATAGACGATATAGGCGGACTCCATGATGTCGGCCATGTCCTGGGGGGACATCACCTTTTCCCGGCTGTAGGAGATGCTGGAGGCCATGTTCTGATGGGTCAGAAAGATGAACCGGTCCCAGGGGAGGCCCGGCGCTTTTTCCTGGTACTCCTTGTCCTGTAGGATCTGAAGGGTCCCTTTGACCAGGCGGATCTTTTCCCCGGGGGAATTGAATTGGCCCAGGGATATGTTGGCCCGGGAGCGCAGGATGTAGCCCCGGGTGTCGGTGTCCTCAATCTGATCGTAGTACTTGAGGTAGGCCGCCGCCTCGGTGAAGCACAGCCGCATCCGGGTCATATATTTGGCGATGTTCTCGAAGGGGATGCCCACCAATTTGCCGCACAGGCTGTTGCGGCCCATGCCCAGCCAGTACAGGTGGCGGATCATGGCGGCGCGGTCCTTTTTCTGGCGGGCCAGGGTGAGCAGCGCCTGACGGATCTGGCAGAACAGACCCACATCCAGCTCTGCCTGGCCGTTGTAGAGCTGGGAGGAGAACTCCTCCAGCTCCCCCACTGTGGCGGCGTCAGCCTGGAACAGCTCGTCCAGCACAGGGAACAGGTGGCCGCGCAGCAGCTCCATGCTGCGCTTGGCAATCTGCTCCACCAGGGCCCCGGTTTCGTGCAGCTGGGCGCAGTACGCCTCAAAAGAGGCCTGCCCCGGCGTTCCCCGCTGGGTGAGAGCGGCGATCTGCCGCAGGTTGGCGATGTATTCTTCTTGATAGGGCTGCATGGCTTATCCCTCCCAACTATCCTGCGAGCCGGAGGCGGTTCAGCGATTGGCTGCGCCGGGCTTCAGCTGACGGCGCAGGATGTCCAGGAGGCGGTCTACGTCCACCGGCTTGGAGAGATGCTCGTTCATACCCGCGTCCCGGGATTGGCGGATGTCCTCCACGAAGGCGTTGGCGGTCATGGCCACGATCCACACATCCCGGGCGTCCTGCCTGGGCAGGGCGCGGATGCGCCGGGCAGCCTCAAAGCCGTCCATCACCGGCATCTGGATGTCCATGAAAATAAGGTCGTACCAGCCCTCCGGAGAGTGCTGGAACAGCTCCAGGGCCTGTGCGCCGTCCCCGGCCGCGTCTACCTGAACGCCGGTCATGCCCAGCAGCTCCATGGCGATCTCCTGGTTGAGCTCGTTGTCCTCTACCAGCAGGACGCGGCTGCCGCTGTAATCGTCGTCCCGGCTGCCGCCGGCCTCCGCGCCGGCTGCGGCGCCGCTGGTGAGGGAGGACAGCGTTTCCAGCAGCCTGCTGGGGAAGAGGGGACAGGGCACGAACGCGCTGACTCCGGCCCGGACCGCCCGGTATTCGATCTGCGCCCAGTCCTCGTCAGACACCAGCAGGATGGGGAAGTCCGGCCCCGCCAGCTGGCGCACGTGGGCGGCCATGTCCAGCGCGGGCATATCCGCCAGCTCCTGACCCAGCAGCAGGGCGCAGGGCATCCGCCCCTCGTACTGCGCTTCGGTGAGCCGGGTGACCGCCGCCAGCCCGGTCTCCAGCCGGACCGGCGTCAGCCCGGCGGAGAGAAGGCAAGCCGCAATCTGCCCGGCCAGATCCGGCCGGCCCTCCGCCACCAGCACTTTGCTCCCCGCGGGTAGGGCCGGGGCTTTGCGACCCTGGCCAATGAGCAGGGGCAGCTCAATGCGAAACAGGCTACCCTTGCCCTCTTCACTTTCCACCGTGATGACGCCGCCCATGGAGTCCACCAGCTTTTTGACGATGGACATGCCGAGGCCGGTTCCCTCAATTTTGTTGACGGCGGCGCTGCTCACCCGCTCAAAGGGCAGGAAAATGCGCTGTAGGAACTCCTGGCTCATGCCGATGCCGTCATCCTGGCAGGAAAAGACAAGCCGCACCGCTGGGCGGTTCTGCTGGTCCGGCTGGGCGCACTGAGAAAAGGTGACCTGAATATGACCGCCGGCCTGGGTGTATTTCACCGCGTTGCCGATGATATTCACCAGAATCTGGCGCAGGCGCAGAGAATCCCCCACCAAGTTTTCCTCCAGGATTTCCCCAATGCCGATGTGGAGGGACTGGTTTTTCTGCGTGGCCTGGGGCCGGACGATGACAGCCACATCGTGAACCAGATCGGCCAGGGAGAAGGGCTCCTCGCTCAACGTCATGCGCCCGCTGTCGATGCGGGACATGTCCAGAACATCGTTGACCAGGCTCATCAGATGAGCGGAGGCAGTCGTTTACGCGGGCCTTCTCGTCGATGTGGGCTAGGCCGATGGCGGTCATGCCCACGATGGCGTTCATAGGCGTGCGGATGTCATGGGACATGTTGGACAAAAAGCGGCTTTTGGCCTGATTGGCCGCCTCCGCGTCCGCCAGGGCCCGCTCCAGGGCGGAATTCTCTTGAGTCAGCCGTTCCAGCTCCCGCGACAGGTCCGCGTTCGTCTGTCTCAGCTGTTCCAGCTCGCTGGTGTGTGTTGAATTGAGGCAGGCAGGGGCCAAGTCCAGTTGTTCAGTCATGAAAAGTTCCACTCCGCTCCAGAAAATGAAATACGTGTTTTTTATCATACCACAAAACATTAAATTTTTCCAGAGTTCTTTTTACAAAAGTATGTTGTGTTCCCATTCCGCTGACAGCTGAAAGAAATGGAAACCGGGCTTGACGGGCGGGGGCGGTTTGGGTAGAATATTGAGAAGAACGGCGCGAAGGGGAGGAAGGCCAACAATGAACCAGTGGAAAGACATCCCTAACATCGGCCCGGTGCTGGCAGGAAACCTGGAGAAAGCCGGCGCGGCTGCGGGAGCTGGGGGCGGAGGCGGCGTTTCTGCGCATACGCGCCCAGGTAGATCCCACCGCGTGCCTGCACCAGCTGGAGGCTTTGGCAGGGGCGGTGGAGGGTGTCAAAAAAAGCCTGCTTTCCCCGGAGCGCAAGACGGAGCTGAAGGCGTGGTACCGAAAATTGTGAGGAGAATGGTATGTTTCGAGTGATTAGGACGGAGGGTGCGGCCCGTCGGGGGGAATTCATCTGTCCCCATGGCGTGGTGCAGACGCCGGTATTTATGAACGTGGGCACCCAGGGGGCCATCAAAGGGGCGGTGTCCGCCTTAGATCTGAAGGAACTGGGCTGTCAGATTGAGCTGTCCAATACCTACCATCTCCATCTGCGCCCGGGGGACGATGTGGTGCGGCAGATGGGGGGACTGCACAAATTCATGGGGTGGGACGGACCCATGCTCACCGACTCAGGGGGATTTCAGGTGTTCTCCCTGGCGGGGCTGAGGAAAATCACCGAGGAGGGTGTGACCTTCTCCTCACACATTGACGGCAGGCGCATTTTCATGGGGCCCGAGGAGTCCATGCGCATCCAGTCCAACCTGGGCAGCGACGTGGCCATGGCCTTCGACGAGTGCGTAGAGAACCCGGCCCCTTATGACTATGCCAAGGCATCCTGTGAGCGCACCCTGCGGTGGCTTATGCGTTGCAAGGCAGAACATGACAAGCTGAATTCCTTGTCAGAGTGTGTCAATCCCGGGCAGGTGCTTTTCGGCATCAACCAGGGGGCCACCTATGAGGACCTGCGGGTATGGCATATGAAGGAGACGGCGAAGATCGACTGCGGCGGCTACGCCATCGGCGGGCTGGCGGTGGGGGAGCCTACCGAGGTGATGTACGCCATCATCGAGGCGGTGGAGCCCCACATGCCGGCGGACAAGCCCCGGTATCTCATGGGGGTGGGCACGCCATCCAACATCATTGAGGCGGTGGCCCGGGGGGTGGACTTCTTCGACTGCGTTATGCCCGCCCGCAATGCCCGCCACGGCAAGCTGTTCACCTGGGACGGAGCGCTGAACATCAAAAACGAGCGGTTTAAGCTGGACCAGCGGCCCATTTCACCCGGGTGCGGCTGTCCGGTGTGCCGGAATTTTTCCCGGGCCTATCTTCGCCACCTGTTTGCGGCGGGGGAGATGCTGGCCATGCGCCTGGCGGTGATGCACAACCTGTACTTCTACAACGAGCTGGTCCGGCGCATCCGGGACGCGCTGGACGCGGGAGAGTTTGAAGCGTTCCGCAAAGAGTACTCTCTGCGGCTGGCCGGACGGGCGGAATGAATTTTATTTTGAAAAGGGCTTGTCTTTGTCAGATCTTTCCGCTATAATGTACCGTAATGCAGTAAGCAAGCCAACATCTTGACATTAGGAGGAACCGTTATTATGTATATTCTGTCTGCGGCTGCGGCCGCCGATGCCGGTGGCGTGTCTCTGTTTTCGCCGCTGATCCTTTGTGTGGTCATGCTGGTCGTCATGTATTTTCTGATGATCCGCCCGGAGAACAAGAAAAAGAAAGCCGCCGCCGAGATGCGCAACAGCCTGAAGGTGGGGGACGTGATTACCACCATCGGCGGCATTGTGGGTACCATCTGCGCGGTGAAGGAGCAGACCATTGTGATGGAGACCGGCGCCGACCGTGTGCGCGTGGAGTTTACCAAGTGGGCCATCTCCAGCAAGGGCACCCAGAGCACCGAGGAGGCTCCCGTCCCCGAAAAGACGGAGAAAAAGGCTGATAAGTGATCCTCTCAGGCTGAGGAATGACAAGCACCTCTTTTGCATATGGTATAGAAACCATGTGAAAAGGGGTGCTTTTTATGGGAAAGGCCGAGGCGCAGGGAATGAACGCCGTACAAATGGCCACCGGTGTGGCGCTGGGCGGCCTGCTGGCCCTGGGGATGGAGTTGGTGATACTGCTGCTGGGGGCGGTGGCGGTGTCCAACGGTATATTAAAGGAGGACGCCGCGCCTCAGCTGACAGCGGCGGCCTGCGTGCTGGGCTGCTTTGGGGGCGGGCTGCTGGCCTGCGCCAGGTGGAAGTCCCGGCGGCTGTTGGGCGGGCTGGCTGCCGGCGTGGTTTGCTACCTGCTTATTTTAGCGGTGGGGCTGCTGATGAGCGACGCGCTGGCGCTGGGCGGTCAGGCTCTGGTGGAGCTGGCGGGCTGTCTGTGCGGCGGGGCGCTGGCCGGTTTGGTGAGCGGAGGCCGGAAGAAAAAGCATCCGTCCGCCCGGAGAAAATGACCGTCCGGGCCGAGTATTTCGGCGGGAAGTGGGGAGCTTGCGCGCAACCCCTTGACAAAATTGAATAAAATATCTATAATTCCATAAAACCGCTGTGGCGAGGCGGCCCGTCCGCCCGCAGCACCCGCCGGAACAGGTGGGAAGAAAGGATGAGGCAGAGATGGCCAAGGAATATAAGCTGAGTGCGGAGCGTCTGGAGGAACTGAAAAAAGAACTGGTGTATCTCAAGACCGTGCGGGAAAAAGAGGTGGCTGACCTCATCAAAGAGGCCCGGTCCTTTGGTGACCTGTCGGAAAACAGCGAGTACGACGAGGCGAAAAACGAGCAGGGCAAGCTGTACTCCCGCATCGCTGAGCTGGAGAACATTCTGGCCAACTATGTGGTCATTGAGGAGTCCGCCGAGAGCACCAACACCGTGCGCATGGGCAGCCGGATCACAGTGAAGGACGTGGTCACCGGCGAAGAGGAGAGCTACCAGGTGGTGGGCTCTCAGGAGGCGGACCCCATGAACGGGCGCATTTCGGAGGAATCCCCCTTTGGCAAGGCCCTGCTGGGCAAGGCTGTGGGCGAGCTGGCAGTGGTGGAGGCCCCCGCCGGGAATATTGAGTACGAGGTGGTCGCCATCCAGCGATAAGGGTGGCGGAATCATACAAAGGAGAGAAATTCAATGGCAGATCAGAACAACAGCCAGCCGGATGTCCGGCAGGACGCCGCCCAGGAGGAACCCTCCCTGTCCGAGCTGCTTCAGATCCGGCGGGACAAGCTGGCCGACCTGCGGGAGAAGGGCCAGGACCCATTTGTCATCACCAAGTTCGACGTCACCCATCACAGCGATGAGGTCAAGGACCACTTTGAGGAGATGGAGGGGCAGGAAGTCCGCCTGGCCGGCCGCCTGATGAGCAAGCGCGGCATGGGCAAAGCGGTGTTCTCCGACCTGCAGGACGGTGCTGGCCGCATCCAGCTCTATGTGCGCATCGACGACGTGGGGGAGGAGGCGCTGGCCGCCTTCAAAAAGTACGATATCGGTGACATCGTGGGGGTCGAGGGCGAGGTGTTCCGCACCAAGCGCGGGGAGATTTCGATTAAAGCCAAGACCATTACTCTGCTGTCCAAGTCTCTGCTGCCCCTGCCGGAGAAGTTCCACGGCCTCACCGACGTGGAGACCCGCTGCCGCCAGCGGTATGTGGACTTGATCGTCAACCCAGATGTGAAGCGGAATTTCATCATCCGCTCCCAGTTCATCAAGCACGTGCGGGACTTCATGGATGAGCGGGGCTTCATGGAGGTGGAGACGCCGGTGCTCAACACCATCTCCGGCGGCGCCACCGCCCGGCCCTTTATCACCCACCACAATACCTTGGACATCGACATGTATATGCGCATCGCCACCGAGCTGCCCCTGAAGCGGCTCATCGTGGGCGGCTTGGAGCGGGTGTATGAAATGGGCCGCATCTTCCGCAACGAGGGCATGGACAACCGGCACAACCCGGAGTTCACCACCATTGAGCTCTATCAGGCCTACGCAGATTTTAACGATATGATGGACCTGTTCGAGGACCTGCTGACCTCGGCGGCCCAGAAGATTTTGGGTACCTATCAGCTCCAGTGGCAGGGGCAGGATATCGACCTCACTCCGGGCTGGCCCCGCCTGCCCATGTACGAGGCCGTCAAGCAGTATACCGGCCTGGACTTCATGGCCATCGGCTCCGACGAGGAAGCTGTGGCCGCCGCCAAGTCCATCGGCGTGGAGCTGCCCGATACTGCCGACAAGACCTGGGGCAATGCCCTCTATGAGGTGTTCGACCAGCGGGTGGAGGAAAAGCTCATTCAGCCCACCTTCATCACCATGCACCCGGTGGACGTGTCCCCCCTGGCCAAGCGTTCGCCTAAGGACCCCCGGCTCACCGAGCGGTTCGAGCTGTTCATCTGCCGCAGCGAGATGGGCAATGCCTTCTCCGAGCTCAACGACCCCATCGACCAGCGCCAGCGCTTCCAGAAGCAGGTGGAGATGCGGGCCCGCGGGGACGACGAGGCGGGCATGATGGACGAGGACTATATCACCGCCCTGGAATACGGCCTGCCGCCCACCGGCGGCATGGGTATCGGCATCGACCGCTGCGTCATGCTGCTCACCAACAACGACTCCATCCGCGAGGTGCTGCTCTTCCCCACGATGAAGCCGCTGGATTAAGAAACTGCCCCAAAAGCATACCGGCACAGCCGCCGGTATGCTTTTGCGCGTTGGAAAGAGAGGCTGCGCCATGGAGCGGGATAGCATTACAAGCCGGGCGAATCCTCTGCTGGCGCGGGTGCGGAAGCTCAACAGCAGCCGCGCCTTCCGCCGGGAGGAGGGCGCTTTTGCCGCCGAGGGGCCCAAGCTGCTGGCCGAGGCTCTGCGCTGGGGCGGAGAGCTGGAGGCGGTGATCTGCGCCCCGGGCGTGGGGCTGCCCGAGCTGCCCGAGGGAACGCGGGTGGCGGAGGTGAGCGACAGCCTGCTGGCCTCCGTCGCGGACACCCAGAGCCCCCAGGGTATCGTTTTTATCTGCAAGGGGAAAGCTCTGAGCGTGCCCGGCCGGCTGACGGGAGGGCGCTATCTGCTGCTGGACGGGGTGCAGGACCCGGGCAATGTGGGCACCATCTGGCGCACCGCTGACGCCTTTGGGACGGACGGGCTGCTGCTGTGTGAAGGCTGTGCCGACCCCTGGAACCCCAAGACGGTGCGGGCCACCATGGGCGCGGTGTTTCGTCTGCCCGTGTACGAGTGCGCGTTGGAGACGGCGGCGGAACGGCTGGCCGCCGCAGGTCTGCCGCTGTATGCCGCCGCCCTGCGGGACGACACCGCAGACGTGCGGGAGTTGGATTTAGGCCGCTGCGCGGTGGCCATCGGCAGCGAGGGCCGGGGGGTGTCCCAGCGGACGCTGGAGCTGTGCGAGAGGACCGTGAAGATCCCCATGTCGCCCAGATGCGAGTCGCTCAACGCGGCGGTGGCGGCGGCGGTGGTGCTGTGGGAGATGGCCCGGGGCGGCTGAACGAGGAGAGAGCGGAGAGGAGGGCCTGTAGATGTCCAACCTGAAGCACTGGATCTGGCTGAGCCTGCGCAAGGGCCTGGCGGGACAGAACGCCGTGCGGGTGCTGGAGCGCTTCGGCACGCCGGAGCTGGTCCACGCCGCCGACGAGGAGGCGTATCGGATGGTGGACGGCCTGCCTGACGCGGCCATCCGCTCCCTGATGAACAAATCGCTGGACCTGGCCGACGTGGTGCTGGGGGACTGCGAGCGGTACGGCATCCAGCTGCTCACCCTCCAGGACTCCGCTTACCCCGAACGGCTCAAGGCCATTGCCCAGCCGCCCATGGTGCTGTACTGGAAGGGGCGGCAGTTCGCCTTTGACAACGAGGCGGCCATCGGCATGGTGGGCGCCCGGCAGGCCACCCCTTACGGGGTGCAGGCCGCCGTAAAGCTGTCCGCCGACCTGACCCGGAAGGGCGCCTTGGTGATTACCGGCATGGCCCAGGGTATCGACGCCTCCGCCGTGCGGGGCGCGCTGAAGGTGGGCGGGCCGGTGGTGTCCGTGCTGGCGGGCGGCATCGACCGGGTATACCCCTATTATCACAAGGATCTCTATGAGGACGTGGCGGCGGTGGGGGCGCTGATTTCCGAGTACCCGCCGGGGACCGACCACGCAGGCAGTCATTTCCCTGTGCGCAACCGCATCATCAGCGGTCTGTCCGTGGGGGTTATCGCCGTGGAGAGCGCCCGGTCCAGCGGTACGCTGCTCACCATCAACCACGCCCTGGACCAGAACCGGGAGGTGTTCGCCGTCCCCGGACCCATCGACGCGCCCCAGAGCGAGGGCACCAACCGCCTCATCCAGGAGGGCTGCGCCAAGCTCATCATGGAGGCGGACGACGTTTTGTGCGAGTTTGTGGACAAGTTCCCGGGCAAGCTGCGGCTGGGCCGCGGGGCGTCCCTGCCGCCGGAGGCGGAGGAGCAGCGCCTGGAGGGGGCCGCTGTGGTTCCGGAATCCCGGGAACCCCGAAAGACAAAGGAAAAACCGCCTCAAAAGGGCGGAGAAGATGTGGTATATATCCGCTGGGCGGATTGTAAGGATAAACTGACGGACGACCAGCGCGAGGTGCTGCTGGCGCTGGACGGGGGCGTGGTTCAGGCAGACGACCTGGTGGAGCGCGCCCAGCTCCCCGCCCGGCGGGTGCTGTCCGCCCTCACCGTTCTGCAAATCCAGGGCTATGTGGCCGAGGAGAGCGGAAAGCGGTTCCGGGCGGCCGTCAAATTGAAAATGGAGTAGTTGAGGAACATGGCAAATCAGAATTTGGTGATCGTGGAGTCGCCCGCCAAGGCGAAAACCATTGGAAAGTATCTGGGTCCTGGCTTTGAGGTGAAGGCGTCCATGGGCCATATCCGGGACCTGCCCAAGAGCAAGCTGGGGGTGGATGTATCCACCTTTGAACCTGATTACGAGAATATCAAGGACAAGGCGGACGTGATAAAGGACCTGCGCAAATCCGCCAAGGCCAGCGACCGGATCTATCTGGCCACCGACCCTGACCGGGAGGGGGAGGCCATCTCCTGGCACCTGCAAAGCG
The DNA here is from genome assembly GCA_949841355.1 of uncultured Oscillospiraceae bacterium. Taxonomy (GTDB): domain Bacteria; phylum Bacillota; class Clostridia; order Oscillospirales; family Oscillospiraceae; genus Enterenecus. The sequence continues at coordinate 72,267 of CATKZP010000003.1, forward strand.
TGCTGGGGGTGCCAAAGGAAAAGACCTGCCGGGTGACCTTCAACGAGATCACCCAGAAGGTGGTCCGGGAGTCCATTGCCAGTCCCAGAAGCATAGACCAGGACCTGGTGGACGCCCAGCAGGCCCGGCGGGTGCTGGACCGCATTGTGGGCTACCAGCTCTCGCCCCTGCTGTGGAAGAAGATCAAGCGGGGCCTGTCCGCCGGGCGGGTGCAGTCGGTGGCCACCCGGCTGGCGGTGGAGCGGGAGGAGGAGATCCGCGCCTTCACCCCCCAGGAGTACTGGTCCATCACCGCCGACCTGTCCCGCGTGGCGCCCAACCTGGGGGGCTTCCGGGCGGAGTTCTACGGCCGGGAGAAGCGGATGGAGCTTACCAGTGAGGCACAGGTGCAGGAGATTGTAAGCACTGTAAAGGACTCAACCTTCGCAGTATCCAGCGTGAAGCGGCAGGATAAGCACCGCTCTCCCGCGCCTCCCTTCACCACCTCCACCCTTCAGCAGGAGGCATCCCGCAAGCTGAACATGATCCCCAAGCGCACCATGTCCATCGCCCAGCAGCTCTACGAGGGCATCGACATCCAGGACGTGGGCACCGTGGGCCTGATCACCTATATGCGTACCGACTCCCTGCGCCTGTCGGAGGAGGCGCTCTCCGCGGCCAAGACCTTCATTCAAAGCCGCTATGGCAAGCAGTATTATCCAGAGACCACCCGACGCTTCAAAACGAAGGGCAGCGCTCAGGACGCCCACGAGGCCATCCGGCCCTCCGATGTGAACCTCACCCCGGAGGACCTGAAAAAGAGCCTCACCGCTGACCAGTACCGCCTGTATAAGCTGATCTGGAGCCGTTTCCTGGCCTGCCAGATGGCGGGGGCGGTGTACGACAGCGTTACCATTGAGGCGGAGGCGGCGGGCTACCGTTTCCGCGCCAGTCACTCATCTGTAAAGTTCAATGGCTTTACGGCAGTGTACGAGGAAAGCCGGGACGAGGACGAGGAGGCTCCCCAGTCGCCCCTGCCCGATCTGAAGGAGGGGGAGGCGCTGAAGCTCAACGGCCTCACCCCCGGCCAGCACTTCACTCAGCCCCCGGCCCGGTTCACCGAGGCCACCCTCATCAAAGCGCTGGAGGAGAAGGGCGTGGGCCGTCCGTCCACCTACGCCCCCACCATTTCCACCATCACCGACCGGCAGTATGTGGTGAAAGAGGGCAAATATCTGCGCCCCACCCCTCTGGGAGAGGTGGTCACGGGGCTGATGAAGGAGAAATTCCCCGACATCGTGGACACCGACTTCACCGCCCAGATGGAGAGCCGCCTGGACAAGGTGGAGGCCGGGGAGGCGGCGTGGAAGCAGGTGCTGGGCGAGTTCTACACAGGCTTCGACGCGGAGCTGAAAAAGGCGGAGAGCGAGCTGGACGGGGAGCGCATCAAGGTGCCCGACGAGGAGTCGGACGAGGTGTGCGATTTGTGCGGCCGGAAAATGGTGGTGAAAATGGGCCGGTTTGGGCGGTTTTTGGCCTGTCCCGGCTGGCCGGAGTGCACATTCACAAAGCCGCTGGTGGTGGAGATGCCGGGGAAGTGCCCCAAGTGCGGCGGCCGCCTGGTGAAGCGCACCGGCGTGAGCAAAAAGAACAACAAGCAGTACACGTACTACTGCTGCGAGCACCTGAACAGCAAGGTGGAGGCCAAGCGCTGCGACTTCATGACCTGGGACGTGCCGGTGAAGGACAACTGCCCGCTATGCGGCTGGACCATGTTCAAGCTGTCCGGCCGGGGGTTCAAGCGCCCCTTCTGCATCAACGAGGCGTGCGCCAACTTCCTGCCCGAGGACAAGCGGGGCGGGTTCAAAAAAAAGACGGAGGACGCGTCGGAGGGCGGCAGCGCTCCGGCGGTGGAGGAAAAACCCGCCGCGAAAAAGAGCGCGGCCAAGAAAACCCCGGCGAAGAAAACCGCGTCCAAGGCCAAGACTGCGCCCAAGAAAACCACCGCGAAAAAGACCGCCGCATCCAAAAAGACAACGAAAAAGGCAACGGAATGAGTCATCGGGATAATTTCATGGCAATTTGAAACCCGGCGCGGAAGGCGGCCCGTTCGTTGAGCAGATCGAGCAGGGCGTCCTCGGCCAGAAATTTGTCAAAGCGCTCCTCTGCCGCCTGATCCAGTAGCGCGCGTAAGGAATTGTCCTGCCGCTCAAGGTAGGAAACCACGTTGTGGAACTCCGGTTCGGTGTCCAGGAGGGAGCGGATCAGGTGTTCCTAGGCGTAAAGGAATAATACTTGCATCACATCGGTCATAAGTATCAACCCCATAGACGTAATTTTCTAACGTGTTTATTATACACGTTAGAAAATTACGTGTCAAGAGGGAGAATAAAAATGTACGGCGAACGGATGAAACTGCTGAGAAAATCGCGGAAGGTTCCGCAAAAAGAGCTTGCGGAGTTGATGGGCGTAAAAATCCGTGGATATCAGTTTTACGAAAGTGAAACCACAGAACCGACAATTAGTGCGCTGATTGCCCTGGCCGATTTTTACGGCGTGTCCATCGACTACCTGGTGGGCCGCATTGACGACCCCAAAAGTTTGAACTGATGTTTCACGTGAAACAATTTGAGAAGGACGATGCCCATGAATGTCACCGTCATCGGCGCGGGGCTGGCGGGGTGCGAGTGCGCCTGGCAGCTGGCCCAGCGAGGGATTTCCGTCACCCTCTGCGAGATGAAGCCTGAAAAAATGACCCCCGCCCACCACAGCGCCGGCTTTGCCGAGCTGGTGTGCTCCAACTCCCTGCGCTCGGACCAGCTGGAAAACGCCGTGGGCTTGCTCAAGGAGGAGCTGCGCCGGTGCTCTTCGCTGATCCTGCGCTGCGCGGACGAGACGAGAGTGGAGGCCGGGGGCGCCCTGGCCGTGGACCGGGAGGGCTTTTCCGCTGCGGTCACCGCCGCCGTTCGAGGCCACCCCGGCATCACGGTGGAGGAGCGGGAGGCGGCGGCCATCCCCGGTGGGGAGGTGGTGGTGGCCTCCGGCCCGCTGACCTCCGACGCGCTGTCCCAGGCCATTGCGGGGCTGTTTCCAGGCCACGGCTATCTGAACTTTTTCGACGCGGCGGCCCCCATCGTCGCCTTTGACAGCATCGACATGGACCACGCCTGGTTCGCCTCCCGGTACGACAAGGGGACGGCGGACTACATCAACTGCGCCCTGTCCGAGGAGGAGTATCTGGCCTTTTGGAAGGAGCTGTGCGCCGCGCAGGAGGCGGAGGTCCACGGCTTTGAGGACAAAAATGTGTTCGAGGGCTGTATGCCGGTGGAGGTGATGGCCCGGCGCGGGGTGCAGACCCTGTGCTTTGGCCCCCTGAAGCCCCGCGGCCTGCCCGATCCGAAAACCGGGCGGGAGCCCTATGCCGTGGTCCAGCTGCGGCGGGACAACGCCCAGGGGACGCTCTACAATCTGGTGGGCTTTCAGACCCACCTGAAGTGGGGGGAGCAGAAACGGGTGTTCTCCATGATCCCGGCGCTGAAACACGCGGAATACGTGCGCTACGGGGTGATGCACCGCAATACCTATCTGGACTCGCCCCGGCTGCTGGACCGCTATTACCGGGTGCGGGGGAACGAGCGCGTGACCTTCGCCGGACAGATCACCGGAGTGGAGGGCTACGTGGAGTCCACGGCCTCTGGCTTTCTGGCGGGGGTGGAGCTGGCCCGCCGGCTGCTGGGGCAGGAGCCGGCAGACTTCCCCCGGGAGACGGCCATCGGGGCGCTGGCCCAGTACGTCAGTAACGAGAGCGTCACCGATTTTCAGCCCATGAACATCAATTTTGGCATCATGCCGCCCCTGGACCGCAAGGTGAAGGGAAAGCGCAATAAGAACGCCGAGCTGTCCCGGCGTTCGCTGGACATCGTGGACAGGCTGAAAGAGAGATTATAAAAGAGAGGGAGGCCGACGAAATGCGCATCATCGTGGACGCAATGGGCGGAGACAACGCCCCCCAAGCGCCGGTACAGGGCGCTTTGCAGGCGATCAAGGAGTACGGGGTGGAGGTGGCCCTGGTGGGCCGGGGGGAGGATATCCTGGAGGCCCTCCAGCAGGAGGGGGTGGCGGAGCTGCCCCCGGGGCTGTCCATCACCCACGCCGACCAGGTGGTGGAGATGTGCGACAACCCCGCCACCGCCTTCAAGGAGAAAAAGGACTCCTCCCTCACCGTGGGGCTGAACCTGCTGAAAAATGGGGAGGGGGACGCTTTTGTGTCCGCCGGGTCCACGGGGGCGCTGCTGTCGGGGGCCACGCTGGTGGTCAAGCGGGTGAAGGGCATCCGCCGGGCGGCCATGGCCCCGGTGGTGCCCACCGGCGGCGGCGGGGCCGTGCTGGTGGACTGCGGAGCCACCGCCGAGGGCACGCCGGAATTCCTGCTTCAATTCGCCTTTATGGGCAGCTACTACGCGGAGCGGGTGCTGGGGCGTCCGGAGCCCAAGGTGGGGCTGCTGAACATCGGCACAGAGCCCTCCAAGGGCACCGATTTGCAGCGGGAGGCGTACCAGCTGCTTGAGAAGGCCAAGGAGGAGGGCCGGATCAATTTCGTGGGCAATGTGGAGGCCCGGGAGGCGGTGGAGGGAGCTGTGGACGTCATTGTGGCCGACGGCTACTCGGGCAACATCTTCCTCAAGGCGGTGGAGGGCGCGGGGCTGTTCCTCAGCCGGGAGATGAAGAAGATGTTCCTGAAGAGCTTCAAGACCAAAATCGCCGCCCTGCTGATGAAGGACGGGCTGCGGGACTTCAAAAAGCTGCTGGACGCCAACGAGGTGGGGGGCACGGCGCTGCTGGGCATCTCCAAGCCGGTGATTAAGGCCCATGGGTCGTCCAACGGTTACGCCATGAAGAACGCCATCCGTCAGGCGGTGGAATTCAGCCGCTCCGGCATCGTGGAGGATATCATGGAAAACGTGGAGTATATGCGCCTTCCGGTCCGTTCTGCCGCCGCTGACGGAAGCGCGGAATAACACGACAAAAAAATTGTCAAAAATACTATTGACAGCCAGCCCTAAAGCCCCTATTATGATGTTGATTAAAGCAACATAAAGGAGCTGCTCAATATGTTCGAAAAACTGTGTAAGCTGATCGCTGAGCAATTCGGCGTAAACCCCGAGAGCGTCACCGCCGATTCCGCCTTTGTGGACGACCTGGGCGCGGACTCCGTGGACCTGATGGACCTGTCCATGGCGCTGGAGGAGGAGTTCGGCATGGAGGAGATGGACAGCGAGGACATCGAATCCATCGTCACTGTGGGTGACCTGTATAAGTACATGCAGGAGCACCTGGATATCTGAGAGGCTTACAATCTTGAGAGAAAAAGTCCCGCCAAGGCGGGGCTTTTTCTGTGGTGAGGGATGCTTATGAACGAGCTGGAAGAAAAACTAGGGTACCGCTTCAAGGACCGGAGGCTGCTGGAACACGCCATGACCCATAGCTCCTATGCCAACGAGCATCGGAGCCAGGGATTGACCAGCAATGAGCGAATGGAGTTTTTGGGCGACTCGGTGCTGGGAGTGGTGGTGGCCGACTACCTGTTCCACGAGCACCCGGACATGCCCGAGGGGGAGCTGACCCGCACCCGGGCGGCGCTGGTGTGTGAGGGAAGCCTTCACGAGGCGGCTAAAGGGCTGGAGCTGGGCCGCTACCTGCGCCTGGGCAAGGGTGAGGACGCGGGAGGAGGCCGGAAGCGGCCGTCCATCCTGGCGGACGCCACCGAGGCCATGCTGGCCGCCGTCTACATGGACGGGGGGATGGAGGCGGTGCGGCCCATCATCCGAGCGCTGATCCTGGACAAGGAGGAGGAAAAGGCCGCCGACCGGGACTACAAGACCGCCCTCCAGGAGCTGGTGCAGCGCACGCCGGGGGCGGCGGTGAGCTATGCGCTGGTGCGGGAGAGCGGCCCCGACCACTGCCGCAGCTTTGAGATGGAGGCGTCGGTGGACGGGAAGGTCATCGGCACGGGGGCGGGCCGGACGAAGAAGGAGGCCGAGCAGATGGCGGCTAAGGCGGCGTTGGAGAGGCTGAACGGATGAAGGGCGGGCTGCTGTGGAAGGTACTCCTGATTGTGGGCCTCATCCCCTTTGCGGCACCGTTTGTCATTTTTTGTATTTTGTCGACAAGAAACCCCGGCCTGTCAGGAGAATTTGTAGAATACGTTATGATTTACAGCATCTTTTGCTGGCCGACCTATGCCGTTGGAATTGTTTTGATCGTTCTATCCATGATCGTAAAGAGCAAACATGGTAGTTGACGGCTGCTTTGTCAAGCAGAAACAAGCGGTTTGACCTTGTTTTTCTCTGAAAAATTTGCTATAATATCCCTATTATAGAAGGGAGGGGCGCCATGGAAGCCCCCATCTACCACCTGGACAAGGTGGTGAAGGCCAAGCAGGAGGATATGGAGGACTTCGACGGCCCCCTGGACCTGATCCTCCACCTGCTGAGCAAAAACAAAATCGAGATCCGGGATATCAGTATATCCGAGCTGCTGGACCAGTATTTGGCCTGGATGGCCCAGCGGGAGGAGCTGAATCTTGAAGTCGCCAGCGAGTTTGTCACTATGGCCGCCCACCTGGTGTTCATCAAGACCCGGATGCTGCTCTCCATTGACGACGAGGTGGCCATGAGCGAGATGGAAGAGCTGATGGCAGCCCTAGAGGAGCACAAATCCCAGGAGACCTATGTGAAGATCAAGGACGTGACGGAGGAGCTGGGCGGACGCTATGAGTTTGGGCGGGACTACCTGCCCAAGCGGCCCGAACCGGTGAAGGCGGAAAACGCCTACCAATACGTGCATGACAAGGCGGATATCTTGACAGCAATCCGCTCGGTGCTGGCCCGGACAGACAACAAGCTGCCCCTGCCCGTGGCCGCTTTTGAGGGCATTGTGGGCCGGGAGCCCTACCCGGTGGCGGACAAGGCCCGGTCTATTTTGGACAGGCTCATCCAGTTCGGCGTGGCCCGGTTCCGGGCGCTGTTTAAAACAAGCCGCAGCCGGTCGGAGGTGGTGGCCACCTTCCTGGCTATTTTGGAGCTCTGTAAGGCCAACCGCATCCACCTGGCGGGGACGGCGGAGGACTGCACCGTCACCAGCACGGTGGACGACCTGCCGGAGGAAGTGGACGTGACCGTTGAAAGCTACTGATAGAAAGGGCGGTGCCTGAAATGGAGTTAAAGGAGCTGGAGAGCGCCATCGAGGGCATCCTCTTCGCCGCGGGCGACCCCATGAGCGTGGAACGGCTGTGCCTCACCCTGGGGCAGGACCGGGACACGGTGGACAGCGTGTGCCAGCGTATGGCGGACGCCTACAGCTATGAGCGCCGGGGCATCCGGCTGGTGCGGATGGAAAACAGCTGGCAGATGTGCTCCGCGCCGGAGCAGGCGGGGCATATCCGCAAGGCGCTGGAAAACCGCAAGCCCGCCAAGCTGTCCCAGCCCGCGCTGGAGGTGCTGGCCATCATCGCCTATTTCCAGCCGGTGACCAGGGCTTACATCGAGCAGATTCGCGGGGTGGACAGCTCTTACACCGTGGGGCTGCTGCTGGAGCGGGGGCTCATCCGGGAGGCGGGGCGGCTGGCGGTGCCGGGGCGGCCCATGCAGTTTCGCACCACCAAGGACTTTTTGCGCTCCTTTGGGATGGCTTCGCTGGACGACCTGCCCGATTTGGCTGCCGCCAGCCAGGAGGATATTCAGCTCACCATGGAGATGGAGTCCGCGCTGCGCCGCCTCCGGGAGGCGGAGGACGGGGGAGCGCCGGAAGGCGGCGGGGAGGCGGAGGCATGACCTTTTTAAAGGTGCTGTTGGCCGTCCTCGCTGCTTTGTGGCTCATCTCCCTGATCCGCATTGGGGGAAGGGTGCGCTACGGGCAGGCGGGACTGGCCGCTTTCCTGCTGATGGGGCCGGTAAAGCTCCAGCTGTTCCCTCCGGTGAGAGAGGTGGACGGAAAGTGGAAGCCGAAGGCGAAAAAACCAAAAAAGAAAAAACCGCCTGTGGCGGAAAAGCACAAAAAGGAGCCCAAGGAGGGTCAGCCCGGCACTCTGTCCCGGGTGATGAAGCTGCTGCCGGTGGTGGGACAGGCCTGCGGGGCGCTGAAGCGCAAAATCCGCATCGACGATTTGGAGCTGGGGCTGATCTGGGGCGGCACGGACGCCGCCGCTATCGCTTTAGGCTATGGGCAGGCCAACGCCGCGCTGGGTATGCTTTGGCCCATTTTGGACAATAATTTTAAGGTGAAGCGCCACTCTTTTGCAATCAGCATGGATTATAACCGGACAGAGCCTGTGGTGGAGCTCCAGGCGGCGCTCACCCTGACGGTGGGTCAGATATTCGCCCTGGGGGTGCACTACGGTGTGAAAGCCCTGGCGGTTTGGATCAAAAGCGGAAGGACCCCTAGAAAAAAACAGGAGGCATTGAGTCATGAGTGAAAACAACCATCCCATCAACGAAGTGCTCCACACCACCATGGACAAGATCCGGGAGATGGTGGACGCCAACACTGTAGTAGGCCAGCCCATCGTTACCCAGGACGAGGTGACGCTGATCCCGGTGTCCCGGCTGTCCTTTGGCTTTGCCACCGGCGGCTCCGACTTCGGTAAGACACAGAACGTGCCTAAGAACTTCGGCGGCGGCGCGGGGGCCGGCGTGAGCGTGTTTCCTGTGGCCTTCCTGGTGGTGAAGGACGGTTCCGTCCGGCTGCTGCCTGTAGCGCCTCCTCCGGGAGACACCGTCAGCCGGGTGGTGGACCTGGTGCCTGAGATGTTTGAGAAAGTCACCGGCTATATCGACAAAAAGACCGCATCAGGGAGTGGGGAAGAGGTCCTGTGATCCCGCGCCCGGATAAGGCCGGACGGTAAAGGCCATACTACTCCCATCTGACCATTCAGATGGGAGTGACCTTTTTATGAGAAAACTGACCGCGGCACTGGCCGCTTTGACGGTTCTCGCGCTGATCTGCCCGCCGGTCCGGGCGGTGGGCACCGGGGCCGCCAGCGCCATTCTCATGGACGCGGAGAGCGGCCGGGTGCTGTACGAGCACGACATACACAAGCCCCGGCTCATCGCCAGCACCACCAAGCTGCTTACCGCGCTGGTGGCGGTGGAGCAGGCGGACGACCTGGACCAGGTGGTGACCATCAAGGGGGAGTGGCTGGGCAGCGAGGGTTCGTCCATCTACCTGAAGGCGGGGGAGGAGATCACCCTGCGGGGGCTGCTGTACGGTCTGCTGCTTCAGTCAGGCAATGACGCGGCCATGGCCATCGCCTGCCACACGGCGGGGAGCGAGGCGCAGTTTGTTGAGCTGATGAACCAAAAGGCGGCCCGGCTTGGGATGAAAAACAGCTGCTTTGCCAACCCCAGCGGCCTCAATGACGAGGCGCATTTCTCCACCGCCTACGACATGGCGCTGCTGGCCCAGGCGTGCTTGAAAAACGAGACGGTGGCGGAGATCTGCGCCACTCGGTCTATTACGCTGGGCACACGCACCTTCGTCAACCACAACAAGCTGCTCTGGCGCTGTGAGGGCTGCGTTGGGATGAAAACCGGGTTCACCGAGAAGGCGGGGCGCACTCTGGTATCCGCTGCCAGCCGGGATGGACAGACTTTGATCTGTGTGACCCTCAACGATGGAAACGACTGGAACGACCACTGCAAGCTGCTGGACTATGGGTTCGAGACCTTCCCACGCCAGGCGCTTTGCGAAGAGGGTGAGGTGCTGGGCTCGGTGGCGGTGGAGGGCAGCCTCATTCCCGCCGTGGCGGCGGTGACGGCGGACAAGGTGGGCTATCCCCTGGGTGCGGGGGAGAAGCTGAGCATGGAAGTGGAGCTGGACTGCTCCATTCGGGCCCCCTTCGAGGCGGGGGCGCAGGTGGGCGAGGCGGTATGGGAAAAGGGCGGCGAGGTGGTGGCCCGGGTTCCGCTGGTGGTTCAGAGCGGGGCGGGGCTGGATACGCGGGAGCCGCTGAGCTTTTGGCAGAGACTGTGGGGCGCGGCATGACGGACGGAAATGAGGTGGCGGCGTTGGAAGAACGGCTGCAAAAGCTGCTGTCGGCGGCGGGGGTTTGCTCCCGCCGTCAGGCGGAGGGGTACATAGAGGCGGGCAGGGTGACGGTCAACGGCCGGACCGCCCGCCTGGGAGACAAGGCGGACCCCGCCCGGGACCGGGTAGAGGTGGACGGAGCGCCGCTGCGCGCTCCTGCGGGCCACACGTATCTCATGCTGAACAAGCCCAGGGGCTATGTCACCACCCTGTTGGACGAGAAGGGGCGCAGGACGGTGGCCCAGCTGGCGGCCGGCTGCCCCGCACGGGTGTGGCCGGTGGGGCGGCTGGATATGGATTCGGAGGGGCTGCTGCTGCTCACCGACGACGGGGAGCTCACCCACCGGCTCACCCACCCCTCCCATGAGGTGGAAAAGGAGTACCGGGTGTGGGTGCGGGGGGATGTGGAACGGGCCCTGTCCATCCTGTCCGCCCCAGTGGAGGACGGCGGGGAGGTTTTGTGCGCCGACCGGGTGGAGCGGACGGAGGAAAAGGTCCTCACCGTGGTCATTCACCAGGGGAAGAACCGGCAGGTGCGCCGTATGTGCGCCGCGGCTGGGCTGAAGGTGGAGCGCCTGCGGCGGGTGCGGGAGGGAAATTTGCTGCTGGGGGAGCTCAAGACAGGCAGCTGGCGGCCCCTCACGCAGGCGGAGTTGCGGGATTTGCAGGAATGATGGGAAATAAAACCCTTGCAATTTTCGGGGCAAAACGGTATGATACACCTATTGGACGCGGGGAGCTCCCCGCGCAGGACAGAAAGAGAGTAGGGTTGTGTCAATATGGGCCGTGACATTTTGAGCACGATTCAGAGCAGAATGAGCACCTTTTCCAAGAGTCAGAAGCTGATTGGACGCTATATTCTGGACAATTATGACAAGGCCGCATTTATGACTGCGGCGAGGATGGGGCAGGCCGTCCACATCAGTGAGTCCACTGTGGTTCGCTTTGCCGCAGAACTGGGCTATGACGGCTACCCCGCCATGCAGAAGGCCATGCAGGAGATGATCCGGGGCAAGCTCACCACCGTGCAGCGCATCGAGGTGTCCTATGACCGGCTGGGCTCCCAGGATGTGCTGGACAAGGTGGTGCAGTCAGATGTGGAAAAGCTGCGCATGACCCTGAGCGAGCTGAATCGGGAGGACTTTGCCGCCGCGGTGAACGCCATTGTAGGGGCGCGGCGCATCTATATTTTGGGGGTGCGCTCGTCGGCGGCTCTGTCGGACTTTTTGACGTTTTACTTCAAGCTGATCTTTGATGATGTGCGCCAGGTGCAGACCAGCCTGGCCAGCGAGATGTTTGAACAGATGCTCCGGGTGGGGGAGGAGGATGTGGTCATCGGTATCAGCTTCCCGCGCTACTCCACCCGCTCCGTCCGGGCCATGGAATTTGCCCGAGACCAGGGGGCCACGGTGATCGCCATTACCGACAGCGAGATGTCCCCCCTCTACGATACGGCAAACTTCCGCCTGCTGGCCAAGAGCGACATGGCCTCCTTCGTGGATTCGCTGGTGGCGCCGCTGTCCATCATCAACGCGCTTATTGTGGCGGTTGGGCGCAAGAAAACGGACGAGGTCACCGCTACCTTCAACCGGCTGGAGAGTATCTGGGATGAGTACCAGGTATACGAAAAGGTGGAATATGAGGACAAATGAGGTAATCGTGGCCGGCGGCGGCGCGGCGGGCATGATGGCCGCCATCACCGCCGCCCACGCGGGTGCGTCGGTGGTTCTGCTGGAGCCCAACGAGAAGGTGGGACGAAAGCTGTACATCACCGGGAAAGGCCGGTGTAATCTGACCAACAACTGCGGGCGGGATGCGCTGATGGCCTCCATTCCTCGCAATGGGAAATTCCTTTACAGTGCTTTTGACCGCTTTGGTCCGGCGGATGTAATGGCTTTTTTTGAGGAGCTAGGGGTCAAGCTGAAAACGGAGCGGGGGAATCGGGTGTTCCCGGTCTCCGACAAGTCCGCCGATATTGTGGACGCGCTGTTTTTTGAATTACGACGCCAAGGGGTTGAGGTCCGTCAGGACCGGGCGGTTGGCCTGGAGGTGCAGGACGGGCGGCTCGCCGCTGTGCGTACGGAAAAGGGGAAGGACTTCAAAGACTGTAAGGTGCTTGTCCTTGCCACTGGCGGAGCGTCTTACCCCCGCACCGGCTCCACCGGGGAGGGCTACGCGCTGGCTCGGGAGGCAGGGCATACCGTCATTCCCATCCGAGGCTCTCTGGTGCCGCTGGAGTCGGCCGACCCTTGCTGCGGGAGGCTCCAGGGGCTCTCTATGCGCAACGTGGAGCTGCGGGTGAAGGATGACCGGGGCAAGGTCGTGTTCCGGGAGCAGGGGGAGCTGCTGTTTACGCATTTTGGGCTGTCTGGGCCGCTGGTGCTGTCCGCCTCCGCCCACATGGATTTTCGAAAATCGCAGTATACCGCGCACATTGACTTAAAGCCCGCCTTGGATGAACAGAGGCTGGACGCCCGGCTGCTGCGGGATTTTGAGGAGCGGGCTAACCAGGACTATGCCAACGCCCTGGGCGGACTGGTCCCCCGGTCCATGGTGCCGGTGCTGGTGGCGCGTACCGGCGTTCCGGCGGACACCAAGGTCCATGATATCCGAAAAGAGCAGCGCCGCAGACTGCTGGACACGCTGAAGGATTTTACCATCTCCCTGTCCGGGCCGCGCCCGGTGGAGGAGGCGGTGGTCACCTCCGGCGGCGTGGCGGTGGGAGAGGTGGACCCCAGGACTATGGAGTCTAAAAAAGCCAGGGGGCTGTTCCTCGCGGGGGAGCTGCTGGACGTAGACGGCTACACGGGGGGGTTCAACCTCCAGATTGCCTGGTCTACCGGCTATGCCGCCGGGCTGGCCGCATCGGAGCGGGCTGCTAACAGATAAGGAGGGGGCATTCCCATGAAATATCGCAGCATTGCCATTGACGGGCCGTCGGGCGCGGGCAAATCCACCCTGGCCAAGCGTTTGGCCCAGGAGCTGGGCTTTTTGTATGTGGACACCGGGGCGATCTACCGCACGGTGGGGCTGGCCGCCCGCCGCCGGGGGATTGATCCCGCCGCCGGGGAGATTGTGGCGGCTATGCTGCCTGAACTGGACATCGCCATGGGCTATGGCCCGGACGGCCTCCAGCACATGTTTCTCAACGGTGAGGATGTGACGGCGGCCATCCGGGAGAACGACGTCTCCGCCTGCGCGTCCAAGGTGGCCGCTATTTCGGAGGTGCGGGATTTCTTGATGGAGATGCAGCGCCGGACCGCCCGGGAGCATGACGTGATCATGGACGGGCGGGACATCGGCACGGTGGTGCTGCCCGGTGCCGATCTGAAGATTTTCCTCACCGCCGCTCCCGAGGCGCGGGCGGAACGCCGGTACAAGGAGCTTTTGGAGAGAGGCCAGCAGGCGGAGTTCGATCAAGTTCTGCGGGAAGTCATAGAGCGGGACCGGAGGGACGGGTCCCGGAAAACCGCGCCGCTGCGTCAGGCGGAGGACGCGGAGCTGGTGGATACCACCGGGCTGGATCTGGAGGAGAGCTTTTGGCGGCTGCTGGGGCTCATTCGGGACCGGCTGGGCGTCAAGGAGGAAAATGCGTGAGAAATAAGGTCTATTCCATAATCTACCCCATTATCTGGATTTTCATGAGGATCTTCCACCCCTGGCGGGCGGTGGGAGTGGAGAATATCCCCGAGGGGGCGGCGGTGATCTGCGGCAACCACACCACCCTGGGGGACCCGCTGTACGTGGTGTGCGCCATGGGAGGCAAACGGCAGACCCACGTGATGGCAAAGGCGGAGGTTATGCGGTGGCCGGTGATTGGGCTGCTGCTGAAAAAGGCGGGGATCATCGGCGTTAATCGGGGCAAGTCCGACATGGCTGCGGTAAAGGAATGCCTGAAGGTGCTGCGGGGCGGGGAAAAGCTGCTCATGTTCCCCGAGGGCACCCGCGTCAAGGAGGGAGAGACCTCCGAGGCGCAGACCGGGGCCGCCATGTTTGCCACCCGGACGGGCGTGCCGCTGCTTCCAGTTTACATCCAGCCCAAGAAACGGCGGTTTTGCAAGACTGCCGTGGTGTTCGGCCAGCCCTACTATCCGCAGTTCGAGGGGCGTAAGCCCTCCGCCGACGATTACCAGCGTATTGCCGACGATCTGCTGGCCCGGGTCAAGGCGTTGGGAGAGCAGGCAGGATGAACGTCAAGGTGGCCAGAAGCGCCGGATTCTGCTACGGCGTGCGCCGGGCGGTGGACATGGCGGAACAGGCCGCGGCCCAGGGGCCGGTGTTTCTGCTGGGCCATATCACACACAACGACCACGTCATCCGGAGGCTGGAGGAGATGGGGGCGGTGACCATCTCCGCGCCGGAAGAGGCGCCGCAGGGCGCTGCGGTGCTCATACGGGCCCATGGAGAGCCGGACGGCGTATATAAGGCGCTGGAAGCCCGGGGCTGCCGGGTGCTGGATGCTACCTGCCCCAATGTGGTCCGCATTCACGATATTGTCCGGGATGCGGAGGCGCGGGGGCGCGTACCTGTCATTGCAGGAGAGGCGGATCACCCGGAAATTTTGGGAATTTTAGGGTGCACCCGCCGGGGCAGAGTGGTGGCGGACTGGGATGAGTTGGAACAAATCATAAAAAAAGAGACGGATTTTCTCGGTTTACCCCTGACTTTTGTGTCCCAAACCACTGCCATTCTAACCAATTGGGAAAAAATCGTGGAAAACGCAAAAAAAGTGTGTACAAACGCGGAATTTTTTGATACAATATGTAATGCTACGTCCAAGCGGCAATCAGAGGCCTTGGAATTGGCCGGTCAATGCGACGCCATGATCGTCATAGGCGATCAGAAGAGCTCCAACACCAGGAAGCTCACCCTGCTGTGTGCCAGCCGCTGCCCTGTGGTGGTGCAGGCGGAGCGGGGAAGCGGCATTGACCGGGCGCAGTTCGGCCGGATCGCCACGCTTGGAATCACTGCCGGCGCATCCACGCCGGAGTGGATAATAAAGGAGGTCAGCAACAAAATGAGCGATGAAATCATGGAGATTGAACAGTCCTTCGCGGAGATGCTGGAGGAGTCGTTCAAAATTTTGAATACGGGGGATCGGGTCACTGGAACAGTCGCGGCCATCACGCCCACTGAGGTGCAGGTGGAGCTGGGCGTCAAGTATCCCGGCACCATTCCCCTGTCCGAACTGAGCGACGATCCCGACGTGAAGGTGGAGGACCTGGCCAAGGTGGGCGAGGAGATCGAGGCCATTGTCATGCTGGTCAGCGACCGGGACTGCGTGGTCAAGCTGTCTAAGAAGCGCCTTGACGCGGACAAGAACTGGGAGACCGTAGAAAACGCGGTGGAGAACAAGGATGTGCTGGAGGGTATCATCACCGAGGAAAACAAGGGCGGTTTGGTGGCCAGCGTCAAGGGCATCCGAGTGTTTATTCCCGCTTCTCAGTCCGGCAAGCCCCGGGGGGCCGACCTGTCTGAGATGGTCAAGACCCGTGTACAGCTGCGCATCACTGAGGTGAACCGCGCCCGCCGCCGCGTGGTGGGCTCCATCCGCGCCGTGGCCGCCGAGGTTCGTGCCGCCGCCGCTGCCGCCATCTGGGACAATATTGAGGTGGGCAAGCGCTACAGCGGCACCGTCAAGAGCCTCACCTCTTACGGCGCTTTCGTGGACATCGGCGGTGTGGACGGCATGGTCCACATCTCCGAGCTATCCTGGTCCCGCATCAAGACCCCCTCCGAGGTGGTGTCGGTGGGCGACCCCATTGAGGTGTATGTCATTTCCTTCGACCCGGAGAAGAAGAAGATCTCCCTGGGTGTGAAGGACCACAGCCAGGAGCCTTGGACTGTGTTCACCGAGAAGTACGCTGTGGGCGACGTGGCCTCTGTGCGCATCGTCAAGCTGATGACCTTCGGCGCCTTTGCCGAGATCGTCCCCGGTGTGGATGGTCTAATCCATATCTCCCAGCTGGCGGACCATCGGGTGGAGAAGCCCGAGGATGTGGTGCGCGAGGGCGATACCGTGGACGCCAAGATCACCGCCATTGATGAGGAGCACAAGAAGGTGTCCCTGTCTATCCGTGCGCTGCTGGAGTCCGCTCCTGCTGACGAGGATGAGGCCGACGAGGCCCCGGTGGAGGAGTAAATTCCACATTTGATTCCTGAAAAGGCTGCCGCACTGCGGCAGCCTTTTTCGATAGAGGTGAAAACTTGTGAAACCTGACGTTATAATCGTTCCCTGCGCCGACTACTCGGAGAAAGAGACCCGGCCGGCACTGGAACGGGTTCTGGCTCCCCTGGGCGGGCTGGATTGGGTGAGACCGGGAATGAGGATTGCGGTGAAGGTCAATCTGGTGACCTTTGCCAAACCGGAAAAGGCGGCGACCACCCATCCTGGGCTGCTGTGCGCCCTGGTAAAGCTGCTGGCGGAGCGGGGTGCGGAGGTGGTGGTGGGGGACAGCCCCGGCGGGCTCTACAACGCCGCCTATGTGAACCGCGTGTACGCCGCTACTGGAATGAGGGCGGCGGAGCAGGCAGGGGCGCGGCTCAACCAGGACTTTGGGGAACAGGAGGCCCGTTTCCCAGAAGGGAAGGTGTGCCGCCAGTTCAAATATACCGCCTACTTGGATAGAGTGGACGCGATCATTGACCTGTGTAAGCTGAAAACCCACGGCATGATGGCCATGACCTGTGGGGCGAAGAACATGTTTGGCACCATCCCCGGCACCATGAAGCCGGAGTTCCATTTCCGCTACCCCGATCCCCGGGACTTCGCCAGGATGATCGTGGATCTGAATGAGTTCTTCAAGCCCCGCCTCACCATTGTGGACGCGGTGGACTGTATGGAGGGCAATGGCCCTACTGGCGGCACGCCTCGGCACATGGGGGCGCTGCTGGCCTCAGACAGCCCCCACAAGGTGGACCTGGTATGCGCGTCCCTCATCGGCCTGAAGCGGGAGGAGGTGCCTACCCTGGAGGCAGCGCTGGAACGAGGGCTTATCCCCGCCACAGCGGAAGAACTGACGGTGGAGGGCGATACCGCCGCTTTTGCCATCCCGGACTTCCAGCGGATTACCACCGGCAACAGCCATCTGTTCCAGGGGGATGGGAAGAGCCTGTTCGGAAAGGTGAAGGGGACGGTGATGAACTGGGCGCTGTCCCAGCGGCCCGTGGTGAAGAAGGCGGAGTGCGTGGGGTGCGGCGAGTGCCGGGACGTGTGCCCTGCCAGGGCCATCACCATGGTGGACAAAAAGCCTCGCATCGACCGCAAGGCCTGCATCCGCTGCTTCTGCTGCCAGGAATTCTGTCCCAAGAGCGCCATGAAGGTGCGCCGCACCGCCATCGCCAAGCTGCTGGATCACTGAAAAAAGACCGGACGGCAAAAGCCGCCCGGTCCTTTTTATGACGCCAATGTGAAGAGGGAGTAGAAGAATTCCTTTTGCTCCATGAGCTGGCTGAAGGAGCCCCGCTCCTGGATTTGTCCGTTGCGCATGACGATAATCTCATCGTACTGGGCCATGAGGGCCTCATCCAGCCGGTGGGTGACCACCACTCGGGTGAGGCCGTCCAGGCGGAGGATGGCGTCAGTGACGGCAAAAGCGGTCTGGTTGTCCAGGGAGGCGGTGGCCTCGTCCAGCAGCAGCACCGGCGCGCCGCGGAGCAGGCACCGGGCGATGGACACCCGCTGGCGCTCGCCGCCGGACAGGCCAACGCCATTTTCACCGCAGCGGTAGTCCTCCCCGCGCTGAGAGAGCAGCTCTGACAGGCCGGAGCGTTTTACAGCGCTGTCCACCTGGCCGTCCGGGAATTCCCGGAACATGGTGATGTTGCGGCGGATGGTGTCGTCAAAGAGGAACACGGACTGGCCGATGAGGCTCATAAGGTCGTATAGGCTGTCGGTGTCCACTTCCCGCAGCTCTTTGCCGTCGATGGAGATGGAGCCGCCGTAGCTGTCGTAAGCGCCCATGAGCAGATTGAGCAGGGTGGACTTGCCCGACCCGGAGCCGCCCACAACGGCGTACTTTTTGCCTGCCTCCAGCCGGAGGGACACATCCTGGAGCACCAGCTTGTCCGGCTCGTAGCCGAAGGTCACGTGGTCCAGGGAGATGGCGTCGCTGAGCACCGGCGGGATGGCTTCACCGGTGCGCCCGGCGTTCTCCTCGGTGACCTGGGCCAGCTTTTCAATGAGGGCCTGAGCGGCCTTGCGGCTGGCCCAGTACTGGGGGACAATGTTGATGGGCTGGATTACGAAGTTACACAGGTTGACGAAGATGAGCACCGTGCCCGCGGTGATGTCCCCCCGGATGGCCAGGAACGCCCCCAGGAAAAAGATGCCGAACTGAAGCATGTCGGCGCACAGGATTTGGCACACCGCCGTGAGCAGGCACTCCCACCAGTAGCGGCGGCGCTTGCTCTCCTCCACGTCGCGGTTGGCGGTGTCGAACATGTGATGGGCCTCCGACTCCGCCTTGAAGCTCTTGATGACGGAGAAGCCGGACAGCAGGTCCTTGAGCTGGGCTACAAAGCTCTCGTTCTTGTCGCTCACCACCTTTTCCCGCGCCGCCAGCTCTTTGCCCATGAGCAGGGAGCCGGCCAGGGGAAAGAAGGAGAGTACGATAGTGGCGATGGCCAGGACCGGGCTGTACCAGAACATCATGCCCAGGGTTCCAAAAAACAGCAGGATGTAATAGACCAGCAAAAAGGTGCGCTTGAGGTAGTTTTCCTCCACCGAGTTCACGTCGTTGGTGAGCACCGAGATGTACCGGCCGGTGTTTTCCCGGGAAAAGGCGCTGATGCTCTTTTTCGACAGGTTGTGGAAGGCCAGGGACTTGTACTGGGCCAGGGCCCGGTACACAAAGCTGGATTTGGTCCGGTACATGCCTATGGAGAGCAGAAGCATCACGACAAGAAAGATTACGGTGAAAATCAGCGTCCGCAGCAGCCAGTCCAGATCCCCGGCGGCCACCACGTCGATGATCTCACCCAGCAGCCAGGAGCCGATGAGATTGCCGGGGCAGGACAGGACGGTCAGAAGCATGGCCAGGACGAAGCGCAGGCGGTTATTTTGGTAAAAGGACTGGTAATACTGCCGGGCAGCGGAATTCTTTGGCGTTTTTTGGCTCATTTCGGTTCTCCTTTGCAGCGGTGTGTATGTGGTGGGGCTGGGGCCGTGGTGGAATCGGTGGACGGTGGAGGCAGTACGTGGGACAGCCGTCCGAATGCGGTGGGACTGGGGCCGCGGGATGGGTCCAGCTCGTCGTCGTGGTCGTCCCAGAGCAGGTAAAAAGCATCATGCTTTTCCAGCAGGCATCGAGTAAAGAGAAGAAATGGGGTAAAGGCCCAGTTTTCATGGACGATATAGGCGTTGACAGAGCCCGTTTCCATCTCCAATTCCAATTTCTTCACCAGCGTCAGCTGCTCCATGCTGGCCAGCAGCTCCACCGTCTGCTCCGGGGGCTGGTTCAGCTGCTTGGCCAGCACCTCTGGTACATAGTAGCGGACGGTCAGGTCGTTGTGGAGCCGCTCCATCAGCTCCAGGCAGCCGGGCCGGGCCAGAAGGGTGAACAGGCGGCGGCAGAGATCGCGGTCCGCAAAATAGGCGGCGTAGCCCGCCTCCGGCCTGGGCCAGACGGACGTGAAGGACAGCTCGTCCGACCCCACGCCGAAGAGAAGCCCCTCTTTGATGTCCACGGCCACGCGCAGCAAAACATCTTCGCCGCCCACCCGGACGGTGCAGCCCTTGGAGTACTTGAGATCCGGCATGCTGACGGCATCCATGCGGTCTTGCATGGCAGACCGGGAGGCCGACCAAACCAGACGGCACAGCTCGCTGATTCGCTTTTCCTTGGGAAGGGATGAGAGCCAGTGGTCCAAGATGCTGTCCATATCCGTCACGGAGCCCCCCTCCCGGCCGAAGAGGGCGTCAACGGTTACCCCCAGCCGGTCGGCCAGGGCGGGGAGGAGCTCCACGTCGGGCGCGCCGCCCTTTTCCCACTTGCTTACCGCCTGGGCGGACACGCCTAACGGCTGGCCCAGCTGCTCCTGTGTGAGGCCCCGCTCCCGGCGCAGCTCCGCAATGCGTTCGCTCAAAATATTGGCCATAAGACCACCTCAATTCGCTTGATGGTTGTATCATAACAAAAACAATGGTTGAATTCAATGGCGGTTATTTTGCTTAAAATCAACTAATGATTGAAAATAAGCGAAAAAACGCCGGCGGGCTGTGAAAACAACCCGCCGGTGCGCTTCAAGTCAACTCAGCAAATGCAAAAAATTTGAGAATTCGGGTCACGAAAAAAGGCGCGTCCGGACAGGCTTCGGTGATGGCCTTATGGGCTTCCATCAGCGCCTGATCGCTGAGGCCCTCCAGAGGGACGAGGATGGTTTTAACCCCATCCGCCGCAATGCCGATGGCCAGAGGCGCGGATACCACGCCGCCCACCCCTACCTGGGAGGCAGCAACGACGCCCCCGGCGGCGTACACGCCGACGGCGCAGCCACCCACCGCCAGCCAGCCCAGAGCGATGCCGCCCCAGGCCAGCAGGCCCAGGGCCACTCCGCCGATGGATACGCCGCCCAGGGTCACCGCTCCCAGCGCCAGCAGCAGCCCGAAGCTCACCGCGCCAAGGGAGAGCAGGCCCGCCGCTACGCCCCCCAAAGCCACGAATCCGGTGGCGATGTTGCCGATGGCGACGATCCCCCGGGCCCAGCAATTTCTGCGGCCGATGTTGATGTGGACCAGGGGCAGACCAAAGAGAGTGCGCCGGCTTTTGTACTCGTAGTGCCAGGCATCGTGGTAGTGGTGGTGGATGACGGTGGTGACGGTCTGGGGCGTGACGGTGTGCTCATACTCCGGCAGAGGAGGCGGGGTAGGGGTACCGGCAGCCTCCCGGCCCGTCACCAGATAATCCAGTGAAACGTGAAAATAGTTGGCCAAGGCGGTGAGGTTGTCCATATCCGGGCGGGATGTGCCCGCCTCCCATTTCTGAACCGCCTGCCGGGTGAGTCCCAGGAGATTGGCAAGTTCCTCCTGGGACAGCCCGGCCTGGCGGCGCAGTTCAAATAAACGGTCGCGAAAATCCATAGTGTTACCTCCGTAAGAAACTGTCCGGCGCCTTTTGGACAGCTTTATCTTAACAAAAAGCGGCAGTTTCTGCAACCAAAAACAGTGTCCAATGTGACAACTGTCAGTTGCGGGGACGAAATTGGAGCGAAAAACAGAGGGATCTCCTTGATTTTCCCGTCCAGCCATAGTACAATAAATTATATTATAATGTATGAGGTGATTCCAATGGATAACAAAGCCATCTTGGCCGCTGTGGACCACACCCTGCTCACCCAGACCGCTACCTGGGAGGAGATCCGGCAGATCTGCGACGACGGAGCCGCCTATGGCTGCGCCAGCGTGTGCATTCCGGCCAGCTATGTGAAGCAGGCGGCGGATTACCTGGGGGACAAACTCCCGGTGTGTACCGTCATTGGCTTCCCCAACGGCTACGCCACTACGGCCGCCAAAGTGTTCGAGGCCAAGGACGCCATCGCCAACGGAGCCAAAGAGATCGACATGGTTATCAACATTGGCTGGGCCAAGGATGGCCGGTGGGACGACCTGCTAGCCGAGATCAAAGCGGTCAAGGAAGCCTGCGGCGCTTTGGTGCTCAAGGTCATCGTTGAGACCTGCCTGCTCACCCAGGAGGAGAAGGTTCGCTTGTGCCGCATCGTCTCGGACAGCGGGGCGGACTTCATCAAGACCTCCACCGGCTTCTCCACCGCCGGGGCCACCCGGGAGGACGTGGCTCTGTTCAAGGCCAACGTGTCGGCCCATGTGAAGATCAAGGCCGCCGGCGGCATATCCAGCCTTCAGGACGCGGCGGATTTATTGGATCTGGGGGCGGACCGGCTGGGCACCAGCCGTATCGTCAAGCTGGTGAAAGGACAGCAGGCACAGGGCTATTGAGTGGTGCAATTTGTCGGGTTTTGTGAAAAATTTGTATACAATGCAAATAATCCTTGTCTTTTACCGGCAAACGCGATATAATGGGTTCGTCCTTTGGAGCAGGACACAGATGCTGTGTCCGTCCCTTGGGACATGGAGTGCGAACGGCACTGCCGTTCGGAATAGATGAAAAGAAAGGATGAATTTCGCGATGAAAAAGCTCTTTGCAATGCTGTTGGCTGTGGCCATGGTGTTCAGCCTGGCCGCCTGCGGCGGCAATCCCAGCGGAGAGAACAGCCAGCCTCCGGTTAATGGCGGCAATGAGGAGAGTGCCGAGCCTTCCCAGGCTCCCTCTGAGGCCCCCAGTGAGGCGCTCCCCGCTCCCGGGTCCAACCCTGCCGACGACATCCCCGACACCATGACTTCCGCCGACAGCAAGTATCAGGTAGCCTTCATCACCGATGTAGGCCAGTTGAAGGACAAGTCCTTCAACCAAGGCACTTTTGACGGCGTGAAGCTGTACGCCGCCGCCAACGGCAAGAGCTACAAGTACTACCAGCCCGCCAATGGCGACGCCGCCACTGACGACGACCGCTACGACGCCATGAAGGCCGCTGTTGAGGGCGGCGCCGAGGTAGTGGTGTGCGCCGGCTTTATGCAGGAGGCCGCGCTGAAGAAGGCTGCCGCTGAGTTCCCCGACGTGCCCTTCGTCTTTATCGACGGTTATCCCATCGGCTTGGACAACGTGGCCGGCATCTCCTTCCAGGAGGAGCAGAGCGGCTATCTGGCCGGCTACGCCGTGGTGAAGGAAGGCTATGAGAAGCTGGGCTTCACCGGTGGCGGCGGTGGCCAGAACCCCGCTTGCTGCCGCTTTGGCTACGGCTTCGTGCAGGGTGCCAATGACGCCGCCAAGGAGCTGGGCAAGACCGTGGATATGAACTACTCCTGGCAGTACGGCGCCAACTTCCAGGCTTCCCCCGAGCTGCAGACCATGATGAATGGCTGGTATTCCAACGGCACTGAGATCGTGTTTGCCTGCGGCGGTTCTATGTTCAACTCCGTGGTCGCCGCCGCCGCCGCCAACGACGGCCTGGTGGTGGGCGTGGATGTGGACCAGTCCGCCCAGTCCGACACCGTGGTGACCTCCGCCATGAAGGGCCTGGCCGCCTCCGTGCAGTGGGCCGTGGCCAAGGTGTATGACGGCACCTTCTCCGAGATCGGCGGCAAGGGCACCTCCCTGGGCGCCAAGGACGACGCCGTGGGCCTGCCTACCGCGACCTGGAGCCTGGAGAACTACACCATTGAGGAGTATGAGGCTCAGCTGGCCGACATGGCTTCCGACAAGCTGGTGGTGGACAGCATGGTCGCTGAGGAGGACTTTGCCAAGCTGGCTGCGACTGAGTGGAGCAATGTGGCTCTGAACATTATTGAGTGATTTGAGTTTATGAACTCTCAGCAGGCGGGACGCTGTGCGTCCCGCCTGCTTTTTGTAGTATTGTGGAAGAAATCCCTTGTGTTTTTGTCAGAGATCAGGTATAATTGACATAATAGGGCTTTTCATGGAGCCCGGCATTGACATTTTAGACAGGAAGCGGGATGAGGACGATGGAATCTGAGAACATCATTGAGATGCTCCACATCACCAAGGAGTTTCCCGGTATCATTGCCAACGATGATATCACCCTCCAGCTCCGGCGGGGAGAGATCCACGCCCTCCTAGGGGAGAACGGGGCGGGGAAGTCCACGCTGATGAGCGTCCTTTTCGGCCTTTACCAGCCGGAAAAGGGAGTCATCAAGAAGAACGGCAAAGAGGTAAAAATCAACGATCCCAACGACGCCACCGCCTTGGGCATCGGCATGGTTCACCAGCACTTCAAGCTCATTGAGGTGTTTACTGTGCTGGACAATATCATCCTGGGTGCGGAGACTACAAAAATGGGCTTTCTTCAGAAAAAGGAGGCCCGGGCCAAGGTGGAGGCTCTGTCGGAGCGCTATGGTCTAAAGGTGGACCTGAATGCCAGGGTGGAGGATATCACCGTGGGGATGCAGCAGCGGGTGGAGATTTTGAAAATGCTCTACCGGGACAATGAGATCCTCATTTTTGACGAGCCCACCGCCGTGCTCACCCCCCAGGAGATTGATGAGCTGATGACGACCATGAAGGAGTTCGCCCGGGAGGGTAAGTCCATTCTGTTCATCTCCCACAAGCTCAACGAGATCATGGCGGTGTCCGACCGGGTGACGGTGCTGCGCAAGGGCAAGTACATCGGCACGGTGGACGCCAAGGATACGGATAAACAGTCCCTGTCCAATATGATGGTGGGCCGCCCGGTACAGCTGGAGGTGACCAAGGCCCCGGCTCAGCCAGGGGCGCCGGTGCTGGACGTGCGGGACCTGTGCGTTCCGTCCAAAAGCCACAAGAAGAACGCGGTAAATCACGTATCGTTCCAGGCCAGAGCGGGGGAGATCCTGTGCATTGCCGGCATCGACGGCAATGGCCAGACCGAGCTGATCCACGGCCTGACGGGGCTGGAGAAAAGCTCCGGCGGAGCCGTGACCCTGTGCGGGGAGGACATCTCCCACGCCTCCATCAAGCACCGGGGGCAGAAGATGAGCCACATCCCCGAGGACCGGCACAAGCATGGCCTGGTGCTGGACTTCTCGCTGGAGCAGAATCTGGTGCTCCAGCGATTCAATGAGAAGCGGTTCCAGACCCACGGTTTTATCAACCGCGCGGCGGTGCGGGAGTACGCCGGGCAGCTCATTGAGCAGTACGACGTGCGCTCCGGCCAGGGACCGGTGACCATGGCCCGCTCCATGTCCGGCGGCAACCAGCAGAAGGCTATCATTGCCCGGGAAGTGGACCGGGAGAAGCCGCTGATCGTAGCCGTGCAGCCCACCCGCGGCCTGGACGTGGGCGCCATTGAGTACATCCACGGCCAGTTGGTGGCGGAGCGGGACAAGGGCCGCGCCGTGCTGCTGGTGAGCCTGGAGCTGGATGAGGTGATGAGCCTATCCGACCGCATCCTGGTGATGTACGAGGGCGAGATTGTGGGCGAGCTGGACCCCAAGCAGACCACGGTGCAGGAGCTGGGCCTTTACATGGCCGGAGCCAAGCGGATGGATTTGACCCGGAAGGAGGGTGAGGGCGCGTGAAAGCTCAAGGCAGGACTTTGCTGCAAAAAGACGGGACTAAGACGGTTCTGGCGTCCCTGCTCTCTATCGCTGTCGGTTTGGCTGTGGGCAGCTTGCTGGTGCTGCTGGTGGGCCTGTTCAGCGACAACCTGGGCTTGGCAAGCGCCTGGGAGGGCATCCGGCTGATTTTCTTCGGAATTCTCAACACCGGTCGGAACGCGACAGGCAGCTTGACCTGGGGCTTCAACTCCCAGAGCATCGGCAATATGCTCTTCCGGGCCACACCGCTGATTCTCACCGGCCTGTCGGTGTCGGTGGCCTTTAAGACGGGCCTGTTCAATATCGGCGCGCCGGGCCAGTACCTAATGGGGACGATGGCCACCCTGGCCATTGCCCTGGGCATTCCCTCCACCGCGATGCCCGGCCCGGTGATTTGGCTGCTGGCCTTCTTGGGGGGAGCCTTGGCGGGGGCCCTGTGGGGCTGCATCCCGGGGCTGGTGAAGGCGTTGCTCAACATCAACGAGGTGCTGGCCTGTATTATGACCAACTGGATCGCCGCCAACCTGGTGACCTGGTTCTTTGACGCCACCAAAGTGTTTCAAAACACGGTGGAGAATACCAAGAGCAGCTATGTCTACAAGACCGCCTACGGCAAAACCCTGGTGGACGGCGCGTGGACCTATGTAGACGGAAACGGCGTACAGACTGCCAAGTTGGGGCTGGATAAAATTTTCTCCGGCTCCCAGGTTAATGCGGGCATACTCGTCGCCATACTCATCGCCATTGGCGTGTATATCCTCATGACCAAGACCACCTTGGGCTATCAGCTCAAAGCCTGCGGTGCCAACCGCCATGCCGCCCGGTACGCGGGCATCAACGATAAGCGGAACATTGTGCTGTCCATGGCCATTGCCGGGGCTCTGTCCGGCGCGGCGGCGGCGCTGTACTACCTGTCCGGCAATACGGAATTCTACTGGCACACCTATCAAGCCTTGCCCGCCACCGGTTTTAACGGCATTCCTGTGGCTCTGCTGGCGGCCAACAATCCCATCGGCGTGATTTTCACGGGCTGCTTTATGTCCATGCTGAACATTGTGGGTTTGCAGCTGACCAACCTGACGGCCTATAACGAGTTTATCACCGACGTTATTATCTCCGTCATCGTCTACCTCAGCGCGTTCTCTCTGCTCATTAAAATGATGCTCAGCGCCCGCAGAAAGGACAAGCCGGCAGCGGACAAACGGGAGCAGGACAAGCCCGCAGAGGAAGTTTCTGTTGAGAAGGGAGGGGAGCAGGCATGACGTTTCTGATCCAACAGACGCTGATCTACGCGATTCCGCTGATGATCGTGGCGCTGGCGGGTGTATTCGCTGAACGTAGCGGCATCATCAACCTGGCGCTGGAGGGCATCATGATTTTCGGCGCTTTTGTGGGCGTTCTATTTGTGAACATTTTGCAGGGTGTTCCGTTTTTCCACGATGCCTTTGCGTCAAAAAGCTGGCTCACGCTCCAAGGGCTGGAATTGCTGGCCATGTTGGCGGCGGCGGTGCTAGGGGCGGTGTTTTCCCTGCTGCTGTCCTTCGCCTCGGTGAACCTGAGGGCCGACCAGACCATCGGCGGCACGGCGCTGAACCTGATGGCTCCGGCGCTGGTCCTCTTCCTCATCCGAATCATCGCCAACCAGAACACTTTGGGCATGGCTGAGGGGGACGCCGCCAGTTGGTTTATGATTAAAAAGAGTACCTTCGGCATCGACCGGAAAACCGACCTGGGTTTCTTGGGGGAGACCTTTGTGAATAAGGTGTACCTAGCGACCTATGTGTGTATCCTTCTGTTTGTGGTGTTGTCCATTCTGCTCTACAAGACCAAATTTGGCCTGCGGCTGCGCTCCTGCGGCGAAAATCCCCAGGCGGCCGATTCCCTGGGCATCAACGTCTATAAGATGCGCTATGCCGGCACCACCATCTCCGGTGCGCTGGCGGGCATGGGCGGCTTTGTGTACGCCCTGACCACCGCTAACTGTGCGTCCACTGGTGATGTGGCGGGCTTTGGATTCCTGGCCTTGGCCGTGATGATTTTCGGCAACTGGAAGCCGCTGAACATTGCCGGGTCGGCGCTGCTGTTCGGCCTGTTTAAATGCATTGCCGCCTCCTATGACTCCATCGACATCAACGGGGACGGTATCTGTATGCTGGCCAAAGCGCCGATCAGCAGTCACGTTTACCGGATGCTGCCCTATCTCATCACCCTGGTAGTGCTGGCATTCACCTCCAAGAAGTCCCGCGCCCCCAAGGCGGAGGGTATTCCCTACGACAAGGGCCAGCGTTGAGCGGGCCCCGCCATCAAAACGAAAGCAGCCCGCCGGATGTGTTCCGGCGGGCTGCTTTTTAGGGAGACGAATTCAGCGCTTAGCGCGGGATTTCAGCGCGTTTTTGTACCGGACCAGCTCCTCCTTGGCCAGCGCGGCGGCGGCAAGGATGTCCTCATGGCTGACAGAGTACTTCTGGCTGACCTTCAGCGAACCGTAGATGTGGCGGAAACGGCGGCTGTATTTTTCCAGCTGAGCCACCTGGTCGCTGTACCGCTGGCGCAGGGCGGCGGCGCTGTCCTCCAGTTTGTTGCCCAGTTCCGCTTTGCCCAGGGCCACCTGGAGCTGGAGCTCCTGCCCCAGCTGGGTAACGCCTACCACCAGCTTGGATACCAGGGCCAGGTTCTGGATGGTGAGGACCGCGTCTACTGACAGCAGGGCCAGAAACGCGCCGCACAGCATGAATTCCAGCCACACGGGCAAGTTTTCCACCAGCTCCTGGATGGGTGGATGGATGAAAAAGATCACGATGTAGGACAGTACGCCCCAGGTGAGGGCCACCCACAGACACACCCGCCCCTTGAGATTGAGCCGAAAATTAGAGTAATCCCAGTATTTCACGTGGGTGGTGACCTCCAGAACCCAGGCCACGAAATATTCCCAGGAGGTCATGACGACCACAGCCACCACATAAAAGAGGACCAGGTTTTGTTTTAAGGGGGTGAAGAACAGGATCATCAGCGTCACGCCGCCGCCGTAGATGGGGCAGATGGGCCCATAAAGGAATCCGCGGGCCACCAGGCGGCGCTCAACGATGGAGCAGTAGCAGGTCTCCATCACCCAGCCCAAAAAAGAGTACAGAATAAAGTAGAGAAATAGATTGGAAAGCGGAAAGCCCATGAAGTTCACTGGCATTCCCTCCCCTCGCCGTCTGTCAGCAGTACGCCCAGCAATCCGTTATACACCCGGTCCGGATGGGCCAAGAAGCCGTCGGCAATGCGCTGGGCGTCCTCTCGGGTGGGGGAGAGCAGGGTGAGGGAGAACAGGCTTCCCTGATCGTCGTCCATGGACAGGCACACGTCAAAGCCCTGAGACTGCTCCGCCACCTGGGCCCGCACCTGGGCTTTGCGCTTCAAAGCCTGGTTGAGGGGAGCCAGCCGGCGGTCACACCGCTGGCGGATGACAGGGGAGAGGCTGCTCTCACCTGCGGCGCAGGCCCGGCGGCCCTTGTCCGTGACAGCGTATAGCTCGCCGTTCTGCTCCAGGTGGCCGCTGTCCGTCAGCTCGGCGGCGGCCTCTGCAAACTGAAAATAGTCCACGCCATTGTCACACATGGACAGGTCGGTGAGCGTGTCAAAATCAATGGGCGCGGCCACGCGGTCCATAATGTAGAGGATCAAAAGTTTGATGTCCAGCTTGTCGTGGATGAACCCAAATCTGGCCATAGCGGTCCCTCCTTTTTCCATCCGGCGTACCTGACATTATAGCGGATTGCGGGGTGGATGGCAAGGGGAGATTTGACGCTCAGCTCCGAGTGACCAGGGCCTGGTAGAGCTGGACCATATAGGCCCAGGTGGAGCGATTCAGGGTGCCGGTAACGGGCAGGCCGGCCAGGCGCTGAACCTCCTGAAGATTCTTATAGGTCTCGCCGTCATTGCAGCAGTTAATCTGGCAGGGGCTGAAATTGCTCATCACCTTGGTGAGGGAGCCGAACATGGCCTGAACGATGCGCAGCACCTCGCACTCCTGGCCCTCCACGGCAGTGTAGGTGCCGTTGGGCAGTACGTTGAGGGCAGGCGGGAAGCCGTACATCAGCTCCGTGTGAACATAGGCGTCCCGGATGGCGTTCCAGGTGGTCAAATCCACCACACCGGTGACGGGCAAGCCCTTTTCCCGCTGGAACACCATGACGGCCTCCAGAGTGCGCTCGCCAAAGATGCCGTCCACCGCCAGACGGGTGAGGACGTCGTTGTGAATGGCCAGCTGATTGAGCATGTATTGGAGAGAGCGGATGGGCTGACTGTTGCGCTCCTCTCCGAAGGGTGGGACAATATTCGCGGGTGCGTTGGTATTCATAGCAGTTTCCCTTCCTTTCAGGTGTCCGTACTTCCAAGGCTGAGGTTGTAGCCGGGGAACTGGCCCGACATGACCCGCTGCTCAATCTGCTTCGGGGTGGTGGGCAGTCCGGCTCCGGCCAGGGCGGTGCGGGCGATACCCAGATACTCGTCGTAAATGCCCTGCCAGGTGGCCTGGTCCACCACGCCGGTGACAGGCAGGCCCAGGCGGCTCTGAACGGCGTTGACGGCGGCGGTGGTCCGGGGGCCGAAGATGCCGTCGATGGTTAGCACGGGCACAGCAGGAGAGAACTGTCCAATGATCGAGATGAAATACTGCAAGGCGGATACTGCCACGCCGGTGCTGCCCTCCCGGAGGGTGACGCCGGGAGCGGGGCCCTGTACTTGGGTAAAGGGCTGGCCCTCGCTGACCAGTTCGGCCAGATTGGTGACCGCTACGTAGAGGGATACCAGCTTATACCAGGTGCCCTGGCCCACAAGGCCGTCGGGGGTCAGGTTAAAGATGCGCTGGAACTGCTTCACCGACTCCTCAGTCTGGGCGCCAAACACGCCGTCCACCGGGCTGACTCGGGGGATGGCGGGATAATTGCGGGAGATACGATTGAGCATCACCTGGAGCACGGTGACGTAATTGCCGGAGGAGCCGGTCTGAAGCGGGTAGCCGGGGTAGGAATAAGCGATGTTTCGAATGGGAGCGTTGGATACCAACTCAATGTCATTGCCATAGTAGCGGCGCAGGATATCCATGGTGCCGAGGCCCTGGCGGGCCAGCGCCTCGCTGCCCCACTGGGAGAGCCCGTCGCAGGTGACGGTGGTGCCGTTGCAGAATTTGGCGGACAGGGGTTCCACGGAGCCCTTGCGCCGGATGTAGGTGGTGAACAGCTCATCCACCAAATTGTCCACATTTTCAAAAGTGCTCCTGCCCTTGATGAATTTCTGGTCGTTCATGGTGGAGCCGGTGATGTCAAAGTCATAGCCCCGGCTGGGATAGAATTCGGTGTAAATTCGGTTGAGGGCGAAGGAAATCTGCGCCAGGATGTTGGCCCGCAGAGCGGCCTCTGGCCAGGTGGGGTAGATTTCGCTGGAGGCCACGTTTTTGATGTAGTCGGAGAAAGGGACCGTCACGTTTTCCGCCCATTGGTTGGCGGGCCCGGTATGGACGGTGATGGTCTGGGGTATGTAGGGCGTAACTGTAATAGGCATAGGGACCTCCTTATTGGCGGCTGGGCTGGGTCACAGGGGTTGGGGAGTGACAACCACCGGCTCGGCGGTGATGTCGTCTCCGGAGGGCTGAGGCAGGGGGACGAGGGGGACGTTCTGCACTGTCTCCACCCCGGGGAACACCTGGAGCTTCTCAAACGTGGCCAGATAGTATTCCGGATGCTCCACCACCAGGGAATAGTCATAGAAGGGGGCCGCGCCGCCAGGGGATTCGCTGAGGGACTGGTCGGGGGCGTCCAGCTGGAAGGGCTGGGTACCCCCGCTTTCGTCGGTGGTTTGGATGGAAAACACCTTGCGGCGGCCGTCCTCATCGGGGGCAGAGATGATAACGGTGGCGCCGGAGACGGGCAGCTGGGCCTTTGAAGTGAAAACGCGCACAACTAGGGAGCCGGTTTGGGGCATGGACAACTCCTCCTTATCAGAATTTAATCCAGTATATGCGCCGGGCGAAAAATTGTGAATCTGCCGCTCAGCGGTTTGACAAGAGGATGGATTTGAGGTAGAATAGGAAAAAGTTTTGAGCAAGGAACGGTTGCGCATGAAAAAGGATAAAATATCTTCCGCGGTGATCCGCCGGCTGCCGCGGTATTACCGGCATTTAGATGATTTGTACCGCTGCGGAACGGTGCGGATTTCCTCCAGCTCTCTGGCAAAGTCCATGGGATTGACGGCCTCTCAGATCCGCCAGGATCTGTCCTGCTTTGGCGGATTCGGCCAGCAGGGGTACGGCTATAATGTGGAGCGGCTGCGCTTTGAGGTGGCGGACATTTTGGGCATGAACCGAAACCACACGGTAGCCATCCTCGGGGCGGGCAATCTGGGAAGGGCCTTGATGGAGAACTTTCCCTTTGCCGACAACGGCTTTCGTTTAGCGGCCGCCTTCGACGTGGACCCGGAGCTGGTGGGAAAGCAGCTCAGCGGAACCCAGGTGTACCATGTGGACGCGATGGAGGACTACTTGAAGGAAAACCCGGTGAGCGTATGCGTGCTTACCGTCCCGGCGGGAGTGGCGGAGGAGATGGCCCGGCGGGTGGCTGCCTGCGGCGTGACGGGGATCTGGAACTTCACCAACGTGGAGTTGCCCCAGCAGGACATGACCGGCGTGCGGGTGGAGGACGTCCACTTTGCCGACAGCCTGCTCACCTTAAGCTACATGATCTCTGAGGAGGCGCTATGAGGAAAAAGTTTTTGGCTGGAGCTCTGGCGCTGGTCATTTTGGCGGGGACAATAATGGCGGCGGGAGCCACCAGTCAGGCCCAGGCGCTGGTCTCCCAGAGCTATCTCTCCGGGATATTCTGGAACGACTTGAAGGCCATTGTAAAGCAGGAGGTGGACCGGGATACCTCCGCGATGTATAGCGAGGCCGAGCGGCAGGCGGGTCAGACCGCCGGCGGGGGAGGCTTTACCCAGCGGGTCGGGGTAAACGGGAACGTGGTGGCCGGGAGCACCGGCTGCGGGCTGATCTGGACAGAGGGAAGTGCCCTGGTGCGCAGCGGGACATTGGTGGACGCCACCGTGGGTGCGGAGCTGACTACAGGCGGCTGGCTGACGGTAGGTCACCGCTATTTGGCGGGGACGGATGTGTCTTTGACGGTGGCGTCGCCCTCCGCCCGGTGGATGACGGAGGGGACGTGGAGTGTGACGGCGGGGGAGCCCCTCCCGGCGGCGCTGCCCTTTACCGATGTGGCCCGGGAAGCATGGTACTATGAAAATGTCGCCTACGTGTATCAGAACGGGCTGTTCAACGGGAACAGTCCCACCCAGTTTGCGCCTGAGGATAAAATGCAGCGCTGCATGATGACCACCGTTCTCCACCGGCTGGCGGGGAGTCCCCCGGTGGGGTACAGCCCCGTGTTCCTGGACATCCCGGATGGGGAGTGGTATACTACGGGCACCGTCTGGGCGGGCAGCGTTGGGGTGGTGTCCGGCGTGGGGGATGGGTTGTTCGATCCGTTTTCCAACGTGACCCGGCAGGAGATTGTGGTGATCCTCTATAATTACGCGGGCAAGATGGGGTATGACGTGAGCGCGTCCGCAGAGCTGTCCAGATTTTTGGATGCGGCGGCGGTAGCGCCTTGGGGCCGCAATGCCATTTCCTGGGCCGTAGGGGTGGGAATCCTCAACGGAAGCGATGGCGCGCTGATCCCAGATGGAGACGCAAGCCGGGCCGAGGTTGCCGCCATGCTCCACCGCTTTTCAACATGGGTTCAAAAATAAAGGAAAATGGGGCTGAATAATGGCAGTTCAGCCCCATTTTTGCCCCTAAAAAATTTTTTCGGAAAAATTGAAAAAATAGCTTGCATTTTCCAGAGCAATGTGTTATTATGACTAAGCTGTAAAGAACAGATGCGGCTGTAGCTCAGCTGGATAGAGTGTTTGGCTACGAACCAAAAGGTCGGGGGTTCGAGTCCCTCCAGCCGTACCAAAAGTGGAAGGCACCTAAACGGGTGCCTTCCACTTTTTTGCTTGCCCTGACTGAATTTCTGGTGCGGGAAGGTATGGGTTGAACGCCGGTCATTTGGAAGAACCTGCCGTTTTTTGTCTCTCGTACCTGGAAAATTGCGTTAGGGCAGTGATTTTCCGTAGAATTTGAAAATTTTTGAGAAAAAAGGTTGCGCGGACAGAGAGAAAAGGGTATAATATTTTTGGAAAAGTATACGTATTTTGGGGGTGAGACATTGTACCAGATCGGAGACAAAGTAGTTCATCCTATGCATGGGGCGGGGGTCATCGACTCCGTTGTGCAGCGCAAGGTATCTGGGCAGGTCCAGGAATTCTATCTGCTCAAGCTGTCTGTGGGGAATATGGTGGTAATGGTGCCCACGGATAATACGGGGGAGATCGGGATGCGCCCCGTGGTGTCCGGCGCGAAGGCGGAGGAGTTAATGTCTGAGATGGAGGACATCGAGGTGGACATGACCCAGAACTGGAACCGCCGGTACCGAGAGAACATGGTTCGGCTCAAAAGCGGCGATCTGCTGGAGGTGGCCCGGGTGGTGAAGGGGCTGCTGCGGCGGGACAGCCAGCGCGGATTGTCCAACGGAGAGCGGAAAATGCTCCACACGGCCAAGCAGATTCTAATTTCTGAGCTGGTACTGGCTCAGAGTCTGCCCTATGAAACAGTGGAAAGCAGCATCAATAGCCTGTTGAGCCATTAGCAGGAGGGGCCGGAAGGCTCCTTTTTGCGCAGCGTATGCCCGCCGCAGGCGGGCGCAGAGGAATGGAGTTTGTGAGGACGACATGGGACTGTTTCGCAGAAGAAAAAAGGATGCCGGGCCCGTCTGCTCGGCGGTGGTGGTGGCCGCGGGCGGCTCGACCCGGATGGGCTTTGATAAGGTGCTGGCGGAGGTGGGCGGCCGGCCTGTGATTGTGCGCTCCCTTCAGAGCTTTCAGCAGGCCCCCAGCGTGACGGAAGTGGTGGTGGTCACTCGGGAGGACTTGGTTCCGGCAATCGCCCGGCTGTGTCAGGACTTCGGGCTGACCAAGGTGACGAAAGTGATCCGGGGCGGGGAGAGCCGCACACACTCCGCCCGGCTGGGCACGCTGGAATGCAGCCGCAACGCCCCCCTCATCGCCATCCATGACGGAGCGCGGCCCTTTGTCAGCATTCAGGTGATTGAGGATGCCATTGCTCAGGCGGCGGTGAACGGTGCGGCGGCCCCCGCCGTGCCGGTGAAGGACACCGTTAAGACGGCCCGGGACGGTCTGGTGGAGCGCACTTTGGACCGTTCGGAGCTGTATGCTGTCCAGACTCCCCAGGTATTTGACGGAGATCTGATCCGGGCGGCGCTGCAAAAGGCGCTGGACGACGGAGTGCCGCTCACCGACGACTGCGCCGCCGTGGAGCGGCTGGGGATGAAGGTGGTGCTCATTCCTGGGGATGAGCGGAACATCAAGCTCACCACCCCCACCGATCTGCTCATTGGTGAGGTGCTGTCCGAGGAGGTGCCGGCGCTGTGAGGATCGGGCATGGCTACGACGTCCACCGTCTGGTGGAGGGGCGAAAGCTCATCTTGGGCGGGGTGGATATCCCCTTTGAAAAGGGGCTGTTGGGCCACTCCGACGCCGATGTGCTCACACACGCCGTCATGGACGCGCTGCTGGGGGCGGCGGCGCTGGGGGACATCGGCAAGCTGTTCCCGGACAGCGACCCCGCCTACGAGGGGGCGGACAGCCTTGCTTTGCTGGGGCGGGTGGTCCAGGCGCTGGATGAAAACGGCTACAGGACCGGCAACGTAGACGCCACGGTACTGGCCCAGCGGCCCAAGCTGGCCCCTCACATTCCCCTGATGCGGCAGCGGCTGGCCGCCGCCATGGGGGTGGACCCCGACCGGGTGAGCGTCAAAGCCACCACAGAGGAAGGGCTGGGCTTTACCGGCAGCGGGGAGGGCATCGCCGCCCATGCGGTGGCGCTCATTGAGGAAAAGTGAATGCAGTCACACGCGCTCCTTTCAAGGAATATGATGGCCTTGAGAGGGGCGCTTTTTCGCGCCTCTCCACCAAACAGGGGAAAGGAATGGTGGGCCAATGGTCTATTATCTCATCATCTGCCGCTCGCTCACCTATGCCCAGCGGACGGCCCAGGTGCTGGAGCGAGTGGGGATTCCCGGCTGGGTCCAGCGCTCGCCCAAGCTCATCTCCAAAGAGGGGTGCGGCTATTGCGTGCGCATCCCGGAGCGGCGGCTCACCGACGCGCTGACGGTGCTGCGCCGGGAGGGCATGTCCCCCAAGCAGGTGTTCCTCCAGACGGCGGAAGGGGAGTACAGCGAGGTGAAGTCATGATCTATCTGGACAGCGCGGCCACCACGCTGGAAAAGCCCGGGGCGGTGCCCCGGGCGTCCGCCTGGGCCATGACCCATCTGGCCAGCCCGGGCCGGGGGGGCCATGCCCCGGGCATGGGGGCGGCGAAGCTGATGTACGACATGCGGGAGCGGGCCGCCCGGCTGTTCCATGTGGGCGACCCGGAGCGGGTGGTGCTCACGCAAAACGCCACCCATGGGCTGAACATCGCCATCCGGTCCCTGGTGGGACCGGGGGGGACGGCGGTGATCTCCGGCTATGAGCACAACGCCGTCACCCGGCCGCTTTATGCCATACCCGATGTGAAGGTGAGGGTGGCCGCGGGGCCGCTGTTCGACCCGGACGGGGTATATGCCGCCTTTGAGCGGGAGGTCGCGGCCGGTGTGGATGCGGTGATCTGCAACCACGTATCCAATGTGTTCGGCTTCATTCAGCCGGTGGAGCGTATTGCCCAGCTGTGCCGGGAGCGGGGGGTGCCCCTCATTGTGGACGCGTCTCAGTCCGCCGGGGTGCTCAGCGTGGACCTGGAGGGCTGGGGGGCGGCATTTATCGCCATGCCGGGCCACAAGGGGCTGTATGGGCCCCAGGGCACCGGGCTGCTGCTATGCGGCGGGGACGCCCAGCCTCTGCTCTACGGCGGAACGGGCAGCCTGTCACAGCGGCAGGAGATGCCCGATTTTCTTCCCGACCGGCTGGAAGCGGGCACCCACAACGTATGCGGCGCGGCGGGCCTGCTGGAGGGGATGAAATTTGTCAGCCGGACGGGCGCCGGGCGCATTCACCGCCATGAGCAGACACTGGCCAAGCGAATGATGGACATTCTAGGGCGCTGCCCCGGAGTCACTGTGTTCCGGGGCGGCCCGGGCTGTCAAAGCGGCCTGTGCTCCATCATTGTGGACGGCATGGACTGCGAGGAGGCGGGAGAGGCGCTGGCGCGCCAGGGCATCGCGGTGCGCGCCGGCCTGCACTGCGCCCCGCTGGCCCACAGTACGGCGGGCACGCTGGACATGGGCACCATCCGGCTCAGCTTTTCCGCCTTCAACCGCTCAGATCAGGCGGATCGGGCGGCGGCGGTCATTAAAGAGCTGGCCGGAAGGACCGGAAAGTAGGGGAAAGGGACGCGGCGCGGACCGCGTCCCTTTTTGCGCGCTGGTGGCCGGGGCGTGAATTTTCTCTGAATTCTCTTTGAATTACTTGCCAACGCCGGAGAGATAAGCTATAATATTCAAAATGCCGCAGTGCGGCAATCCGCCGTATACGGTTTCGGGGAGGAAAGGAGTGGGCGCTTATGGAAACCATTTTGCAGACGCTGCAGATGGTGCCGGAGTATCTCAGGCTCATCGGCCTCACCGACTTGCTGGACATGGCCATCAT
Source organism: uncultured Oscillospiraceae bacterium (assembly GCA_949841355.1). GTDB lineage: Bacteria > Bacillota > Clostridia > Oscillospirales > Oscillospiraceae > Enterenecus. The sequence continues at coordinate 109,174 of CATKZP010000003.1, forward strand.
TGCGTTCGGCATCTATCATCTGTTCCGCTTTGTGCGGCGCAGCCGGTCCGGACAGGTGGTCAAGGCCATCATATTCATCGTGGCGGCCATGGCGCTGGCCAACGAGTACGTGCTGAATCTGCGTGTCACCCGTACGGTGCTGAACAATGTGGTGGAGCTGGGCGTCATCGCTCTGATCATCCTCTTCCAGCCTGAGCTGCGCCGGTTTCTGGAGCAGATGGGCAGCGGCAAGCTCAAGGAGCTGTTTGTGGCGGAGAGCTACAGCAACGATCTGGAGACCGCCATCAAGGAGACGGTGGAGGCCTATGCGGCTCTGTCCAAGGACCGGGTTGGGGCGCTGATGGTGTTTGAGCGGCGCACCCTGCTGGACGATGTGCTGAAAACAGGTACGGGCCTGGATTGCCAGGTGTCCGCTGAGCTTTTGAAAAACCTGTTCTGGAACAAAGCGCCTCTGCATGACGGGGCGGTTATCGTCCGGGGCGGGCGTATCGTGGGGGCGGGATGTATGCTCCCCCTGTCGGGCAATGTGAATTTAAGCCGGGATCTGGGAATGCGCCACCGGGCCGGGATTGGCGTGAGTGAAAACTCGGACGCGGTGGTGGCCATCGTGTCCGAAGAGACGGGTTCCATTTCGGTGGCCATCAACGGGATGCTCAAGCGGCACCTGTCGCCGGAGACATTGGAGCGGCTGCTGCGTCTGGAGCTGATGCCGGCGGCCCAGGAGGAAGGCAAGGCCACCGCCGCCGCCCGGATCTCCAGCGTATTCAAGGGCATCAAGGGAGATAATTCCAATGGGAAAGAAGATTCTTGACAGCAAGTTATTATATATGGTGCTGTCCATCCTGCTGGCTTTCGCGGCCTGGCTGTTTGTGACCTCCAAGGATGGGACTAAGGACAGTGCGAACTTCACCAACCTCCCCGTGGAGTTTGTGGGGGAGGATATTTTGGAGGAGCAGGGCCTGATGATCGCAAACCGGGATGTCAGGGCCAATATCACCGTCCGGGCGGAGCCCATGGTGCTGGCCATCCTGAAGAGCGACCAGCCCAGGCTGGTGGCCACTGTGAGCAGCATCAAGTCGGAGGGCACCCATGGCGTGAACTACAAGGTGCAGCTGCCCGCTGACGTCAGGGAGTCGGATGTGGAGATCATCTACAGCGGACGCGGCGGCTTGGGCGGCAGCGTGGTGAACGTGGATGTGGCCCGGTTCCTCAGCCGCGTGGTGGAGATCCGAGGCGAGTGGAGGGGCACGGTGGCCGAGGGCTATCTGGCCGGGGATACGGAGGACTTCCGATTCAGCCCGGGGGAGCTGACTGTCAGCGGCCGTGCGGATCAGGTCAATCAGGTGGCCTACGCCAAGGTCATCGTCACCGGGGAGAATCAGGCCGAGAGCGTGGGCGATGATTTCCCCTTCCAGCTCATCGGAGCCAGCGGTGATCCGCTGGAGGGGCTGGACGTGAGCTGTGACGTGGATACGATTTACACGGTGTTTCCCATCCGGGCTACGGCGGAGATTCCCTTAAAGGTGAACGTGATCCCGGGCGGCGGGCTGAGCGAAAACGATGTACGCCTCAAGCTCAGCGACAAAACTATCACAGTGGCGGGCAGCAGGGAGGCCGTGGATGCCCTGGTGGGCGAAGGCGATCTGATTCTGGGCACTGTGGATCTGGCTGAGCTGGAGGATAACGTGGCCCAGAACGGAGGAGAATTGCCACCGTTCCCCATCCCCCTGGCCGACGAATTGGAGAACCTCAGCGGCATTACCGAGGTGACCGCTACTCTCAGCGTGCATAAGCAGGTGGAGACCCGTACGTTCCAAGTGACCAGCCGCATCAGCACCATCAACGCTCCCGAGGGCTGGACGCCCACCATCATCACCCAGGTCCTTCCGGTGCGGGTGCGGGGACCGGTGAATATGCTGGACGAGCTCAGCGAGGAGAACATCCGGGTGGTAGCGGACCTGAAAGACATCAACCAGGCCTCCGGGCGGTATACCGTGTCCGCCACCATTTATCTGGACAGCGCTGGCACTGTGAGCGATATTGGTGTGGTGGCGCCAAAGACATATACCATCGCGGTCTCGCTGGCCCAGGACGACTGATGTTCGGTTATATCCGTCCCGCCCTGGACCGGCTGGACCAGGAGCAGAAGGACGCCTACCAAAGCGCTTATTGTGGACTGTGCCATGCCTTGGGAAGGCGGCACGGCTGGCTGGCGCGGATGACGCTGCAATACGACTTTACCTTTCTGGCCATTGTGCTGACGGCAGGTGGGAGCGAGGGGGAGGAGCGGCTGTGCCGCCGCTGCCCGGTACACCCCTTTCGCAAACCGCGGGCCTGTCTGACCGGCGAGCGGATGGACGCCGCCGCAGATCAGAGCATGATCCTCACCTGGCACAAGCTGTCCGACGATGTGAAGGACCACGGTTTTTTTGCGGGACTGCCCTTTCGGGCGGTGCGGCGGCTGTTTGGCCGGGCGTACCGCCGGGCGGCGGCGGCCCAGCCGGATTTTGACGCCGAAACCCGGCTGGGGCTGGCCCTCTTGGAGGAGCTGGAACGAGTGCGCTCGCCCCAGCTGGACCGGGCGGCGGACGCTTTCGCCAAAATCCTGGCCTGTGCCGCCCAGGCCGTTTCCGGAGAGGGGGCCAGGCGGGCGCTGGGGCAGCTGCTCTACCACCTGGGCCGGTGGATTTATCTGATGGACGCCTGGGACGATTTGGACGATGACAGGCGCAAGGGGCGTTATAACCCGCTGGACGCCCGCTTTCAGGGTCAAGCCCGGGAAAACCGGGACTATTTGGACACCACTTCCACCCACTCTCTGCGTTTGGCGGGGGCCGCGGCGGAGCTGCTGGAGCTGGGCGAGTGGACTCCCATCGTGGAAAATATCCTGTATACCGCTCTGCCCGCTGTGCAGAGCGCCGTGCTGGACGGCAGATGGAAAGAAATGAGAGATAATAAGGAGAAAACCAAATGAGAGATCCCTACGAGGTGCTGGGCGTGAGCCCAGACGCCGGCGACAACGAGATCAAAAAGGCGTACCGTGAGCTGGCCCGGAAGTACCACCCGGATAACTACCAGAACAATCCTCTGGCCGACTTGGCCGAGGAGAAGATGAAGGAGATTAACGAGGCCTACGACGCCATCACCCGCGTCCGGTCCGGCGGCGGCTCCGGCTATAGTGGCGGGAGCGCCTCTCAAGGCCAGAGCGGGGGGTATGGCTACGGCGGCTCCGCCTACCAGCAGCGGACGGGGAGCGGTGTGTTTGCCCAGGCCCGTCAGGCTGTCACCCGGGGCGATTTGGAGGGCGCGGAGCGGCTTTTGCAGGGGGCGTCCCGCAACGGCGAGTGGTATTTCCTCATGGGGTCCATCGCCTACCGCAGGGGCTGGCTGGACGAGGCGCGGCAGAACTACCAGATCGCCGTCCAGATGGAGCCCAACAACATGGAATACCGGCAGGCGTTCAGCATGATGCAGCAGGGTGGATACGGCTACCAGCCGGATATGGTAGGCGGCCAGTGCGACGGATTGGACTGCTGCACGACGCTGATGTGCATGAACTGCCTGTGCGGAGGCTGCCGCTGACATGAGACGGAAAAACGCGGCGGTGCGGGTGGCCTATCCGGCGATTCTGGGGGCGCTGGCGGTGATTGTCGTGTATCTGGCGTCCCTCGCCCCCACGGGGAAGTGGGGAATTGTGGCGGTGGCGGGTCTGCTGCCCACAGCGGCGGTGATCTCGGCGGGGATGAAAGCGGGATTGCTGTGCTGGGCGGGGGCGTCCATCCTGGCGTTTCTGCTGGTGCCGGAGAAATTCTGTGCGCTGCTGTTCACTACTCTGTTCGGGCTGTATCCCATGATAAAGTCGGCGGCGGAAAAGCCGCGGAAGCGTCTTTTGGAGTATGCGGTGAAGCTGGCGTTTTTCAACGGGGTTTTCACCGTATTGTACGTCACGATGATGGGGACGGTGCTGGACACTCTGCCCGCGCTGCTGGGAGAGTCCCGGTGGGGGCTGTATCTGGCGGCCAATATTGTGTTTGTGCTGTATGACTATGGATTCAGCCGGTTGATCGCGGTATACCTGAACCGCGTGCAGCGGACGGTCCACTGAAAGGCTGGGAATGGACTTGGTAAAAAGCATGACCGGATACGGCCGGGGAGAGCGGTGCTTTGAGGACGGCGTTCAGCTCACCGTGGAGCTTCGCTCGGTGAACAACCGCTACCTGGACTGCACGGTGAAGATGCCCCGCGCCTATATCTTCGCGGAGGACGCCATGAAGGCCAGGGTACAGAGCGGCGTGGCCCGGGGGAAGGTGGATGTGTTCGTCACCATCACCCGCACCGGCGGGGACGACGTGATGGTCACGGTGAACGAGGCGCTGGCGAAGAGCTATGTGGAGGCAATCCAGAAGCTCCATGAGCTGGGCTTAGGCAGGGCGAGAAGAGAGTACTATCCCACTGATCTGGCCCGGTTTCCCGATGTGCTCACGGTGGAAAAGCGGACGGAGGACCTGGACGAGATGAAGGAGCGGCTGCTGGCCGTGCTGGGCGAGGCGCTGGCCGACTTCAACGCCATGCGCGCCAAAGAGGGGGAGCGGCTGGCTGAGGACATCCTGGGCCGGGCGGATACCATCGAACGGCTGCTGGGCGAGGTGGAGACGCGTTCCCCCCAGACGGTGAACGATTACCGGGCCCGGCTGGAGGCCAAAATGCGGGAGGTGCTCCAAAACACCCAGATCGACGAGGGGCGGCTGCTCACCGAGGCGGCCATATTCGCGGACAAGGTGGCGGTGGACGAGGAGACGGTGCGCCTGCACAGCCACTTGGGCCAGCTGCGGGATCTGCTCTCGGAGGGCGGCGCGGTGGGGCGCAAGCTGGACTTTCTCATCCAGGAGTTCAACAGGGAGGTTAACACCATTGGCTCCAAGTGCAATGACCTGGAGATCACCCGCCGCGTGGTGGACATCAAGGCGGAGATCGAAAAAATCCGGGAACAGGTCCAGAATTTGGAGTGAATGGAATGAAGCTGGTCAATATCGGATTTGGCAATATGGTGTCCGCCCAGCGGGTGGTGGCGATTGTCAGCCCGGATTCCGCACCGGTGAAGCGGCTGGGGCAGGAAGCCAGGGAGCGGGGCGTGCTCATTGACGCCAGCTTTGGGCGAAAGACAAGGTCGGTGCTGGTGACGGACAGCGGCCACGTGATTTGGTCGTCGCTGCCGCCGGAGCAGGTGGCCGACCGGTTCCAGGAGACCTCAGAGACAGAGGAGGAGACGCCATGAGCGTACCACAGAAGAAAATGCGGGGGGAGCTCATTGTACTGTCCGGCCCCTCCGGGGTGGGGAAGAGCACTGTGATCGCTGAGCTGCTGAGCTCCCGGCGAGATATTCACTTTTCTGTGTCCTTCACTACGAGGCAGCCCCGCACCGGGGAGGAGGACGGAGTGAACTACAGCTTCGTCTCCCGGGAGGAGTTCGAGCGGATGATTGCGGCCGACGAGTTGCTGGAATACGCCGAGTACGTGGGAAATTATTATGGAACATCCCTGAAGGTGATCCGGGAACAGCTGGACCGGGGGGTGGACGTGCTGCTGGACATCGAGGTTCAGGGTGCGGCCAAGGTGAGGGAGCGCTGCCCGGAGGCGGTGTTCATTTTCCTTATCCCACCCTCTATTGAGGAGCTGTCGCGCCGGCTCCACCGGCGCAATACCGATGAGGAACCGACGATCCAGCGCCGGCTGGAAAAGGCCCGGCAGGAGTGCCGGGAATGCGTGCGGTACGACTACCTGGTGGTGAACGATACGGTGATGAACGCCGCGCAGGAAATTCAATCCATTCTCCAGGCGGAGCAGTGCCGGACGCAGAAACGGCTGTCTCTGGCCGAGAGTATCATAGGCCTCCAGGCGGAGTGACTGAAAATTGGAAAGGAATGATAGATATGCTGCTCTATCCCCCTATTAAAGAACTGCTGAGTCAGGTACCCAGCCGCTATATGCTGGTCAATCTGGTGGCCAGCCGTGCCCGCAAGCTGTCCAGCGAAGCCGAGGTATCCGGGGAGCCGCTGGAGGAAAAGGCGGTGTCCCTGGCCATCCGCGAGGTGGCCGCTGGCACCCTCACAGTGGAGGGTGCGCAGGGGTCTGAGGAAGAGGCCGCAGAGGAATTCGCAGCGGAAATTGCGCAGGATAGCGAGTGAGAACCGGCGCGTACAGCAAAAAACGTAAGGCGGCATGGCGGGAAGGGACCCAGCCAGACGGGCCTTTTTTAGGCTGTGAATACAGGTTCTGAAAGACCCCAAAGGGCAAGCGGGCACACTGCTTGCCCTTTGGACGTTGAGAATAGAGAAATTCATTTCGCATTGAGAAAGAGGTGGTTTGGTGGTCCGTACCGCGAAAATTGCCGTATCCGCGTCCACCTATGCCATCGACCGGCCCTATGACTACCTGATCCCCGGCCAGCTGGCGGGGACGGTCCGCCCTGGTATGCGGGCGGCGGTGCCCTTTGGCCGAGGGAACCGGGTGAGCGACGGCATTGTGCTGGCCCTGGGGGAGCGAGAGGATGGGGAGAAGCTGAAATCCATCCTAGCCCTGCTGGACGAGGAACCCTTGTTGGACGAGGGGGCGATTCAGCTGGCCCTTTGGATGCGGGAGCAGTATTTCTGCACCGTGTATGACGCCATGCGTGCCATGATTCCGGCGGGGCTGTGGTTTTCCCTCAAAAACTGCTGGCGCATCGCGCCCGGAGTGGACCGCGAGGCAGCCTTTGAGGCGGCGGGGGAGTCCAAACGGGCGCAGCAGCTGGTGGAGCTGCTGTTTGCCAATGGCGGCTGGGCGGAGGAGGGCAAGATCCGCACCGCGTTCGGTGTGTCCGACCCTGGCCCGGCCATCCGCGCGCTGGAGCAGGGTGGGATCATTGTCCAGGAGGCCAGCGCGGCCCGGGGCGTAAATGACAAGACAGAGCAGATCGCCGCCTTGGCCATGGACCCGGGCAGTGCCATGGCGCTGCTGGCGGTCAAACGGCGGCGGGCTCCCCTTCAGTACGCCGCGGGGGAGACCATCTGCGCCGTTGGGGAGACCTCGGCCAAGGAGCTGTGCTACTTCACCGGCGCGTCCATGGCCACACTGCGCGCTCTGGAGCGGATGGGAGTGCTCACCCTATCCCGGCGGGAGGTATACCGCCGCCCGCAGCTGCCCGTGCAGGAGGAGGCCGCCCCGGTGGAGCTCAGCGAGGAGCAAAACGCGGCCTATAAGGAGCTGCTGGCCCTGCTGGACCAGGGGAGCGCCGCCGCATTGCTGTACGGCGTCACCGGCAGCGGCAAGACACAGGTGTATTTGAAGCTCATCCACACCCTGCTGGAGCGGGGCAAAACGGCGCTGGTGATGGTGCCGGAGATCGCCCTCACCCCCCAGCTCATGCGGATTTTCACCTCCCAGTTCGGCCGCAGAGTGGCCATCCTCCACAGCTCGCTGTCCGCCGGGGAGCGGTGTGACGAGTGGAAACGGGCCCGGGCGGGGGTGGCTCGAGTGGTGGTGGGCACCCGCTCTGCCGTATTTGCCCCGCTGCCCGATTTGGGGGCCATCATCCTGGATGAGGAGCAGGAACCCTCCTACAAATCGGAGCAAAACCCCCGCTACCATGCCCGGGAAGTGGCCCGCTACCGCTGCTATAGGGCGGGGGCGCTGCTGCTGCTGGGCTCCGCCACTCCGTCGGTGGAATCCATGTACCGCGCCAAACGGGGAGAGTACCGCCTGTTGGAGCTGAGCCAGCGCTTTAACCAGCGTGTGCTTCCCCAGGTGACGGTGGTGGATATGAAAGACGAGCTGCGCCGGGGAAACGGCGGCACCATCAGCGCTCCACTGGCAGAGATGCTGGAGGAGACCATCGACCGGGGGGAGCAGGCCATTTTGTTCCTCAACCGCCGGGGGGCCAATCGGATGGTCACCTGCGGCGAGTGCGGAGAGACACCGGCGTGCCCGCGATGCTCCGTCCATCTGACCTATCACTCCGCCAACCGACGGCTGATGTGCCACTACTGCGGCTGGTCCCAGCCCCTGCCGGACCAGTGCCCGGCCTGTGGAGGAATGCTGGATTTTGTGGGCGCGGGCACCCAAAAGGTGGAGGAGGAACTTCGCGTTCTCTTCCCTGGAATGCCTGTGCTGCGCATGGATGCGGATACGGTTTCCGCCGTCCACAGTCACGAGAGTATTCTGGAAAAGTTCCGAAAGGAGCGCATTCCCATTTTATTGGGCACGCAAATGGTGGCAAAGGGGCTGGATTTTGAAAATGTCACCCTGGTGGGCGCCGTGTCGGCGGACCAGCTGCTTTACACCGGCGATATCCACGCGGCGGAGCGGGCGTTTTCTCTGCTCACCCAGGTGGTGGGAAGAGCGGGCCGCGGGGAGAAAACAGGCCGCGCAGTCATCCAGACCTTTACGCCGGACAACGACGTGGTCCGCTTTGCCGCCTGCCAGGATTACGACAGCTTTTATGAACAGGAGATTGGGCTGCGGGAGGCTAGAGGGCTGCCGCCGTTCTGCGACCTGTTCGTGGTAGGCGCCTCCGGTCCGGAGGAGACTGCAGTGCTGCGCGCCCTTCTGCGGCTGCGGGAGGCGCTGGACGGCGGGCTGCGGCGAAGCCCCTATAACAAAATCCCATACCGGCTGCTGGGTCCGGCGCCGGCTCCGGTGGCCAAGCTGAATGATCGCTACCGCTTCCGGCTGGTGCTGAGCGCCCGGAACTGCAAGGCTGTGCGCCAGCTCACGGCGCATTTGCTCCGGCAGGCTCAGGCGGACAGGCAGAACCGAGGCGTGGCCCTGTTTGCCGATCTGAACCCGCTGGATTAAACAAGGAGGAAGAATTATGGCACTGAGAGAGATTTTGACCCGGGGCGATCCCGCCCTCACCAAGACCTGCCGCCCGGTGGAAAAATTTGACCGTAGGCTTCACGACCTGCTGGACGATTTGAAGGAGACGCTGGAGGATTCCGGCGGTGTGGGGCTGGCCGCCCCCCAAATCGGCATTCTGCGCCGCGTGGTGGTGGTGGAGGATGCGGATGACCACATCCTGGAACTGGTGAATCCGGTGATCGTCAGCCAGGAGGGGGAGCAGGACGGCTGGGAGGGCTGCCTCAGCGTCCCTGGGAAGTACGGAATGGTCCAGCGGCCCAACCTGGTCACCGTGCGCGCCCAGGACCGGAACGGGAATTTTTTTGAGGCGTCCGGCGAGGGGCTGGTGGCTCGGTGCTTCTGCCACGAGACGGAGCACTTGGACGGCCGCCTTTTCGTGGAGCACACAGACCGGCTGTATACGGTGGAAGAGCTGGACGCCATGGAGCAGACGGAGGAAGGGCAATGAGAATCGTTTTTATGGGGACGCCGGACTTTGCCGTGCCCTCCCTGAAAGCGTTGGTGGAGGCGGGGCACCAGGTACAGGGCGTGTTCACCCAGCCTGATAAGCCGAAAAACCGCGGAATGAGGCTTCAACCGCCGCCAGTGAAGGAATATGCCTTGTCGGTTGGGCTGCCCGTATACCAGCCCGCTAAAATGCGGAATGGGGAGGCGCTGGGCATTCTCCGGGAGCTGAACCCCGATCTCATCGCTGTGGCGGCCTACGGGAAAATCCTGCCCGTGGACATTTTGGAGCTGCCCAGGCTGGGGTGCGTTAACGTCCACTCGTCCCTGTTGCCCAAATACCGGGGAGCGGCTCCCATCAACTGGGCCATTTTGAACGGCGAGGACGAGACGGGCATCACCATCATGTATATGGCGGAGGGCATGGATACCGGAGATATCCTGGCCCAGGCAAAGACGCCCATCGGCATTGAGGAGGACGCACCTCAGCTCTTTAGCCGCCTGGCGGAGATGGGGGCGGAACTGCTGGTGGAGACGGTGGCGGCGCTGGAAGCGGGGGCGGTGAAGCCCGTGCCCCAGGACGAGAGCCGCACCACCCGCGCCCCCATGCTGTCCCGGGAGCTGTCCCCTATGGACTGGACCCGAACCGCCCGGCAGCTTCACGACCAGGTGCGGGGGCTGTGCCCTTGGCCGGCGGCCACCGCAGTGCTGGACGGTATCCGCTGTAAAATCCTGCGCACCGCCATCTCCGGCGAGACCACCGCAAAGGCGGCGGGAACCGTCCTTCAGGCGGACAAAAAGGGGCTGAGGGCGGCCTGCGGAGACGGGGGAGTGCTGGAAATTTTGGAGCTCCAGCCAGACGGGAAAAAGGCCATGGCTGCACCGGCGTTTTTGCTGGGCCATCCCATTCCCGTGGGGACGATATTGACAAAACAGGAGTGATTCCATGGGTTCGGCCAGAGAGACGGCGGTGCTCACCCTGGCCGCCTGCGAAAGGCAGGGGGCTTGGTCGGATGTCCACTTGAAACGCAGCATCCGGGAGCAGGGGCTGGACCGCAGGGACGCGGCGCTGTGTGCCCGGCTGTGCTACGGCGTGTTGCAAAATAAGCTGCTGCTGGACTGGCGGCTGGCCCAGGTGTGCTCCATGAAGCTGGAAAAACTGGAGGTCAAGGTGCTGTGTAATCTGCGGGTAGCGGCCTACCAGTTGCTGTTTTTGGACCGGATTCCACCCAGCGCGGCCGTGAACGAGGCGGTGGAGCTGGCGAAGCGCCACAGCCGCAGCCCTCGGGCGGCAGGTATGGTGAACGGGATGCTCCGCGCCCTGTTGAGACAGGGGAAAACCGCTGAAATAGAAGAGGCTGACAAGGTAAAATACCTGTCGGTTCGGCACAGCCATCCCCGGTGGCTGGTGGAGGAATTTATCGCTCTGCTGGGATGGGAGGGCGCTCAGGCCCTTCTGGAGGCGGACAACTGCCAGCCTCCCACCACGGCCCAGGTGAATCCCCTGAGAACCTTCCGGGAAAAGCTGGCGGAAGAGCTGCGCTCCATGGGGGCGCAGGCGGAACCCCATCCCTGGCTGGAGGATTGCCTGCTGCTCACGGGCACCGGCGATTTGGAGCGGCTGGATTCTTTCCGGCGGGGGGAGTTCTACATCCAGGACGCGGCCTCCTGGCTGGCGGTGCTGGCGGCGGGCCTGATGCCCGGACAGCGGGTGCTGGACTGCTGTGCCGCCCCCGGGGGCAAGTCCTTCGCCGCCGCCATTGGGATGGAGAACCGGGGGGAGCTGATCTCCTGCGACATTCACCCGCACAAGGTCAAATTGCTGGAGGCGGGCCGGGACCGGCTGGGGCTTTCTATGATAACACCCACCCTCCAGAACGCTGCCCAGCGCCGGGAGGACTGGGTGGAGGGGTTTGACGCGGTGCTCACCGACGTGCCGTGCTCAGGGCTGGGCATCATCCGCAAAAAGCCGGATATCCGCTACAAAGATCCCCGTCCGCTGGGGGAGCTGCCCCGGGTGCAGCGGGGGATTTTGGATAACTGCGCCCAATATGTCCGCCCCGGCGGGGTGCTGCTTTACTCCACCTGCACGGTGCTGCCCCAGGAAAACGGCGATGTGGTAGACGGCTTTCTGGCGGACCACCCGGAGTTTGTCCCGGAACCCTTCCAGCTGCCCCATCTGGGGGAGCAGCCAGGCCGGATCACCTTTTGGCCCCATATCCACGGAACAGACGGCTTTTTCGCCGCAAAACTGCGCAAAAGAGGGTGAAACCCATGATTGACCTGAAATCCATGACGCCAGAGGAGCTGGAGGCTTATTTCAAGCAGCTGGGCCAGCCCAAATTCCGGGCCATGCAGGTGTTCCGCTGGCTCCACGGGGGAGCGGTGTCCTTTGACGGGATGACCAACCTGCCCAAGGAGCTGCGGGAGCGGTTGAAGGCCGAATGCCTGCTCACCGTTCCCCAGGTGGAGCGCAAGCAGGTGTCTAAGCTGGACGGCACCATGAAATATCTGTGGCGTCTGGGCGACGGAAATTGTGTGGAAACGGTTTTGATGCGCTACAAGCATGGGAATACTGTATGCGTATCCAGCCAGGTGGGGTGTAATATGGGGTGTGTATTCTGCGCCTCCACCCTGGGCGGGAAGGTGCGGGACCTGACTCCGGCAGAAATTTTGGACCAGGTAATATTTACCGAAAAAGACAGCGGAGAACCCATTTCCAACATCGTAATGATGGGAATTGGCGAGCCGCTGGACAATTTCGACCACGTTTTGCGCTTTTTGGCGCTGGTAAACCACCCGGACGGGGTGAATATCGGGATGCGCCACATCTCTGTGTCCACCTGCGGGCTGGTAAAGAAAATTGACAAACTGGCCCAGCTTGGGTTACAATTAACACTGAGCGTTTCTCTCCACGCGCCCGACGATGAGACCCGCACAGGGCTGATGCCGGTGAACCGGGCGGTGGGCGTGGAGTTGCTCATGGAAACCTGCCGCCGGTATTTCGAGACCACCGGGCGGCGTATCTCCTACGAGTACGCCCTGGTGGATGGAGTGAACGACTCCGACGCGCAGGCTGACCGGCTGGCGCAGCTGCTGCGGGGCCAGCCGGGGCACGTGAACCTCATCCCCCTCAACGAGGTGGCGGAGTCGCCCCTGAAGCCCAGCCGCCGGGTGCGGCAGTTCCAGCAGCGGCTGGAGGGCTGCGGGATCACCGCCACCGTGCGCCGGAAGCTGGGAGGCGATATCGACGCCTCCTGCGGCCAGCTGCGGCGCAAACGCATCTTGGAAGGGGAGGGCCATACCCCAGAGGAGGGATTAACTTGAGAGTTTGTGGTGTGACAGACATAGGCTGTCATCGAAAGGACAACCAGGACAGCTACGCCATCCGGCAATTGGATGAGGGAACTGTTCTGCTGGTGGTATGCGACGGCATGGGCGGCGCTCAGGCGGGCAGCGTGGCGAGCTCGGTGGCGGTGGAGGTGTTCACCGCCGCGGTGGCGGAGCAGCTGGCTCAGGGCGTCCCGGACGACCCGGACCAGCGCAAACAGGTGCTGGGCGGCGCGTGTGTCCAGGCCAATGAGCGGGTGTTCCAGATGAGCAGGGAAAACCCGGCGTATGATGGTATGGGCACCACGCTGGTGGCCGCCCTGGTTCTGCCCGGAGGGGTCTACGTGGTCAACGTGGGGGACAGCCGGGGCTATCTGCTGGAGGGGGGTGCCATCCGCCAGGTGACGGTGGACCACTCGCTGGTGCAGCTGCTGGTGGACCGGGGGGAGATCACGCCGGCCCAGGCTCGTATCCATCCTCAAAAGAACCTGATTACTCGGGCTCTGGGGGTGGAGAGGCGCGTGGAGTATGACTTGAGCCGGCTGTCACCGCAGCCGGGCAGCCGCCTGCTGCTGTGCAGCGACGGGCTGAGCAATCTATTGGATGATGATATGCTGCTGCGTCTCAGCGGCCAGGAGGAGGACCCGGAGCGGTTCTGCCATGTGCTGCTGGAGTGGGCATTGGAGCGGGGCGCGCCGGACAACGTGACCGTTGTGCTGGCGCAGCTGTGACGAGGAGGAACTTTTACCATGGATCAATACATAGGTAAAATGCTCGACAACCGATATGAGATCTTGGAGTGTATCGGTACCGGGGGCATGGCGGTGGTGTATAAGGCCCGGGACCACCGGCTCAACCGGCTGGTGGCCATCAAGATCTTAAAGCCGGAGCTGGCCAATGACGCGGATTTCCGCCGCCGCTTCCATGACGAGTCCCAGGCGGTGGCCATGCTGTCCCACGCCAATATCGTATCCGTATATGATGTGAGCAATTCCGACGGCCTGAACTATATCGTGATGGAGCTCATCGACGGGCTTACCCTGAAGCAGTATATGAAGCGCCGGGGCACCCCCCTGAACTGGCGGGAGGCCCAGCACTTCATCACCCAGATCATGCGGGCGCTGAGCCACGCCCACGGCCGAGGGATCATTCACCGGGACATCAAGCCCCACAACATCATGGTTTTGCGTGACGGCAGCGTGAAGGTCACCGATTTCGGGATCGCCCAGCTGGCCAGCGCCGCCCAGAACACCATGACCCAGGAGGCCATCGGTTCGGTCCACTATATCTCGCCGGAGCAGGCCAAGGGCAGCCATGTGGACTGCCGCACGGACATCTATTCCGCCGGCGTGGTGCTGTACGAGATGCTCACCGGCCGCCTTCCCTTCGAGGGGGACACCCCGGTGGCGGTGGCCATCCAGCACATCAAGTCCATTCCCGTCCCTCCCTGCGACCTGAACCCGGACGTGCCCCGGGCGCTGGAGGCCATCACCATGAAGGCCATGGCCCCTGAGCTGCCCCAGCGGTACGCCTCCGCCGAGGAGATGCTGGACGACCTGAAGGAGTTCCGCAAGAACCCGGACTTCCAGGTGGCCACGGCCCCGGAGGCGGACGCCTCCGACGAGCCAACCATGGTGGTGCCCGCCAAGGTAATCACCGCCTCGGTGCGGGTGCCGGTGGAGCGCCGGGAGCCGGAGCGCTCCGCCCAGCCCGAGCGGAAGGAGCGCCGCCGCCGGGAGGAGGACGACTACGATTACGACGACGAGCCGCCCCGCCGGGGCAGTGCCATTCCCGCAGTGGCGGCGGTGCTGGTCATCCTGTTTTTCATCGTGGGCATGGGCTATTTCCTCATCAATTTCTTCCTCAAGGACCTGTTTGCCGAGGCGCCTGAGTATGAAGTGCCCAACCTGCTGGGCTATACCCTGAACCAGCTGGAGCAGAACAAGAGCATTCTGGGCGACTTCGAGCTGGAGGTGCGGGGCACGGTCTACAGCACGGAGTACCCCGAGGGACAGATCTGCGAGCAGAGCCCCGAGGGCAAGACCCGGGTGCGGGAGGGCGACAAGACCATCACCGTCAGCGTCAGCGGCGGCGAGGACAATATGTATATGCCCGATGTGGAGGGCTGGGACGCGCGCAAGGCGCTGGCCATGCTCCAGGATGAGATGGGGCTGCGGGTAGCCCAGGAATTCACCTCGTCCGACACCATCGCGGAGGGCTATGTGATTTCCTATACCCCCATGGCAAAGACCCGGGTGGGGGAGGGCTACCAGATGGATGTGACCATCCTCATCAGCACCGGCCCGGATACGCCGCAGGCCACAGTGACCCGGTTCCTGAACGTCCCCATTGAGGACGCCAAGGCTCAGATCACCCAGCTGGGGCTGACGGTGGGCAAGGTGGACGAGTATTACAGCGACGAGTACGCCGAGGGCCGGGTGATGTGGCAGAGCGTGAACCCCGGGGAACAGGTGGACAAGGGGAGAGCCATTGACCTATGGGTCAGCAAGGGGGCGGAAGCGCCGCCGGAGCCCACTCCCTCGGAGGCGCCGGAGGTGAGCGAATCGCCGGAGCCGAGCGACATGCCGGCAGAGCCCACCGTGGACGTGGGCATCCCCACCAGCACCCAGACCATTACGGTAAATCTGGACGCCTATAGCGGGAGCGTCCTTGTGACCATCATCGTGGGGCAGAACACCATTTTTGATAATACGGTGGACGCCAATTTGAACAATGTGGTCAGCCGGACGGTGTCTGCCTCCGGGCTGCAGCACGTGTACGTCTATATCGACCGGACGCTGGTTGAAAGCTATCCTCTGGATTTCAGGCAATGACGGGCCAAATTGTCAAAGCCCTGAGCGGATTTTACTATGTGGACACGGGGGATGGGGCGCCCATCCCCTGCCGGGGCCGGGGCCGGCTGCGCCACCAGCGGGTTACGCCATTGGTGGGCGACCGGGTGGACATCACAGTCACCAGCGAGGGAACGGGGATGGTGGACACCATTCTGCCCCGGAAAAACCAGTTCCAGCGCCCCGCCGTGGCCAACATCGACCAAATGGTGATTGTGTGCTCCGGGGCTGTCCCGGTCACCGATCCCTTCCTCATCGACCGCATGGCAGCTATGGCGGAGTGGAAGGGCTGTCAGCCCCTCATCGTATTCAATAAGTGCGACCTGGAGCGGGCGGACGGCCTGGCGCAGCTGTACCGCAGCGCCGGCTTTCCCACCCTCCAGGTGAGCGCGGAGACGGGGGAAGGGGTGGACAGCCTCGCCGCCGCAATAGCAGAAAAGGTATCTGCCTTTACAGGAAATTCCGGGGTGGGAAAGTCCAGCATCCTCAACGCCCTGCACCCGGGCTTCGCCCTGGAGGTGGGCGAGGTGAGCGAAAAGCTGGGCCGCGGCCGGCACACCACCCGCCATGTGGAGCTGTTCCCGGTAGCCGGAGGCTTGGTGGCGGACACGCCGGGGTTCTCCTCCTTTGACGTGGATCAGATGGAGGCCATCCCAAAGACGGAGCTGGCCGCCGCGTTTCGGGAATTCGCCCCCTATCTGGACCGCTGCCGTTTTCAGGGCTGCGCCCATGTGAAGGAGCGGGGCTGCGCCGTCCGGGAGGCGCTGGAGGCGGGAGAAATCGCGCCCAGCCGCCACGCCAGCTACGTCCGGCTGTACGAGCAGGCCAAAGAGGTCCCGGACTGGAAGCTGGCGAAAGAGAAGTGAAAAACGCCCCTTCGAGCACAGCTCGAAGGGGCGTTTTCTATTCTATTGTGTCAAAAGGGCGTTAAGTCCGCCTTTTGCATGTATTCAATTGTGAGGCCCAATGACCCGTCAGCCGTTCAGGTAGGGGTAGTAGGCCACATAGCAAAAGACGTCCATTTCGCGGCTGTCCGCGCCGTTGCGCTCCCGCAGCTCCATGAGCTCGCAGCTGTCAAACATCTGGACACACCTCCTTTCTATGGACTGAGTATACTACCTTTCGGAGAAAAATGGAAGAGCCAGACTATATGATATCACCAAAAAATCATCTGAATTTTTGTGCAATAAGCAGACAAAAAGAAAAGTAGAAACGTATTTCCTTCAAAAATAAGGCTTGACCGCATGTGATTGAGCAAAAAATGAATGAACAGGACAGCCTTCTTTCACATATGCTGATATATCATCCCGCAGCGAGAGAGGAGGTCGGTTTCATGCGGGTCATGGTGGTGAAGTTTCCGAAGGCGCTGTGCGGCCTGATGCGCAGGATCTTCCACATGGAGTGAGGCAGGGGAGGCATATCCCATCTGGTTTTCTCATATAGTGGGCACAGAATACGTGTAAGGGAGAGGAAGCCTTATGGATATGGAGCTGCAGCGCGTCATGCTGGAGGGATACCGCAGCGTGGCGCAGATGATGTTCACCCAGGAGGAGACGTTGGAGAGCATCGTGCCGGACGCCTGCCCGGATATCGCCCGCATCGTGTCGGCATCGGCCAAAATGTTCCTCAAGGACAAAGAGGTGGGAGAGGGGACGCTGCGCGTCAGCGGCACGGCGAAAGTCACAGTGCTTTACATACCGGAGGGGGAGGAGCTGCCCCGTTCTCTGGAGGTAGCCATCCCCGTTCAGTGCACCCGGGACGACCCCAGGTTCCACGCCGGGGCTCCGGTGCTGGCCGATCTCCAGGCGCCGTCGGCGGACGCCCGCACCATCAACCCCCGGAAGATTCTGGTGCGGGTGGACGTGTCAGTGTGGGCGGCGGCCTATGAGAAGGAGTCCCGGGAGCTGTCCTCCGGCCTGGTGGGCGGCGAGGAGGAAAAGCTGCAAAAGCTCATCAGGACGCAGAAGTGTTGCGTCATACCAAGCGTAATGGAGAAATCCTTTACATTTTCCGACGTGCTTCGCCCGCCCGCCTCCCGCCCGGAGATCGAAGAGCTGCTGGTGTGCCGGGCGGAGCTGGGGACGGCGGACGCGAAATTCATCGGCAAAAAGCTGGTGCTCAAGGGGGACGTGCAGCTCTCAACGGTGTACCGTTCCGGGGAAGGGGTGTGTCAGACCCGGTTTGAGCTGCCCTATTCCCAGATTTTGGACATTGGCGAGGTGCCCGACGACGCGGAGCCGGACGTGACGGTGGCGCTAAAAAACGTGGACTGCCGCGCCCGGGAGGGAGAGCTGGAGGTCTCGCTGGAGCTGCTGGCCCAGGCGGCGGTATGGGAGCGGCGGAGCGTAGAGCTCATCAGCGACGCCTATTGCGTGGGGAAGCCCATCGACGTGGAGCGCTCTCCCGTCCGGCTCTGCACCCTGGCGGAGCGGTCCGCCCGGCGGGAGATGGGCCGGAAGCTGTGCGAGTCGGGCATACCGGCCAAGCAGGTGCTGGACTGCGCCGCCACGGTATCCTCCCTGGCGGGGGCCCCGGCGGAGGGTGGAATGGAATTCACCGCCCAGGTGAACGCCTGCGCCCTCTACCTCAGCGAGGACGACGCCCTGTGCGGCGTGGAGACGGATATCCCCGTGTCCTGCCGGGTGGACCTGCCTGAGGGCTGTGAATGCGCCTGTCGCTGCCGGACGGTGGGGGAGGCCACCGCGGTCCCCGTCACCGGGGGGCTGGAGGTGCGCTTTGAGGCGGAATTTACCTGGACCATCACCCGGGAGGAGCAGGCGGCCTGCGTCACCGACGTAAAGCTCGGGACTGTGGAGAGCACCGGTCCCCGCCCGTCGGTGGTTATCCGCCGGGTGGAGCGGGGGGAGGCGCTGTGGGATATCGCCAAAGCCTGCGGCTCCACCGTGGACGACATCCGCTGCGCCAACACCCTGCCGGGTGAGGAGGCGGAGGTGGGCGCGCTGCTGCTCATCCCCGCCCGGCGGAGCTGAGGAGAACATGTTTCACGTGAAACATTCGTACTAAGCACAAGGGACGGCGCGGCGAAAAACCGCACCGTCCCTTGTCATAATCCACAGCTTATCCCCATACATATGGAATTGAGTATGCGTGAGGAGGGTTCTGCTTTGGAAAACAAACTGTATGAAGATATCGCCCAGCGCACCCAGGGCGACATCTATATCGGCGTGGTGGGTCCCGTGCGCACCGGGAAATCCACCTTCATCAAGCGGTTTATGGAGACCCTGGTGCTGCCCAAAATTGAGAACAGCTTCATCCGGGACCGGGCCCGTGACGAGCTGCCTCAGAGCGGGTCCGGCCGGGTGGTCATGACGGCCGAGCCCAAGTTCGTCCCCGAGGATGCGGTGGAGATGGCCATGGAGGACGGAGGCGTGTTTTCCGTCCGGCTCATCGACTGCGTGGGCTACATGGTGCCCAGCGCCCTGGGGCAGATGGACGGCGAGCAGCCCCGGATGGTCACCACCCCCTGGTTCGACCACGAGATTCCCATGACCCAGGCGGCGGAGTACGGCACCCAGAAGGTGATTACCGACCACTCTACCATCGGCATTGTGGTCACCACCGACGGCTCCGTCACCGACATCCCCCGGGAGGACTACCTGGAGGCGGAGGAGCGGGTCATCAGCGAGCTCAAGGGGCTGGGTAAGCCCTTTATGGTGCTGCTCAACTCCGCCCAGCCCTATGGGGAGCGGGCCCAGACCCTTCAGGCGGACATCGCTGAGCGGTACGACGTGACATGCCTGGCCGCCAACTGCCTCACCTTGGACGAGGGGGCGGTGAGCGAAATCATCCGGGCGGTGCTCCACGAGTTCCCGCTGAAGCAGATGGACCTGTACCTGCCCCCCTGGGTGGATGTTCTGCCCTTCGACCATCCCATCAAAAGCGGGCTGTACGCCATGATCCGGGAGGAGACGGCGGGGCTCCAGCGCCTGCGGGACGCGGAGGGCGCGGTGCTGTCCATGGGCGACCGGGAGGAGGTGAGCTCCGCGGCCCTCAACCGGATGGACATGGGCAGCGGCGTGGTCACCGCCACCCTGGAGCTGCCCCGGGGGCTGTTCTACTCCACGGTGTCCGAGCGGTGCGGTCTGGAGATCCGGGACGACGGCGACCTCATCGACCAGCTCACCCAGATGGCGGCCATGAAGCGCAGCTACGAGAAGGTGGAGGGGGCGCTCAAACAGGTGGAGGCCACGGGATACGGCATCGTCATGCCCGACCCCGAGGAGATGAGCCTGGAGGAGCCGGAGATCGTCAAGCAGGGGGGACGGTACGGCGTGCGGCTGAAGGCGTCCGCGCCGTCCATCCACATGATGCGGGCGGATATCCGGGCGGAGGTGTCCCCCATTATGGGCACTGAGAAGCAGTCGGAGGAGATGGTGGACTACCTGCTTCGGCAGTTCGAGGGAGATACCGGAAAGATCTGGGATTCCAACATTTTCGGCCGCTCCTTCCACGAGCTGGTGGGGGAGGACTTGAACGGCAAGCTGAAACGGATGCCGGAGGAGGCCCGGGAAAAGCTGCGGGAGACCCTTCAGCGGATCATCAACGAGGGGTCCGGGGGACTGATCTGCATTATTTTATGAAAACGCTTGAGCCGGATGTGAGGGGAGACAGGGCCTTCATGTCCGGCTCAAAAGTTTTTTGCCGGTTTTGGTTGCATTTTACTAACGTCCATGATACAATAAAATGGAAGTGGAATAAACATATATTTATGCCGCAAAACGGAGAATTTTCCGCGAGACGGCTTCAAACCGTTTCAATTAATCCGCAAAGACCCATGGGTCTTTATTCGTGCCGGGACGGCACGAATAACAAACGCTTTTCGCAGGAAGGAGAGCCCGGCATGATGGATAAGCCTCCCAGGAAAGAGCCTGCCGGCGCATGCCGACGGCGGCAGGGTGAAACGTAAATGGCGCTTGGCAAACCGCAGGAAACTGCGGGACTGCAAAGCTGCGGGACTAAGGTAACGGAGATCCTTTCCGATGCTACGTTAGCCGGGTTGCGATTTTGGCAAACCATTGGAAACGATGGGACGCAAAGCCAGAGGCGTCGGGGGATACCCCACGCTCGTTCGGTTGCAAAGCAAACCAGCGGAAACGCTGAGACGCAAAGCCAGAGGCTGTGGCGCAGTACGGCGTGGTGTTGCGCTATGCTCGTTCGGCTGCCGGACCCTTTGCGTCCGAAAAAGCAAAGAAAGGAAGTAGAAAGATGAAAAAGTTAAACAAAATGCTGGCGGCTGCGCTGGCGCTGGTGCTGTGTATGAGCCTGATGCCCCTGGGCGCGTTCGCGGCTGATTCGGATTGTTCCACCTGCGGCGGGACGGGGAAAGTTAAAACGTCTACCGTATGTTCCATGTGCAAGGGAAAGGGCAGCTGCACGGAATTTGACTGGACCATAGGGGGGCCGGTAACTAAGAAATGCGAAGACTGCAATGGAGCAGGGTACCTTCTTGAGGATTGCCCTGACTGTGACGGCATTAACCCTGACGATTGTGCCCATGAATGGGTTAAAGTGGTGTTAGCGCTTGAACCTACATGTACTACCAAAGGGCGGTATGACAAGGTTTGCATGGATTGTGGTACGGTTCTTGAGCAACACGTCGGGAGAGATCCCGTACCACTGTCCCATAAGTATGAGCCGACCGTGGTGAAGGAAGCAACCTGCACAAACGAGGGTCTTACGGCCCAAGTGTGTTCCTG
Organism: uncultured Oscillospiraceae bacterium; assembly: GCA_949841355.1. Taxonomy (GTDB): domain Bacteria; phylum Bacillota; class Clostridia; order Oscillospirales; family Oscillospiraceae; genus Enterenecus. The sequence continues at coordinate 130,412 of CATKZP010000003.1, forward strand.
TGGCGCCCGGAAAAATGTTCCCAATGAACCGATTCCGGCCTTGGGTCATGATTTGGTCAGGGAAAGTGTGGACAGTGAAACAGGAGACGTCACCTATAAGTGTTCCAGGTGCGACCATAAGGAAACCGGCGCGTGTAAACACGAGGACACCAGCACAATCAATGAGCCATCGACTTGTGTGCTGCCGGGATACGACGTGACGACATGCAATGATTGCGGTCAGGTTATTTCCAAAAAGCAAACAGAAACCGTGAAGGACCACAGTTGGGATAACGGCGTGATGTATGGCGGAGTCCAGAAAATCACCTATACTTGTACTGACTGTGGTGCTAAGCGCACCGAACAGAATAAGATTCCTGAGAAGCCCTATGACCGCGAAATTGAGATTTGCATGGGGTTCCAAACCACTGACGGCGCCTCCTTTGGCACTGAGGATATCCCGAAGGGCTTCAGCGTAACTTACAGCTATGAGTGGAATGGCAAGACTTTTACAGTAACGCTCCCTGTTGAAGATGCTGAGATCAAGTCGAGACCTATGGCGTATCAGGATGAAAAAGGAAATTGGATTTTTGACGACGATACACAGGAAAAGTATAGCACTGCATCCTGGAAAATCCGCGTCCCGGTGGACCCGACCACGGGCGAACCGATGAAGGGGACGATCCTGAATATTACCGAAAGCGGCCACGACAAGATCGACGGCTATGAGTGGGATCATGCTTTTGGGTATAACCCGGCGCATAGCACGGATGGCACCGGCATACTCTATGTTCCCTCTAATGGCTCCACCGTGACGTGGGTCTACAACGTCTACGCCAAGACCGCGTCCTATACCATCAACTATTACTATGGCGGCGCGCTGGGTTTGACCAGCGAAGGCACGGCGCGGGTGGGCAGTACCATTACGGTCAGCACAGGTCCCGCCAGCTACAACGGGGAAACCTACGTGTTCTCCAGCGTGAGCGGGGATACCACCATCGGCGCGGGCGGTAATGTCATTAACGTGTACTATACTCTGCCTGCACCCGAAACAGATCCGGGAGATCCCACTGATCCCACCGTCGAGATCGACGAGCCCGAGGTGCCTCTGGCCGGTGCAATCGGCCTGAACGATGTGGACCATATGGCCTACATCATCGGCTATGAGGACGACACCGTGCGGCCGCTGGGCAACATCACCCGCGCGGAGGTGTCCACCATCTTCTTCCGCCTGATGACCGACCTGTACCGCACCATCAACTGGTCCACCACCAACGACTTCAGCGACGTGAACGAGGGCGACTGGTTCAACAACGCGGTATCCACCTGTGCCAACGCAGGGATCGTGGATGGCTATGCCGACGGCACCTTCCTGCCCAATAAGGCGGTCACCCGCGCTGAATTCGCGGCCATCGTGGCCCGGTTCCTGGGCGATGAGTACACCGGCGAGGGTATCGAGGACTTCTCCGACACTGCGGACCACTGGGCCGCTGAGGACATCCGCCGCTGCGTGGAGGCCGGCTGGGTCACCACCGAGGAGGATGCCTTCCGGCCAGACGATCTGATTACCCGTGCGGAGGTCATGACCATCATCAACCGGATGCTTCACCGCACTCCGGACGAGGATCATATGCTCCCCACCATGAAAACTTGGACCGACAACCCCAAGGGCACCGATTACTACGAGGCCATTCAGGAGGCCACCAACGAGCATGAGTACGAGCTGGACGAGGCCGGGATCGAGACCTGGACCGCTCTGCTGGAAATGCGCGACTGGGCGGCTCTTGAGGCCCAGTGGGCGGCTGAGATGGGGGAAGCGGCATAACGCATTCCTCAGCAACCGCAAGCCTGCAAAAAAGACCCCGGAGGAATGTCCCTCCGGGGTCTTTTACGCCTCAAAAGCCAGTGCCTCCAGTCCGGACCGGTCCAGCACCGAAACCGAGCGGTAGCTCAGGGCCGTCAGCCCCAGGGCGGACAGCTCCCCCAGCACCCGGCTCACCGTCACCCGGGACAGGCCCACCGCCTGGCCGATGCCCTCGTGGGTGGCGCGGATGGCGCCGCCGTCATCTTCGGGCTGGGAGAGCAGCCACCGGGCCACCCGCTGCCGGGCGGGCAGAGCGGAGGCCCCCACGTGGTCGGACAGCAGCCGCACCGTTCTGGCCAGATGCTGAAGCATAGGCAGGGCCAGCTCCGGATGGCGCTGAAAGGCGCGGTCCAGCTGGTCCCGGTCGATGGTCAAAATCTGGCAGTCCTCCAGCGCCATGGCGGAGGTCACCCTGGGACAGCCGTCAAAAAAGGACGCCTCCCCCATCAGATCGCCAGAGCGGTGGATGGCCAGCACCCGTTCCTCGCCGTCCCCGGTGCTGATGAAGCTGCGCACCGAGCCGGAGACAAGGTAGTAGAAGCACTCCGGGCGTGCGCCCTGGAGATAGACGATCTGCCCCGCCCGGCAGATTCGGGGGCGGCGGCCCTCGGCCAAAAGCGTCCAATCCGCCATGAGATTCACCTCTGTACAGTTTTCCCCGCCTGGGGGAAATGAAAATATGGATCGCTGCCTGCATTGTATCATAGTTTACATTGTTTCGCCGGCGGTTTTGGCATAATGAGTTCACGAAATTTTTTGAGGAGGAATTTTTTATGGGCATGACCATGACCCAAAAGATTTTGGCCCGCTCCGCGGGGCTGCCCCAGGTGGAGGCGGGCCAGCTCATTGAGGGGAAGCTGGATCTGGTGCTGGGAAATGATATCACCACGCCGGTGGCCATCACGGAGTTTAAAAAGGCAGAGTTGTCCGCTGTGTTTGACCGGGATAAAATCGCCATTGTGCTGGACCACTCCACCCCCTGCAAGGACATCAAATCGGCTCAGCTGTGCGCCGCCTGCCGGGAGTTCGCCAAGGAGCACGCCATCACCCACTTTTACGATGTGGGCCAGATGGGCATTGAGCACGCCCTGCTGCCGGAAAAGGGGCTGACCGCCCCCGGCGAGGTTATCATCGGGGCCGACTCCCACACCTGCACTTACGGAGCGCTGGGGGCGTTCTCCACCGGTGTGGGCTCCACCGACATGGCGGCGGGGATGGCCACGGGGCTGGCGTGGTTTAAAGTGCCCTCCGCCATTAAGGTAACTCTGACGGGCAGATTGGGGCCATATGTCAGCGGAAAAGACGTAATTCTCCACCTCATCGGCATGATCGGGGTGGACGGGGCGCTGTATCAGTCCCTGGAGTTCGCGGGGGAGGGGGTGGCCGCCCTGGAGATGGACGACCGCTTCACCATCTGCAATATGGCCATCGAGGCCGGGGCGAAAAACGGCATTTTCCCGGTGGACGGCAAGACGCTGGACTATTTGAAGGGCCGGGTGAACCGAGACTTCACCGCCTTTGAGGCCGACCCGGACGCCCAATACACAAAGGAGGTCGCCATTGACCTGTCCACCCTGCGGCCCACGGTGGCCTTTCCTCATCTGCCCTCCAACACCAAAACCGTGGACGAGGCGGCGGGTAAGGCTATTCAGCAAGTGGTCATCGGCTCCTGCACCAACGGGCGGCTGAAGGACCTGCGGGAGGCGGCCGCCATCCTCCGGGGCCGAAAGGTGGCGCCTGGTGTGCGCTGCATTGTCATCCCCGCCACCCAGCAGATCTACTTGGACGCCATGGCGGAGGGGCTGGTGGCCGACTTTATCCAGGCGGGCGCGGTGGTGTCCACCCCCACCTGCGGACCCTGCCTGGGGGGACATATGGGCGTTTTGGCCGACAACGAGTGGGCTATCTCCACCACCAACCGTAATTTTGTGGGCCGTATGGGACCCACTAGCTCCATGATTATCCTGGCCAGCCCGGCCGTGGCGGCGGCCAGCGCCGTGGCCGGTGCGGTTACCGATCCGGCCAGTCTTTGAAAGGGGTGTAAAGGAATGAAGATTTACAAATATGGCGACAACGTGGATACAGACGTCATCATACCAGCCCGGTATCTCAACGCGCCGGATGAAAAGTCCCTGGCCGCCCACTGCATGGAGGACATCGACGCCGGCTTTGCCTCTGCCGTGGAGGCGGGGGATATCATGGTGGGCGGGAGCAATTTCGGCTGCGGCTCCTCCCGGGAGCACGCCCCCCTGGCCATCAAAGCATGCGGGGTAAAGTGCGTCATTGCCAAGAGCTTCGCCCGGATTTTCTACCGCAACGCCATCAACATCGGCTTCCCCATCCTGGAGTGCCCGGAGGCGGTAGACGGCATCAGTGCCGGGGACAGCGTCAGCGTGGATTTTGAGCGCGGCGTCATCACCAACGAGACCACCGGGGCAAAATTCCAGGCCGCGCCTTTCCCGGAGTTTGTCACCGGTATCATGAACCACGGCGGGCTGCTGAAAGCGCTGAAGGCGAGAGGGATGGCCAAGTGAATGGTGTGGAAGAGCGCCAGCAGGAGAGGTGGACGCTGAAAAAGGGGCTGTCCACCAGCGCAATCAAGTGGATCGCCCTGTTTTTCATGACGCTGGACCACATCGCCGCCTTCGGCTTTGAGATTCCCATTGTGGGGCGGTTCTACAATCCGTTGAGGATGGTGGGCCGGATTGCTGCGCCGCTGTTTCTCTTCGCGCTGGTGCAGGGACTGCGGCACACCGGCAGCAGGTCAAAATTTCTCCTCCGGCTGTATCTGGCGGGGATGGGAGCGGGGCTGTTTGTGGCGGTCACTGACCTGCTGTTTGGCGATATTGTGGGATATATCACCCCGGCGAATATAATCTTCACCTTCTTCTATGTGGCGCTATACGCCTGGGCCATAGAGGGATTGGCGAATGCCGTCCGAGAACGCAATTGGCGGGGAGCGGCGCTGGCCGCCCTGTGCTGTGCGCTGCCGCTTCTGGCCCAGCCGCTGCGGTTGGAGCTATGGGAGCTGTCTCGCGCAGCGGACAGTATTGCGGGAAGTTTTCTGGTGCATAACCTCATCGACAGCTTTCTGCCCACCTTCAACAGCGTGGATTACGGGTGGGGGATGATCCTGCTGGGAGTAGCGCTTTACTTTGCCGGGACGAAAGGGAGGCAGTGCGGGGTGTTCGCCGCGTTCTGCCTGGTGTGTATGGCCGGGGCTGTGGCGGGCCGGTTTTATTATCCCATCCAGGATTTTTCGTCCTTTACAATGACATTTTTTAGCCCGTCTCAGTGCCGGATGATACTGGCTCTGCCCTTTATGCTGCTTTACAACGGGCAGAGGGGAAACGGGCCCAAGTGGTTCTTCTACATCTACTATCCTACCCACAGGTACGTTGTTTCCGTGATTTCAGCGGTAGTGCAGGCGCTTTCTTGATAGATTGAAATTTCAGGGGAAAGGTTGAAAAGCTATGAATTATAAAATTGCCCTCATTCGAGGAGACGGCATCGGACCGGAGATCGTGGACGAGACCGTGAAAATCATCGACAGGGTGGGGGAGAAGTTTGGCCACGCCTTTGAATATGTGGAAGTGCTGCTGGGGGGATGCGCCACCGACGCGGTGGGCAAGAGCTATCCCGACGGCACGGCTCAGCGGTGCAAAAGCTGCGACGCGGTGCTGCTGGGAGCGGTGGGCGGTCCCAAATGGGGCAGCGACCGGCCCGCGCAGGAGAGGCCGGAGACGGCTCTGCTGGCCATCCGTAAAGATTTAGGCCTTTACGCCAATTTGCGGCCTGCCGCCCTGCGCCCGGCCCTGGCGGACGCCTGCCCGCTCAAAAAAGAGACGGCGGAAAAGGGCATCGACCTGCTGATGGTGCGGGAGCTCACCGGGGGAATATACTTCGGTAAGCGGGACCGCTACCAGACTGAGGACAGAGGGGTGGAGTGCACCGACCTGATGGCCTACTCCGAAAAGGAGATTGAGCGCATCGGCCGCCGGGCATTTGAGATGGCGCGGCTGCGCAGGAAAAAGGTGACCAGCGTGGATAAGGCCAACGTGCTGGAGACCTCCCGGCTGTGGCGGTCCGTTATGAACAGGCTGGCGGAGGAGTACGCCGACGTGGAGTACGAGGACGTGTTGGTGGACAACTGTGCCATGCAGCTGGTGCGGGACCCGGGGCAGTTCGACGTGGTGGTCACGGAAAACATGTTCGGTGACATCCTCTCGGATGAGGCGTCCATGATTACCGGGTCCATCGGACTGTTGCCCTCCGCGTCCATGGGGGACGGCGCCCCGGCGCTGTACGAGCCCATCCACGGCTCTGCGCCGGACATCGCGGGTCAGGACAGGGCAAACCCCATTGCCACCATCCTGTCCGCCGCCATGATGTTCCGCTACTCCTTTAAACTGGCCGCCGAGGCGGATGCCATTGAGGCCGCCGTGGACAAGGCGCTGGCCGACGGCTGGCGTACCGCCGACATTGCCCGGGCAGGGGAGAGCGTCGTCGGGACGAAACGGATGGGCGAGGTTATCCGGGATAACATTTGGGTCCAACTGGAGGGGATATGACGGAAATTCACCTGATGGCGTCGGGGCACGCGCTGTGGGATGAGGTCACCGCTTTGGCCGAGGCGTGTTTCTGGTGGGCGGGCCCCTTTCTGGCGGAGAAAATGAGGCGCGGGGAGTTCAGGGGGTGGGAGCGGGTATGCGCTGCCCGCGTGGACGTGAGGGTGGCGGGGTTCTGCACCCTCACGGAAAAGGACGAGCTGCCCGGGAGATACGGGTTTTCGCCCTTTATCGGCTTCCTGTTCGTGGACGAGCGGTACCGGGGGAACAGGCTGTCGGAACGGATGATCCGCCAAGCGGGCGTCTACGCCCGGGGGCTGGGCTATGAAAAGCTGTACGTCATGAGCGGCGAAACCGGCCTGTACGAAAAATACGGGTTTGTGAAAATGGGCGGCTATGAGACGATATACGGCTCTGTGGAGCAGCTTTTTGTGAAGCCCCTGTAAAGCGGAGGCCCGTTTTGCCGGCGGGAAATCTCCCGCCCCGCGCTGTTTTTGGGTGACAAAGGGGAAAAAATGGTGTATAATACCCGGTGGAAAGGGGAGAGGGCACATGATCCTGGCCATCGACATCGGCAACATCCGCACCACCATCGCCCTGTTCGACGGGGCGGGCGAGCTGTCTTTCCAGTCGGAGCTGGAGACGGACACAAAAATGACCGGCGACCGCTGCGCCATCGACCTGATGGGGGTGTTTCACCTCTACCGGGCGGACCTGAACGGGGTGGAGGGGGCCATTTTGTCCAGCGTGGTGCCGCCCATCACCGGGATCTATGCCCGCACCCTGCGGCGGCTTACTGGCAAGCCCCCCCTGGTGGTGGGGCCGGGCCTGAAAACCGGGCTCAACATCAAAGCGGAGGTCCACAACCAGCTGGGCAGCGATATCGTGGCCTCCTGCGTGGCCGCCTCCGTCCTTTACCCGGCCCCGGCCATTGTCATCAACTCCCGCACTGCCGTCACGTTCTCTTACATGAGCAAGAACGCCTTTGAGGGCTGCGCCATTATGCCTGGGGTGGATATTGCGCTGGAGGCGCTGTCCCGGAATGGGGCGCAGCTCCCCCAGATATCCATGGCCCAGGTGGACAGCCCTCTGGGGCGCAACACCGTGGATTCCATGCGCGCGGGGGTGCTGTACGGCTACAGCGGTGCCTTTGACCGGGTGATTGAGTCGCTGGAGGAGGCTGCGGGGGCCAAGGCCGCCGCCGTGGTGGCGACAGGGAGCCAGGCCCCGGCCCTCTACCGGCTGTGCCGCAGAGAAATCAAGTACGACCACGATCTGCTGGTGAAGGGGCTGTACCATCTCTACCGCAAGAATATCAGGCGCTGAGCGCCGTTCTGCCCCGTCCGCTTCGGCAGACGGGGCGTTTTCTCGGCCTTTTTGCAATGCGGTTTTGTCGAAATTGCAAAAACTTCAAAAATGCCCCAAAATGTGCTTGCATTTTTGCAAGACTGGGAATATAATGTGCACGATACAAAGTTTGGAGGGATCACCTTGAAGGAACTTGCTCAAATCGCGTCTGCGGTGCAGGCATCCAGCACCATGGCCATTGACGCGCTGGCGAAGCAGATGAAGGCGGAGGGCGTGGACGTGGTCGGCTTCGGCGCCGGGGAGCCGGATTTTAATACACCTGACCATATCAAGGCGGCGGCGGTCCAGGCCATTGACGACAATGTGACCCGTTATACGCCCGCCTCCGGTACGGTGGCGCTGAAGCAGGCGGTATGTCAGCGCATGAAGGAGGACTGCGGGCTGGACTACAAGCCCTCTCAGGTGGTTGTGACCAGCGGAGCCAAGCACTGCGTATACATCGCCCTGCGGGCGCTGGTGGACCCCGGCGACGAAGTGATTCTGCCCGCGCCCTTCTGGGTGAGCTATCTGGAACTGATTAAAATGGTGGGCGGCGTGCCTGTGGTGGTCACCGCCCAGGAGTCCGCCGGGTTTAAGATGACCGCCGAGCAGCTGGCCGCCGCCATCACCCCCAGGACGAAGGCTTTGATCCTCAACAACCCCAGCAATCCCACTGGCATGGTGTATTCTCAGGAGGAGCTGGCCGCTATCGCCCGGGTGTGTGTGGAGAGGGACATTTACGTCATCTCCGATGAAATTTACTACGGCCTGCTGTACGATGGGGTGAAGTCGGTGTCCTTTGCCTCCCTTGGGGAGGATGTGAAGGAGCGCACCATCCTCATCAACGGTGTGTCCAAGTCCTATGCCATGACCGGCTGGCGAATCGGCTATCTGCTGTCCAACGAGAAGATCGCCAAGGTGATGGGCAATTTCCTCAGCCACTCCACCGGCTCGCCCAGCTCGGTGTCCCAGGCCGCCTCTGTGGCCGCGCTCAACGGTCCTCAGGACTGCGTGGAGGAGATGCGCCGGGCGTTTGAAGAGCGCCGGAACTATATCGTCAGCCGGGTGAACGCCATAGACGGCGTGAGCTGCATCAAGCCCCAGGGCGCGTTCTATATTATGATGAACATGGAAAAGCAGTTGGGCCGCACCCTGCACGGGGAACTGATCAAGACGGGGGACGATTTTTCGGCCGCTCTGCTCAAGCACGGCTTGGTGGCCACGGTGCCGTGCAGCGGCTTCGGCGCGCCCAGCTTTGTGCGCTGGTCCTATGCCACCAACATGGAGAACATCAAGAAGGGGATGGACCGGCTGGAGGAGTTTCTGAAAGGCTGATGGGCAGGGTTTAAACGCAGTGTTTCAAGCCATACGGCTCCGAACCCGGGGTTGTATGGCTTTGGCGCGAAAAAAACACAAAATATTGCGGAAAATGTTTGACATTTCCGGTCAGGTCTAGTATAATACCAGTCGTGCCATTATGCGAGGTGTGCCATGAAACTGGATTTGAAGCCCTTAGCCCAACAACCCGGCGGGGTGCTGCCCTTTGCCCTCCAAATGGACCTGTCCGATGTGGAGTGGAGCGGGACCAAGCCCTTTGCCCAGCCTGTCCATGTGGAGGGTCAGGTGCGCAACCGGGCGGGCGCCCTGGAGCTGAAGGCCCGGCTGGACACGGTGCTGTCCCTCATCTGCGACCGGTGCGCCAAACCCTTTCAGCGGGAAAAAGCGGTGGAGTACGAGACTCTGCTGGCCTTTGAGCTGGCCAACGGGGAGAGCGACGACATCGTAGAGCTGAGCCAGGACGGCGAGCTGGAGCTGGACGAGCTGATGCTGGAGGTATTCCTCCTTGAAATGGACACGAAAAACCTCTGTTCTCAGGATTGCAAGGGCCTTTGTCCCGGCTGCGGCGCGGATCTGAACACAGAGCAGTGCCGCTGTAAGAGGGAGATCGACCCACGCTGGGCCAAGCTGGCGCAGCTGTTGGAGCCGGAGGAGCGAGAAGAGTAGTCCTTATGTCCGCGGACATTGACCAAATAAGGAGGTGTCAAAATGGCCGTCCCGAAGAGTAAAGTATCCAAGCAGCGCAGGAACAAGCGCCGCAGCTCCGTGTGGAAGCTGGAAACTCCCGGTATCAACACCTGTCCCAAGTGCGGTACCGTCACCCTGCCCCACCGTGTGTGCAAGAACTGCATGAGCTACAATGGCCGTGAGGTCGCCCCTGCCGAGAAGTAAATAGACGAAAAAAGCTGCCGCTGACCCGGCAGCTTTTTGTCGTTTTGAACCAAAATTTTTGCTGTTTTCCCCTATCTTTTTTTTAACAGATTTGGTATACTACTTTATAATGTGTGAAGTATTGCCCGTCGTCTGTCGGCGGTTGACGCTTTTCCCTGTGGGAGAGGCACTGTCTTTAGATAGGAGGGATATCCATGGCAAAGCCCCTGGTGGCCATCGTAGGCCGACCCAACGTGGGCAAATCCATGCTGTTCAATAAGCTCACCGGCAAGCGGCTGTCCATTGTGGAGGACACACCCGGCGTGACCCGGGACCGGCTGTATGCCCAGGCGGAGTGGCGGGGCCGCACCTTCGACCTGGTGGATACCGGCGGCATTGAGCCGGGCACCGATGATCAGATTCTGTCTTTTATGCGGGAGCAGGCGGAGATCGCCATTGCCACCGCCACCGCTATCATTTTCGTGTGCGACATCCGCACAGGCATGACCGCTGCCGACCAGGATGTGGCTGGGATGCTCCAGCGCTCGCGCAAGCCGGTGGTGCTGGCGGTGAACAAGATGGACTCCACAGGCCATACTGACCCGGACATGTACGAGTTTTATAATCTGGGGCTGGGAGATCCCTACCCGGTCTCGGCCGTCCATGGACATGGAACCGGCGACCTGCTGGACGCCTGTTTTGAATTCTTTCCGCCGGAGGACCAGGAGGAGGAAGAGGACGATGTGGTAAAGGTGGCCATCATCGGCAAGCCCAACGTGGGGAAATCCTCTCTGGTGAACCGCATCCTGGGCCAGGAGCGGGTCATCGTGTCCGATATGGCTGGCACCACCCGGGACGCGGTGGACAGCTATTTGGAGAAGGACGGGCAGAAGTACCTCATCATCGACACGGCGGGGATGCGCAAGAAGTCCAAAGTGGACGACAGAGTGGAGAAGTTTTCCGTCCTCCGGGCCACCATGGCCATTGAGCGCAGTGACGTGTGCGTCATCATGATTGACGCACAGGAGGGGGTCACCGAGCAGGACACCAAGGTGGCCGGACTGGCCCACGAGGCGGGCAAGGCCTGCGTCATCGTGGTGAATAAGTGGGATATCATCGAAAAGGACGGCAAGACCATGCAGCGCATGGAGGAGGACGTGCGGCGGGATCTGAGCTACATGACCTACGCCCCGGTGCTGTTCATCTCCGCGCTGACGGGCCAGCGGGTGGAGCGGCTGTTTGCCCTCATCGACAATGTGGTGAATCAGGCGGCGATGCGCATCCCCACCGGAGTGCTCAACCAGGTTCTGAACGACGCTCAGGCACGGGTCCAGCCCCCCACTGACAAGGGCAAGCGGCTGAAGATCTATTACATGACCCAGATCGGGGTAAAGCCGCCCCACTTTGTCATCTTCTGCAACGACGCCAAACTGTTCCACTTTTCCTATCAGCGCTACTTGGAAAACCAGATCCGGGCCACCTTTGGCCTGACGGGAACCCCGGTGCGCATCACCATTCGACAAAAAGGCGATAAGGAGGACTGACCATGAATTCTCGTATGCTGGAAGCAGCAGGCGTCAGCCCAGGCTGGCTGGCCGGCGCGGCTGTAGGCGTAGCTGTGGTGGCCTATTTCCTGGGATGTTTCAACGGCGCTGTGGTGGTCTCCCGTTACATTTTGCGGGACGACATCCGGGACCACGGCAGTGGAAACGCGGGTCTGACCAACTTTTACCGTGTGTTTGGGGGCCCGCTGACGGCGGTGGTTATTCTCAGTGACGTGGTGAAGGCTGTTATTGCGGTGTTGTTCGCGATGTTTATTGCCGGGCATATTTCGCCGGAGCTGGTTATCCTGTCCAAATATTGGGGGGGCGCGTTCTGCATTCTGGGGCATATGTTCCCCTGTACCTTCCAGTTCCGGGGGGGCAAGGGTGTGCTGTCCGGAGGGGCCATCGCCATTATGATCGGGATAGACGGCGGGGGCGTGTACCAGAGCTGGTGGATTCCCCTGGTGGTCTGGGCGGGGTTCATGATTCTGGCCGTGGCCACCAGGTATGTCTCCCTGGGGTCCTGCTGGGCGGGATTTTCTTTCCCTATCGTGTCTGGACTCGTCTACCGTGATCCTCTTATCATTTTGCTGGCTGTTATTATGGGCGGACTGCTGCTTTGGAAGCACCGCGGGAATATGGTCCGCATTGTAAAGGGTACTGAGTCCAAGTTTACCCTTCATAAGGGAAGCCAGTCCAAAACAGCGACAGGGGAGAGCGCCCCCGCGCCGGAGGCGGAAGCTCCTGCCGGAGAGACTGCTCCCGAGGAGAACAAAACGGAAAAGAAATAAAAACTGGACCCTGTGCTTACAGCACAGGGTCCAGTCGTTTGCGGAAAGCCTCGCGGCTTTAAAAGGGCACCACTCGCCGGAAAACAAAACTGATTACACAGCGCGGGTGACCTTGCCGGAGCGGAGGCAGCGGGTGCACACATAGACGTGCTTGGGCGCGCCGTCCACCACAGCCTTGACGCGCTTGACGTTGGGCTTCCAGGGACGGTTGGAGCGGCGGTGGGAGTGGGACACCTGGATGCCAAAGTTCACGCCTTTGCCGCAGAACTCGCATTTGGCCATATTGACTAACCTCCTTGCTGGTTGGAATTCGTTCAAACGATAACTACATTATGCTACCATAGAGAGGGGAAAAAATCAAGTGTGAATTTGATGGATTTGCTATTTTTTTCGGGGAAGGAATGTGGTAAGATAAAAAAGAACATATTGTGAAGGGGAGCGTGACCAAATTGGCAAGTAAGACTGGCATCAAGCTGGGCACAATCATCGACAACTTTCACCTGGACGTGCTGTATGGTCCGGAGGGGTACCGGGAAAAATTGGTTACAATTGATGATGTGAACCGGCCCGGTCTCCAGCTCAGCGGTTTTTTCGACTACTTTGACCGGGAGCGGATGCAGCTGCTGGGCCTGGTGGAAATCTCCTATCTGGAGGGAATCCCAGCCACCATGCGGGCGGCGGTGTTTGATACCCTGTTTTCTTACCACACCCCGGCGGTGATTTTCGCCCGTGGGCTGAAGCCCTATCCGGAGTGCATGGAGATGGCGAAAAAGCATGGGCAGGCCATCCTCAGCACCCAGGAGAATACCTCCAGCATTATGAGCACCATGATCGCTTACTTGCGCACGGCGCTGTCCCCCACCATCACCCGCCACGGCGTGCTGGTGGAGGTATACGGCGAAGGAGTGATGCTGGCAGGGGAGTCAGGCATCGGAAAGAGTGAAACCGCCATTGAGCTGGTCAAGCGGGGACACCGGCTCATCGCTGACGATGCCATCGAGATTCGCCGCTCTCCCAGCGGAGGGCTGGTGGGTACTGCGCCAGAGCTCATCCGCTACTATATTGAGCTGCGGGGCATCGGCGTGGTAGATGTGCGGCGGCTGTTCGGCATGTCCGCCGTCAAATTCGACAGCACAATCGACATGATGATCGAGATGGAGAACTGGCAGGATGGCAAGCTGTACGACCGGCTGGGGGCGGATGAACACTTCACCACGCTGCTGGATGTGCGCATTCCCTCCATCACCATTCCGGTTCGTCCCGGGCGGAACCTGGCCGTGGTCATTGAGGTGGCCGCCATGAATAACCGGAATAAGAAGATGGGGTGCAATGACGCCCTGGAGCTGGCAATGCAGGTGGACAACCATATTGACCAGAAATATTTGGAGCTTAATCCCCAGTGAGCCGTGAGGCGGTTCTTTTATAAAAAATTATATCAAGCAGGCGGAAGGAAGACAAGTAAAGACGCATTTAAATTTGAGGCCAGAACTCCAAACAAAAAATACCTGCTTTGAATGGACGCAACCGGCACATAATGAGTTGCGGGGACTAGAAGAAAAAGCAGGAGGCATGAACATGAAGGTGAAATATCTCGCTCTGGCTGCGGTGCTGGCCCTGGCTCTCACGGGCTGCTCCGCAAACCGGGAGGATAACAGCGCCGATCCGGTGCAGCCCACGAACAGCGTAGGCGCCGACAGGGACGGTTATGTCACCCCGGGTATGGACGGCGATGCCTACAACAGCGATGGGATGATCGACAACGGCCCCAGCGCGGGTATGGACGGCAGCCTTGGAACCGGCAGTGATGCCGCACAAGGCGGTGGGGCCGGCGGCGTGGGCCGGAGCCGCTCCCACACGGGGAACGTGGTAGACGACATTGGAGACGCCGCAGGCGACTTAGCCCGGGGCGCGGGCAATGTGGTCCGGGATGCCGGAGACGCCATCGGAGACGCGGCCAACGACATTGGCCGGGCCATGCACTGATTGACGAAGCAGGGCGGCTGGGAATACCCGGCCGCCCTGCGTATTTTTAAAGGCTCTACAGTGAATTACAGCTCTAAGCCGATGTACTTTTCCAGGATGTCCGAGCCAACCTTGGCCGTAAAGCCATGGGCGGAGAAAAAGGACCGGGCCACTTGACTGCCCGGCGGGCAGCAGACCCGCAGATGCGGCCGTCCCATGGCGCGGCCGCCACAGACCGCCTGGCCCAGTAGCTGCACTGACAGCCCCTTCTTCCGAAATTCGGGGAACATGTAGAGGAATGAGATCCAGCCGACGCCCTGACCGGCATCCCGCTGCCAGTCCATCTGGAGGATGCCCACAGGCGTATCACCCAGCAGGGCTAAAAGGACGCTGTCCGGGTCCTGGCTGGCGGCCTGGGCGGCCTGTGACGCGAGAGCGGGGCCGTCAAAGCCGGACAGAGAGCCCAGATCAGCCTGCCACCCGTCCTCCCGGGCGGAGAGGTAACGCGCCTCCTCCTGGGGCAGGGGGAGGGGGGCGTAGCGCAGGCCGTTGGCCTCCACGCCCGACAGGGCGTAATCCCGCCCTGGAGCCTGGGCGGGAACGGCGAGGGAGCCCAGATGGCTGTTGTCGTTGTAATAGACCACTTTGACCTGGCCGTCCTCCACCTCCAGCTTGGCGACGGCGGTGTTGTCCGGCAGGGGGATCTGTCCAATATCCTCCACCCCCATGCCCAGCCAGGCGGACAGGCCTGTTTTGATGGCGCAGCCGTGGGACACCGCGGCCACCGTTTGGTTGGGGTGGGCGGCGGCGATGCGCTGCACCGCGCGCTGGATGCGGGCACGAACCTGGGCAAAGCGCTCGCTGCCCTCAATGTGCCAATCGGGGTCGCAGCGAAGGAAGGCCGCCAGGCTGTCCCGGTGGTCGTGGAGCAGCTGGCCCCAGGGGACGTCCTCCCAAACGCCCGCGCCGATCTCCCGCAGGTCCGGGTCCACCCGCAGGGTGAGGTTTCGGGGACGGTAGATGGCCCCGGCGGTGGACATGGCGCGGTATAGATCGCTGGAATAGACCGCGTCGATGTGGACGCCGTCAAACCGGCGCTCCAGCAGCTGAAGCTGTGCCCGGCCTCTGTGGGTGAGCAGACCGTTGTGCCAGCTGTGACAGCGGCGGTAGTAATTTCCTTCCGCATGACCGTGACGGATCAGGTATATGGTGGTCATCTGGTACTCCTTCTTTCTCTTTGGCGCGCGCCTTGGGCCGCCGTTTGATATTGGACAGGCGAAAAACCTTTTTGAAAGGAAAGGGCCCCCGGGTGGTACCTGGGAGCCCCATTTGGTGCAAGCAAGCCTGTAAGCCGGGTTCTGTCATTTAAGACAGCCATCTATCTAGGCGCATCATTGCCGGTGCGCTCCAGCCGCCTCCTGAACACGGCCGGGCCGGCCTTGTGTGTTCCCACGGCGTTGCTCCGGATAGAGTTTACAGCAATGGGCGCTTGACACGCCATTGGGTGAGCTCTTACCTCGCCTTTCCACCCTTTCTGGCAGGCTTGCGCCGGCCAGTGGTTTATTTCTGTTGCACTTTTCCTAGGGTCGCCCCCGGCGGGTGTTACCCGTTATCCTTGCCCTGTGGAGCCCGGACTTTCCTCACGGAACGGCCTTTAGGCCTGCCCGCGCGGCTGTCCAGCTTGCTTGCGATTCTGATTTTACTTCATTTTTAGGTGATTGTCAAATGGATTAGGATGGGGTATAATAGCAATCGTATAAAATTTTGGATTGGCCTGATGATGTCCCGGCGATTGAGGACCACGATTTGGAGGTGCGGTTGTCAATGAATTCGGCGCTGATGGAATATTTCAATTCGCTGAAAGGAAAACGGGTGGCGGTGATTGGCCTGGGTGTGTCCAACAGGCCTCTTGTGGAAGGCCTGCTGGACGCGGGTGTGCCGGTCACAGTGTGCGACAAACGGCGGAGGGAGGAGTTCAATGGCATCGTTGAGACGCTGGAGCGCCGGGGCATGACTGCGGCGCTGGGCCCCGATTACCTGGAGCACCTGAACGGGGCGGACATAATCTTCCGCACGCCGGGGCTCCGGCCCGATGTGCCTCAGATTGCGCAGGCGGTGGCGGCGGGAGCGGAGCTCACCTCGGAGATGGAGGCGTTTCTAAATCTGTGTCCCTGCCGGATCATCGCGGTGACCGGCTCCGACGGCAAGACCACCACTACCACCATCATCGCAGGGCTGTTGAAGGCGGCGGGCTACCGCACCTTTGTTGGGGGGAATATTGGGCGCCCGCTTTTGTGCCAGTTAGACAGCATCCGCCCGGACGATATGGTGGTGCTGGAGCTGTCCTCCTTCCAGCTGATGACGGTCCGGCAGAGTCCCGGCATTGCCGTGGTGACCAACCTGGCCCCCAACCATCTGGACGTACACAAGGACATGGCGGAGTATGTGGCGGCGAAGCGAAACATTTTCGCTTATCAGGATGGCTGTGACCGGCTGGTGCTCAATGCAGACAATGAGATCACCGCCGGTTTTGCCCAGGAGGCCCGCGGCGCGGTCACTCTGTTCAGCCGGAGACGGACGGTGGAGGGCGGCGTCTACCTCAGGGAAAAGACGGTGATATGCGGCGGGCGGCCGGTCTTGACCACGGATGATATTCTTCTGCCCGGCCTGCACAACCTGGAGAACTATATGGCGGCTGTTGCGGCGGTGGACGGGCTGGTGCCCGACGAGGCGATCCGGGACTTTGCCCGCACCTTTGGCGGGGTGGAGCACCGCATTGAGCTGGTGCGGGAGCTGGACGGCGTGCGGTATTATAACGACTCCATTGCCTCCAGCCCCAGCCGCACCATTGCGGGGCTGCGCAGCTTTGCGCAAAAAGTCATCCTTATCGCCGGCGGGTATGACAAACACATCCCCTATGACGTGCTGGGACCTGAAATTGCAAAGAGTGTAAAGGTTCTTCTCCTGACAGGGGATACCGCGGAGAAAATCAAAGCTGCCACGCTGGCCGCCCCGGGTTATGAAACGGGCAGGCCGGATATTTACGACTGCGCCGATTTGGAGGCGGCGGTGGCACAGTCCCGGGCGCTGGCAGTCCCGGGGGATGTGGTTATCCTGTCCCCGGCCAGCGCGTCCTTTGACTGCTTCAAAAATTTTGAGGAGCGGGGAAAAGCGTTTAAAAATTATGTGAATGTACTGAAGTGAGTGAGGTGGTTCTGTTGGAAATGGAACAGATGTTGAGGGATTTATGCGCAGTGGGCGCGCCCTCCGGCTATGAGCGCCCGGCGGTGCTTGCGGCCAAAGAGCTGCTGGAGCCGCTGGTAGACGAGGTTTGGATTGACCGGCTGGGAAGTCTGGTGGGTGTGCGCCGCTGCGGAAAGCCGGGGGCGAAAAAACTGCTGCTGGACGCCCACTTGGACGAGGTAGGTCTGGTGGTCACCGGGATGAAAAACGGTTTCCTGCGCTTCAAGGCAAGTGGTGTGGACGTTCGGATGCTGCCTGACCGGGAAGTAAGCATTCTCACGGACCCGCCCATGTTGGGAGTGGTGGCCTGCCTGCCGCCCCACGTGCTGTCGGCGGAGGATCGGGAAAAGGCGGCTGAGATCAAGGATCTGTACGTGGACACCGGCCTGAGTCAGGAGGAGGCGAAGCGGAAGATCCCCGTGGGTACGTCCATGGTATACCGCACCGATTTCACCGCTCTGGGAGAGGGGCAGCTGTGCTCTAAAGCCATGGACGACAGGGCCTGCTTTGCTGCGGTGCTGCGGGCGGTTGAGCTGCTCCAGGGCAGAGAGCTGGACGTAGACCTATACATCCTGGGCAGCGTGTGCGAGGAGACCGGCGGCGCGGGGGCTCAGGCGGCGGTGCAGGGGATTGCGCCGGATTGCTGCGTGGCGGTGGACGTCACCCATGGCCGAACGCCGGATGCGTCCAAGGATGAGACCTTTGTGATGGGCGGCGGTCCGGTGGTGGGCATCGGTCCCAATATGGCTCGGTGGATGGTCCGGCGGCTGCTGGATCAGGCGGAGAAAATGGGCCTCGCCGTCCAGAAAGAGGTCATGGAGGGCAGCAGCGGGACCAACGGCTGGGAAATGCAGATTGCCAACGAGGGAATCGCTACCGCCGTCCTGTCTGTGCCGCTGAAGTATATGCACACCCCGGTGGAGGTAGTGGAGCCGGAGGATTTGGAGAGCTGCGCCCGGCTGCTGGCCGCTTTCGTGGAAAACCTGGGAGAGGAGGGAGCGCAATGATTGAGACATTGAAAACGCTGTGCGCTCTGTCCGGCGTGTCCTCCTGTGAGGACGAGGTCCGGGATTATATCCGACGGCGGGTGGAGCCCTTTGCCGACAGCGTTCGCACCGATTCCCTGGGAAATCTCATTGTGTTCAAACGGGGGGCAAAGTCCACAGAAAACCGATTGATGCTGTGCGCCCACATGGACGAGGTGGGGCTGATGGTAAAGTCCATCACCGAGGAGGGCTATTTAAAGTTCGGCTGCGTGGGCGGCATTGACCGCCGGGTTCTGCTGGGCAAACGGGTGACGGTGGGGGAGAAAAAGCTCCCCGGCGTCATCGGGCTGAAGGCGATCCACTTGACCACACCGGAGGAGCGGAAAAAAGTGCCCAAGCTGACCGACCTCTACATTGACATCGGGGCGAAAAACAAGGCGGACGCCCAGGCTCAGGTGGAGTTGGGCGAGGTGTGCACCTTCGTGAGCGACACGGTGGAGTTTGGAAACAGAATGCTCAAGGCCAAGGCCATCGACGACCGGGTGGGCTGCGCGGTGCTGGTGAAGCTGATGGAGGAAGCGCTCCCGATGGACTGCACCTTTGTGTTCACCGCGATGGAGGAGGTGGGCACCCGGGGAGCCTTTGGCGCCGCCTTCTCCGTGACGCCGGAGACCGCCCTTGTGCTGGAGGGCACTACCGCCGCCGATCTGCCCGCCCTGGAGCCGGAACGGCAGGTGTGCTGGGCCGGAAAGGGCCCCGTGCTGTCCTGGATGGACGGCGGGACCATTTACGATCGGGAGCTGTTTGAGCTGCTGCGGAGGCTGGCGGAAGAAAATGGTCTGCCCTGGCAGATGAAGCATTATTTATCCGGCGGAACCGACGGGAAGGCGGTCCAGCGCACCAAATCCGGCGTGCGGGTGGCCGGTATTTCGGCAGCGGTGCGCTATCTGCACGCGCCCAGCAGCGTGTGTAGCATTTCGGATGCGGAACAGATGCTGGTCCTGGCCCGGCTGTTTATCCGGGCTATGGCGGAGCGCTGACAGGAGGAATTTGACATGGATTTGATGAAAACATTGAGCCGGCTGGTGTCGGCCTTCGGTCCTTCCGGCGCGGAGGGAGAGGTGTCGCAAGTCATCGAGGAGCTGGCCCAGCCCTATGTGGATGAGATTGTGCGGGATACTATGGGAAACCTGATCTGCCGCAAAAAGGGGAGCGGTCCCCGGATTATGTTCTCCGCGCACATGGATTCCATTGGCCTGGTGGCTACCCACATTAACGAAAAAGGGTTCGTCCACGTGGGCGCCCTGGGCGGCGTGAGCGCCAAAGAGGTGGTTTACACCCCGGTGCGCTTTCAAAACGGGACCTGCGGTCTGATCTGCGCCAAAGAGGGGGCGGATATTGACAAGCTGAAGGTGAGTGACCTGCTCATTGACATCGGCGCCGCCGATGGGGAGGCTGCGAAAAAGCTCGTCCAGGTGGGAGACGCTGCGGTGTACGACACCCCTGTGCGGACGGCGGGGGATCGGGTGATCGCGCCGTATCTGGACAACCGGGTGTCCTGCCTGGTACTGCTGATGGCCATGGAGCAGCTGGTAGGGGCAGACAATGATCTGTACTTTGTGTTTTCTGTTCAGGAGGAAGTGGGGACACGGGGGGCCAAAACTGCGGCTTGGGCCATCGACCCGGAGTATGGCATTGCGGTAGATGTCACGGGGGTGGACGACGAACCGGGCGGTAAGCACCAGGCCAGCGCCCTGTGCGGAAAAGGCGCGGCGGTCAAGATCATGGACCGCTCCGTCATCTGCACGCCTGCGCTGGTGGAAAAGCTGCTGGCGCTGGCGGAGGAGAAGGATATCTGTGCCCAGCGGGATGTGCTTCAAATGGGGGGCACCGATGCAGGACCCATCCAGGTCACCCGGGCCGGTGTGTACGCAGGGGGCATTTCCATTCCCTGCCGGTATACCCATACGCCCACTGAGATGGTAGACCTACGAGATGTGCGTGCCTGCGTGGAGCTAGTGGCGGCGTTTGCCCATAGCGAGCTTTGAAGATAAGATAGGACGGTATGTGTAAATGAATTCTCCTTTGCAGATTTCAGCGCGGGTGAGGGACCTGGCCGCCGAGGTGGAGCGGTCCCTGGCGGCCCAGTTTGCTCGTATTGACGCCATTGCTCAGATCAACAGCCAGAGAGTACTGGCGGCATTCCAGGAGCACCGGGTGGCGGAGAGCTATTTCGCCGGGACCACAGGCTACGGCTACGACGACCTGGGGCGAGACAAACTGGACGAGATTTATGCCGGCCTGTTCGGCACGGAGGACGCCCTGGTGCGCCTGCAATTTGTCAACGGCACCCACGCCATTTCCTGCGCCCTATTCGGGGCGCTGAAGGCTGGAGACGTGCTGTTGTCCGCCGTGGGCGCGCCCTACGACACTCTGTTGGGCGTGGTGGGAGCTGTGGACAAAGGTCACGGGTCCCTCAAGGACTACGGCGTGGAGTACCGGCAGGTGGATCTGGTGAATGACGCCCCAGACAAGGAGGGGCTGGCTCAGGCGGCCCGGGCCCCCAGGGTGAAGGCGGTGCTGATCCAGCGCTCCAAAGGGTACGCCACCCGGGCATCCCTGTCGGTGGATGAGATTGGCGAGCTTTGCGCTATTGTGCGCGAAAACAATTCGAACGCCGCTATTTTGGTGGATAATTGTTATGGCGAGTTTGTGGAGAAGCGGGAACCCACCCATGTGGGGGCCGATCTGGTGGTGGGGTCTCTCATCAAGAATCCCGGCGGCGGCCTGGCTCCCACGGGGGCGTATATCGCCGGACGGCGGGATTTGGTGGAGGGAGCGGCTATGCGCCTCACCTGTCCGGGTATCGGCCGAGAGTGCGGGGCCACGCTGGGCAATAACCGCCTGCTCTACCAGGGTTTGTTTTTAGCGCCCCACACAGTAGCTCAGGCGCTAAAAACAGCTGTGTTTGCCGCCCGTCTCATGGAGCTGCTGGGCTATGAGACCCAGCCGCAGTCCAATGAGGTGCGGCACGACATCATCCAAATGATTCGCCTGGGAGCGCCAGAGGCGGTCAAGCGCTTTTGCAAGGGCATTCAGTCCGGCGCCCCGGTGGATTCCTATGTCACGCCGGAGCCTTGGGACATGCCGGGGTATGACAGCCAAGTGATTATGGCGGCGGGGGCCTTCATCCAGGGGGCGTCCATTGAGCTGTCCGCCGATGCGCCAATGCGGGAGCCGTACACGGTGTATCTCCAGGGTGGGCTGACTTACGAGTCGGGGAAGACCGGTGTGATGCTGGCAGCGGAGGAGCTGCTCCGGGAGGCATAGGCCGAGCTTCCGGCGGCATACAGTGGCCCATAGGAGGTGACTGTATGCCTGTAAAGTTAAAACACCTGTCGCGCTTTTTGCGCCGGGAGGAGCCGCTGGCGAGATTGCTTCCGTTGCTGGCGGCGCTGGTGCTGGCAGGACTGTTGCTGCATACGCTCAACGGACGGCTGCGCCCGGTGCTGGCTGCGGCGGCCTCCAGTCAGGCTACCAATTTGATGACCCAGGCCATCGCCTCCGCTGTGGATAACTGCCTTCAGGAAAACAGCATGGACTACGGCGATTTTGTTACGATCTCCACCGATTCGGCGGGAAAAGTGACCTCTATCACCAGTAATATGGCGGCTAACAGCCGCTTCAAACGACAAGTGGTGGAAGCCGTGGTCCGACAGTTGGACGCTTTGGATGACGGTGCCTTGGGGGTACCCATCGGCACGCTGACAGGCCAGCCGCTTTTGTCTGGAGTGGGACCGTCCGTGCGAGTGCGGGTGGACTCGGTGGGGGACGTCACTGCGGATTACACCAACTCTTTCACCGCTGCGGGTGTAAACCAAACTCTGCACAGGGTCTGTCTGGATATTACGGCCACGGTACGCTTGTTTCTGCCCGGGGAGGTGCTTCCAGTGTCGGTTTGCAGCAGTGTGTGCGTGGCGGAGACGGTCATTGTGGGTGAGACACCCGACACCTATTTGAATCTGGAAAAGGGGAACGGCTGATATGGATTTCGAAACCCAGGCCGCACGGCTTCGGGAAGAGCTAAATGAGCACAATTATAACTATTATGTCCTGGATGCGCCCGTCATCTCCGACTTTGCGTATGATAAAATGCTGCGTGAATTGGAAGAGCTGGAGAGCGCCCACCCGGAGCTGATTACCCCGGACTCCCCCACCCAGCGGGTGGGGGGAAAGGCGCTTGAAGGTTTCCAACAGGTCACCCACCGGGTGCCGCTGCAGAGCCTTCAGGACGTATTCTCCCCAGAAGAGCTGTTGGACTTTGACCGGCGGGTGCGGGAGAGTGCGGATAGCCCGGAGTATCTGCTGGAACCCAAGGTGGACGGACTGTCCGTGGCGCTGGAATATGAGAATGGCGTGTTCGTCCGGGGGGCCACCCGGGGAGACGGACAGGTGGGGGAGGATGTGACGGAAAATCTGCGCACCATCAAGTCTATCCCTATGAAGCTGGAAAATGCCCCGGCGGCGCTCATTGTCCGAGGAGAGGTCTACATGCCGCGTAAGACCTTTGATCGGCTCAACGGAGAGCGGGAGCTGCGGGGAGAGCCCCTGTTTGCCAATCCCCG
Source organism: uncultured Oscillospiraceae bacterium (assembly GCA_949841355.1). Lineage (GTDB taxonomy): Bacteria > Bacillota > Clostridia > Oscillospirales > Oscillospiraceae > Enterenecus. The sequence continues at coordinate 153,529 of CATKZP010000003.1, forward strand.
CAACGCCGCCGCTGGGTCCATGCGGCAGCTGGACCCCAAAATTGCCGCTGCCCGGGGGCTGGACATGGTGGTATTCAACATCCAATACACCGACCATTCCCCTTTTGAGACGGACAGCGCAGGACTGGATTGGCTGCGAGAGCTGCGGTTTAAAGTCATCGACTACCGGCTGTCCGGGAATATGGAGGAAATTCAGTCCGCTATCTTCGAGCTGGGAGATCAGCGGGAGAAGTATCCCTTTGACATCGACGGCGCAGTCGTAAAGGTAAATAGCTTGATACAGCGCAGCATTTTAGGAGAAACGGCGAAGTTCCCCCGCTGGGCGGCGGCGTACAAGTACCCGCCGGAGCAGAAGGAAAGCGTGGTGGAGGATATCGTCATCCAGGTGGGACGCACCGGAGTGCTGACCCCAAAGGCAGTGGTGGCGCCGGTCCGGTTGGCGGGTACCACCGTCACCAATGCCACCCTGCACAACCAGGATTTCATCACAGAGAAGGATATCCGCATCGGGGATACGGTGGTGGTTCAGAAGGCGGGGGAGATCATCCCGGAAATCGTGTCGGTGGTGAAGGAGAAGCGGCCGGAGGGGACCGTGCCCTATCTGCTGCCCAACGTCTGCCCGGTATGCGGCGCGGCGGTGGCCCGGGATGAGGACGGCGCCCACATCCGCTGCACAGGGGCGGAGTGCCCCGCTCAGCTGCTGCGCAACCTGACCCACTTTGCCAGCCGAGACGCCATGGACATCGAGGGCCTGGGACCGGCAGTGGTGGAGGCGCTGGTAAACGCGGGGATGGTCAAGACCCCCGCCGACCTATACAGCTTGGACCGGGAACAGGTGGCCAAGCTGGACCGGATGGGAAAAAAATCGACGGACAATCTGCTCTCCGCCATCGAAAAATCGAAACATAACGATCTGTCCAAGCTGCTGTTCGCCTTCGGTATCCGGCAAGTGGGACAGAAGGCGGGGAAGATTCTGGCCGCCCGGTTTGGCTCGCTGGACGCGCTGGCCCAGGCCACGGAGGAGGAGCTCACGGCCATCAACGACGTGGGCGGGATCACGGCAAAATACCTGACAGAGTGGTTTGCCGCCCCCCAGAGCCAGCACCTCATCGCCGCGCTGAAGGAGGCGGGGGTGAATATGGACAGCCAGACCACCTCCGTGGGGGATAAGCTGGCGGGGATCACGTTTGTGCTCACTGGAGAGCTGTCCGCCTGCTCCCGGAAAGAGGCGGGGGACAAGCTGGAGGCGCTGGGGGCCAAGGTATCCGGCTCGGTCTCTAAAAAGACAGGATGCGTGGTGGCCGGTGAGGCGGCGGGCTCCAAGCTGCGAAAGGCTCAGGAGCTGGGTGTGCCCGTGCTGGACGAGGGGCAGTTCCTCATTCTGGTGGGAGAACGGGACGGGGACGCGGACACCCTAGCGGCCCAGCTGAGAAATAGAAATTAAAGAGGGATGACCCATGGAGATCAAACTTGCCCGCCGGATGGAGGGATTCCAACCGGGCATTTTCAACGTGCTGGATGAACGGAAAAATCTGAGGCTGGCCCAGGGGTTGCCGGTATATAACCTGTCCATCGGCACACCGGACTTTCTGCCCGAGCCTCATATTGTGGAGGCGCTGACCCAAGCGGCGTCTGATCCGGCCAATTACCGTTACTCTCTGGGGGAGACGGCGGAGCTGACCCAGGCGGTACAGGGCTGGTATGAGCGGCGCTACGGCGTGGATCTGGCGGAGGATGAGCTGATGGCCGTTTACGGCTCTCAGGAGGGGCTGGCCCACATCGGCTGGGCGCTGTGCGACCCGGGGGATGTGGTACTGGTGCCCGACCCTGGCTACCCGATTTTTGAGCTGGGACCTCAGCTGTGCGGGGCGCAGTGCGTCCACTATCCGCTGCTGGCGGAGAATGCCTATCTGCCTGATCTGGAGCATTTTGACCCTGAGTTGGCGAAAAGGGCTCGGTTTATGGTGGTATCCTATCCGGCAAACCCACTGGGTGTGGCTGCGCCGGACGAATTTTACCCCCGGCTGATTGAATTTGCCCGGCAAAATGAGATCGTGATTCTTTACGACAACGCCTATTCCGAGATCATATTCGACGGGCGGGTTGGCAAGTCTTTTCTTGACTTTGAGGGGGCAAAGGAGGTGGGGGCGGAGTTTAACTCCCTATCCAAAACCTACAACCTCACCGGAGCCCGGGTGTCCTTTGTGCTGGGGAACCGGGAGGTGGTAGGGGCCTTCAAGCGTCTGCGCTCCCAGATTGACTACGGGATGTTCCTGCCCATCCAGCATGCGGCTGCGGCGGCTCTCAACGGTCCCCAGGACAGCGTGAAGCGCAATAGGGCAGAGTATCAGGCCCGGCGGGATGCGCTGTGCGGCGGCCTGCGGGCCATCGGCTGGGACGTACCGGACAGTCAGGGCAGCATGTTCGTCTGGGCACCCATCCCCAGGAGCCTGAAGGATTCGGCAGCGTTCTGTTTTGAGCTGTTGGACCGCACAGGACTGCTGTGCACTCCTGGCTCCGCCTTTGGGCCGCTGGGGGAGGGACATGTGCGTTTTGCTCTGGTACAGCCCGTCTCTGTGATGGAAGAAATCGTGTTGGCAGTTGAGGCTGGCGGCATTGTGGAGGGTAGGACATGAGCGCCCGCACACAGAGGCGGCGGACCGGGCTGAGCAGGGAACGGCTAGTGCTGTTGCTGCTGGTCCTGGTTGTGGTAGTGGCAGTTACCGCCCTCAGCCTGCACCTGAATGGATCGCTGACGCTGGACAATCTGCTGGTAGAGTTGGGGCTCAAGGCCCCGGCGGCGGTGTCGCTAGAGGATATCCCCGCCTATTCCGGGGAGCCCTATGTGATTTTAGACGACAACTGGCCGGACTTTGACGCAGAGGACCTGACCACCGAGCCCTTTGAACTTTACAGTGAGCTGGATTACTTGGGCCGGTGCGGCATGGCTTACGCCAATATTTGCTTGGAGATTATGCCAACCGAACCCCGGGAAGAGATCGGCCAAGTGAAGCCCAGCGGCTGGCATACGGCAAAATACGAGTGTGTAGAGGGGAAATACCTATACAATCGGTGCCATCTTATCGGCTATCAGCTTGCGGGAGAGAACGCCAATAAACAGAATTTAATTACCGGGACGAGGTATATGAATGTGGATGGAATGCTTCCCTTTGAGAACATGGTGGACAGCTACGTGGAGGAGACAGGAAACCATGTGCTGTACCGGGTGACACCTATTTTTGATGGCGGAAATCTGGTGGCCAGTGGAGTGCAGATGGAGGCCCTTTCAGTGGAGGATGAGGGGGAGGGCTTGTGTTTCAATGTATACATCTATAATGTCCAGCCTGGGGTATCCATTGATTATGCCACTGGAGACAGCTGGGAAGAGTAAAAGAAGGGGTCGCTCCAAATTGGAGCGGCCCCTTTTGCTGGTCATTTGTCAAAAGCCGGATTAGTGAAGTACACGTTTTTCTGGTCCAGCCTCTGTTTGACCAGTTCGATGGCTTCGCCGAAGCGTTGGAAGTGGACAATCTCCCGCTCACGCAGAAAGCGGATGACATTGTTCACATCCGGGTCGTCGGACAGGCGGAGAATATTATCGTAGGTAAGGCGGGCTTTTTGTTCTGCGGCGACCTTGCAAGGACAACATTTGTGGGTTTGTCTGATGTTACTGCAACTGAACATATTCTGCAAGGTCAGGGTATGTTTCCAAATGTGTCCGCACATATGCGCGAGTGAATCCCGCGAACTTGTATGTACGGCTGAGCATTCCGCGCAGAGCCCGCAGACTCTTCTTAGATGCAGTTGATTGATATTCATGTAACTGCTTATAGAGCGAATCCATGGTTTTGCTCAGCTCGTCTATTCTGATTTTGCACTCCTGCTCCCGTATCCCTGTGTTTGTATGCTCAAAACAAGCGGTCAGCAAGTCAGCTGTTAAAACGGCCTCTTTTTCTGGCACTTGGGCCAATGGACAAACACAGACGTGCCCATTTGCAAGCTGATAATCGAGGATATTTTCCGGCTCAACTTTGCAGCAATCAAGAATCATATCATGGTATTTGGCCTGGTTTTTCAAAGAATTACAGTGGGAACAAGCCAGAAAAAGATTGGTCCAATCAAATTTGCGGTCTATATTGCCGCCATGGGGCCGCAGATGCTCAACTTCAATTCCGTGTGGAGGGGAAATCTCACAGAGATAGCACTTGTTATGAAAATCTTGACTGAGCTGTTCTGTGACATCCGGCTTCGTATAACTGCCGCAAGCCTTTTGCTTTTCTACCGCTAAAGACGCAGGAGGGATTGGGGTTCTCTCTATCTTGACCATAGATATTACCCCCTGTTGGCAAGTTCCAGCTTGAGACGGCTGTATTCAGTGGCAAAATCCAAGGCAAGATAGTCGGGGACCTCGTCCAGATACAGTTCTAACTCGGCGGCCACGGCGAAATCTTCATCGGTTAAATGATCTTTTTGCACGAGTGTGCGGTATTGCTCAAACTTCTCACGCAATTTCTGGGAGAGAAGGTCCACACCAAAATAGCTTTCCACAATACCCTCATAGGGGAGATTAGTCAAACCGTTTTCTACCAGCGTATGCTTTTCAAGGTCATAGATTACAGCATTGGAAGCTGAATTGAGGATGAAGGGGGAGTGGGTGGTCATGATGAACTGGATATTGGGAAAGAGCCCTGTAAGGATGGGCACGATTTGCTTTTGAAGTTCAACATGGAGGTGTGTTTCAATCTCATCAATGAGGACAATCCCCTCCAGATCGTAGCTGCGCTGGGATTCCATGCGCATCATGAGGTCGCCGATAATGTCAAACACCGCGGCATATCCTGCGGACATTGTGTTGAAATCAAAAGGTTCCCGATTGTTCATCAGAATTGAGAACTGGAAGGTTTCAATGTCGAAGTGAAGTTTCAGTGAATCATCGCCGTAAATCTTGCGTAAAACGGCTTCAAACCGTTGGAACCAGTTCTCAATTTCCTGGGCGCGTTTGGGGGTTCCTTCCGTTTTTGCAAAAGCCTGTGTCGCCTTTAGACTGGCCATGTATTTTGCTAATTGACGAACGGGTTTGTCGGATAGCTTATAAATGGGGCGCAAATTTACTTTGGTAATGTCGCTAGAAATGTCTACCTTGCTATTACGGACATCCTCAAAGCGGGCAAATATGAATTGACCTGCAAAATATTTTTCCCGCAGGGACTCTAATGATGTGTACTCAGGAACCGCTCCGTCTGTCCAGCGGGAAAGGTCTGTTTGCCACATCTTCAAACTTTTCTGCGCCTCTGCCTTTTTGTGCTTTCCCGCTTCAGTGTCATCTGCCTGTTCAATTTGTTTCAAATTATATTTGATTGAATTCTGGCACTTGTCCATTGGCGCATAAGAATTGGACAGAACATACTCAAAGTGCGAAATGAGCGCAGTCAAAACACTTGTCTTTCCGCTCCCGTTTTTTCCAGTAAGAATTAGATTTTTACGGGCAGCAGCGGACAACGGAATATCAATATTCTCTAAATGACGAACCTTGTGAATGTGAATTCCAGTTAAAAAGGTCGGTTCCATAGCCGTTCCTCCTGTGTTTGTTGACTTGAGTATACGTTGTTTGGCACGGAAAAACAAGCGGATTTCACTGTTTTTACTGACTTTTTCATTTGCCGAGATCTTACAAAAGTAAACTGCTCTGAGGTCATTTCGTTTCTATCTGATCCGCAATGCGGTTGATCTTGTCTTGCATACGCTCCAGTCCTTTTTGAAGGCTACGCCTGTCCAGGCTGCTGTCACTGGCAGACAGCTCGGCCAGCAGGAGCATTTGGTGAAGGATGCGGTCGATCTCCGCAAGACCAAGCTCCAGGTTTTGACAAGGGGGAATATCAGAATTTTCTTGCGCCTGATAGGAGTTGATAGGTAAGTTATCCATGAAACCACCAAATTTTATTTTTTGCTTGTGCCGATGAGTATAGCATAAATGTGGGCATAAATCAATAAATTCAGCCTGAATAGGTTTGCCTCGGACGCCAAAAAGCGGACTGACCCGGTTGGGTCAGTCCGCTTAAACTCTAAAAAAGGGTATGCTTGGAAGGAAAAGTGTGCTATAATGCCTAAAAAGGGGGTGCGTCTGTGAATTTTATTTTGAAGCAATACGATATTCCGCTGCTGAGCTTTTCCGCTTCCATGGACAGCATTGACCCGGAAATTGAAATCCTGTGGCATGACAACCGGCAGGAGCACTTGTTTCCGCTTGATTTACAGTTAAAGCCGGAGAGCCTGAGCCGTTGGCTGCGGCACAGGACGATTCCCAAAAACCGCGCCTATGTCCACTCCCTGCTGTCAAAGTGCGGCCTGAATTTGAACCGTCCCATGAGCATTATCAAGGTGTGTAAAGGATTGTCGCTTAACGACAGTTATTGGGTGGTGGAGGAAGAGGACAACGGGACATTTGCGAAAAATAATCTGTACGAGAACCCCTTCAGCAATGTGCTGGCGGCCCTGGCCTTTACCGGCTATGGGAGCAGTCTGCGCTCATCCCTGCGCTCCAGCCCTGAGTTTACCACCAACGGAATGCTGCCCAAGTGCTGGCGCAGGGTGGACGGCAAGGTGACGCTTTACAAGGGCGGAACCATGGGCGCGTCCAACACGGGGTATGAGCCGTATTCTGAGTATTATGCCGCCCAGGTGGCCGCCGCCATGGGGGTCACCGCCATCCGCTACGGCCTGTCCAAGTGGAAGGGCGTGCTGTGCTCCACCTGTGAGTTGTTTACCAGCATGGATGTGGGCTATCTGCCGGTGGGCCGGCTGGTGACCCAAGGGGGGATGCCCGCAGTGAGGGCCTATTATGAGAATTTGGGGGAACCGTATGTGGACGCGCTCCATGAAATGCTGGTATTTGACGCGGTGATCTGCAATGTGGACCGGCATTTTGGCAATTTTGGATTCCTGATCGACAGCCGGAGCAATCAGATTACCGCGCCCGCGCCGCTTTTTGACCACGGGAACGGGCTGTTCAACTTCGCTGGTACGGACTGCTGGAAGCGGGAAGGGGAGCTGGAGGAGTATATTCAAACCCTGATGCCCTGCGTCTATGACGATTTCCTGGGGACGGCCAGGGATGCGCTGACCCCAAAGCTGAGGCAGGGTCTGCGGGGGCTGCTGGATTTCAAGTTCAAAAAACATCCCCGGTATAACCTCCCGGAAAAGCGTCTGCGCATGGTGGAGGAACAGGTGCGGGCTCGGGCTCGAAAGCTGCTGGCGTAATAAAAAAAGCAGCTCAAAACCAATTAAGCGAGGTTTGGAGCCGCTTTTAAAATTTCCAATGAATTTCCACGGGAATGTCCTGCGTCCCGGGAACGCGTTTGCCAACGGTGATGTAGTCGATGAGGGCCTCCACCATTTCCCGGGTCAGGTGATCCAGGTGGGCGTAGTGCTCCACAATGGCTTTTCGGTGATCGCCCTCCTCCATCCGGGCATCCAGCTGGGAAATTTGATGCTGGGTATGTTCCGCCAGCTGCTGAAGCCGGTCTTTTTCCGCTGAAAAGCTGGCGCTCATGTCTATGTAATCCTGTTCGCTGACAATTCCCTTTACCTTGTCCATGTACAGCTCTTGAATGCCCTTGGCGTATTCCCCAATCTTTTTTTGATAGGCGGCCAAGCTGTCTTGCAGACGCTTTTGCTGGGATTTCAAGTCATTACAGAATTCAAGATTTCGTTCCAGCTCGTCTTTGTCGAGATATTCTGCGGAGAGCCGGTTCAATTCGTCGATGACGATGTGCTCCAGCTTGTCTACCGCGATAAAAGAGCCGATACAGGCGTCTTTCGCCACATGGCGGTTGGAGCACTGGAGATAGTGCCGGCCACGATTTTTTGAGGAGCGCATGGTATAGCCGCAGTTGGCGCAGCGCACCTTCCGGGCAAACAGGCCGATGGAGCCGCCGCTGAAGGGCTTGGCCCGTTGGGCCAGAATGGTCTGAACACGGTCCCACAGCTCCCGGTCAATGATCGGTTCGTGGGTGCCCTCCACGCGATACCACTCGCTTTTGGGACGGGGCTTGTTCTGTTTCGTCTTATAGGACACGCTGCCGTACTTTCCCTGCACCATATTGCCGATATAGATTTCGTTTTCCAGCATATCGGCAATGGCGAAGTACTTCCAAAGGGTGCTGTTTTTCCGCTTGGGCTGTTGATAGCGTAACCCGTGGAGGCGCTTGTATTCGGTGGGGTTGGGGATGCCCCGGTCGTTCAGCATTCGGGCAATGGCCGTCTTACCATAGCCCTGGGAGAAGAGGATAAACACCTCCCGGACAACGGCGGCAGCCTCCTCGTCCACGATAAGATGGCCTTTTTGCTCGGGGTCCTTTTGATAGCCATAGAGGGCAAAGGCGCCGATGTGAAAGCCGTTTTCCCTTCGATTGGTGAGAACGCTGCGGATGTTTTCAGACATATCCTCCAAATACCACTCGTTGACCAAGCCGTTGATTTGTCGGGACTTTTTGTTGCCCTTGTTGGCGGTGTCGGCGTTGTCCACAATGCTGACAAAGCGGATGCCCCAGAGAGGGAAGAGGCCGTGGATATACTTTTCCACCAGCTCCAATTCGCGGGTGAAGCGGGACTGAGTTTTGCATAAGATGATATCAAATTTTCGCTGCTCGGCATCATGAAGAAGCCGCTGAAATTCTGGGCGGTTTCGGTCTGAACCCGTGTAATCATCGTCACTGTAAATGTTATATACTTCCCACTGCTGTGCCATGGCGTATTGCAAAAGCATGGCTTTTTGGTTTTGAATGCTGTTGCTGTCCTGATCCTCAAACTGCTTGTTTCGGTCCTCTTCGGACAGGCGGCAGTAAATGGCTGCTTTCACGTTCGTCCCTCCATATAAAGTAAGCCGCCCCCAGCGTGTTGACGTTGGGAGCGGCGGCGCCGATCAATGGACGGCCACGGTTTCTTTTGAGCGTTCGATTTGGTTGATGAGGCTGATCCAGAGCTTTGTGTATTGCTCTGATGTAAGATTGTTGTGAAAGACGCTTTGGCAAAGGGGGTGGCGGTTTCCGTTCATGTGTAGTCTCCTTTCGTGGATCAAAATATTGTATGCAAAAGAGCTTGTTCAATAGACAGGGAAAGGATAGCCTCATACAAATAATATACCACTGTAGATTGCGCGATATCGTCAAGTTCGAGTGTTTCTGTGGATTTAGTCCACAATTAGTTTATGTATCCCGTTTTCAGAAAGAATCTTTTTCAAGTGTTTTTGATACTGGTAATAGTCACTTTTCTTTCCTCTATATCGGCTGCCATCGACATATGAAATTTGGTTCATGACAAAATGAATATGAATGTCATCGGTATCCTCGTGGACAGCAGAAATGATTTGATAGGCATCTCCGTAGTAATTGATTGCTTCCTGAGCGATTTCTGCCGCTTCCGCTGCTGAAACATTTTCATTTGGCGCGAAACTGAGAATACTATGACGCAACCGTAGCCCGCTATTCTTTTCATATGCTACGGCTACGTCGTGCATTTCTGAAGCGGCGTATTGAGGGTCAACACCGCGAGCGAAGATTAGGTTTTGCGGGGTTTTTCTTTCCTGGAGACAGTAAGCCACTACATCATCAATTGCAGACTGATCGTAATACTGGTGCGGGGTGTGGATCACTTGATAGATTGCCATGTGCTGTGCCTCCAATCCTTTAATTTGCGGCGCAAGGAGCAGTCGGTAACTTGGTCAATCAGCTCAGTAAGTGCGCACAGCTTTGCAAGAATGATCTGCTCATTGGTCTGTTTAGCCAGATTTGAAACATTATGCAAGGCTGCATTGCGCATATATTCAGATACAGAACACCCTTGATTTGCTGCGTGTCTTTCAATTTCTTCTTTTTCCTCTGTGCTCATACGAGTGTGAATTATTTCGCTTTTCATATAATTACTTCCTTTTTATCTGAATTATCTTATTTTTAATGTATGTGTCATCATATAATTAAAATATAATATTTTGATATAAATTGTGAACGTATAAGTCAGTTCTCTTATCGCAAGGGGGAAGCACGCTGTGTTACACGCACTTCCCGGGGCCCTAAAAGTCTGTTGTGTGAGCGTTATTTTTTATTGCTCACGCGAACACTCGTGCAAGACCATAGGATTTGTTCCTCATTGATATGTTACAGCCCCTATCGAAAAATACGCTCCAGCTTTTTCTGGCTCATATCGGTGTCTACAAAGGCATGGGTAGATGCGTAAAAAATTATCAGAAAAAATTTATACGAAGAGAAAGTGAACTTAAATAAAAAGTTTTTTGTGATTGTGGCTTTTAGCGCGAATAAGGAGGCATGGAATGAAGACGGTATCGGCGGAACAGTACTTGAAATACGCTGTAGAAAACGCAAAAAATTATGTCGCTAATTGCGTCAACGTTGGGCTTCGAAAGCAAGCGGAAGATTTTTATATCCGCGCGATATTTCCGTGTTCAATATACGTCAATGGATCAAGAGGACAAAAACTGTATGATTTGCCATACCTAAAATATTGCAGTTTTTCGTATGTTGTATGTGAGATAAGGCTTGAGGTGGAAAAGCCGGAGATAGCCTTAAAAATTGGGAAAAACCTTAGAAATTCCCAGGAATTTCAAACTGAAGTCGGCAAAGCAATTTTGAAGGAATTGTTACCGACATTGTATGGGCGTTCTTTTATTCCCCTGACAAAAGCGCTTGAAACTGTAATAATCCGATATGGAAATATAAAGAAGAAAGAAGTTGATGTTGATTCTATTTATCGGACACAAGCGGTTGAATTTAGTTTTAGCACAGAAAGAATTACCCAATTAACAGCAGGAGGTATTGAATACATACTTCCATCTAAGCCGCTTTTAAGGAAAATCAGCAGCAAGCTGCACAAGCTCTATTTACAAAAATTTTTTAATCCTGGCTCTGTTCATGATGAATACATGAGGTTGAACCAACGAGACAAAAAGTTTGAATTTCATCGGCCAAGAGGTTGGATGGAAAACAACATGACGCCATTCTATTGTGGCCTTAAAGAGCTGAGCAAAGAAAAATTAGATTTTCAACCGAGATGGGAAAAAACAGACTGCCCCGTTTCACTTGCTGAAGTCGAAGAAATCCTTTCTTTTGCCCCGCAGACGGTTTCAATTCCGTTATTCTCGTTTTCTATCTTTTCAATCATAAAATTTTTCTTTACGAAATATCCGAGCCGGATTTCCATGAAAGACTCATATCAAAGTGTTACAAGAAGTCTGCGAAAAATACTGTTTCTATCTCTTGAGGGAAAAAATAAGACGGTTGCGCAGCAAATTGCTGAGTTATACTGCGGAACCTTTTTACGCCATTCTCTTGGAGGTACGCCCGCTCGCGATAATGAAAGCAAATATGTTCATGATGGAATCGTCATATATAGTGAAAATGTAAAAAGGCATTTGAGGATATCTGAGCGTAACATAGATTCATATTTAGTAAAAGATGCTTGTGCCCTGTTTGTTTGTATTCAACTTCCCATGAACGCAAAGCCCATTCGAATTAAGTTTGAGGGCACAATGGACAAGATATTTGAGGAAAGGTTGAAGAATTGCCGAGACAAACTTGATTTGGTGCTACAAAATTTTATTGCGTGGCTGGAGGCATGTTGTGAAAACAATATAAGAGATTTCTCCGAGATAGAAAACTATGATAATTTTGTACGCAAAATGAGCATTGAGGCCGAATACTCTATGTGGAAAGACTCTGTAAGCCGAACAATGAGGAGGACGTTTACAAAAATATTTGAAAAGTTCAACACTTTGTTGCTCAGATGTTCAGATGATCCTACGCGAAAAGAGAAGTTCTCATATTTGCTGGCCTCATTTTTAATTTTTACGCTATATTTGAGCGAATCATACGAAGAAGGAAACTCGAAACGTATTGAAGAATTGAGGAATGATGGTTTAGACGCGCTTTACAATTTATACGGTGAGAGTACGTCCATAGGTGATATAGTGAAGACATTTTCTCAATATATTTCTCATCTGCTTATCACAAAAGCTATTATTCTGCTCCGGGGAGAACTGTCAGATACGGTATTGGGATGGTTTGATCCAAAGCGGAATGCTGTTTTTCTTAGATATAGCGAATACTATGAAAACTTTCTTGATTTTTGCAGGAAAAACAATTTTTATGCCCCAAAAATGTCAAAAGGCGATTTTCAGCCTAATGTTTTAGCAAAATGGGGATTTGTTCAATTGAGACAAAATGGAAAGGGGAGCGGATATTTCCGGGCCGACCGACGGATTCAAGTGAACCCCGTCAGCATAGAGGACACACCAAAAGAAAATGTGATAGAGATTAGTCTAAAACCATTTGAAAAATTAGCTCCGCTATCGCCTGAAGCTTTAGAGGTCATTTCTACTTTAAAAAAGCAAAAATTGAGGAGACGGGCGCAAAGCAAGAAAGCTATTGGCTGACAAGAGATATTGACGTATGGACACTGCAATAGAGCAGTATCCATACGTGGCCTCATCAGACCTATGGCAGACAATTTCCATGCTCAGCAAATGTTCGCAGATCCTCCCGCCTCACCCTCCACTGTTTCCCCACCCGGAACCCCTTCAATTCCCCCGAGTTGAGCAGCCCGTACAGCGTGTTTTTTCCGATATACAGCAAATCCATAACTTCTTTGGGCGTCAGGTACTCGCTGATGGGCTCCCGCTCGTCCAAACCCTCATAATCATCATAATCGTACATGGTTTTACTCCTTTCCGGCCCATTTCGGGCCTTATCGGTTTGTTTGACGTTATCCCGGTATTCCCAAACGATACATTATTTAAGAGAATATCCGCAGAACCCGGCGTTTCCTTACGCTTACGGGTTCTGCGGATGTTTTTATTTCTTGCGGGAAAAACGGAAAGAACGTCTGGAATCCAAAAATCAGCCGCGATTTTCCCCAAAAATTGAAAGGAGGAAGCCCCATGCTGCACCTGTTCCTGTCCGCACTTCGCACCGTCTTATACGAAGTGGCAGTCTGTCTGCTCCGCGGCGTCTGCTGCACGTAACACCACAAATCACCCGGAAAGGAGTGCGATCATCAATGATAAACTGAGCAGCGATATCCTGAGCCTTTTGGCCGCCGCTGTGGCCGCTGGATTATGCGCGGCCATCGACTACATTTTAGAGGAGGAAACAGACTGATGACAGAAACCTTTACCTGCTGTGCCTGTGGAGAGGTCCACCCGCTGGAGGATCGGACGGAGGTAGACGGGCAGGAGTTCTGCCGCCCCTGCCTGGAGGAAGAAACCCTGTTGTGCCGCGAGTGCGGCCAGCGCATTTTGCGGGAGGACAACGCGGGAGACGATACCACACCCCTGTGCCAAAGCTGCTATGACCGCTATTACACCAACTGCACCCGCTGCGGGGCGCTGCTGGAGCTGGACCGCGCCTACTACCTCAGCGATGACGCGGACGAGGAGGAGCCGTTATGTCACGGCTGCTATGCGCTGCGTACCGATCCCGGAGAAATCCACAGCTATTACTACAAGCCGGACCCCATTTTCTACGGGGAAGGGGGCCGCTATTTCGGCGTGGAGCTGGAAATCGACGGGGCGGGGGAGCGCAGCGACCGGGCGTGGCAGCTGGTGAACGCGGCCAACAGCAACGGTTTGGAGCACATCTATATCAAGCATGACGGTTCCCTGGAGGACGGCATGGAGATCGTCACCCACCCCATGACATTGGGCTACCACCTCGCGGAAATGCCCTGGGGTACAGTGGTAGCCCAGGCCGTCCGCATGGGCTACACCAGCCATAAAGCCTGTACCTGCGGCCTCCATGTTCATGTCAACCGGGACGCCTTTGGTGAAACGCAGGAGGAGCAGGAGGCGGTGATTGCCCGCATCCTGTTCTTTGTGGAGAACCATTGGAACGAGCTGCTGCGGTTCAGCCGCCGCACCCGAGACCAGATGGAGCAGTGGGCGGCCCGGTATGGCCGGAAGGACGACCCCAAGGCGGTGCTGGACAGCGCCAAAAAGGAACACTACCAGCGGTACAAATGCGTGAACCTGACCAATTATGATACCATAGAGTTTCGGATGTTCCGGGGGACGCTGAAGCTCAATACCCTGATTGCCACCTTGCAGATGGTTGACCGCATCTGTGAGGTGGCTTTGTATTTGTCCGACCAGGAGATGCAGGGCCTGACCTGGACGGATTTTGTGTCCGGCTGTACCGCCCCGGAGCTGGTGCAGTACCTCAAGGAGCGGCGGCTCTACATCAACGAGCCGGTGGCCGTCTCCGAGGAGGTGTGACCATGTGCGCCATTTTCGGAGTGCTGGACTACCAGGGAAAGCTGACCCCGCCCCAGCGGATTGGGCTGTTTCGGGCGCTGGCGGATGCCGCCCAAGTCCGGGGGACAGATGCCAGCGGCGTAGCCTTTGTCCATAACGGGTCGGTTCAGATTCAGAAAGCCCCCCGGCCCGCCTGTAGAATGCGCTGGCGCATTCCTTCCCAGGCCCGGTATCTCATGGGCCACACCCGCATGACCACCCAGGGCGCGGCCAGCAGGAACTACAACAACCATCCCTTTCCTGGCAGGGCCGGAAGCCAGCCTTTTGCCCTGGCCCACAACGGGGTGATCTACAACGATGTGGAACTGCGTAAGGCCCGGAATCTGCCCGCCACAAAAATTGAGACAGACAGCTATGTGGCGGTGCAGCTTTTGGAGGGGCAGGGCGGCTTGTCCATGGACGGCTTGCGGCAGATGGCCGAGGCGCTGCGGGGAACGTACACCCTCACGGTGCTGGACGGGGACAATACGTTGTACTTTGTGCGGGGGAATAATCCACTCGCCATCCGCCTGTACCCTCGACTGGGCTGCTACCTCTACGCCTCCACCGACGAGATATTAAACGCGGCGCTGGCGGGGTTGGGACTGTCCGGGCTGTCCTATACCGAGGTCCCCATCGGCCAGGGAGAGATTATGGCCATTGACGCCCAGGGCCGGCGCACCGCCTCCCGTTTTGACGATGCTCACATCCAAACCCAGTTTTGTTTTGATTGGGGGTGGAGCGGCCCCGTCTGCGAATATGACGCAGACAGCTATTTGGAGATGGTGGTGGAGTACGGCAAGCGCCGGGGTGTGCCGGAACGGGAGCTGCGGCTGCTGACAGAGGCCGGGTACGACGCCTTGGATCTGGAGGAGATGATCTACGACAAGCAGTTCCGGGTGTACTGCCTCCGGGAGATCATGGCGGAGTACGGGGTGCGTTGAGTGTGCCGCTGGGGTATACCCTAACGGCACGGCGGAAAAGCATGGCAATAGGGCCGGTTTCCGGGTTTTGGCATATGCCAGCCCGCAAACCGACCCTATTGGCACCAATCTGTTTATTCCTGTTCTGCCAGGTGCGCCGTCAAATCCTGGCCCTTGGTACAGACGGCTCGAATAAAGACTTGCCGCCCGTCCTCGTCCACACTGTACAGCACCACATCATTCCGGGTGACATACTGCCGGACGCCCCGTCCTTCCCACAGCTCCACATTGTAGGGCTGGTACTTGAACGGGAAAGTGGTAAGCTGTTTCTGAATCTCAAATTTCAGCCGAAAATACCACTCCTCAGCCAAATTTGGATCATGAAACTGGGCCGCAATATAGTCCGCCTTTTCCTCAATGTCCTGTATGGCGCTTTCGGTGTAGACAATCTTATACTGCGGTATCTGTGCCATGGGCGAACCGTCCTTTCATGCGGCGGTCAAGCTCGTCCTGGCTGTATACCCGGCCCGCCGCAATATCGGCTTCGCTTCGGAGCAGCTTGGCATCTACCTCCTGGGCGGTCATATTTTCCCAGGTTTTGAGAGTAGGACGGAAAGGCATCCCCCCCTCCCGCAAGCTCTGCTGGGCAAAAATGCGCACGGCCTCCGCAAAAGAAGTGCCTAAATTGCGGTATAGCTCCTCCACTTCGGCCTTGAGGTCACTGTTCATTCTGATTTGCAGGGTGGCATCCATTGCCATATCCACCGCCTCCTTGTAGTGCTATTGTACTACAAGTATTCCCTTGCGTCAAGAAAACTTGCTTGAAAGGAAGTGGCTGATTTGAAAATAGGTTACGTCCGTGTCAGCACCCAGGAGCAGAACACCATCCGGCAGGAGCTGCTAATGGAAAGCCTGGGTGCGGATGAGGTCTACATCGACCGCATGAGCGGCAAAAGCACAGACAGGCCGGAGCTGAAAAAGCTGATGGAGTACGTGCGCCGGGGCGACACGGTAATTGTGGAATCCATCAGTCGGTTTGCCCGGAATACCCGCGACCTGCTGGAGCTGGTGGAACGGCTGTCGGCCAAAGGGGTAGAGTTCGTATCCAAAAAGGAGGCCATCGACACCACCACCCCCAGCGGGAAGTTCATGCTTACCATTTTCGGGGCGGTGGCCGAGCTGGAGCGGGAGTACATCCTACAGCGCCAGCAGGAGGGGATTGCCATTGCCAAGGCCCAGGGGGTTTATAAGGGCCGGAAGCCCATCGAACGCCCTGAGTTTCCCCAGGTGGTGAAGCTGTGGCGGGAGGGGAGGATCACGGCGGTGGAGGCTATGCGGAGGCTGGATATGAAGCCCAGGACATTTTATCGGAGGGTGAAAGCCCAGCCATGATACACAAGAAAAGATCAGTTGGCAGGCGGCTGATCTTTTTTTGTGTCCATTGCCATAAGAAAGGTTCTCAGCAGCTTTTCCGCGTACTCCCGTTCTGTGGGCGTGGCACTTTGGAGCATGAGGGCTATTGTACTGCTCTCCTCCACGGTGCCTTTGCCGTACAAAATGTAGTCTGTAGACAGCCGGAGGATACGGGATATTCTGCACAGGGTCGGGACGGACATTCCCTTCACACCCAGCTCAATATCCGAGCAGAATTTGGGCGTCACGTCCAGCAGCTCGGCAAACTGCTCCCGGGTGTAGCCCATAAACTCCCGCTGTGTGCGGATTCGTTTTCCAATCGCGCCCCAGTCCATCCTACCCCCTCCGTTCTTTCTGTAGTTTACCCCGGAAAGTTGTAGTTATAAATAAACTTATAGGGTTGACTATCCGAAACTCTTAGGGTATACTAAATGACAAGAACCTCTTACACAAAAGCTTGCATACTACAAAAAACACACACGTGTCGAAATTCACAAACAGGAGGTTTGATCATGGAGGCGCAGTTGATCAAGCAAGAAGACGGTGCAGTTCTTAAAGAAATTGCTTGCGATACATCGGATTATTTTATATCCGTCGCTTGTGGCGCAATTGCGGGCCTTGTTGACATTTTTTTCGTAGGGATGCCAGGAGAAAGTACACTTGGTACCTGGACAGATTTGCAGGTGGACACAGCGGTAAAAAAATTTGCCAGCCTCAGCGGATGGAATCCAAAGCCGGAGAAAGCAGACAGCGTTGCCAGTGCGATTGGATGGTTAGAAAAGAACTACAGGGTCAACTATGATCAAAGGCATACCGCAGACGTGGGAAATCTCTTTCCGATGAATACCAAAAACCACCATATTAAATCTCTTTCCCATGCACCGGATATTGTCGGACTGTTTTTCTCTGTATTAAATCAATTTACCTCAACATCAGCTTTCATCAGCGGCGGACAGTTGATCATGCTCCAGACCGAAACCTATGAGCTGCAAGGAGGAAATTTTCCTGCCAAGCTGTTTTGCGGCGTTGCAAATTGGTTTGGGCATGTTATGTCTGATATTGCCGGAAGCTCAGGAAGCAGGGGGAATGGCGGACGGGGATCAGGGCTTGCCATTCCTTTTTTTGAGTTGTTCCAGATGTGTACCTTCGGCGAATTTCAGGTAGGAAAGGATCGTCAGGATTTTGCTACCTTGGCGATACGGGCATTTCAGGAGGGGTATGACGCCCGTTTTGGGCTGGCAATGGCAATCCCTGTCCTGATTTGTGATTTGTCAATCCGCCTTTTGTGGATGGTAAAACGGCGTTTTTATTTGAAGATGCCGGTGAACGAGTGCATACCTACCAGCAGGCATAGTGATTTGCGCGTCATGCTCCTTTTTGGTAATGGAACATTATGTATCATGGATGGCGCAGATGCCGCCATCCGTTCCGATGGGAATTGGCTTCTCTTTTTTATGAGGATGAACATAATAGCGTGGGCCAGATTCCTCACCCTTGTGCTAAAGGAAATCTGTATCCGGGTTGGGATCAGTGCCACATTTGAAAAACAATTAGACGCATATAAGCAAATCACAGCATCTCTCCGCGCCTATTTGCTTCAACTACAACAAATTGATGTTGAGGCATTCCGCCGTGAAACAGAGCAGTTTGACAGATTTGCAAAGTACACAGACCTTATCATGGATGAACGGCAGCTGAATGCCGCCTTAAAAGCATCCATGATTGAATTGGGAATCCGCTTACCTTGGGATGGTGATTTTGATTTGTTCATGCGGGACAAAAATAAACACCTCAGCTTTGAATAATGTTTCCCTGTCAAAGATGCGGTATGTGCTGCCGGAATTTGCAGCTTTCCCTTCTATACCACGAGTTGGATCGCGGAGATGGAACTTGCAAATATCTAAACGGAAATCTTTGCAGCCGATATGATGACCGCCCGCTTTTCTGTCGCATAGACGATTGCTACACATTGTTTTTTAAGGATGTGATGTTGATTGAGCAGTACTATAAATTGAATCTGGAGATGTGCAAAAAACTACAAAGGAAAGAAAATCACAAGGAGGATTACTAAAATGCCATTACCGTTGATCTTAGGAGTCGGAGCGGCTGCCGCTGCCGCTGTAGGAGTTGGTGGGGCAGTACATGGCGGCGTAAAAATGAAGCAGGCCAACGATACCATGAAGGACGCGCAATCCAAACACGAAAAAAATATCAAACATTTTGAGGAAGAAAATAAAAAGACAACAACCGCAATGGATGAACTCGGCAAAAAGGAGCTGGAGATTTTGTCCAGCTTCAAGCGGTTCAGTGCCATTTTTGAGCGAATTCAAAACAAGCCCGAATTTAAACCCTATAAAAAAGATGATGTTGAAATCCCGTCTTATGACGCCGAGGAGCTGGAAAAGGTTTACGTTGGTGCCGGTGTGCTGTTAAGTGGGTTGAGCGGTGCCGGTCTGGGTGCCGCTGGAGGGTTTGCCGCGGCAGGAGCTACCACTGCGGCAGTGATGGCTCTTGGAACCGCTTCCACCGGAACGGCAATTGCCTCCCTGAGCGGAATTGCTGCAACCAACGCGACGTTGGCAGCCTTGGGAGGCGGTGCTATCGCGGCGGGCGGCGGTGGAATGGCATTGGGAACTACAATCCTCGGCGCAACTACGCTTGGCGTTGGCCTTTTGGTCGGTGGAGTTATTTTTAATATCGCGGGGATTACCATATCAGGCAAAGCTGACAAGGCCATGGAGCAAATGAAGATGGCTCAAAAAGAAATTTCGCTTATTTGTGCGTATCTGAAAGACCTGTATGATACGGAGCAGCGTTTTGAAAAGTGCCTCCTGTCTGTCAACCGGGTATACCGGCTTCATTTAGACAATCTGGAGCAGATGGTAGTTTTGAACGGGAAGACGGATTGGAACCAGTATAGCGAACAGGAAAAATTGGTAACAGAAAATACCGTTTTGCTGGTCAATACGCTATATCAAATGTGCAAGGTGAAGCTGGTCATCGTTGCAGAAGGAGATTCAGAACTGAATACGGTCAACCATGCGGAAGTAGAGAAATCCATTCGTACAGCTGATGCGTTTATGGAGGAGAAAGGGTTCCCTACAACAGCATAAGCTACCAAGGTTCATACATTGCTTTTATCATGCGAAATGCCCGAGCGGGATCATCCCGCCCGGGCATTCGCCCCCTTCATCCCACTGTTTTTATACCGCTAACGCCACAGCCACCGCGTTCATCACCGCCAGCTCCTCCCGGGCGAAGTAGTCCCGGAGCGTCCGCCATCTCCGCCAGCGCCTTTCCCGCCATCCCGGCGCACACCAGCGGACTCCCATGTTGTCTTTTCACCATCGCCCCATCAGCGGCCAAATCCTCTGTTAAATCTGCAATGACATCCCCTGTAACCTGCATGGTGGAAGCGGACCAGGGATAGCCAGAGGCAAATTGAGGATAGACACCGGTGGTGTGGTCCACAAAATAGGTGTCAAACCCGGCGGTTTTTATCTGATCTTCGCTGAGATTACGGGTGAGCTGATGAACTAGCGTGCCCACCATTTCTAGGTGCCCCAATTCCTCGGTCCCGATGTCAGTGAGCAGCCCCTTCAGCTCGTGGTAGGGCATGGCATAGCGCTGGGAAAGATAGCGCAGGGATGCGCCCAGTTCGCCATCTGGTCCACCATATTGACTGATAATCACCGAGGCCAGTTTGGGATTGCAGTTTTTGATGCGTACAGGATATTGCAGCTTTTTCTCATAGACAAACATGCATTACTCCCCCTCACTCTTTTTGAATTCCCAGGGCCAGGGATCGTCCAGCCAACGATAGGTGGCATCTTGCCCTGCGCTGAGCTGGGTCAGCGGGCCGTGCATCTCTTCGTAGCGCTTTTTCGCGTCCTGGGCCATGGCGGCGTATTTCCTGAAAAGCTGGAACGCCTCCGCGTCATCCTGGTGGGTATCCAGATACATTCCCAGCTCTGTGACCACGAACAACAAGGCCTGGAGCTGAGTCGAATGGCTGTCCGGCAAAGCGGCAGCGTCTGCTTTCAGGTGGAAGGGTAGGTTAAGGCCAGGGAATACAGTACCATTGGCCAAAGCATCGGCCTGGTTATATTTTTGGCTGCCGCTCTGCTGAAAGGGTACATATGGCACCGCCAGAGGCGCGCATGCGGGCATAGTGCCGCAGGCGTCCGCACAGGGGCGGGCATTGGTTCCGGTATCAGAATTCAAGAGGATCTCTCCTTTGATGGAAGTCTTGACAGTTGAGCTGTCAAGCCAGCTTATGCAGCTGGGCCGCCGGGCGTCACGGGAAATGTCGAAACAATAAATTTGTATTGAAATTCACAGGCCGGCATGATATAATAAGCTAACCTTTTTGAATTGGAGGGAAATACCCATGACTCACATTCAGACGCTGAACGGCGCAACCCTGAAGCAGAGCGCTGCCCACGGCGGCTGCGGCGAGTGCCAAACCTCTTGCCAGTCCGCTTGCAAGACCTCTTGCACCGTTGCCAATCAGAAGTGCGAGAATAACAAGTAATTTATGTAAGCGCCGGAAAGGGTGGGTTTGTCCCACCCTTTTTCTGCGTGTCAAAGGAGGATGACCTAAATGGTCCACACATTCATCTGCTTAAACGTGCCCGTGGCGGTGGACGTGAACAGCGGCGCCGTCCACGTGCTGGACAGAACTGCCTACGACGTGCTCTCTCTGCTGGACGCCCCTATGGTGGACGTCTGCCCCAGGGAAATTTATGAAAAGCTGCCCCAATATACCCGCGACGTGGTGGACGGGGCTTGGGCTGAACTGCTGGAGCTCCAGAAAAACGGCCTGCTGTTCACTGATGACAACTACATTGACCCCGCTGCGGCCGCTCTCATGCAGCAGGACGCCCCCATCAAAGCCCTGTGCCTGCATGTGTCCCACGACTGTAATTTGAGGTGCCAATACTGCTTCGCCTCCACCGGAGACTTTGGCACCGGCCACCGTATGACCATGGATATTGAGACAGCGAAAAAGGCCATCGACTTCGTGATCCAACGCTCCGGCGCCCGCCGGAATATCGAGGTGGACTTTTTCGGCGGAGAACCGCTGATGGCAATGGATACGGTGAAGGCTACGGTGGAATATGCCCGATCTTTGGAGAAGGAGCACAACAAAAACTTCCGCTTCACCATCACCACCAACGGCGTGCTGCTCAGCGATGAGAATATTGAGTACATTAATCGGGAGATGTCCAACGCAGTACTGTCTCTGGACGGCCGGCCTGAGGTCAATGACCGGATGCGGAAAACGGTGAGCGGAGGCGGAAGCTATGAGGTTATTCTCCCGAAGTTTCAAAAGCTGGTGCAGGGGAGGGGAGAGAAGGATTATTACCTGCGCGGCACCTTTACCCGTCACAACCCAGATTTTGCCGCAGACGTGCTCCACATTGCCGATCAGGGTTTTCGCCATGTGTCGGTGGAGCCGGTGGTGGGCAGTCCGGACTGCGACTATGTTTTTCGGGAGGAAGACCTGCCCGGCATCCTGGAGGAGTATGAGCGGCTGGCGGCGGAGCTGCTGAAACGGAACGACGTAAATTTCTTCCACTTCAACGTGGACTTGTCCCAGGGGCCCTGTGTCATCAAGCGGATGCGTGGCTGCGGCGCCGGGTGCGAATATGTGGCTATCACGCCGGAGGGGGATATTTACCCCTGCCACCAGTTTGTAGGCAATGAGGCGTACAAGCTGGGCAATGTCTATGATGGAACCTTCGATATAGATTTGTCCCGGAAATTTGCCGGGCTCAATATCTACACCCGGCCCGACTGCAAAGACTGCTGGGCCCGGTTCTATTGCAGCGGGGGCTGTTCCGCATCCAACCTGCTTGTCAATGGCGACATAAAAAAGCCCAACCGTTTTGGATGCGATATGCAGCGCAAGCGCCTGGAGTGTGCCATTGCTATGAAAGCTATCCGGGCAGGCCTGGCAGGGAAGTGAATAAGGGCCTAAGAAACCCCAAAAAACAATGAACAGCCCTGAATCTCAACATTTTGAGGTTCAGGGCTGTTCTGTTACAATATCCTGTGTTTTCTGATGAGAAGTCCTCTTAGCCTTTACACAGTTTACATAATATTATTTACATAAAACAGCGCTATAAAAAATTTTTTTAAATTTGGCCGAAGCCTCTTGCCTTTCTGATAAAAGAGGTCTATAGTAAAAGGGCACTGTTCCACTGCGCCATAAGTGTTCTTTGCTTTCATCAGAAGCAGTTACCTACAGCTGATTACAATACGTGTTCACTGTAAGGCGTGTTGACAAAGTGTGCCCCTTTACCCTCCATAACTTTTTTGATTGACCAGCATAGTCTCCTTCTTCTCCGCATAGTATGGTTTTACTTTGAGCTATATGTGGGAAAGACGGGGTGACGGAGGGGTGACAGGCCGCAGGATAGGACGCCAGCTTAAGATGCCCCCAGTCTTGGATGGCTTGAATCAATTGGCGGTGCTGGGTGCCTGTTTTATAGCAGGTGCATTAGGCGGTTTCTTTTTTTCCGGCTGGAGCAGAGATAGCCTGGACCTGCTGGACTACCTACAACATTATTTTCAGTTGGCTGGTCAGGGAAACGGAATAGAACCATCTCTGTGGTCCTCCATTTGGGACTTGGTGCGTTGGCCGCTGGCCGCTCTTTTACTAGGTGCATCCACATTTGGTGCAGTGGGGATACCAGCTTTACTGGCGGTCCGGGGATTTTTGTTGGCCTACTCAACCGCAATCTTTGCTCGGCTGTTCGGGCTGCCGGGCATGGCAGCCTCCTTGGCGGCTTTCGGTATTACCGCCTTGGTGGCGGTGCCGGTGCTGTTTGTGGTGTCAGTGGACGCGTTTCATCAATCGCTGGGCAGACTGTCCGGTGAACGTCCTCCGGCGTGGAGCCAGCGGGCTCAGGCGCTATCCCCCTGTGCGGGGTTGTTGATACTGGCTGTAGCGCTGCAGCAGACGTTGATGCCTGCACTACTTACGGCGGTGTGCGCCCGCCTGTTTATTTCATGAGGGAGGAGGCGAGTGTTTTGGATCATATTTCTGGCTATGAGGAATGGTTGGCACAGGAGAAGCGGGCCGCCACCAATACGCTCAGCTCCTATCTCCGGGATGTGCGCCAGTTTGCCGACTGGGCGGATAAAGAACACCTGGCCCTCACTCAGGTAAATCAGGAGGACATACGGCGCTATGCCCAGCACCTGGAGAAAAAAGGGAAGTCCAACGCCACGGTGGTGCGCTCAATTGCGGCGTTGAAATCTTTTTATACATATCTCATCTCCATCCGGGCGGTGCAGGTCAATCCGGCCAAAGGCTTTACCCCCAGCCGTGTAGAACGTAAGCTGCCCTCCATTCTCTCAAACCATGAGGTAGACTTGTTTTTGGAGCAGCCAGATCCCTCTGACTCCAAGGGCTGTCGGGATAAGGCTATGCTGGAACTGCTGTATGCCACGGGCATCCGAGTGTCTGAGTTGATTTCTCTGGATATCCAGGATCTGAACCTGTCCGCCAGCTTTTTGCGGTGCAGGAGCAGAAATAAGGAACGAGTGGTACCCCTTTATAAGGGGGCCGTGCGGGCCATGGCCGCCTATATCAGCGAGGTGCGTCCCCAGCTGCTGGAGGACCCAGAGGAAACCGCTCTCTTCGTCAATATGAATGGAGAGCGGATGAGCCGTCAAGGTTTCTGGAAGATTGTGAAATGCTATCAGGACAAGGCTGGTATCCATAAGGATATTACACCCCACACTCTGCGGCATTCTTTTGCCACCCACTTGCTGGAAAATGGGGCGGACCTGAAGTCCATCCAGAAAATGCTGGGCCATGCAGATATCTCTGCCACCCAGATCTATACCCAAGTGGTCAATCAAAAGCTCCGGGACGTCTATTCCATGGCCCATCCCCGGGCCTGAGGACCAAATCTTCGCGGCGGATGATACCATCATCCGCCGTTTTTGCTTGTCTTTGGTGCCCATCTGTGGTATCATAAGGTTAATAAACTGGGGAGGTGTACGGGTGCTCATCCTTGGAATAGACCCAGGCTACGCCATCGTCGGCTTCGGACTGGTGGAGTCCACTGGTGGAAAATACCGGATGGCCGCCTGCGGCGCCATCAACACCCCAGCAGGAGTGCGGCTGCCCGCCCGGCTTTGGCAGATCGCCACTGACCTGGAAGCGCTCATCGGCCAGTTTCACCCGGACGTAATGGCCATAGAAGAACTGTTCTTCAATCACAACGTCACCACTGGCATCGGCGTGGCCCAGGCCAGAGGCGTGATTCTCATGACGGCGGAAAAGTTGGGCCTGCCCATCTGCGAATACAATCCTTCTCAGGTGAAGCAGGCGGTGGTAGGGTATGGCAAAGCGGAAAAGCGGCAAGTGATGGACATGACGAGGAGACTCTTAAATCTCAACGCCGTTCCCAAGCCGGACGACGCCGCCGACGCGGTGGCAATCGCTCTATGCCACGCCCGGTCATCTACCTCACTGTTAAAAACGTTACATTGAGTTTGGAGAGATCATTGTGTTTTACTATGTGAATGGAACTGTAGCTCACATCGAGCCTTATCTGGCTGTTATTGACTGTGGAGGGGTGGGCTATGCTTGCCGTACTACCAATTACACCATTGGGAAACTCAGTATGGGGAAAGCTATTAAGCTTTACACTCATTTGTATGTCCGGGAGGAGATTTTCGAATTGTACGGCTTTGCCAGCGAGAGCGAGCTGGGGTGTTTTCGGATGCTCATAGGGGTATCCGGCGTGGGCCCCAAGGCGGCGCTGGCCATCCTTTCTTCCAACAGCCCGGAGGGACTGGCCATGGCCATCGTATCCGGTAATGAAAAGGCGCTGACCTCCGCGCCGGGCATCGGCAAGAAAATCGCTCAGCGCATCATTCTGGAGCTGAAGGACAAGTTGGCCAAAGGACAGCTTGTCACGGGCGGGGGGGAGACCCTTGCCAGCAGCGTCACCATTATCCCGGAGAACAAGGCCAGTGAGGCGTCTGCCGCTCTGGCAGTGCTTGGCTACAGTCAAAGCGAGATCGCCGCAGCGTTGAAAGGGATTGATTTGGACGGGCTGTCTCTGGAAAACGTCATCAAACAGGCGTTGAAGAAGATGGTGAAGGCGTGAAAACGCTCTTATTTGTCAACGGTCCCATGGGCGTGGGTAAGACCACTGTGTGCAAGGCGCTGCTAGAGCGGCTGACGCCCAGCGTATACTTGGATGGGGATTGGTGTTGGAACATGAATCCCTTTCAGGTGACCTATGAAACCAAGTCCATGGTGCTGGACAATATCACCGCTATGCTCTCTCGATTTCTCGCCTGTCCGGAATTGGAGTATGTTCTTTTTGGCTGGGTTATGAACCGGCCTGAGATTGCTCAAACTATTTTGAACCAGCTAAAACTAGATGGTGTTAAGGTTTTTCAATATACACTGCTCTGTACCGAAGAGACTCTGCGTTATCGCCTCGGCCAGGATATTCAGGCCGGACTCCGTGGCGCTGATATTTTGGAGCGTGGTGTCAGCTATCTGCCGCTTTATGCTAGCCAAAACACGATTAAAATTATGACAGACAGTCTCCCACCCCAAGAGATTGCGGAAGAGATTATGACGCAGATGCGAAAAAAGGCGCTATGAAGTATGCTGATCGCCTGTATTCCAATTGTTGCTCGTCAAAACAATGAGAAAGAAGTGAAGCCATGGACATAGACTCCCGTTTTCTCTGCGGAGAAGAGGCAGACCCGAGGCTGACCGTTGAGCTGTGGAAACCGTCGCCCTATCTGCCGAACAGTTCCCCCTGCTTTGACGGGATGTATTTTGACGAGCGCGACCTCGTATTCAGATTCAGCGACGGCGATTATCTGAGGCCCAAGACCTACGAGATGCAGGTGGTGTTTTCCGGCGCCTTTGAGAGTATGTGAATGAACGCCCTGTCTGTTTATGAGGACGGCAGAATTTTTGCGCTGGCAGAAAAGGCAGGGCTTAAACACGAGGATCGACCGGGCTTCTGGGAGTTTCGCTGCAAATATACCAATTTCTTCAACTGGTGCCTAGAAAAACAGTTTAACGACCGAATTTTAGAGGAGCAGGGATATCACTATATTCTGGTTGCGGACGATACCTTTGCGGAGGTACTCTGCACTGAGCCGCCTTGGGTCTTTTTTGACGGATACGGTTTGGACATTCCGGAAGGGGCTTGCGAAAGGGCCCCGAAATGTGATTTCCTTTACAACTACAAGTCCGACGGGGACTGATGAGGAGGCGGGAGCTTGAGCATTGATTTTTCCGACAATGGCGGCTTTGAGACGGAAGCCCCCCTGGTGACTACCTCTCTGACCCGAGATGATGAGGGGGAGGGTTCTCTGCGCCCAAAATCTCTGGTGGAGTACATCGGCCAGGAGAAAGCCAAGGGCAATTTGTCCATCTTTATTCAGGCGGCTAAGATGCGTGGTGAGCCTTTGGACCATGTACTGCTTCATGGTCCCCCGGGTCTGGGCAAAACCACCCTGTCCGGCATTATCGCCAACGAGATGGGGGTGAATATCCGCATTACCTCCGGTCCCGCCATCGAAAAGCCTGGGGATCTGGCGGCGTTGCTCACCAATTTGCAGGAAAACGACATTCTATTTGTTGATGAAATCCATCGGCTCAACCGCTCTGTGGAAGAAATCTTGTATCCTGCCATGGAGGACTATGCCATCGACATTATTATCGGCAAGGGCCCCTCGGCCAACTCCATCCGGTTGGATCTTCCCAAGTTTACCCTCATCGGCGCAACCACCCGGGCGGGACAACTTTCTGCGCCTCTGCGGGACCGTTTTGGTGTCACGCTGCGGCTGGAGCTATACACACCGGCGGAACTTGCGCTCATCGTCACCCGGTCCGCCGGGATTTTAGAGGTGCCAATAGAAGGGGAGGGCGCTTTGGAGATCGCTCGGCGCAGCCGGGGCACCCCACGTATTGCCAACCGAATGCTGCGCCGAGTGCGGGATTTTGCCCAAGTAACCGCCGGAGGTGTGGTCACCCGAGCTGTGGCTGACCGGGCGCTGAAAGCGTTGGAAATCGACGAATTAGGTCTGGATAATGTGGACCGAAGAATGATGGAAAGCATTATCGTCAATTACGGTGGAGGCCCGGTAGGCCTAGATACCTTGGCTGCTACCATCAATGAGGAATCCATTACCTTAGAAGATGTCTATGAGCCCTACCTGATGCAGCTGGGTTTTCTCACTCGGACGCCCCGTGGACGATGCGTCACACCAAAGGCTTACCGCCATTTGGGACTGACGCTTCCCGGCCATGAAGATATGCCGGAGCAGCTCTCCTTTTGAGCAAAGCCTCTTAAACTTGGAAGTATTCGGAAGTTTCTTCCGTTTTCTTTCAGATTTCCGCAGGGTTTAGAGCATTTCCTAAAAAAATCGTGGAAAGTAATTGACAATTCGGCAGTTTTGTGATTAAATAAACAAGGTTGAACTATGAGTGGACTCACATTAAAAATTAATGAATATAGTGATGAGGCGCTTTGCTCTCTAGCCGCCCAAGGTTGCCAAAATGCGGAAGAAGAATTGGTTAAGCGGTATTTCCGCCATGTGCGTGTGTGCGCCCGCCCCTATTTTTTAGCTGGCGGAGACAGCGAAGATTTAATTCAAGAGGCAATGTTTGGGCTGTTAAAGGCCATTCGAGAGTTTGAACCAAGCCGTGATGCCCGGTTCAAAACATTTGCGGAGGTATGTATCCGCAATCGGATCTGTTCAGCTGTAGCCAGTGCTGCCCGAAGCAAGCATGCGCCGCTGAATGATAGTATACCGTTTGAGTCTCCCATGATGGGTTCTGAGGCAAGCCCTGAAGAACTGTATATCAGCAGGGAAGAGGAGACAGAGTTGCTAACCCGGTTGGATCAGCAGCTATCTTCGCTGGAGCGGGAAGTTTTGACCCGTTTTCTGCTTGGGTTGTCCTATCAAGAGATCAGCGAGCAGGTGGGCCGCCCAGTTAAATCCGTGGACAATGCCGTCCAGCGAATCCGGCGTAAAGTTGCCGGCAGTTTAGGCGTTTTCAGCGAAAGCTGACGCAAATATTACAGTCCCAGCAGGTTGTATTTCCGATTCTGGGCATCAAAAGAGAGGGTATTTCCAATGTACGAAGACAAGACCTTAGTTTGCAAAGAGTGTGGCCAGGAGTTCGTGTTCACTGCCGGTGAGCAGGAGTTCTACGCTGAGCGCGGTTTCCAGAACGAGCCCCAGCGCTGCAAGGCCTGCCGCGATGCCCGCAAGGCCGCTGCCCGTGGTCCCCGCGAGTACTTCACCGCTGTCTGCGCTGCCTGTGGCGGCGAGGCCAAGGTTCCTTTTGAGCCGAAGTCTGACCGTCCGGTCTACTGCAGCGAGTGCTTTGCCAAGATGCGTGGCGAGGGCTGAGTAGAAAAATGACAAAAAGGGCTGTGCCATTGGCACGGCCCTTTTTCTCTTTCGAAAAAGTTTTTTGGAACTAACTTGTGCGTTTGCACGGATTATGATATAATGCCGATAACACTTAATTTCGGTCTTTGGGGTTGAATCTCGCAGAATAGCTCAAAATCTTCAAAATAATTCCATATAAAATTTGCTTAATAAGGATGTAGGTTTTCTATGAATCGGTCAAATTACGAAAGTCCGCTTTCCTCCCGCTACGCCAGTGAAAAAATGCAGTATATCTTCTCCGCAGATAAAAAATTTTCCACATGGCGCAGGCTGTGGGTCGCCCTCGCCCGTGCTGAGATGAAACTCGGTCTCCCAGTTACGCAGGAGCAGGTGAATGAGTTGGAGGCTCACATTACCGACATCAACTACGAGTTAGCGGCAAAAAAGGAGCAGGAGCTTCGCCACGACGTTATGGCCCACATCCATACCTATGGCACACAGTGCCCCGTTGCAATGCCCATCATCCATCTTGGGGCCACCAGCTGTTATGTGGGAGACAACACAGACATCATCATCATGCGGGAAGGGCTGAACCTTGTCAAGGATAAGCTGGTTCGTGTGCTCAGCGCATTGGCCATTTTTTCTGACAAGTATAAATCCTTGCCCACACTTGGTTTTACTCATTTTCAAGCCGCACAGCTGGTCACCGTTGGCAAGCGTGCCACCCTGTGGATGAATGAACTGCTCCAAGATTTGGATGAAGTGGAGTACCGCATCACAACACTGAAGCTGTTAGGCTGTAAAGGTACCACCGGCACCCAGGCGTCATTCTTAGAGCTATTCCATGGTGACCACGAAAAATGCAAAGAACTGGACCGGCATATTGCCAAAGAAATGGGTTTTGAAGATACTGTTCCCGTGTCCGGACAGACCTATTCCCGTAAGGTGGACGCCGCCGTCTTGGCCACACTGTCTGGCATCGCCCAGTCTGCCTGTAAATTCGCCACCGACGTGCGGCTTCTATGCCATTTGAAGGAGGTCGAGGAGCCCTTTGAAACCAAACAGATCGGCTCGTCTGCTATGCCTTACAAGCGCAATCCGATGCGCTGTGAGCGCATCTGCTCACTAGCCCGTTATGTCATTGCGGACGCCGCTAACCCCGCTTATACTGCTGCAACTCAATGGTTTGAACGGACCTTGGACGACTCCGCCAACAAGCGCATATCTGTACCCGAGGCATTTTTGGCGGTAGACGCCATCCTCAACATCTATGAGAACGTGGCTTCCAGCCTTGTGGTCCATGAAAAGGTTATTGAAAAACACATCTTGGAGGAACTGCCCTTCATGGCCAGCGAGAATATCATGATGGACATGGTGCGCAGGGGAGGAGACCGTCAGCAGATTCACGAACGCATTCGGGTCCATTCTCAAGAGGCTGGGCGGAACGTAAAGGAGTTTGGCCTTACAAATAATCTGATTGACCTGTTGGCGGCTGATCCATTATTTGACTTGAGCAGCGAGGAGCTTTCCGCTCATATGGAGCCATCTCGCTATATCGGCCGTTGTCCGGAACAAGTGACGGATTACCTGAATGATTATATCCGCCCTGTACTGGAAGCGCATCGCTCTGCTTTTGAGGAGCAAACTGTGGAGTTGAAGGTTTAAGCATATTTTACAGGAAAGGATTTGATTGTCTTGAAATCTGCGGTCCACCGGATCGGTGTATTTACCAGCGGCGGCGACGCCCCCGGCATGAACGCGGCTATCCGCGCCGTAGTTCGTGCCTCCTTGCACTATGGAATTGATTGTATCGGCATCCGCCGGGGTTACCATGGCCTGTTGAATGGCGATTTTACCCGACTGAATTTTGAAAGTGTCAGCGACATTTCCCGACGGGGCGGCACGATGCTTTACTCTGCCCGCAGTTTGGAGTTCATTGAGGAAGCCGGCCGTAAAAGAGCCCTGGCCACCTGTAAACTATTGGGCCTTGACGCCTTGGTCGGCATCGGCGGTGACGGCACGTTTAAGGGCCTGCTCAGTTTGGCCAACAGCGGCATTTCGGTTATTGGGATTCCTGGCACCATTGACAACGACATTGCTTGCTCCACCTACACCATTGGATACGATACTGCCTGCAACACCGCGTTGGAGAGCATTGACCGCCTGCGCGACACCATGAAATCTCATGAACGCTGCTCGGTGGTGGAGGTCATGGGCCACAGAGCGGGACATTTGGCGGTCTCGGTAGCCATTGCCTGTGGAGCTACGGTGGTGCTGGTGCCGGAGAAGGAAGTGGATTTTAGCAAAGATGTCATTGAGCCCATCCGTCAGGCTCGTTTGGGTGGACGCACTCACTTTATGGTTATTGTCGCTGAAGGTGTGCCCGGTGGAGCATATCATGTGGCGGAGCAGATCAAAAATGCCACTGCTTTGGACACCCGTGTTACTGTGCTGGGACATGTGCAGCGGGGTGGTTCGCCCAGCGCCCGGGACCGTATGGTGGCTACCTATATGGGCCACGAAGCGGTAAAGCTGCTGGCAGAAGGTAAGACCTGCCGCGTTGTTGCTATGCACGGCGAGGATATTGTAGACTACGACATCACCGAAGCGCTGGCTATGACCAAGGGGCTGGATGCCCGTGGTCAGGCTGTTACACGGGCCATGACCGGCGTGGCTGAGAACGAAAATCAGGATGCGTGAAATTGCTGGTTTGGCTTAATAGAAAGCTCTGAATTTACATACAAGAAAAAGGGCCGAGTTCCAAATGGAACTCGGCCCTTTTTAGTTTTCCTTACTTCGCCAGGATCTTTTTCAGGCGGGCAAACCGAGGCAGACCATTCTCAGTCGCCCGATGATTCTCCCCTTGGATCAGAGGCAGGGCATAGTCAATAAAGCCCTGGTTTACGCCATTGTGCTCAGCGTTGATCCACTCCAGCGGCACCTTCTTCTCGAAGTTGGCCACCTCGGAGAGGTTGAACAGCTTGGTCTTGCAGGTATAGACGCCTCCCTCGCGGGTGCACTCGAAGCCCACCATCTTGTCCGTTTCACCGGCCACGGCGGCCTCCACAGCGGTCTTACCAGCCAAGAAGGATTCGTCGATATCGGTCTGGGACGCCAGGTGCGCGCCACAGCGCTGGAGCAGAGACAGTTCAATGCCGCGGACCTTGGCGCCGGTCTTTTCCTTGACCACGTTGGCCAGCAGAGCGGCCAGACCACCCAGCTGCGCGTGGCCGAACCCGTCGGTGGCAGAGGTCTTGGCCTCGGACACGAAGGAACCGTCGGCGTAATGGATGCCCTCAGAGACGGCCACGATGCAATTACCGTTCTTCTTATAGATGGCGTCCACATCGGCCAGGAACTTGTCCATATCGAAGTCCACCTCGGGGAGGTAAACCAGATCGGGGGCGCAGCCCACCACGCCAGCCAGGGCGGCGGCGCCAGCCAGCCAGCCGGCGTGACGGCCCATGATCTCAATGACGGTGACCATGCCGGTGTCATACACCCGGCCATCTTTGTAAACCTCGGCGCAGGAGGTGGCGATATATTTGGCGGCGGAGGCAAAGCCAGGGCAGTGGTCGGTGCCGAACAGATCGTTGTCAATTGTCTTGGGCACGCCCATCACCCGGCACTCATAGCCCGACTTGGCCATGAACCGGCTCACCTTGGCGCAGGTGTCCATGGAGTCGTTGCCGCCGTTGTAAAAGAAATAGCGGATATTGTACTTCTTGAAGATCTCCAGAATGCGCTGGTAATCGGTGTCGTCCACATCGGGATCGGCAATCTTATAGCGGCAGGAACCAAGCTCGGAGGAGGGGGTGTTGAGCAGAAGCTCCAGCTCTTTGGCGTCCTCCTGGCCCATGTCGTACAGCTGGTCGTTCAGCATGCCCTTGATTCCGTGGGCCATGCCGTAAACAGCGGTGATGTCAGGGCAGTCCAGCGCGGTGCGGATAACACCGTACGCGCTGGCGTTGATAACAGAGGTGGGACCGCCGGATTGACCGATAACGCAAGCGCCCTTTAACTGTGCCATGTCAAATTTCTCCTTTTACCTGTGGTTGATTACGCCTTGCCGTTGCAGCCCAGCACGTCCACCAGCTTGTGGCGCACCAGCTCTTTGATGTTGGCGCGGGCGGGCTTCAGGTACTCGCGGGGATCGAACTTGTCGGGATGATCGGCGTAGAACTTGCGGATCGTGCCGGTCATGGCCAAGCGCAGGTCGGAATCAATGTTAATTTTGCAAACAGCGCTCTCGGCAGCCTTGCGCAGCTGCTCCTCGGGGATACCCACCGCATCGGGCATCTTGCCGCCATTGGCGTTGACCATCTTCACATAATCCTGAGGCACGCTGGAGGAGCCGTGGAGCACGATGGGGAAGCCGGGCAGACGCTTGACGACCTCGTCCAGGATGTCGAAGCGCAGGGGCGGGGGAACCAGCTCGCCCTTCTCATTGCGGGTGCACTGAGCGGCGGTGAACTTATAAGCGCCGTGGCTGGTGCCGATAGCAATGGCCAGGGAGTCGCAGCCGGTCTTGGAAACGAACTCTTCCACTTCCTCGGGCCGGGTGTAGTGGGAATCCTCGGCGGAGACACTAACCTCATCCTCCACGCCGGCCAGAGCGCCCAGCTCAGCCTCCACTACAACGCCGTGGTCGTGGGCGTACTCCACCACCTTCTTGGTGATCTCAATGTTCTCCGTGAAGGGCTTGGAGGAGGCGTCGATCATGACGGAGGTAAAGCCGCCGTCGATGCAGCTCTTGCAGGTCTCGAAGCTGTCGCCGTGGTCCAGATGGAGCACAATGGGAATTTCGGGGCACTCAATCACGGCAGCCTCCACCAGCTTCACCAGATAGGTGTGGTTGGCGTAGGCCCGGGCACCTTTGGACACCTGGAGGATGACGGGGGCCTTCTCCTCGCGGCAGGCCTCGGTGATACCCTGAACGATCTCCATGTTGTTGACGTTGAACGCGCCCACGGCGTAACCGCCATTGTAGGCCTTCTTGAACATTTCAGTCGAGGTAACCAGTGGCATAATTGTCCAACTCCTTATCAAAATTTGATTTTGGTGGTTTCCGTTATGATTTTAACATTCGCCACAGGAAAATGCAAGCAAAAGCTCCGCTTTTTGCGGGTCAAATCCCACAAAACAGGGGGAAATTTTCCCGGCTCGTATCAACAAAATGACGGCCCGCATAACATGGCGGGAAAGGGGGAGAGGCGGCATGATACAGCTGCTCCCATATAACCGACGGGCGGCGGTGGCTTACGCCCACAAATGGGCGTATACACGAAACCCGGCCTTTTACGATTTCAGTGACATCGGCGGTGACTGCACAAATTTTGCGTCCCAATGCCTGTACGCTGGCACTGGCATTATGAACTTTGCCCCTGACTTCGGCTGGTATTATATTGATGCCACGGACCGGGCGCCATCTTGGACCGGGGTACAGTTTTTCTGGGATTTTATGACCCGGCCCCAGCCCACCGACGGCCCAGTGGGCATTCAAGTACACATGAACTTCCTGCGCCCTGGCGATTTTGTCCAGCTCCGGTTTGAGAACAGTGGAGAGGTGTTTGCCCATACGCCGGTGATCGTATCGGTGGGTCCCATACCCAGGCCGGATAACATCCTCATTGCCGCCCACTCCAACGATGCCGATTACCGGCCGCTGGACAGCTATCAGAACGTGGTGGAGTGGCGGTTTCTTCACATTGTAGGAGCTCTCAGGGTAACCAACGGACCCTCGAACGGTCTGCGGCAGGCAAACGGCGCGGAGGGCTGAACCCTCCGCGCCCGTCTATCGTATCAAGCTATTCTTCGTTTCCAGATGCTTTTTTCGGCCGTCCCCGGCGTGGCTTGGCCTTTATCTGCCCCAGCGGGTTGGATTGGGCCGCATCCCGCAACGCGTTGCTGTCCACGTGGGTGTAAATTTGGGTGGTATTCAAATGCTCATGCCCCAGCACTTCCTGAAGCGTACGTACATCCACTCCGTTTTGCAGCATGAGGGTGGCGGCGGTGTGGCGGAGCTTATGAGCAGAGTATTTGCTGCTGTCCAGGCCGGCGGCAGTGAAACGCTGCTTCAGCATATAATGCACGCCATCCTTGGTGATCCTCGTGTGCCGGCGGGAGATGAACAGCGCGTGGGGGTCCGCCGCACCGGAGTGGGAGCGCACCGCCAGCCAGTCCTCAATAGCATTCTGACAGGCCGCGTTGAGGTAGATCACCCGTTCTTTATTGCCCTTGCCCAACACTCGGATGCGGTCGTCCCGAATATCGGAGAGGTTCAGCCCAACCAGCTCTGAAATTCGCATCCCACAGTTCAAAAACAGGGTGATGATGCAGAAATCCCGCTCTGCATTGTCGCCTTCAATAGACTCCAGGAGCTGAATGCTCTCGTCCAGAGTCAGATAGCGCGGCAAGGCCTGCCGAATTTTGGGGGAATCCAGCTCCTGAATTGGGTTTTCATCTAAAAGTTTCGCCTTTGATACCAAATACTTATAAAATGATCGGATTGTGGCCACTTTTCTGGCGCGCGAAGATACTTCCAGCCCGTGGCGAGAGTTGGAGGCATTGGCATTTTTTACTCGGTCACGGCTGAGAAAGCTGAGAAAAGCGTAAATATCCGTCAGCGTCACCGATTTCACCAAAGCTAAATCCACATCGCTGATGGCGATTTCATCCAACGGCGTGGAGCGCGGTATACGACCTTTTTCGATCTTAATGTAGCGGAAAAAGGTGCGCAGATCCAAAAAGTATTCGTCCACGGTTTTCTTGGAGTGACCTTGAATGGTCTCATGGTAGGTCAAAAAATCCCGCAGGATAGGCGGAGCTTCCAAACGATAATCTATCATAGAATCGGCCAGCCGGTTCGTACCATAACGAACATTTGGGCAAGATGAGCAAGCCAAGCCATCTTGTTTTGACTGCACCAAAATTTACCCCCTCCAACTCAACAAAATTTTTATTTTGTTGAGTTGGAGGTGTGCTGGCCCACACCTCCCTTCATTTCGTGCTCGCTTTTGCTATGCAACATATGCTAAAGTCTGGGATGTCGTTGTCCGCCACCAGAGCCTGCTTGTCATCCAGGCTAAATCCGTCGGCACGCATACCGTAGTAAGCAGTACAGTTTAAGCAAAAAATAATCTGCCATATGTGGTTGCTGGTATTCGTAATAGATAAAAAAGGAATGTCGAAAGTGTTTTGTACCTTATTCGGGCCAGGAATTTATTATGCGTTCTCCGCAAGGGCAAGGATTTCCCGGCCCCTCCGGTTCCTCTTGTCTCCCTCTGCTTCCGGCTCCAGATAAAGCATCTGAAATTCCTCGAAGGATACATTAAACTCAATATCCACCTCATACCCTCTCTTGACGTGGACAGCCTTAACAAACTGCGCCACAATCATTTTTCTGGATTCAAAGGAGCATTTGTCGTATAACCCGGCCCAATTTATCAGCTGCGCGTATTCCTGTTCATCTTGTTCAGCGCCAGATACAATGTCCCGCAACTTCATCTCTGCGGTCTGCACCTGGTTCTCCAGGTCTTTGAGTTGGGCGGCGGTTTCTTCAATCAGGCCGTTCAGCAGACCGGCGCTGAAATGACTGCTGTCCTGGATAACCTTCAGCGTCTCAGCCCGTAAATCCTGATAGGTCCTCTGCTTCTGCCGGTATTCACCCTCCAGACGCTTCACCTTCACTTTAGCAAGTTCGATTTTCCGGCTCCGCTGTTTCTCAAGCAGCGCCTGCGGCGGAGCCTTCTGGATTTGTTCAAACTGGATGCGGACGATCTGCTCCACAAGATTATCCAGCTTTTCAACACTGAAAGACGTCTGCCCGTCACACTTTCCGGGGGCCATCGTCCTGTTGCAGCATTTATAGCTGGAATAACTGCCTGTAACCACTGTCCCGTCTTTCCTGCGATATTTTCGCCCGGAGGTCGTCAGCACCAGCCTCGCCCCGCAGCAGCCGTAATAGACATTCCCCACTAACAGGGATTTCCCCCTGGTGGTAAGCGGCACTTCCCTGTGCTGGACGGTCCTTGCGCTGATGATCTCCCGCGCCCTGGCAAATACATTTTCATCAATGATTTTTAAGGCGGGCAAAACTTCTGATTTGCTGGCACCTCTTTGCAGGACGCCGATATAAATGGGGTTCTGGATGGCCCGGTTGATGATGCCGACAGAAATCATTTTGCCGCCTTTTCTGCGGATGTTTTGCTCTGCCAGGTAGCGGCAGATACGGAGCGCACCACAGCCCTCATAGACATATTTCTGAAAAATCAGCTTGACGATCTCCGCGTCCTCTGGCTCTACAACAAGATCCCGCACATCTTGATTTTTCTTGTTCATCCGGCCTGTTTTTTCTAGCCGGTAGCCAAACGGCGTGCGCCCGCCAAGGTTTTCTGGATGCTGTCCAAAATCGTCTCCGCGAGCTGGCCCACGTCGTACATATGAAATTCCTCTTTCTGCGGGTCGGGCGGGCCGACAAACAGGGTGGATTCGCTGGACAGGCACACGCTCATGCCGCCCTTGCCGGAGACAACCGGCTCGGCCAGGGTCAAGTCCCAGCCGGTCAGGTCCGCGATGCCCTGGATCAGTTTCTCCGCCGTCAGTTCCCCCTCGTAGGTCAGGGGGTACTCGGCAAAGCCCCGGCCTTTGTCGGGGATGCCGGTTGCGTGGGTTCCTCCACTGGGGGAGTGGTCACGCTGTTAGAGGGTTCCTGCGAGGGTTCGCCGCCCTGGGGCGGGGCGGGCTGGTTACAGCCCGCCAGCGCCACGCAAAGGGCCAGCGCAAAAAGGATTGCGAGTTTTTTCAAGTATTTGCCTCCTGATTTTCAATAAAGTTTTTCAGCATTTGCGCCACCTGCGCCCGTGTAGCCTGCCCCTGGGGGCCTAACCGCCCGTCGCCGTAACCGGTCAAGGCCGGGGGACGAGCGGCGGATTACTCTTTTGGCACAAGGGGGAACACGCTTTGCAAGGGCGGTATGCGCTCCACAGACGGTGGGGTTTTAGGGGGTTCCCCTAACAAGTGGAATTTTGCTGTCAAAATTCCGTACTTGCTGGGACAACGGCGCTGTCCGCGCCGTTGTGTTTCCTACAAAAAACCTGCTGTATTAGACATGAGCGAACAGGTCTTATCCTCATATAAAGTGTACCCAATGTCAAGGACAAAATGAAATACAGATAAAACAGTCAAGCAAAGTCAGATAGGGTCAAACTTTGCATCGAATGATGATTTGCCCAGCAAAGGATAAACGCCAGAAACAAGGTA